>JAFSRI010000010.1 GCA_017446155.1 Clostridia bacterium | reverse complement strand
TTCGGCGCGGAATTTATCGGTGAAGACAACCACATTCATTCAGCCGGCGAGTTTATGTCGATTGAACGTATGAAACAAAATGCTAAAATTTTTGCCGAAGCTATTATTCGCATCTGCAAATAGTTACTTTTCTTTGAAAAGAAAAGTAACCAAAAGAAACTTTAAAAAATATATTTCTTCTATATCACTTTTCTCATCAAACCTCCGATTTCCCTTTTTCGGAGGTTTTTCTTTGAAAAGAAAAGTAACCAAAAGAAACTTTAAAAAAATATTTTTCTTCTATATCACTTTTCTCATAAAACCTCCGATTTCTTTTTCGGAGGTTTTTCTTTGAAAAGAAAAGTAACCAAAAGAATCTTTAAAAAAATATTTTTCTTCTATATCACTTTTCTCATAAAACCTCCGATTTCCCTTTTTCGGAGGTTTTTCTTTGAAAAGAAAAGCAACCAAAAGAATCTTTAAAAAAATATATTTCTTCTATATCACTTTTCTCATAAAACCTCCGATTTCTTTTTTCGGAGGTTTTTCTTTGAAAAGAAAAGTAACCAAAAGAATCTTTATCTTGATTCCCGTTTCTTTTGTTTTTATGGATTCATTCCCTCTCCGGCTTCATTTCGGAGAGAGTTTTTCTTCTTTTATCCGACAAAAAAAGAGCAGAAAATCTGCTCTTTTTTACAATTCGTTTTTTATAATTTCCAGCGCATTTTTGATATTTTCAAATGAAAAACCGTATCGCAAAAGGGTAGCAAACGCTTTTTTTCTTGCATTACCGCCTTCTATAAACGGCTCAATACCCATCGTATTTTTTATTCGTTCCGCACAAATTTCATCGAAATCTATTTCGGTATCAAACGCGCTATCAATCACATCGCGTGAAAATTCTTTTTTGAAAAGTTCGTTTTTTATTCGTTCTCTGCCATAAAGTTTTCTTTCCGTAAGTTCCGTCGTCAGCATTTCCGCCTGGGCGCGTTCGTCTATATACCCGACCTTTTCAAGATATTCCACAGCGTCTATGCAGATCTCTTTTTCAAACCCGCGGGAAATAAGTTTTTTTGCAAGTCCTTTTTTTGTGTTTTGCGAAAAAGCGATAAGTTCTATTCCTTTTTTTACGGCGGACGTTATTTTTGAATACGTTTCTGCCATTTCAAACACATCGCGCTCAATTTCCTGCGCTTCGCCGCTTATTTTCAGCCCCAATGCAGAAAACTGCTCCGCCGAAACGTTGAATTTTTCCCGTTGCTCATGCTCGCCGTCGGTAATAAGAATATTAAGCTCGACCGTATCCCCATCAGCATTAGGAGATACGGCCTCAACAAAAAACTTCATTATCATTCGTCGGCTTTCACGTCGAGAATACTGAGATCGAACGCGCCGTCGTCCTCATCATCATCGTCGTCAAGCGAATATGCCTCACCTGCAGAAAGATCGATGTCGTCGCTCTTGGCTTTTATCTTCGCCTCGATTTCTTCAAGCAAAGCGGGATTACTCTCTATTGTCTTTTTCAAATTTTCCTTGCCCTGCGCTATCTTTTCTCCGTTATAAGAGAACCAAGACCCGCTCTTGCCTATAATGCCGAGTTCCACTCCTATATCCACTATCTCTCCGGATTTTGATATACCTTTTCCGTAGATAATATCAAACTCCGCAACCTTGAACGGCGGCGCGACCTTGTTTTTAACTACTTTGCATTTTACCCTGTTTCCGTAAACTTCTCCGCCTTGTTTAAGCGATTCGGTTTTTCTTACGTCTATACGGACTGACGCATAGAATTTAAGCGCTCTTCCGCCGGGCGTCGTTTCAGGGTTTCCGTACATAACTCCAACCTTTTCACGGAGCTGGTTGATGAAAATCACCACGCAGTTCGTTTTTGCGATAGCGCCGGAAAGTTTTCTCAGCGCCTGCGACATAAGTCTTGCTTGAAGTCCGACGTGAGAGGAGCCCATAACGCCGTCGATCTCCTGCTGAGGAACGAGCGCCGCCACAGAGTCAATAACTATAACGTCGATAGCGCCCGATCTTACAAGTGCCTCGGTGATTTCAAGTGCCTGTTCTCCCGAATCGGGCTGAGAAACGAGCAAGCTGTCAATATCCACGCCGATCGCTTTGGCATAAACAGGGTCGAGCGCGTGTTCGGCGTCGATGAACGCCGCCTCGCCGCCCATTTTCTGAACTTCCGCCGCAACGTGAAGCGCCACCGTCGTTTTACCTGACGATTCCGGCCCGAATATTTCAATTATTCTGCCGCGCGGAACACCGCCTATGCCGAGCGCAAGGTCAAGCGTAAGCGATCCCGTCGGAACGGCGGCAACGTTCATGCCGCTGTTTTCGCCGAGCTTCATTATCGTGCCCTTGCCGAAATCTTTTTCTATCTGCGCCAATGCCGTCGCCAATGCTTTTTTCTTGTCTTCGGCGTTTACCTGTGTAAGTGTTGCGTCTTTTTTCTTCGTTGTTTTCATTTGTCAAAACCCTTTCGTTTTAAGAAAATATTTTTTCTCATCAAAAGCGCCTCTTCCGCTTTACGCGCAAATCGCTTTTTCTCTTCTCGGTTTTCTCACAAAATTTCTCTTATAACTTCATCATTTATTTTTAAGACTTCCGCCGTCTTGCTTTCGGCAAACTCTTCATTTTTGCCGTATACGGCGGAAAACCTTAATTTTCACTTTGCCGCGGAAAAATTCATGCTTCTCCATTCTCTTCCGCAGATATTCCGTCGCTTTCGGGCGGCACATCACCCGCCTGAGCTTCATCCTCATCGCTTTCGGCTTTTGTCACCGTAAAGTTTACTATCTTCGCGTCACCGTCAACTCTCATGACTATTACGCCGGACGTGCTTCCGCTTGAATAAACGGGAATATCTCCCACGCCCATTCTGATAATTGTTCCCTCGTCGGTGATTATCATTATATCGTCGTCGTCGTTGACTGCGGCAACGCCGGCGAGCTTGCCGGTCTTTGCGGTGAGCTTGTGGCAAATAACGCCCATCGTGCCTCTGCTGTGGGCAGAGTAAACGTTAAAGTCGTTTCTCTTGCCGAATCCCTTTTCGGTTATGGTGATAAGAGTCTTGCTGTCGTCAACAACGGTGGCGCCGACGACATAATCGTCGCCTTTCAGCTTGATACCGCGCACGCCTCTCGCCGTTCTTCCCATTACTCTTGCGTCGTTTTCATCGAAACGCACCGCCTTACCGTCACGGGAAGCGATGATAATATCACTGTTGCCGTATGTGTGTTTTACAAACAGCAACATATCGCCGTCGTCGAGGTTAATCGCTATCTTTCCGCCCTTGCGCTGATATTCAAAGTCTTTTACGTTTACTCTCTTTATCACTCCGTATTTCGTTATCATAACGAAATATTCGTTTTCTTCAAATCCGCCTACGGGAATTATAGCCGTCAGTTTCTCTCCCTCTCCGAGTTCGAGAATATTCGCTATGTTTGTGCCTTTCGCCGTTCTTGACGCTTCGGGAATCTGGTATGCTTTCTTCATATATACCTTGCCCGCCGTAGTGAACATTAGCAAATAGCTGTGAGAATTTACGGCTATGACGTCCTCTACGACGTCCTCTTCCTTCGTTCCCATACCGACAATGCCCTTGCCGCCTCTTCTTTGCGAAGAGAACGTATCCGCCGGATTGCGCTTGATATATCCGTCGCGGGTCGCGGTGATTATGCATTCGTGGCGGTCGATAAGATCTTCAAGGTCGATTTCTTCCTCGACGTCCTCAATTTCCGTCATTCTTTCGTCGCCGTATTTGTCGCGGAGCGCGATAAGTTCGTCTTTAAGCACGCCTTTAAGCATTTCTTCTGAGGCGAGCAACTGACGATAATATGCAATTTTTCCCTCGATCTCTTTGTATTCCGCTTCGAGCTTTTCTCTGTCAAGCCCTTGAAGAGCTTTCAAACGCATATCGAGTATCGCCTGTGCCTGAACGTCGTCAAGACCGAAACGCGCCATAAGTTTTTCTTTTGCGTCGTCATACGAAGTTCTGATTATGTGAATAACTTCGTCGATATTATCCTGCGCGATTATAAGTCCTTCCAACAAATGAGCTCTTTCAAGCGCTTTTTTAAGATCGAATTGCGTTCTTCTTACAATTATCTCTTCTTGGAACTTGATATACTCGTCGAGTATTTGTTTTAATGACAATATCTTCGGCTGGCGCTGATCGTCTACAAGCGCGAGCATTATTATCGAGAAGCTCGACTGCAACGCCGTTTGTGTGAACAGTTTGTTTAGCACTATCTGCGGATTTGCGTCTTTTTTAAGCTCTATAACGATACGCATACCGTTCCGGTCGGTTTCGTCGCGGAGGTCTGAAATACCTTCAAGACGCTTTTCCTTTACCTGATCGGCTATCGTCTTTATAAGCTGACGCTTGTTTACCTGATACGGCAGCTCCGTCACAATTATTCTCGTTCTGTGATCGCGCCCGTATTCTTCAAATTCCGTCTTTGCTCTTATAACAATCCGTCCGCGACCCGTTTCATATGCCTGCCTTATGCCGGAACGTCCCATTATTACGGCTTTCGTCGGGAAATCGGGCCCGGTTATATGCTGCATAAGCTCGTCGAGTGTAGCCTCGGGATTATCTATAAGACAAACGCAGGCGTTTATAACTTCCGTAAGATTGTGCGGCGGTATATTCGTCGCCATACCGACGGCAATACCCGAGCTACCGTTTACAAGCAAGTTCGGGAATCTCGAAGGGAGAACTCTCGGTTCTTTTCTCGATTCGTCGAAGTTCGGATCCCAATTCACCGTGTCTTTATCTATATCGCGGAGCATTTCTCCCGCGATCTTGCTCATTTTTGCCTCGGTGTAACGGTATGCGGCAGGTGGATCTCCGTCAACCGAGCCGAAGTTTCCGTGACCGAAAACGAGCGGATAACGCATGGAGAACGTCTGTGCAAGACGAACCATCGCGTCGTAAACCGAAGCGTCGCCGTGCGGATGATACCTACCGAGCACGTCGCCCACGCACGTTGCCGATTTTTTCACTGGTTTGTCATACGTCAAACCGTCTTCATACATCGCGTAAAGAATACGGCGATGAACGGGTTTAAGACCGTCTCTGACGTCCGGCAAGGCTCTGCCGACAATAACCGACATCGCATATTCGATATACGATTTCTGCATTTCGCCGACAAGCTCCGATTCTGTTATCACCTGATTCGGAAACGCAATGTCCTCAGGTTTATAATCTCTGTTATGTCCCATATCCGTTCACCTCCTCAAATGTCAAGATTTATGACGTATCTTGCGTTTTTCTCGATCCATTCTTTTCTCGGCTCAACTTCTTCGCCCATAAGAACGGTAAAAATCTGGTCCGCCTTTATCGCGTCGTCAAGAGTTATACGGCGCAACGTTCTCTTCTCGGGATCCATCGTAGTTTCCCACAGCTCGTGCGGATCCATCTCACCCAAGCCTTTGAACCGTGAAATATCGATTTTCACGTTCGGGTTGTTTTCTCTCATCTCCGCCGATATTTTATCGCGTTCCTCGTCGCTGTAAGCAACCCTTGTCGTTTTTCCCCTTACGAGTTTATAAAGCGGCGGAACGGCTGAATAAACGTAGCCGTTTTCGATAAGAGGGCGCATATATCTGAAAAAGAACGTAAGAAGCAGCGTTCTTATGTGCGCTCCGTCAACGTCGGCATCGGCCATAATGACTATCTTGTGGTATCTTAATTTTTCTATATTGAATTCACTTCCGATACCGGTTCCGAGCGCCACTATCATCGGGTAAAGCTTGTCGTTTCCGTATATCTTGTCAGCGCGGGCTTTTTCAACGTTCAGCATTTTGCCCCACATTGAAAGGATCGCCTGGAATCTTGAATCTCTGCCCTGAATTGCGGAACCGCCTGCGGAGTCGCCCTCAACAACGTAAAGTTCACATAGCGATGGGTCGCGCTCATTACAATCCTGTAATTTTTCGGGCATCTGTCCGGATTCGAGTCCCGTTTTTCTTCTTACAGACTCTCTCGCTTTTCTTGCGGCTTCTCTCGCGCGTGACGCCGAAATTGCCTTTTCAACGATGGAACGTGCCACCGCGGGATTTTCCTCAAAAAATTCGCCGAGTTTTTCCACAACAAGTCCGCTTACGAACGCTCTTATGTCTGAATTTCCGAGTTTGCCCTTTGTCTGCCCTTCAAATTGCGGCTCTTGGAGCTTTACGGAAATTATCGCGCAAATTCCCTCTCTTATATCGTCGCCGGAAAGCGGCGGGTCGTTGTCTTTCAACATATTTTTCTTCTTTGCATAGCTATTGACTACTCTCGTCAGCGCCTGCTTGAAGCCGTCCTCGTGCGTACCGCCCTCGGGCGTTATTATATTGTTTGCAAACGACATCATCGTTTCCGAATATGTGTCGTTATACTGAATTGCTATCTCAGCCTTTTTATCTCCCGTTTCAGTCGTGGCGGACGCCGTCATGAATATTACGTTATGCAGTTTCTGACACGCCTTCTGGTCGTTTAAATATTCAACGAAGCTCTTGACGCCGCCCTCATAATAAAGGTCGTCCTCTCTTATCTCTTCCGTTCTCTCGTCTTTAACGGTGATGCGTATTCCGGCGTTGAGGAATGCCTGCTCGCGCATACGGTTGAGAATTGTGTCATAATCGAAAACCGTGGTTTCGGTGAATATTTCGCCGTCAGGGAGGAATCTTACGTAAAGACCGTGATCTTCTTTTTCACATTCTCCAACACATTCAAACGGACGTGTTACATTTCCGCGCTCGAATCTTTCGGTGTATATTTTTCCGTCGTGGCGGTTTTCCACTTCCGTCCATTCGGAAAGCGCGTTAACAACCGACGCACCGACGCCGTGCAAACCGCCTGAAAATTTATATCCTTCTCCGCCGAATTTACCGCCGGCATGAAGAACCGTGAACACTACTTCAAGCGTAGGTATTCCCGTTTGAGCGTTTATTCCCGCGGGAATACCGCGGCCGTTATCTTTTACGGAAACGCTTCCGTCCTTGTGAAAAACGACGTCTATCTTATTACATACGCCCGCCATCGCCTCGTCGATCGAGTTATCCACTATTTCATAAATCAAATGGTGAAGTCCCCTCTGCGACGTCGTGCCGATATACATGCCCGGTCGTTTTCTTACGGGTTGAAGTCCCTCCAACACCTGTATCTGACTTTCGTCATACACGTGTTGCTCGCTCAAATTCATTACCTCTTCGCTCATAGTCATATCCTTTCAGAATCGTTTTTCCGTTGTCGTTCGGAATCTTCTGTTTTAATGTTTATTTTTCGTATTTTTCCGTTCGCTGGCATAGTGTCCTCGGCGCAAGTTGAGAAAAATAGATTTTCTCTTTTTTCCTGTTTCCGGTTAGCACCATTGATTTCGGAATTTGTTCTGTCGCAGCCGAAATCTCGCCTTTTTTTTCCGCGTCGGAAAGCCACGTTCTCGTAATTTTTGAAACCGTCGCCGTGTCGGAATCGAAAATTCCGATAACGTCCTCCAATTTCAGCATTTTGTTGTTACCTATATGAAAAAACATATTTCACCTGTAAAAATATTTTCCGTTTTCAACGTATATTTTCGTAGCTCCCGTGCAGTCTGAAAAATCCGCCTCGTCGCACGACGTCACTATCACTTGTTTGCCGTCAAGTCTGCTTAAAATATAATTTTTTCGGTTTCGGTCAAGTTCCGACAGCACGTCGTCGAACAGAAACACGGGATATTCCCCTGTTTCCTCACGGCAAATTTCACCCTCGGCAAGTTTAAGAGCAAGCGCAATACTTCTCTGTTGCCCTTGGGATGCGAATATCTTTGCGCTGTTTGAGTCAAGTTTAATATCAAAATCGTCGCGGTGTGAACCGAAAATCGAGGTTTTTGCACCTTTTTCCCGTTCTTTTCCCGCCATTATCATCTCAAAATACCGTTTTGCGTTTTCTTCTCTTTTTCCTGTCACGCCGTCTTTTGAGGAAAGATTTGAAATATATTCGCAAGAAACGTTTTCTTTTCCGCCTGTCATGTCACTTAAAAAATTTTTCACATGTCCGAAAAGAATAGATAAATACTTTTCTCTTACCTCTGTTATATACGCGGCGTCACCTGCAAGTCGTTCAGAGAGAACCTCATATGTCTTGTCAAACGCTTCTTCGGTATAATCTTCGGCATTTCTCAAAAGTGCGTTTTTCTGTTCGAGAATTTTTTCATATTCTATCAAAGTTCCAAGATACGCCGGTTTTATTTGAGATATTGCGGAATCGATGAAATTTCGTCTTACGGAAGGCTCGTCTTTTACGATGGCCAAATGTTCGGGGCAAAACAGAACAGCCTTAAAATTTCCGATAAATTCCGACATTTTTCTGATTTTTACCCCGTTTATCAAACATTCTTTTTTTGCTTCTCTGAAATATTTCACCGACATTTTGTTTTCTCTTTTTTCGTCTGCGTATGAAATATTCAGTGAAGAAAAACTTTTGTCGAATTTTATCGTATCCTTTTCTCTGGCACGTCTGAAACTTTTTCCGCCCGCAAAAATGTAAATTCCTTCAATAACGTTCGTTTTTCCTTGGGCATTTCCGCCGTAAATAATATTCATGCCCGGCGAAAAATCAAATGAAAAACTTTCTATATTTCTGAAATTTTCAAAATTCGCAAATTGCAAACGCATTTTTTCAGTTTTCTTTCATTTTCATCGGAAGCGCAAGATAAATGAAGCTGTCATCGTTATCTCTTTCTCCGCCGCCTTCGATTATCATACTCATAAATGAAGACGTAAGCGAGAGTTTCAAAATATCTTCGTCTGTTCCGCGGAGTATTTCAAGCAAATATTTGCATGAAAAACCGATTTCAAGATCAGGCCCGTTCTTTTCAACGGGAATTTCGTCGAAAACATTTCCGTTTATTGACGTTGCCGAAATATGAAGTATCTCTTCGTTAAAACTGAATTTAACAATACTCTTCGATTGTCCCACGGCTCTATCCTCAGTTACAAGCGACGCTCTTTCAAGCGCGTCTTCGAGCATATTTCTGTCAACTGTAACGAACGTTTTGCTCTCCTTGGGGATAAATCTTTCATATTGAATATAATTGGTGTCGATAAGACGTGAGAAAAGAACAGTTTCTTTTTCCACATCGCCGTATTTCATGCCAAGCGAGAAAATTACGTGTTTTTTTGTAAGAGAAAACCTTATCATGGCGTCGGTGTCATCGAGCAATCTTTGAAGTTCTGAAACCGTCTTTCCGGGAACGATGAATCTCAGTTCCGTTTCGCCTGTTTTAGATACGATGTCTGTCTGACATTTGTTCACCCTTATCGCAAGTCTGAATCTGTCGCATGCGACTGTTTTTATCCTATCGCTTTCAACTTCAAAATAAAGTCCGGTGAGAGCAAGCTGAGAATCGTCGTGGCTTATTGCAAACGCCGTCTGCGAGATCATCGTTTTTATCTTTGCCTGAGGAAGCGAGAAGCTCCTTTCGGGGGAGAACTCCGGCATTGTTGGAAATTCCTCGCCGGCAAGATAATGAAGCTGAAATTTAGATCTGCCGCTCGATATTGTGGCTATTCCGTTTTCTCCTGTTTCGATAGTAATATCCGAGGGCATATATTTAACAATGGAAGAGAGCTTAGAACCGTTTATTACGCAAGCTCCGCCTTCTTCAACTTTGGCGTCGATCGTTGTTTTAATTCCTTTTTCAAGGTCATACGCACTTATCTGACATTTGTCGTCACCAACAGATGAAAGCAAGATACCTTCCATTGCTTCATATGTCTTTTCATTTGATACGCATCCGAGCGAGCGGTTGATACAAAGCAGCAGCATTTCTTTTTTGAATGTGATTTTCATGATAGATGTCCTTTCCGAAATTTTATTTTGAAAAAAATTTGTTTTTTAGAAAAGAATAGAAATAAAATAGTTAGTAGTAAAGGTAATAGAGAACGCTTAAATTGTTGAAAACAAAGATTATCAAGATTTTTCCTTATCTTTTTCCATGTTTTTCATGATGATATTTTAACTTAAAACTCGATTAAAAAAAGTTATGATTTTCTTGAAAACTTTTATTTTTGAAAATTATAAAATTTGTGTTGAAAACAAAAATAAAAAACAAGTTGAAAAGTGAAAAAATGTTGGAAATGAAAAATTTTATAAATTATTCATTGAAAAATTTTCCATTTTTTCAATTTTAGCCAAAAATACGGCAAAACCTTAAAATATCAGATTGTATAAGAAAATAAAGGAAAAATGTTAAATTCAAGCAAAAATAACGTTTTTATTTTCAACATTTAAAAATTGTGATAAAACAAGGTGATTTATGTTTTTAACAAAGTTTTCAACAGAATGTGGAAAACTTTATCAACCGTTTTAACAGATAAAAAAACTGACAATTTCCGATGAATATTTTTGTTTTTTGTCGGGTTTTAAAAAAATTTGGAATAAAAACCTCGTGTGATAAAAAATCAAGTGGAAAATTCTTTTATCAAATTATTTATATCGTGTTCAAACGACGCGTTTTGTTTTATTTGGGTGTTTACAACAGTGATTGAAGAAAGCACCGTCGAATGGTCGCGGCCGAAAATTTTGCCGATATTTTCAAGCGTCATACTTGTAACATGATTTATAACGTATATTGAAACATGTCTTGCCTGTGCAATTTCTTTTGTGCGGCGTTTGCTCTTTATATCGTTTACGGGAATGTTGTAAAATTCAGATACTCGCTTTATTACGTTTTCGGCTATTACTTCCGGTGGCATTGGACCTGTAATTATTCCCGAAAGAAGATTTTTGGCGTTTTCAATCGTTATCGGAACACCGTTTATAAAACTGTAAGCGCCGAGGCGTTTTATCACACCTTCTATTTGTCTTACGTTGCTTTTTGTGTTTTCGGCTATATACGTCAAAACCTCGTCCGGAATATCTACGTGCATAGCCATCGCCTTGCTTTTGAAAATTGCAATTCTCAGTTCTGTATCCGGCGGCTGAATGTCGGCGAGAAGGCCGCCCTCAAATCTCGTTACAAGGCGTTTTTCAAGTCCTTGCAATTCATTCGGCAACTTGTCCGACGTCATAACGATTTGTTTATGTGAATTGTATAAGGCGTTGAATGTATGGAAAAATTCTTCTTGCGTCTGTTCCTTGCTTGCGATAAGCTGAATATCGTCGATGAAGAGCATATCTACGTTTCTGTATTTTTCCTTAAATTTTGCGGTCGTCTTTTTCATAAGACTGTCGACAAACTCGTTTGTAAAATCCTCTCCGGTGACGAAAATTATCTTATATTCCGGGTGATTTGACGAAACCTCGTTTGCTATCGCTTTCATCAAATGAGTTTTTCCAAGACCGCTCGCACCGTAAATAAATAACGGGTTGTTTTCGTTGGCATATGGGTGTTCGGCTATCGCCACGCTTGCCGCGTATGCGAATTTGTTGGAACTGCCGACTATAAAGTTTTTAAACGTGTATGCGCTGTCGGGCTCGTCCGTTTGCTCTTTGCGGTTTTTGCTTTCAAAGAAAACGTCGTCGCTTTTTTCCCGGTTTACAACCGGTTCAGATACAATTTTCGCGTGTTTTTCGTTTTGAAGCGCCGCCTTTGCCGAGTCGAGAGAAAAAGTTTTTTTATAAAATATCTTAACGTCCACGTCAAACCCTAGAACGTCTTTGAAAACGCTTGAAATCTGCCCTGCATAACGTTTATTCAGAAGATCGACAAAACCTGCTTCGTCGGTAACGATGAACGCGGAACTTTCATCAAGGTGAACAAGTTCAAAATTGTTGAACCATAAATTCATTATGTCTTCGGAATATTTTTTTGAAAGGGAATCGAGTATTATATTCCAAATCTCTTTGTAAGATGAGTTCATTTTTTCGTCCTTTCGGGCAGACATCGCCCCATTTAATATATTTACTATATTATATCATATATTTAATTATATTTCAATATTAAATATGTCTTTTCTCGCACTTTTATCGATTATTTTTCAGTTGACCGACGAAAAAATTTATACAGCGGTTTATCGATTTATCTCCGATCGGTTTGAATGTCGGAATTTATCTGAAATACATAACAGTATCTTTTTTAAATCAAAAAAGACGGGCAAGCCGTCTTTAAGTTTTCTATTTTAAATCATACCGTAATTCGTTCTATTTTCACGGCTTTTGAATTGTTTTCGTCAAACTCAACGACAACCCCGTGAATTTTTACGGGATTGCTTGAAATAACGAATTTTACAGGCGTGTGATGCGTCAATTTTTTTATTATACATTCAGGTTCCACTCCAAGCACGCTCAGTTGTGGCCCGCACATACCGACGTCGGTTATAAATGCCGTTCCGTGCGGAAGGATTTGTTCGTCCGCCGTTTGAACGTGAGTGTGAGTTCCAAGCACCGCCCCTGCCTTTCCGTCAAGATAAAACGCAAGCGCCGCCTTTTCACTCGTCGCTTCCGCATGAAAGTCAATAAGCGAATAGTCATACTTGCCTTCGTTTTCTTTTAATATCTTATCGGCACGTCCGAACGGATCTTCAAGCGGTTCCATGCCGACGATGCCAAGCAGATTTATAACGAGCAACCGACCTCTTTCGGAATCGAAAATCGAAAATCCCGCGCCTGCAACGCATGACGGAAAGTTTGCGGGTCTTAACACTCGCCTTTCATCTTCAAGCAAACGTTCCGCTTCAAATCGCTTGAAAACGTGATTTCCGGTAGTAATAATATCAGCTCCGCCTGAAATAAGGCGCTCGATACCGTCGCGATCAATGCCGTTTCCCTGCGCGCAGTTTTCGCCGTTGACAACCGCCGCGTCCGCTTCATATTCTTTTCTCAGCCGCCAAAGGTTTTTCGCCACGTATTCCACCGCCGCCGGACCTACGACGTCGCCTAAAAAAATCACTTTAAAATTTTTCATTTGGTTTTCTTTCTATATTGCAGTAAGAAATTTTACATTAATAAATTATATCATATAATTCAATAAAATTCAACTCCATGCTTGTTTTATCAAAAAAAAGGTGTTATAATGCATTTGAAAAAATATTTTCCCGGAGGAAAAACAAATGTCGAACACGGCTGTATACGATCTTACCGTAAATTATCTTAAATCTCCCTGCGGAGTAGACGAAACACCTCGGTTTTCATATAAGATAAAAACAGCCGAGAATGGAAAAAAACAGATTTCGCGTCGTATTTGCGTATATAAAGGCGACGACAAAAAAGAAAAAGTATGGGACAGCGGTGTAGTTGATACTGCCGAGCAGCTTTTTGTCGAATATTCGGGCGACCCGCTTGAAGCTGTGACAAAATACGTTTTTGAGGTGGAAGTCGTCTTGTCCGACGGAGAGAAGGCGACGGCTGAAAGCGGTTTTGTCACGGGCAAACTCGGTGAAAAATGGGCGGCTAAGTGGATAAATCAACGCTCTGTCAACCGAGAAACAGACGCCTATGGCGCGCAGTACCTGAGAAAAACGTTTGAAATTGAAAGACCGGTAAGCTCCGCTTTTCTTGTGATATGCGGACTCGGATATTTTGAAAGCTACGTAAACGGAACAAAAACGGGCGACGACGTGCTCTCACCCGCTTTTACACGCTATGACGAAGAAATAATGTATATGACCTATGACGTAAAAACACTGTTGAAAACAGGAAAAAACGCCATTGGCGTCACGCTGGGCAACGGCTGGTACAACTGCTTTGCAGAGGACCCGTGGAACACCCGCGCGGCGACGTGGAAACACGTTCCGAAACTCATCTGTGAGCTTCATATAACGTATTCCGACGGCACAAAGGCCGTCGTCTGCTCCGAGCCGAGCTGGAAATCGTCCAAAGGCCCGATAACATTTAATGGGATCCGCAACGGTGAGTTTTACGACGCGCGCCTTGAACTCGGCGATTGGACATGCCCGGAATATGACGACAGCTTATGGGAAGGCACAAAGGTGATGAAAAGCCCCGGCGGAATTTTAAAGGCAATGAATTTGGAACCTATCCGCGTGCGTGCCGTTATTCCCGCAAAGAAAATGTGGAAAACGGAAAACGGCTATGCGTTTGACATCGGACAAAATCAAGCGGGCGTGGGGCATTTCAAAGTTCGCGGAGAGGCGGGAACGGAGATAAAATTCCGTTATTCCGACGTTTTGCGCGAGGACGGCGAGCTCGATTTTTCCGCTATCGGGTGCTTTATACGCAGTGGGGAATTTCAAACAGACAAATACATCAAAAAAAGCGACGAAGAAGAAGAGTGGAACGCTAAGTTTACGTATCACGGTTTTCAGTATATTGAGGTTACCGGCATAGACTACGAGCCACGGATTTCTGACGTTTGTGCGTATACGCTGTTTACCGACGTTGACGTGACAGGTAGTTTTTCTTGCTCTGACGAGCTTTTTAACAAAGTTCAGCATATGTGCCGTTGGTCTACGGTGTCGAATCTTCATTCAATTCCGACAGACAACCCCCACCGTGAAAAAAACGGCTGGACGGGCGACACTTCCCTTTCATGCGAGCAGATGCTCATAAACTTCGGCACGCGCTCGCTTCTCTCAAAATGGAGCGGAGATATGAGAACGTCCCAAAGACCGGCAGGGCAAATACCGTGCATCGTGCCTTCAACCGGCTACGGCTATTACGGACTTATGGGGCCTGACTGGTCGAGCGCGTTTATCGTCGTGCCGTATAACATATACCTTTACAACGCCGACAAAAAAATAATCCGCGAAAATTACGAACCGATAAAGCGCAACTGCGACTTTATGGAATCTATGACGGTAGATTATACGCTTCATTACGGAACGGGCGACTGGTGTGCTCCGTTTGAGGGGCCGGCGATAAGCCGCAATATGGGCGCATACAAATGCCCCGTTGAAGTTTCCGACACGGGATTTTTCTATAACGCCGCAATGACGGTCGTCAAAATGGCGGAAATTCTCGGTTGCCCAGAGGACGCCGAATATTATTCAGAACTTGCAAAAAATATCAGAAAAGCGTTCAGAGAAAAATTCTTTGATAAATCCACGTTCACCGTCAAGGGCGATTGTCAAACGGCGACGGCTGTCATGCTTTATTTCAACCTTTACGAGCCTGACGAATACCGTCCGCTTGTAGATAAACTCATCTCTCAGATAGAGAAAACCGATTGGCACCTCGATTTCGGTGTTCTCGGATGTAAGTTTGTCATGGAAGTGCTCGGCTCCGCCGGAGAAGGCAACATAGGACACAGAATGCTCGCTCAGCGTACATTCCCCGGTTGTCAAAGGTGGATAGACCTCGGCGCGACGACGCTTTGGGAATGTTGGAACGGCGGCGGTTCTCACAACCACCATATGTTTTCAAGTCTTTCCGCGTTTATGTATAAATACATCGGCGGCATCTGCCCGGATTTAAACGCTCCGGGTTTTGTTCACACAATAATTCGCCCGGCGATAGATTGCGGCATGGAAAGCGCCGACGCGTCGCACGAAAGTATGCTCGGCAAAGTTTCCTGCTCATGGAAAAACACCGGAAGCGAAACAACGCTTGACATTACCGTTCCGTTCGGCGGAACGGCTACGCTGTATTTGCCGCAAAGGTATGCCGACAAAGTGAAGGCGGGAAAAAACAAAATTTACGGCAGGCTTGACGGCAAGGAATATGTAATAGAGCTTGAAAACGGCACATATTCCCTTTCCGCTTCGTTTTGTTGAGTGTTTACAAAGTAAAAGAATAATTAACGCATATATAAGTTTTTACCAAACGGAATAAACATATAATACAACATCAAAAACAGGATTCCGACGCGAAAAACCCGCCGGAACAAAAAAATAACAGAGGAGAAGAAAATGGTAAAGATAATCCACACCGCCGATATTCACCTCGATTCCCCCTTCTCGCTTTTCGACGCTCAAAAAGCGCAGGCAAGGAAAAACGAACTTCGCGGAGTTTTCTCGTCGCTTATAATGTACGCAAAAACCGAAGAAGCAGATATGGTGCTTATCGCGGGAGATCTTTTCGATTCCGAATATGTAACGAAAGAAACGATGGAGATAATCACATCTCAATGCGCGTCGTATCCGTCATGCAAATTCGTCATTGCCCCCGGCAATCACGATCCGGCGGACGAGCGCGGGCCGTATCTTAAAACGCTGTTCCCCGAAAACGTATATATTTTCGACAAAGAACAGCTGACGAAAAAATCGTTTGACGATATAGGCGTTGACGTTTACGGCTGGGGATATGAGGGCGGCCGCGATATGTACGAAAACCCGATAGTCAATCGCATACCCGTTGACCCGAACAAGATAAATATTCTTCTGGCTCACGCCGACATCACCGGAAAATCAAACGGCACATGCCCGGCAATAACGACAAGCGACATCGATCTTTCCAACTGCGACTATGCGGCGCTCGGGCATATTCATGCCGGCACGGAAGTAAAAAAGGCAGGAAAAACGTATTATGCATACAGCGGGTGTTTAGAGGGCAGATCGTTTGACGAATGCGGAATGAAGGGCGCTATCGTCTGCAATTTCGAGAAGGAAAACGGAGAGTTCAAACCCGAATTTGTATATAAACGCTTTTGCCGCCGCAGATATGAAAAATTCGACCTTGACGTGACGGCGACCGAGTCGAGAACGGACGTTATTTCAAAAATAAAATCGGAGCTTGCCTCACGGTCAATCGGCAAAGACACGATGTTGCGTGTGACTCTTACCGGCGCCGTTTCACCCGAGCGCGACCTGCACCTCGACAGAATATCGTCAGACGAGGTAGGTGTGTTTTATCTTGAAATAAAAGACAAAACATTGCCGCTTTATTCATATGAAGAACTTAAAAACGACCTGTCGGTAAAAGGCGCGCTGTTCCGCGAACTTTTGCCGTTGCTTGAAAGCGACGACGAAACCGAACGTGAAACGGCGGCGCAGGCGCTTAGATACGGCCTTGCGGCGCTTTCGGGGTCGGATATAGTTGATTTTTAATTAGTTAAGGAGATAAATTTATGACAAGAGCAGAAAAACTCGTAAAAGCCTTCCCCGCGGGGATCGACGCCGCCATTATAACCGACGCGCGTTCGGGAATGTATATCACAAAATTTCCGGCGGAAGATTTTACGCTTTTCGTAACGAAAAAAGAGGCGTATTTCTTCACGGATTTTCGCTATATCGAGGCGGCAGAAAAAGCGGTAGAGGGCTGCCGCGTGATAATGCCCGAGGGACGTGTAAGCGAGAGCATAAAGAAGATAATCGCCGATGAGGGCATCAAAACCGTCGGCTTTGAAGAGGACAAACTCACAGTCGACGCGCTTGAAAGACTCAAAGCGACGTATCCCGAAGTTACATTTGCTCCGCTTGGAAAGCTCGTTGCGGGACTTTGCCTTTATAAAGAGCAGGACGAATTTGACAAGATCAAAGCCGCGCAAAAGATAACCGACGACGCTTTGATAGCCGTCCTCGATCTTCTTCGCCCCGATATGACTGAAATTGAAGTCGCCGCGGAAATAGAATATCAAATGAAAAAACGCGGCGCCACCTGCCCCAGCTTTGAAACGATCGCCGTTTCCGGCACGAACTCCGCGCGACCCCACGGCGTTCCGCGCCCCGTGACGCTTGAAAAAGGTTTTCTTACAATGGATTTCGGCTGCGTATATCAAGGCTACTGCTCAGATATGACGCGCACGGTCGTCATCGGCCGCGCAGACGAAGAGATGAAACGCCTTTACAACACCGTGCTTAACGCTCAGCTTTCGGCTATCGCCGCGGCAAAAGAGGGTATGGATTGCGCCGAACTTGACGCAGTTGCGCGCAACATTATAAACGAAGCCGGCTATGCGGGTTGTTTCGGGCACGGCCTCGGCCACGGAGTGGGACTTTATATCCATGAAAATCCGCGCGTATCGGCCGGCGGCAAGGGCGTTAAGCTCGCAAAAGGACACGTATTCACGATAGAACCGGGGATTTACCTCAAAGGCAAATACGGCGCGAGAATAGAGGATATGATGATAATCACCGACGACGGTCCCGAGGACATCACGCACAGCAGAAAAGACCTTATCGAAATTCTTTGATATTTCACCGTGCAGACAGTCAAACGGAGGAAAATTTTTTCCTCCGGCGTTTACACTGTTTACGTGGGACAAACGGCTAAACAGGTCAATACAAACGCCTTCACACGCTCCTTTCGGCGCGGACGAGGGCGTTTTGTTGTTTAAAACGAAAAAAATCGGACAAAAAACGGCAAAAAATAAGCAGAATAATATTAAAATAACTATTTATTAAGAAAAAGTACTTGATATTTTCACAAAAATAAGTTAAAATGTATAATGCAAAACGATAAGACTCAAACTTTTGGAGGTAAAACTAATATGGTAATAGCAGGCGATTTTAAAAACGGCGTAACGTTTGAAATGGACGGACAGGTAATGCAGGTAATCGAATTCCAGCATGTTAAACCCGGCAAGGGCGCGGCGTTCGTTCGTACAAAACTCAGAAACGTTATAACCGGAGCTGTAACCGAAACGACTTTCAACCCCACGGACAAATTCCAGCCCGCAACGATTGACAGACGCGAAATGCAATACAGCTACAACGACGGCGACCTTTACTACTTTATGGATATGGAATCATACGAAACGATACCCGTTTCAAAGGATATGCTCCCCGACAACTTCAAATTCGTAAAAGAAGAGATGATGTGCAAGATCCTTTCCTACAAGGGCAACGTTTTCAGCGTTGAACCGCCCATGTTCGTAGAGCTTGAAGTAACTCACACCGAACCGGGTGTAAGAGGCAACACCGCTCAGGGCACAACAAAACCCGCGACGCTTGAAACAGGCGCCGAGATCAAGGTTCCGCTTTTCATCGACAACGGCACAATGGTTCGTATCGACACGAGAACCGGCGAATATCTTGAAAGAGCATAAATTAAGAAAGGAACGACAGACATGGCACTTACAGATAAAGTTGCTTATATAAAAGGTCTTGTTGAAGGCATGGGTCTTGACAAAGACGAAAAAACAGGAAAAGTTTTCGCGGAAATAATAAGCGTTCTTTCCGAAATGGCTGAAAAGCTCGATATGGTTCACGACGACTGCGAAGAACTCAAACAATATCTCGAAGAGGTTGACGAGGATCTTGAAGTTCTCGAAGACGAAGTTTACGGCGACGAAGACGACGAGGATTATGACGATTACTGCGACGGCGAATGCGACTGCTGCGACGCCGAGGATTGCGAATACAATGAGGACGATTGCGACGGATGCGTCGTTACCTGCCCCAACTGCGGCGTATGTCTTGAACTCGAAGAGGACGACGACCCGGAGCATCTCGTATGCCCGAACTGTGAAAAAGAGTTTTCTCTCGACGAAGAAGAATAATCAAACCCAAAAAAGAGAAAGCCGTCCAAAACGGACGGCTTTCGTTTCCAAAGGTGAAATGTTATGAAAAAATTTATAAAAATACTTTCTCTTATACTTGCCGTAGCGCTCATGGCGGGCGTGCTTGTTTCTTGCAAGAAAAAAAGAACGGGCATACTTTTGGCGACGTATGACGGCAAGGACGCCTATGACGGCAAAGTTTATTCCGGCGACGAGGATCTGGCAAACTGGATGCAGTATCTGACGGGCTACTATTACGACTATATCGAAGACGGTTCGCTTTCAAATCAACAGTTCGGAAAGCTCATCGTAAATACGGTCGTTCTTCACCGCGTTGAAGATCTCGATATGCAGGCGCGCGGCATTACGATTGCCGACGAGGACATTAAAGAAATGTTCGATTATAATAAATTGAACTTTGACGAATATTATGAGGGCGGCTTTGAACAGTTTAAAAAAGATTCCGGCCTTGACGACGATTTTTGGATGTCCATGGCGAGATATAACGTGATAGAAAACATCATCCGTGAAGATCAGCTTCTCGCTGAGGACATCGGCGATGACGAGCTCCGCGCATATTTTAACAATAATTTCGCAAATTACATGAAAAAAGCCGGATATGATTACACGGCGATATTTGTTGAAGTGAATGATGTTTCCGACGAAACGGAATGGAACGGCGAAAAAGCAAACGCCGAGGCTTACCTTTCAAGAATAAAAGACGGCGAGAAATTTGAAGATATTTTCAATGAGATAAAAGAAAAATATTCGACCGAGAACGGATATTCTCAGTCGAATTATGCGTCAGGTTTCGGAACGGTGGAGTTGACAAACGTCGCTCAGATCGACGATCTTGAAAAAGCGCTTGAAGATGTGAAAGAAAAATATCCGAATGCGGACCGCAACGCCGAAAAATCGAGCGAAGCGTATGCTGATTATCTCAGGTATCTTTCCGCTTGTATGGGTATGGAACAAAGTTATGCCATGGCGCACATGAACGTTGGCGACGTTTATCCCACACCGATAGCAACTCCTATCGGCTGGATGATACTCCGCCTTGAAACATACAGAGAGAAGAACGAATATCCGTCGTTTGAAGAGATGCGCTACCAGGTATACCTCGATTATTGCGATGAACTTATGGAAAGCAACGAGCTTATGAGCAAATATAAGGAACTTGTCTTCGCTAAATACAACGTTAATGTAGAGGACGTCGTATTCAACCCGACGACGGCACAGTAAAATAAAAAAAAGCGTCCCGCGGATCGAACCTGATCCGCGGGACATTTTTCATTGTGTGAAAAAACTCAGATAAAAAGGTGACAAAACATTTTCTTCTGTCAAATCGTAAAATACGTTATCAAAACTCCGAGCAAAAGCAGGCCTATCACGCCCGCGACTATAATCCAAATGCTCGTGCCCTTTCCGCCGTATTGATCCTGCGCGCGTTTGAGTTGCGTTTCCGGAATATAAAATTTTGTGTTCTCGTCCGTTTCCGGGCGATATTTTTTATCCTCAGCGCGTTCTTCCTCTCCGCAAATGTAGATCATGCGGTGAAGTGCCGCCGATTTTTTAAAACTTGACAAGGCGCTTACGTTGTGATCTTGCCCAAGTTCTTCGGCGGTTTTTGCCGTTTCGGGTGACGTCGCCCCCGCCTCTATCATTGAGCGGACAAACGCCCCGACTATTCTCTGCTTGTAGATTATTATTATCCACGAAAGAATAATTCCGAATATTATCGCCCAAACGACGAGAGGCAACGTTATTTTTCCATCGCTGCCGCCGCGAAGAGCGTCAATCGTTCTTAAAAATTCACTCATATCTTTTCGATTTTATCTACGCCGAGATATTTTTTGAGTACGTCCGGAACGTTTACCGAGCCGTCGGCGTTTTGGTTTTGTTCAACAAGCGCGGGAAGTATGCGGCTTGTAGCCAAGCCCGAGCCGTTGAGCGTGTGGCAAAATTCTATCTTGCCGGTGTCTTCTCTCTTGAACCTGATAGATCCGCGGCGCGCTTGATAGTCGCGGGCGTTTGAAACGGAGCTTACCTCTTTATAACCGTTCATGGACGGTATCTGAATTTCAATGTCGTATGTTCTTGCCATGGAAGCTGAGCAGTCGGCGGCGGCGAGCTTTACGGTGCGGAAATGGAAACCGAGACCTTTTACAAGATTTTCGGCATTATGAACGAGTTCTTCAAACGCGGCGTCGCTGCCTTCGGGCGTTGTGTACTGAACCATTTCCACTTTGTTGAATTGGTGTCCGCGAACCATTCCGCGCTCGTCTGCGCGATAGCTGCCGGCTTCTCTGCGGAAACAAGGTGTGTAGCTGATGTATTTTCTGGGGAGTTCCGACTCTTTGAGAATTTCATCTCTGTGCAATGAAACGAGTGCCGTTTCAGCCGTTGGAAGCATGAAACGTCTGCGTTCGTCCTCTGCAACGTCAAGCCAATATACTTCGTCTTCAAATTTCGGGAATTGCCCGGCGGCAAGTCCGCATTCATATCCGAGCATATGCGGTACGAGCACAAGCTCGAATCCGTTTGAAAGATGAGTGTCGATGAAGTAATTGAGCAGCGCCCATTCGAGTCTTGCGCCCATTCCTCTGTAAATCCAGAAACCGTTTCCGCTGAGTTTGACGCCCCTTTGATAGTCGATAAGTCCGAGCGAGGTGCAGAGATCTACGTGGTTTTTCGGTTCAAAATCGAATTTTCTCGGCTCGCCGAAATAATAAAGCGGTTGGTTGTTCTCTTTTCCGCCGCCTACGAGGTCATCGTCGGGAAGATTCGGGAAAGAAAGCATAATGGAGGTATATTCCGCTTCAACCTGTTTGAGTTCATCCTCGATCGTTTTAACTTCCGCCGAGAGCTCTTTCATCTTAGCGAATATTTCGTTTACGTCTTTTCCCTCTTTTTTGTAGACGGGGATGAGCTTATTCGTCTTGTTTTGCTCGGCTTTAATAGCTTCGCTTTTACCGATCAGATCGCGGCGTGTTTTGTCAAGTTCGAGTACCCTTTGTACATCTTTCTCTACGTCTTTTCCTTTTTTTGCAAGTCCGTCTATAACGTATTGGGGGTTTTCTTTAATAAGTTTGATGTCAAGCATTGTTTTTATATCCTTTCATTTCAAAGTGAATCTACAAATTTATCTCCGCAAAGCAGGCGGAGCACTACTTCAAGGTCAGTATTGTCCGAAAAACCGATCGTTATGCCGGGGTTTTTCCCTGATATACAAATTTTAACAGTTCTTCCTAATTTTTTCTGTACGGCTTCTTCAAGCGATCTTGTAAAGTCATACGGATCAGGTTCCTTTTCCTCTTTCGGCGGAGCGTTGAGATGTTTTACAAGACTTTCAGTCGCCCTTACCGACAAATCTTTTTCAACTATCGTCTTTGCCGCTGATGCAATAAGCGTCTTGTCTTTGATCGAAAGCAACACCTTTGCGTGCCCTGTCGATATTTGCCCGGATGAAATAAGCATCAACACCTCTGCCGGCAACTCGGCTATTCTCAGCGCGTTTGTCACATAACTGCGGCTCTTCCCTATTCTTTCCGCAACTTCGTCTTGCGTCAAATCATATTCTTTTATGAGTGCGGCATATGCTTCCGCTTCTTCAATGGGATTTAGGTCCTGCCTTTGCAAGTTTTCCACAAGCGCCATTTCCGCGGCTTTTTTGTCGTCAGCGCTTACTATTATCACCGGAATTTCGCTTATTCCCGCCATTCTTGCGGCGCGCCAACGTCTTTCTCCGGCTATTATCGAATATCTTTCACCGTTTTTTCTAACGGTTATTGGTGAAATAACGCCGTATTTCACGATCGAATCTGCCAGCGATGAAAGTTCTTCCTGCGAAAAATCTTTTCTCGGTTGATCGCGGTTTGGTTCTATTTCGTTTATCCTCAGCGTTGTAATCCCGTCACCTGACGACGTGTAGTCCTGATCGACATAAATAGCGTCAAGTCCGCGGCCAAGCCCTGTTTTCTTTGTTGCAGCCATGTAGTTTCCTTTCTTTATATTATATTCTGTCAAGCAATTCTTCCGCTATTTCATCATATGCGGCGCCGCCCTTGGCAAATTTGTCGTAATACTGAATAGGCATTCCATAACTCGGCGCTTCGCACAAACGGACGTTTCTCGCAACAGGCGTGCGGAAGAGTTTGTCGGCATAGTGCTTTTTAAGTTCTGCCAACACCTGCGTTGACAGATTAAGCCTGCCGTTATACATTGTAACGACGATGCCCGTCAGCGACAAGGCGGGATTGTACAGCCTTTTTACCTGCTTTACCGTCATAAGTATTTGCGAAAGCCCTTCGAGCGCAAAATATTCTGCCTGCATTGGAACGATCACCCCGTCGCTTGCGGTGAGCGCGTTTATCGTCAACATTCCGAGCGACGGCGGACAGTCGATAAATATATAATCAAAATCGTTTTTTATTTCATCAATGGCGTTTTTCAGTCTTACCGCTCGGTCATCAAGCTCAGCAAGTTCAACTTCCGCCGCAGCAAGCGGCATGCTCGCCGGCAGGACGTATAAATTCTTATATCCCGTCTTTATTATCGCGTCGGCGGCTTTTGCGCGTCCTATCAATACGTCATACGTCGTTGCGCCTATTTGGCTTCTGCGAATGCCGCATCCGCTTGACGCGTTTCCTTGCGGGTCGCAATCGAGCAAAAGCACCTTTTTACCGAGGATTCCAACTGCTGCCGAAATATTAATTGCCGACGTTGTTTTTCCAACGCCGCCTTTTTGATTTGCAAATGCGATGACCTTTGCCATTTCGATACCTCTTTTTATGTTTGTAATGAAATTATATCACTTTGGACGGACAAAGTCAATAAACTATATTAAGAAAAGAAAAAATGTTCCACGTGGAACTTTATCCTTGCATTTTTCCGCAAGGTTCCACGTGGAACATTTTTTGCCATACCCGCTATATAGGAGGAGATTTCGGAACGGCGATCGTAAGGACCGTGTGCGAAGGGGTTTCCTGTTTTTCCGTCATTATGTCAACTCCGCTGTTTCTCATGAGTTCAACGGCGTGATCTATCGAATTATAGAAAAGTCTTGCGTCGCGGATAACGACTCTTCCGTGCGCTTTCGGAGGGGTGAAAGCGGTGTTGTCGGGAGAATCACGTTGGTTTTCAACAACCGTATCTGCGTTTGAAAATACAACGCAAGGCAAAAACTTTATTCCGGCGATCAGTGCCGCGCGAAAAATTTTTTCACCGGATAAGAGAAGATAAAGCGTTTCATTCTCGTATTTGAACGCTTCAACGACGCATGGAACACCGACGCCGCGCTTTAAAAACCGCTTTGCAAGGCGGGAAAGCTCCTCGTCGTGATATTTGCCGCGTCGTCCGGCGGGGTTGGGACGGATCATGTCGCACTTGATAAGCCGAATATCCTCCGTGAATACCGCGGGGGTGCGTTTTGTCGGCGGCTTGTCCATGTATATCACGCTCCTGAAAGTATTATATTCCGCACAAAACAAAAAGGCACGAAAAACGCGCCGTCGATACGGGTGTTTTTGTGCCGATAAATATTGCCGAAGGGAAGATCAAAGCGGATTTTTTGTTATTTGGGTAAATCTTCGCGGAAAATTTTTCGGTGTTTCCGCGTTTTTTTCAATTACTATAATGTGCCGCTCGGATATTGCACTTTCGTCAGAAACTGATTCTTTAAGCATAAGTTTTTCGTCTTGTTTTACTTTACCGCCAAGCTTTTCTATTCCGACACGACTCATTTCAAGTTCTTCCGCGCCGTTTTTTCCTTTCAGTGCACAGAACAATCCACCGCGCTTGACAAACGGAATGCAAAGCTCGGAAAGAACGGGAAGAGCGGCTACGGCTCTCGCACATACGAAATCAAAACTTTCTCTGAATTTTTTATCGTTTGAAAGTTCTTCGGCTCGCGCGGAGATTGCCGTAAGATTGTCAAGCGAAAGTTGTTTTGCGGTTTCAGAAACGAAATTTGCCTTTTTTGCGGTCGAATCAAGCGCAATTACCGAAATATCGGGGCGCGCTGCCGCATACGCTATTGCAAGTATTCCGCCGCCGGTACCTACGTCAAGCAGTTTTGCGCCGTGCGGAATGTATTTTTCGGTGAGCAGGGCGTCTGTCCAATGGCGGGCAATAAACTCTTCGTCCGTGCAAATGGCGGTGAGATTCATCACTTTGTTTTTTTCAAGTATAATTTCGGTTGCATGGAACAAATATTCGCAAATGCGAGAAAAGTCAGCAAACGCCAAATTATTGCTTGCAAACATTTGTTCGCAAACGTCAAAAAAACGTATCTTTTCCACGTTTCCTCCACAGATCACGCCGTTTTTTGTGCGTAATCTTTGTTAATTTATAAAATGAAATTAAGGCAGAATATCGAGCGTTCAATCTTCGTCAAGCTCGGCTCTTGCCATGTTTTTTTGTGCGTCGAGCCAAATGAGAAGCACCGCGATGTCGGCGGGGCTTACGCCGGAAATTCTTGACGCTTCGCCAATACTTTGCGGCTTGCGAAGATCGAGCTTTTGCGCGGCTTCAAGGCTGAGGCCGCGAATGTTTTTATAATCAATATCGGCTGGCAACCGCCTTTTTTCGAGTTTTTCAAAACGCTTTGCTTCCGCAAGTTGTTTTTTGATATACCCCTCGTACTTTATGTCGGTTACCGCCGTGAAAATCACGTCGTCAGGAAGCGAAGGCCGCTTGCTATCGACGCAAGAAAGCATTTCATACGTTATCGACGGGCGTTTAAGAAGCTCTGAGAGGCGAATTCCCGTTTTAACGGGCGGCTCCCCCGCCGCTTCGAGCATTGCGTTCAGCTCCGCTGAGGGAGAAAGCACAGTTGATGTAAGGCGTGCCTCTTCCGCCTCAGTCATAGCGCGCTTTTTTAAAAATTTAGCATATCTTTCGTCTGTCAAAAGCCCGATTTGATGGCCGATCTCGCTTAGCCTCACGTCGGCATTGTCCTGACGGAGAAGCAGGCGAAATTCTGAGCGGGACGTCATCATGCGGTATGGTTCCCCCGTGCCTTTTGTTACGAGGTCGTCGATGAGCGTGCCTATATATGAACTGTCGCGCGTAAGCGACAGGGCAGGTCTGCCTTTTATTTTCATTGCGGCATTGATACCGGCAATAAGTCCCTGCGCCGCCGCCTCTTCGTAGCCGGAGGTGCCGTTGAATTGTCCCGCGCCGAAAAGTCCCGATACTGTCTTAAATTCCAGCGTCGGATAAAGTTGCGTGGAGTCGATGCAGTCGTATTCGATAGCATAAGCGGTGCGCATCGTTTCGGCGTGTTCAAAGCCTTTCATCGAGCGGAGCATTTTCAGTTGAACGTCGGCGGGCATCGACGACGAAAATCCTTGCAAATACATCTCCTCAGAACCTTCACCCGTCGGTTCAACAAACAGTTGATGGCGCGTTTTGTCGGGGAAGCGCATGACTTTATCTTCAATACTCGGGCAATATCTGGGGCCTATACCTTTTATTTCGCCGCTGTAAAGTGGAGAGCGCGAAATATTTTCGCGAATTATGCGGTGAGTTTCCTCGTTTGTGTACGCAACGTAACAGGGAAGATTCGGGCGGTTTTGAAGGTCCGCCTCGTCTGTGTCCGGACTGTACGGACGGAGATGTTTTTCGCCGTCCTGACGTTCGAGCTGAGAATAATCTATTGTTTTGGCGTCGATTCTCGGCGGGGTTCCCGTTTTGAAACGGAAAAACCTCAGCCCGAGGTTTTTAAGCGATTCGGTAAGACCAACCGCCGCGTGCATGCCGTCGGGGCCGGAAGAATACATCACGTCGCCTATTATCACGCGTGAGTCGAGATACGTTCCCGAGCAAACGATCACCGCTTTTACGTCCCACTTCGCGCCGAGCCGCGTCACCACCTGCGTTACCCGCGGCAAAGCATCCGAAAAGTCAGCCCTCACCTCGATTATTTCCGCTTGAACAAGCAAGAGACCGTCGGTGTGCTCGATCGTTTTTTTCATCACTTCCTGATAGCGCCGCCTGTCGGCTTGAATACGTTTTGACTGAACGGCGGGGCCTTTGCTTGAATTGAGAGTTCTGTCTTGTAGCATTACTTTATCGGCTGCCCGCCCCATTTCGCCGCCCAGCGCGTCTATTTCAAACACAAGCTGCCCCTTGCCGGTTCCGCCGATCGACGGGTTGCACGGCATGTTAGCCACGGCGTCGTTTGATATTGTGAAAAGTACCGTCTTGCAGCCGAGTCGCGCGCAGGCAAGCGCGGCTTCGACACCAGCGTGTCCCGCTCCTATTACGGCGACGTCGGCCGTTCCGGCATAATATTCGGTCATTGTTGTTTTCTCCTGAAAATTCAGATGTTATCAATTTTTTTGTTTTCGACACCATGCGACGAATAACTTTTTTTATTTTGCAAAGAGCAGTTTGAAAAAATAAAACTATTATTGTCGCAAAGTGCCGAGTTCAGCTTTTATTTATGATATTTTCCGCCTGACGCTATGTTTTTTGCGCGGTAAATTTGCTCTAAGAGTAATATCCGTGCAAATCGGTGAGTAAACGTCATTTTTGAAAGCGAGAGTTTGAGGTCGCAGACGGCTTTTACTCGCTCGTCAAGTCCGAACGCACCGCCGATGATAAATGTAAACGACGAAAACCCTTCGCTCTCGGCTTTTGAAATATAAGCTGAAAAATCCTCTGACGAGAGTTGTTTCCCCTCGACGCAAAGGGCTATTTTCTTGCTTTTCGGCGGAATTGAGGCAAGTATTCGCTCGCCTTCTTTTTCTATCGCCGCCTTTATTTGCGCCGCCGACGGTTCGTCCGGCAGTTTTTCCTCTTTCAGCTCGACGTTTGCGAGTTTTCCGTAAGCCGAAAGCCGTTTTTCATATTCACCCGCGGCTTCGAGCAGATAACTTTCGCGGATGTTGCCGACGTAAATCAGGGTGATGTTCATATAATAAGCTCCGTTATCTCGTTTGAACTTGCCGCGCCGACTGTGACGTCGGGGTAGTTTCCGAGCGCACCCTTTACAGTTTCAACGGCGAGGCCGGGCGTGTTGTTTTCTTTTGAAATATGCCCGAGCAGGATGCTCTTTGTGCCGTTTTCGCATAAGAATCTGCAAAGTTCGGCGCAATCATCATTTGAAAGATGCCCGCGCTCGCTCTTTATTCTGCGTTTTAAATCATACGGATAGGGGCCCATGTCGAGCATGACAATATCGTGGTTTGCCTCTACAAGTGCTGCGCGGCAGCCGATAAGCGCTTCTTTTACGTTTTCTCTTAAACAGCCCATGTCGGTAGCAAACCCGAGCTTCACGCCGTCTTTTTCGACAGTGTAACCGACGGAACGCGCGCTGTCATGAGGGGTGAGAAAAGATTTTATATGAAATTCGCCTATATCGACCGAATAATTGCCGTCAAAAAGATATAAATCGCGCAAAAGCGACGCGCACGGGTCGTGAATGAGCGCTCGTGCCGTGAGTTCGGTCATATATGTAGGGATATGGAATCGTTTTGATATAACTTCAAGTCCTTTTGTATGATCGACGTGCTCGTGAGTGACAAATATCGCCGAAATATCGCATAAATTTACCCCGAGCGACGCCAAAGCTTTTTCAGCCGATCGGGCGCTTACACCGCAGTCGATGAGTAATTTCGTGTTTTCGCCCTCGACAAAAAAGCAGTTGCCGGAGGAACCGGAGAAGAGAGAATATGCCTTCAATTTGAACTCCCCCGTCATTTTATCAGGCTTTCAAGCCATATTTGCATAAGGTCTACCGCTACCGGCACAACAAGAGCAATTACCCAAAAAGCTAAGGTTTTAACAGCCTTTTTGCGTTTTGAAAAACTGCCGATGAACCGCTCTTTTTTCTCGTTGTTCCATTTTTCCGGGAGTTGATCCGGCTCGGGAGGCGTGCTGCCCATCCCCGCGTTGATTATTACCATCGCTCCAACGCCTATACCGGTGATGACGATAAAAATAATCGAAATAGGGAAATAAAACGGTACGCCGCTCGCGACGGAAACCGCCTCGGAGACGGCAATAGCGCCGAAATATACGAGAGAGGTGAGCATACACGCGCCGAGAAGTGCGAGCCCTTTTTTCAAATTCGGCTTTTTTTGCGGTTCCGGCGAGGGCTTGTTTGTGGTTTTCTTTGACATATCAATAAATTTTAACTGCGCCGCCGGCACGAATGCTCAGTTTTGTGGCTGAACCCGCGCCGAAGACTGTTTCTATTTCTTTTTTGAACGCTTCTTCTTTTGCTTTCGGTACGAACACCTGCGCCGTTCCGGCAAATCCGCCGCCGTGAACTCTGCACGCGCCGTCGTCGCCCATAATAGACTGAGCCACGGCACAAGCAAGCGCAATGCCTTGCTCGTGCGGCGCTTTTGTCGAGTAATAATTCTGCAAAAGCGTGGCTGATGAGACGCCCGACTCGCGTATGACAGAGAGGAACGCGGGCATATCGTCGCGGGAAATTGCTTCAAAGAGTTTGTCTACACGGGCGTTTTCATGAACGAAATGATATGCTCTCAAAAGCGCTCTGTCGCCGCATTCACGACGTATGTCCAAAGCGTTGTCGTTCAGTTGTTTTTCGCTTATTCCGCGGAGCACGTCTTTGCCGAAAAAGTGAGCTACCGCTTTCATTTCTGCGGGCACGGAGGCATAATCGTCGTTGAGATCCGCATGGCTGCCGCCGGTGTTCACAATGTAAAGGGAATAGCCGTGAGAATCAATATCAAACGCGACGTTTTCGGCCTTGGGCGAAGAGGGATCTTCAAAATCTATGCCGACAAAGCCGCCTGCGGCACATGCCATCTGGTCCATAAGTCCGCACGGTTTGCCGAAATGTACATTTTCCGCATACTGTGATATTTTTGATATTTCAACATAGTCGATCGAGCCGTTGTTGTAGAGATGATTTTCAATCGTGCCGATCATATCTTCAAATGCCGCGGACGAAGAAAGTCCGCTGCCTTTAAGAATGCGCGACTCGGTGTAAGCGTGAAACGCGCCGTAGTTTCTGCCGTTGTTGTTTAGACCGTCGCACACGCCGCGTATCAGCGCCGCCGAACCGAAATTTTCGGAAAGTTCGCTTGAAAGCGACGAAATATCGACAATATCCTCGTCAAAACCTTCGCTTTTTACCCTTATCTCGCATCCGTCGCATTTTGCGGCTACCGCAATTATATCAAGGTCGATTGAAGCCGCGGCTACTTTGCCGTGGTTATGGTCGGTATGATTGCCGCATATTTCGCTTCTGCCGGACACGGAAAAAACGTGAAAATCGTCTGTTTCGCCGTAAAGAGCAAAAAATTTTTCAACAGCGCTTATATATCTTTGCTTTGTTTGGTCGTTCAAGCATCCGAGATATTTCAGCTGCGGTTCTATTGCGTTTATAAATTTTGCTTTGTCAAACATTGTTATTTTCCTCACATTGTTTTATTACCATATATTATATCACGCAAAAAAACAAGTTTCAACAATTTTCAAAAAACTCTTTACAAGCGTGAAAAATAGTGTTAAAATCTATATTACCGATAAAAAATATCGAGTTTTACGAAACGGGGCGAAAAACATGCTTGATAAAATGGATAAAAAGATACTTTCGTGTCTTGCGAAAAACGCGAGAATGAATGCGTCTGCAATAGGGGAAGAAATAAACATGTCGGTTTCGGCCGTGATAGAAAGGATAAAAAAGCTCGAAACGTCGGGGATAATAAAGCAATATACCGTTGTGCTTGACGAAGAAATGCTCGGCGTGGGGCTTGTGGCGTTTATCGAAGTCGGCACTGACAAGATAACGTCGGCTACCGACGCCGTGTCGGAATTTGCGGCAAATCATCCGCAGGTGGTGGAGTGCCATATAGTGACGGGAAGCAGTGACTTTTTGCTTAAAGTGTGCGCCGACACGACAAAATCACTTGAAAAACTGCTTATTGAACTTAAAAGCGTTCAGGGCGTGTCAACGACAAAGACGTCGATCGTAATGTCTACGGCGAAAAAGTCGTTTTCACCGTTCGATTTTAAGACCGAACAGTAAAATAGCGGAGGCAAAAGCGGCCCCGCAAAAATCGTTTTTTGGATAAAACACGGTTTTTGCGGGGGATTTTTTTGTTTTATGCGGAGCAAAAATTCGATTGGTAAAAAAATTTATGTTGACAGGGCGACATATATAGATGTATAATATTATTTGTATAATGATAAATATTGTCTGAACGCGGCAAAGCCGTGGATTTATCTGTGTACATAATATATATAGAAGGAGGTGTTAAAACCTTGACAGAGGGACTTATCAGAATTCTGATAGGCGCAGGAGCCGCGATTATAGGAATTATAGTCGGTATTTTCGCCGTTGGTTTTCCGGTCGGAAAAAAACTCGGCCGTGAAAAACGCATAAAAGAAGAGCGCGAAACGACAGGCGTTGCCGAAGAGCGCGCAAAGAAAATAGTTGATGACGCGATAAAAGCCGGCGAAGCAAAGAAGAAAGAGATGATCGTTGAAGCAAAAGAGGACATCCTCAAAGCCAAAACGGAAGCCGAACGCGAAAACAAAGAGCGCCGTCAGGAAGTTATAAGGCTTGAAAACAGAGCGCTTGCAAAAGAGGAAACTCTTGAAAAGAAGATTGAAAATTACGAGCGCAAGGAAGAAACACTAAACAAAAAAATCAAAGATTACGAAAAACTCACCGAACAAGCCGAGGAAACGAAGAACGCACAGCTTGCAAAACTCGAAGAAATATCGGGGTATACAAGAGAAACCGCAAAGGCGGAGCTCGTGGACATGATAGAGAGCGACGCAAAACGCGAGGCGGCGGTAAGGCTAAATCGCATAGAAACAGAACTTCGCGACGAGGCGGACTCGAAGGCGCGGGATATTATCTCGCTTGCGATACAAAGACTCGCGTCCGATCAGGTGTCGGAAACGACCGTTTCCGTCGTGCCGCTTCCCAGCGACGAGATGAAAGGACGTATAATCGGTCGAGAGGGACGAAACATCCACAAGATAGAAACGCTGACGGGCTGCGACCTTATAATAGACGACACGCCGGAGGCGATCACGCTTTCTTGTTTTGACCCGATAAGAAGGGAAATAGCAAGACTTGCGCTTGAAAGACTTATCTCCGACGGACGTATCCATCCGGCGAGAATAGAAGAAACGGTAGACAAGGCAAGAAAAGAAGTAGAAGCCGCAATTAAAACAGCGGGCGAGAACGCGGCGCTTGAAACGGGCGTAAACGGACTCAACCCCGAAATAATAAAATTGCTCGGACGACTCAAATATCGCACAAGTTACGGTCAAAACGTGCTTTCTCATTCGATAGAGGTGGCATATATCGCCGGAATGATGGCAAGCGAGCTCGGAGCGGACCCCATACTTGCAAGACGCGCAGGACTTTTGCACGACATAGGCAAAGCGCTGACGCAGGAAGTGGAAGGATCGCACGTACAGCTTGGCGTTGAAATAGCGCGTAAGTTCAAGGAAAACAGAGACGTAATACACGCCATCGAAGCCCATCACGGCGACGTTGAACCGAAAACGGTCGTGGCGGTTCTCGTTGCGGCGGCTGATGCCGTATCGGCAGCAAGACCGGGCGCACGCAGAGAAGATCTCGACAGCTATATCAAACGCCTTGAAAAGCTTGAAGAAATTTCAAACAGCTTCCCCGGCGTTGAAAAATCGTTTGCGATCCAAGCGGGACGCGAGGTTCGCATAATGGTCAAACCCGAACAGGTAAACGACGAGCAGATGATCGTGGTTGCGCGCGACATCGTGAAAAAGATCGAAGAAGAGCTTGAATATCCCGGACAGATAAAGATAAACGTCATAAGGGAAAGCAGAGCCGTCGATTACGCAAAATAAACCTCCGGTAAAACGGTTAATATAGATTTTCACATAGAGCGCATAAAGAAAAGCACAGGCTATGCCGAAAATATATATGATTTTTACATTCCCGCGGAACTTCCGCGGGAAATTTGTTTTATAAAAAAGTTTAATAAAACGCTTTCGTTTAAAGAGCGAACTTTGCGCACTGCACAGAACCGAATATGTTACACGGCAAAAAGAGGCGGCACGAAATAAATTTGGACAAGAAAAGTGCTATCCGGAAATCTCGCATAAAGTGTTATTCCAAATGTTCTAAAAGACATGTGGCGCGCACATGACGCTGTATGGAAAAGCGATTGTCAAACAAAAAACAGCGCATATATAATATAATTAAGGAAGAAAAGTTGCGTTATGGGCAAAAATCGGGGAAGAAAAAGGTAAATGTGAGAAAGAAAGTTGACGCGAGTAAAATATATCCGGCGTGTTTGTAACAAAACTCCGAGAAATATTACAAAAATATTACAAATGCCGAAAGGGTATTGCAATTTCATTTCGTTTTATGTATTATAGTTACGCTAGGATACCTTTTGGGGGTGAACTATCCCCATTTGTACCTAAAATTTTATAGGAGGAATACTATGAAGAACACAAAAAGAATTCTTGCGGTCGTTATCGCTCTTACAATGGTAATCGGTATGTTCGCAAGCGTTTCTGCCGCTTCCGGCAAATGGTACTCCAAAGCTGTTACATATCTTGAAGCAGCCGGTATCGCTAAAATCGGAACAAAAGCAGAAACGAAACTCACCAGAGCAGAGTTTGTACTTTGGGTTGCAAAACTCGAAGCAGGCGCAAACTTTGTAGAATCCGGCATGTGGAAAAAAGACGGCCTTGACGACGTAATCGTTTTCTCGGACGTTGACACTTCCGTTGACGGCATCTACAGATCCGCCATCAACTACTGCTATCAGAGACGTTTCGTTCGCGGCAATGGCGACGGAACATTCTCACCCGACGCTAAGGTAACTCTTGCACAGGCAAGCGCAGTTATCGTTAGACTTATGGGTTATGAAAACAAGGTTACTAACCTTGAAGACTGGCAGTATAACTACTTTAACGTAGCTAACAACTACTGCAACGCATTCGACAAGACATTTGCAGATCATCTTCCTGCAGTTGACGCCGAATACGAACTCACATACGGCGAGGCAGCTTATCTCCTTGCTACAATCCTTAACTTCGGCGACGTTACCACATCTATCGGTAACCTCCGTTGCCTCACATCAGAGGGCGAAAACCTCGGTGAAAAATTCCCCGCAGGTTCACTTAACGCTTCTTCTCAGATCGCTATCGTATCCGGCGTTGATTTCGTAGAAGTTTATTACGATCTCTACGGCGGCACTGGCAAGATCTATGACGACAACGGCGTTCTTACATCTTATACGTCTGAGGGCGGCGCACTTAACTACAACTTTGTAAACGACACCGATTGGACATCTTGGGGCTTCGACGCAACAACAAAGACACTTGACTTCGTTTCCAACGTTATCGATCCTTCGTCCAGCGTAACTCTCAACCTTATCGGTGAGAACGGCACGATTTCCAACACGGTAACAGTCAGCGTTGCTACTTTCCAGCAGCTCGTTCGCGTTTCTCTCGGTAAATCCAAGAACGTTGATAGAGCTAACGGCGAAGTGTTCAACCTTGGCGACTACATCAACAACGGTTCTGTTGTAGGTGTTGAGGTTTCCGGCGAAACCGTTACATCAGTTACGGTTGCTACCGAAGACGCAGGAACAAGACTCGTTTCCGATACATTCCTCGTTCTCCAGTCTACTAGCGAGAAATGGGTTCGTGGCGTTGACGGTTCCATCATCCGCTATGGTAAATATCCTTACCTCGCAAACGCTGAAAGCGGACTTACAAACAAACCGCAGCTTCTTACATCTTATACAGACGCTAAGAAAGTTTCAGTAAGCGGAAGCAAGCTCACACTCGGCGAAACAACATATTCAATCGTTCAGACAAGAACAGTCGGCGAAAAAGAACTCGTTGTTTATGACGTATCTGCAGATGTATTGGCTCCTCTTTCTGCAAGCACAGTTGCTGCAAGAATACCCAACACGGCAGCAGGTGAACACGACGTTGAATTTACAGACGTTGACGGCGACGGATTCTTCGATGTTGCAGTTATCCGCGACTACTCAACATTTAAATATGTTGACAAGACAAACGCTGATCCCGCGTCAAACGATAGCGGCGCTAAATACAATCAGGGCGGCGCGGTTGTAATCGACAAGAAAGTTACAACATCCGGCAACTCTGACTCTTGGAAATATGACAGCGGCACATCCGGTAAGGTTCAGATCGTTGTTCAGGCTTCCAACAAGCACAACGCACTCAGAACTCAGTATTACGGCAACACGAAAGATGCAGCAGGCAACACAGTTACTGCTCCTTCATATCCGATGCAGTACTACACAGTAGTTGATATCGCTGATCTTACAACAGCTTACATTGAAAGCGTTGAAAAAGACGTTGTTAAGTCCGGTGAAACATGCACATATTCATATGAAGAACCGGTTATTGACAAATACGGCGATCCTGTTGTTGACGCAAACAGCAAACCTGTAACAGAAACAATAACAGTTACAGAAGACAAGACATATTTCGTTGCAACTCTCGTAAACGTTGCTGACGGAACAAAAGCAAAAGTTCTCATTCCTACAAAATCTGTTTATACAGATACGAGACTTACTGTTCCCGTAACAATCGCAGGACAGAGCACAAAAGTTAGCGTTTACTCCGCTGACTGGATGCCTTTCCTTGCAGCAGAAGAAGCTGCTCGTGAAAACGGCATTGACCAGATCGTAAACGAAGAAGGCACAGGCTCATGGCTTGTTGACAAGACAGTTAAATACGCTACCAAGGGTGCCGTTACAGGCGCTACAGGCTTTGCAGCCGATATGGTATGCGTAATGCTCGACACAACATCCACAGCAGCTACGGGCTTCATCGTAGACGTTAAAAAGACCGAAACAGGCGACAATACATACAATGTAACAATTGCTAAATCGGGCAACATCTCTGACCCGGCTTGGGTATCTGCTCTTGACGTATACTTCACAAGAGTTCAGAATAACCTTACCTACACATACTCTACAGCTAACTATCCTGCTTACAATGGCAACAACCTTACAGCAAGAGGCTACATGGCCCTCGTTGGTTTTACGGATGCTGACGCATATGTGGCAGATAAGACTTGGACATCCAACACAGGTTACACAAGAGCTGAACCGATTTTGAGAAATACGTTTGCAATTCTTAAAGCAAAAGGTGTAGCTGGAACACAGGGTAAGACGCTCGCTCAACTCGTTGGCGCAGCAGTTGATCCGAGTGATAATAACCACCCAGATTCAGCAACAGTTATACTTAATCAATATACAGTTATCAACGCAGCCGCAACGAATGCTTTGACAATTGATGAAGTTCTCAATGCAATCCCGGGCTTCAGCGCAGATGCAATGTATGAAAAATACACAGCAAACAAGTCGTTGCTCGATGCACGTGCAACTTCATATGCAAGACTTGTCGGCGTTCTTACCGATATTGCTCGTGGCGGATATCTCACAACGTCCAAGACACAGTTCAGCATTACCTCTCCTGCAGGACTCGGTTCTGCTCCTGCTAAGGGCTGGTTCACAGCAATCAACTCTTACAAGGGTGCTACATCCGTTGCTACATACGAAGTAAGAGCAAGTGCTTCCTCCATTTGGGACTGGGATAACTACTCTGTATACTACGGCATATTCGCAGGCCAGACGCTCAAAGATCATCTTGAAAGCAATACAAACGTTCAGGGTGAAATCTCTATCAACTCTATAAACGAAGAACTCATCTCTGAAAAAGCTGCAGCTCTTGCAGCAGCTCAGGCAGCTTTGGCAGAACCTCAGACAGCTCTTGCAGCAGCTCAGGCAGCTTTGACAGAACCTCAGACAGCTTTGACAGAAGCTAACACAGCTAAGACAACGGCTGACGAAGCTCTCACAAGCGCTCAGACAGCTCTTACAGAGGCTCAGGCAGCTGCAGCGGCAGAGCCTGAAAACGAAGATCTTGCAGAAGCAGTTACAACAGCTCAGGCAGCAGTTGACACAGCTCAGGCAGCAGTTGACACAGCTCAGGCAGCAGTTGACACGGCTCAGGCAGCAGTTGACGCGGCTCAGGCAGCAGTTGACGCGGCTCAGACAGCAGTTGACACAGCTCAGGCAGCAGTTGACGCAGCTCAGGCAGACTACAACAAGGTTTCAGACGTTAAGACCAAGAAAGCGGCTTATGACGCTGCAACATCGGCTCACAACAGCGCGGTAGCGGCTCTTGAAGCAGCAAACGCAGCAGTTGTAACAGCAACGAAGAACCTTGCAAAAGCTACAGATAACCTTGCAGAAGCTACAGAAAAACTTGCAGCAGCTCAGGCAGACGCAACGGCTAATCCCAATGACGCTGATAAACAGGCGGCTCTTACGGCAGCTCAGACAGCAAAAGACCAAGCGGCAAGCGCAAAGACAGCAGCTGAAGAAGCAAAAGTAGCGGCAGAAGATGCAGTTCCCGTAGCAGAAGCGGCAGTTGACGCAGCAGCAGAAAGACTTGCGGCAGCGAAAGACGAATACCTCAAGGTTGTTGAATTCACAGCAGCTGTAACAGGACAGGATCTTACTTACGTTGCTGTTAAGAAAGACGCGGCAACCACATCTTATGTTCTCCAGTACCTTGATGAAACTTCCTCTGTTTATAAAGCCGGCTTAAGAACGTGGGGCTATTACTATTCTTCTAACAACAGCACGTTCGCTGACGTATGGTCGTCCAAGGGCGCATTCGCATTCACGATCGACACTAGAAACGAAGCTGCTTATTGGAACCAGTATAGTCAGGGTATCATCCTTACCGATATAAGCAAAGCTGTTGCAAATATCGTAATTCCGGATGGACAGAACAGCACAGAAACTGAATTCACAGTTGAAGTTGCAACCAACCCGTATTATAGAAAACTCTACAATGCACAGGGCAAAGTTACAGGATTTGAAAGACATTGGACAGTTGGTCAGTACACATTGACCGTTACATCGTCCTATGTAGCTGGCGATCCTATAAAGACATACCTTGCAGTTGTTGACGCAAACGGTGAACAGATCAAAGTTGAAAAGAACGACGAAAGCTTCTGGACAACTCAGGCAGGCGTTGAAACAGTTGACGGCACAACCGGAAACAAAGTTGTTGCAACGTTTGAAGTAATCAAAGGACTCCTTTACAGAGTTAACACCTATCAGGCTGAATACAAATATAATTCTGACGGCAAGAGAGTTGTTAAGAACGAATATGATTTCAGCAATATGGTAGCTGTTGACGGCGTAGTACCGAAGGATGTTGCTGTTGAGGAAGAAGATATTGTTGGTCTCATCACTCTCGAAGAGATGACCGACAGAACAGAAAAAGGCTACTTCCCCGGCGCTTACAAGGTAACTTATGACGGTAAGACATACATTGCAGCAGGCGAAACACCCGTTGTAATTATGACTCCTAACTTCAAGACGGCTGACCTTGACGGCAGAACTACGACAATCGAAGCTCTTGCACAAGCTAAGGCAGAAGTATTCGTAACATATGCTCAACCGGCTGCTTCCGGCACTTCGCTCGATGCGCTCTCTGTAATCGGTGAACTTGTTGACAAGACAGTTACACCTGTATCTACAGAAACCGAAAAGACCTACCTCGTATACCTCGCTCATGACGGTGTAACGATCGAAGCTCTTGAAAACGGCAACTACTTCGTTGTAAGATCCACATACTCTGCAAGCGTAATCCCGTCTTGCGAAGACTTCGGATCCATCTATCGTAAGTACAGCACATACACAGAAGCTAAGTATGCTTCTACAGTTGACGTTGCTATCTCCACCGGCTACTACACAGTAAAAGCAGACGGTGAAATAGTAGGCGCAGCAGGTGCTACAAAGAAGGGTGAAATCACAGAAGTTGATTCTGTTGGCAACGTAAAAGCTACACTCGACGGCAAAAAAGTTGACGCTACAGGCTACAAGTGGACATTCATCTATGAAGACTTCGAAGGAAATCTCCATGTTGCAGGTTCCTCTACAAGCGTATCGATCTCTTCCGAAGCTGACGTTTTGAAGACTCTTGACGATGCAAAGAAAGCTCTTGCAGACGCAGAGAAAGACTATGCAGACGCTCAGACACTCAAACTCAGCGCAGAGGTCCAGGCTACACTTAAAGCTGTAGTTGACGAGAAAGCAGCAGCTCTTGAAACCGCTAAGACAACTGCTATTGCAAAATATCTTGACGGTCAGTTCTGGGGCGGAGCTAACTCCTCTGTTTACAGATACATCAACAGCTACAAGTACACATACCAGAAAGAACCTTCACCGGTTACCTTCCAGTATACTGTAATTGACGGCACATACGTTGTATTCGTAAACTCATTCTTCGCTTAATAACATAGTATTCCTACTAAATTATAAAGCATAAGACTCAAAGCGGCACCCGAAAGGGTGCCGCTTTTTTACAGAACCGATATTATTGCCGATGAAAAAATGCCAAGCGCCGACAAGCATATTCCCAAAATAACCGGTAAACGAGTTATCAGCTCGGTTTGAAGCGCTTCTGCAGACGCGGCAAATAAAAGGACGGTTGAAACGAAGAATCCCATTGTATAAATAAAATACCTGTCTTTTCTCATTTTGATCACCTCTTGAAAATATTTTTTGAAAAACCGGAAAATATATGTCGGAAAAAATTTTCAAGAAAAGGAAGATTTTTTACAAAATCGAGTTTATTTCATGTAATAAACGTGATATATTAGATAAAGAACGCAAACAAATAAAGCGCTATACGGGAGGAAAAATGAGAGAAAAAATTTTTTTATATTGGAAATATATATTGCTAACAGCGATAATGCCCGCAGGCGCGACATTTTTGATTTCAACGGCATTTTGCTTGATAGAAAAGAATTATTATTACTTGCCGTACGAACTCGATTTTTTGATCGACATTTCGTATAATGCGCTTTACTATTTTTTATATTTTGTATTATTCTTTGCTATCGGAATTGTTAGCGTAACTATGCTGAAAACGAGTGTAAAGCCTATTATTATAACATCTCTTGTCGGCACTGTGTCACATTTTGTCGTGTTTCCATTTGCGGCATACCTTGCAAGGCTGATATTTCTTTCTTCAACCGTTGATGTAAACGCCATGGGAGATTACTTTTTTTCGGATCTTTTGAGCGGTGTGGAAAACGGCGTGAGATTTTTAATTGCAACGCTTGTTGCGCTTGCTGTGAAGGTGTTTTTTGAGACGAAAAAACTGTCGGCGGATTTTAAAAAACCATATGTATTGCCAATATCGGCGCCGCAGATTGCGCTTGCAATATTTTATTTGGCGTGGTTGTTGCTTGCGCTTGTTAGCTTTATCTTCGACGAAGCGCACGACGCGGTGTCGCTTATTATTGAGGCAATACTTGCAATAAGCGGATATTTTATAAGCATATTAGGTGTTTTGTTTGCCGAAAAAAGATTGATAAAAGACGTAATTGATATAAAAGTGCTTTAAAAAAATCCCGTTTGTGAAATTTAAACTTCATAAACGGGATTTTTGACGTATAAAAGTGTTATAACACGGTTTTTATTTCTTTAAAACAAATACACCGGGGAAGAGATTTTCAAACGGCGTAACGAGGAAGTCCTCGGCGCTCTTTACCTGTAAAACCGGTGTTTGCGGCGAGAAAAACTCCGACATGAATTGACGACAAATGCCGCACGGAACGATATAGTCGTCCCCGTTGTCGGCGGCGATAGCTATCGCGTCGAATTTCAAGTGTCCGTCGGAGATAGCCTTTGTCATTGCCACTCTTTCGGCGCAGATCGTAGCTCCAAACGAGGAATTTTCGATATTACAGCCGGTATAAATTGTGCCGTCTGAGCAAAGAACCGCGGCGCCGACGGTAAAATGTGAATATGGAACGTATGCATTTTTGCGTGCCTCGACGGCGAGGGAAGCGAGTGTTTTTAAGTCTGTCATTTTTTTATCCTTTCATATCTGCTTGTTCCGCTTAGCGTATATTTTATACCAAGCATATCTGCCACGGTTGCGGCAATATCCGAATAGGTTGGAAGCGTGCCGAGATCTATCGGTTTTATGCAATCTCCGTAAACTATCCACGGAATGTTTTCACGCGTGTGGTCGGTGCCGTTATAGCACGGGTCACAGCCGTGGTCGGCGGTTATCATAAGCACGTCGTCGGTGTTCATTTTGTCGATAAACTCGGCTATTCTGCGGTCAAAATCCATAAGCGCGTCCGCGTATCCGAGAGCATCTCTTCTGTGGCCATAGGCAGAGTCAAAATCGACGAGATTTACAAAGCAAAGTCCGTGAAAATCCTCTTGCTGTGCTATCATGGTTTTGTCCATTCCGTCTGAATTTGACACGGTGCGAACACACTTGCTTACACCCTGACCTGCAAAAATGTCGCTTATTTTGCCGATACAATACGTTTCAAGTCCTTGCGATTTTAGCAAATCGAGCAGTGTGTCAGACGGCGGAAGAGCTGAGAAGTCGTGTCGGCGGCTCGTTCTTTTAAACGGCCACACTCCCTCAAACGGACGAGCGATAACTCTGCCGACGCGATATTTTCCGTCGAGCAATTTTCTGGCTTGTTGGCAAATGTCATATAGTTCGTCTATCGGCACCACGCTTTCGTGAGCGGCTATTTGAAAAACGCTGTCGGCGGACGTATAAACGATGAGCGCACCGGTTTTCATGTGTTCTTCGCCGTAATCGCGGATAACGTCCGTGCCGGAATAGGGCTTGTTGCAAAGCACGCCTCTGCCGGTGAGTTTTGAAAATTCGTCGATGATCTCATCCGGAAATCCGTCGGGAAAAACAGGGAGCGGGTCGGGAGAGTAAATTCCGGCGATTTCCCAGTGGCCGATTGTTGTGTCTTTTCCGTTTGAAAGCTCTTCTATACGCGCAAATGCTCCCGCGGGCGAGGCGATTGCCGGAAAAGCAGGTGTTGCGACGTTTGAAATATTAAAAAGTCCGAGTTTTTGAAGCGTCGGAACCGAAAAACCTTCCTGCTTCATAAGTGAACCGAGCGTATAAGCGCCCGCGTCACCGAACTTTTCGGCGTCGTGAGCAAAGCCCACTCCGCAACTGTCGAGAACTATCAAAAAAACGCGTTTAATCATATGTTGACCTCTTTCTGTGCGTATTTGAACATGTATGGGTGTTTTTTTATTATATCCGAAGTTTTTGCTTTAAAATGCAGGGTACGGTCATGTATCGTGCCGACAAGTTCAAGCCCGAAATGAAGCTGCATTTTTATCGATCTGTCGTTTTCGACGCGTGCATACGACTCTATATATTCTATGTCGTTCGGGATATTGTCATATATAAATTTGCACGCGCAGAAAAACGCGGCAGAGCGATGATATATGGGTTTTAACTCTATTTCTTCGATTATCAAAACGTCTCGCCCGACGGCATACTGAATGTATCCGGCAAGTTTTCTTCCGTTTTTAATAAGCACAATTTGCCGCTGCGGCTTTTCCAGCCCTTCTGAGATTGCCTTGTGCCAAATGAGATAGTCCTCTCTTTTACTGTTGCCGGTAGGAGCTATGACAGACATATTGTTATAAAGGATATTATACAAGCGCGGCAAAAAGAGCTCTTTTTTGATTTTATCCATATAAACAAACTGCCACATAATAAATGCTCCTTTATACAGCGTTTATATTTAAAAATATCGACGGTTTGCCGACTGTCTTCGGCTTCAAGCGTGCAGAAAAAAACAGATAATGTATTTATGCGAAAACTTGAATTTTCGGTTTTATTATACCATGTTTTTTTAAATATGTAAACGCAAGATTTATAATTATTATAAAAGCGCCGAAAAAAAGTTTCGGGAAGAACCTATTAAGACAAAAAAATAAATATAATTTAAAACAAGTATTGACAAACACGGTGTTTGGGCGGTAAAATATAAACGGCAAAAGCCGAAAAAATAAAAAAGAGAGGTGAAAAAGATGGATTCCGGAAGCGGTAACAGTACGGGCGATCGAAGTTGCGCCGTGATAAATGGTTTTGACGTTTTTCCGTGGGGAAGTCTTTTTTGCCGCGGAGAAATTTTCTGATATTATTTATTACAGCATAGCTTCCATCGGTCGCACAGTTGCTTTCATTCATCATGGCGGAAAGCGCGCGCGATCTTTTTTTGCGCTCTGATTTTCCGTGGAAAAGAGGTGCGATATGGAGGAAAAAATGACGTTGGCGGAACAGATCTCCGCTATGATCGCCGACAAAAAGTTCAAGGATTTAAAGGGCTTGCTTGTCGGTGACATTAACCCTGTCGACATTGCCGAAGCGTTTGAAGATTTGAACGAAAAAGAACTTATTATTGCGTTCAGAATGCTATCAAAGGAAACGGCGGCGATAGTGTTCGTTGAGATACCTGCCGATTTGCAGGAGCTTATTATTACGAGCATAAACGACAGAGAACTGAAAGAAATGCTCGACGAGCTATATGTAGACGACGCGGTTGACATAATTGAAGAGATGCCCGCAAACGTAGTGGCGAGAATACTTAAAACCGCAGACCCCGACACTCGCCGCACAATAAACGAGATATTGCTTTATCCCGAGGACAGCGCCGGAAGCATTATGACGCCGGAATATGTGGCGCTGAAAAAGACAATGACGGTGATTGACGCGTTTGAGCATATTCGCAAGGTGGGTGTAGATAAAGAAACGATATACACCTGTTATGTAACGGAAAACAGACATCTTATCGGCGTTGTTTCTGTTAAAAGTATGCTTTTGGCGTCGCCCCAAACGCAAATTGAAGCGCTTATGCACACAAATTTTATAAGCGTAATGACAACCGACGACAAGGAATTTGTGGCGTCACAAATCAAAAAATACGGCTTTATGGCGTTGCCTGTCGTTGATAAAGAGCAAAGACTTGTAGGTATCGTTACAATCGACGACGCTATGGACGTCATTGAAGAAGAAGCGACGGAAGATATGGAAATCATGGCGGCTATGTCGCCGTCGGAGAAGCCGTATCTTAAAACGAGTGTATTTGCCACATGGAAACAGAGAATACCGTGGCTGTTATTGCTGATGGTGTCGGCTACATTTACCGGCATGATAATATCGAGCTTCGAGGCGCAACTTGCCGCTTTTGCGGCGTTGACGGCGTTTATCCCAATGTTGATGGATACGGGCGGAAACTCCGGCTCTCAGGCGTCGGTAACGGTTATCCGCGCGCTTGCACTCGACGAGGTAGAACCCAAAGACGTGTTCCGCGTAATTTGGAAAGAAATACGTGTTTCGGCGCTTTGCGGCGCAACGCTTGCGGTGGCAAATTTTGTAAAGATAATGCTTGTTGAGATGCTGCTGCTTAAAACTCTTTCATTTGACGCGGCGGGCTTTAAGGTTGCGGCTGTCGTTTGCATTACGCTTGCCATCACGGTAGTTGTGGCGAAACTTATCGGATGTACGCTTCCGATACTTGCAAAGAAATTAAAGCTCGACCCCGCGGTGATGGCAAGTCCGTTCATCACGACGGCGGTTGACGCGATTTCGCTTCTCGTTTATTTTGCAGTTGCGAGCACGATTCTCGGCGTATAATTTTTAAGGCGAGATTTTCACAAAAGTTAAAACCAAAATATTTAAAACAGAAATCTCCCGTGGCTTTTTCGCCATGGGAGATTTTTCACTTATGGCAAATATTTGCCCATTCGCAGTCGCGGCAGACGTCGTCAAACTTGTTTTGAGAGAAGATTTTTTCTTCAAGCCTTGCTTTGAGTTCTTTATATGAATACGTTTTGCCGTCGTCAAGCTGTAAAAGCTCAGCCGTTTTTTTGTCATAACGGCAGACCTTTTCCTGTGTTTTACACGTTTTACCGAGAAAATTGGGGCAGGCGGCGCAGAGGGCGTCTGCCGAAAAGGCGATTTTCACCGAATCGCTTTCATTTAAGTCGGCTATTATCTTATACATATTTGCGGTGAATTCTTCGCTATATCCGCGACCGACGAAAAACTTTATGCATAGCAAATGATGTGGGCGAAGAACAACGGGGGATTTTATATTCATCATTTTTCTCGCTATTATAAGGCTTTGACCATTAAAAACACGTCGGCATATGTGCCGTCTTTATATTTCATGTCGTGCGGATGACGGCCGCATATCTCAAAACCGAATTTTTTGTAAAGCGCAAGCGCACGCTCGTTTTCAACCACGACTTCAAGTTCCATCTGCTCAAATCCCACGTCGGTTGCGGTTTTTATAAGTGTTTTCATCATCTCGCTCCCGATTCCTTCGTTCCAAAACGGCTTTTTGAGGGAAATTCCGATGGAGCACCTGTGGCACATGCGGGGCTTTGACGATACGGGGTTGACGTTTGCCGCGCCGATGATTTCATCGCCGTGCAAAACGACGAGCATAAGCGAGCGGGCGTCTGCTTTTATGCGAGTGAGGAATTTTTCCTCGTCATCAACCGACAGCGTCACCTCGCCAGGCTCGTTTGTAAGATATGGCGTGTCGAGCGATATTTGATTTAAATATTCAATCATTTGCGCGGCGTCATCAACGTCGGCACTGCGAAACGTAAACGGCTTGCCGCTTTTTGAAAATATCTTCTTTTCCTGTAATATCATTTTTTCTCCTTTGCCGCAAACGGCGTGAGGTGATTAAACAAAATGCCGCAAACACAAAATCATTTGCGGCTTGTTTAATGTTTTTGTTTTTCTTTTAAGAACAATGTTGCGTAACTTTCATGGCGCGAAGGCGCGATCTCTTTTCTCTCGACGGCTGAAATTATCTCACAGCCTTCTTCTTTTATATGTGTACAGCCGCGATATTTACATTTGCCGAAATATTTTTCAAATTCGGGAAACATGAAAAAAAGCCTGTCGGAACGCTTGATGTCAAAATCGTCAAGATCAAGCATTGTAAAACCGGGTGTGTCGGCAATAAAACCGCCGAGGGCATTATCAAACAGCGTAACAGTGCGCGTGGTGTGCTTGCCCCTTTGGGATTTCTCGGAAATTTCGCCGGTTTTCAACGTAAGTGATGGGAAAAGCGTGTTTATCAGCGTTGATTTGCCGACGCCGGACGCTCCCGCAAACGCGCAGATATGTGTGTTTGTTTTAATATATTCGAGTATCGGCGCCGCGGTTTCGGGAGAGGAGGACGACGTCAAAAACACAGTATAACCGGCGGAATAAATTTTTTTAAGTTCTTTCGCCTTTTCGGGCGAAACGTCCGTTTTTGTGATTATGACGACGGGCGTCGCCCCCGCGTCGGAGACGGAACAGAGGAGCTTGTCGGTATAAAACAAGTTCGGCGCAGGCTCGTCTGCGGCAACGGTGACGAAAACCGTATCGACGTTTGCCATGGGGGGTCTTGCAAAGACGGTTTTTCTTTCGTCTATTTTCTCGATAAAATATCCTTTTTCATCGCGCTCGCCGCGTCTGACGCTTACAGTATCGCCTGCAAGAGGCGTAATGTTTTTTATTCTGAAAACGCCGCGCGCTTTGCATTTTAACGTTTTGCCGCCGTCAAGCAATACGGTGTAAAGGCCACCCGTGCCGCACGTTATCATTCCGTGAAGGCTGTCACTTGCCATATTTCAAAACACTTCCCACCGCTGAAACGGCGCGATTGATGAAGCCGGGAATGGCGGTTGATGCGCCGGATATAAGCGGCAGAATGAGAATTATACCAACTATCGCCATTGCAAGGAACGCAAAGAATATGAGCACCGCCACCCAAAGCGGAACACCTTTTTCTTTCTCTTCGCCGTCGTCAGCGGGGACTCTTTGGCGCGGCTTTTGGATCGGCGCGGTGTTTTCCGGCTTTTTTGTTGTTCTGTCTATCGCCGTTTGCGATGTCGGAGTTTTAGGCTGACGTGTTTTTTGAACGAAAACTACGGTGGGGTCTTGTTTTAAACGTCTGAGGTGACGTATCATCTGCGACGCGCTTTGGTATCTTGCGTCCGGGTTTTTTGCCATGGCGCAAAGGATAATTTGTTCGAGACCTATCGGAATTTTAGGGTTAAGCTGTGTGGGGGGCACGGGTTGAGTGTTTATGTGTTTGATGATGACGGCGACGGGCGTGTCCGCAATAAAAGGCATTTTGCCCGTTACCATTTCATAAAGCATAACACCGAGCGAATACAGGTCGCTTCGTGCGTCGATCTTCTTGCTTTGTGCCTGTTCCGGGCTGATGTAAAATACCGTACCTATGGCTTTGTCAGCCATTGTAAGCGTTTCAGCTTTCGGAATTTTCGCTATGCCGAAGTCCGTTACTTTTACGATGCCGCCTTCAAGCAGCATGATGTTCTGCGGCTTTATATCGCGGTGAACGACGCCCTTCATGTGTGCGTGATCGAGCGCCGCCAACACCTGCTCGGTAAACTCGACGGCTTCTCTCCAATCGAGCGGTCCCTTTGTTTTCATATATTCGCGCAAGGTTATCCCTTCAAGATATTCCATGACGATATATTTGTGCTCGCCTCTGACTGATATGCCGTATATTTTAACGATATTCGGATGGTCGAGCATTTCCACCGCTTTTGATTCTATTACAAATCGTTTTATCGCCTGTGTATTGTTCGCGGCGGAATCTTTAAGCATTTTTATAGCAACTCTGCGACCGGTGAGAATATCCTTTGCCTCGAAAACTATCGCCATGCCGCCTACGCCGACCGTGCGCTCTATTTTATATCTGCTGTCGAAAATCTGCCCTACATATTTATTGAAAACGTCCATGATGTTTTACCTTCCTCATTACTGTAAAAATCAAAACTGTGCTAAAACTGCCGTTACGTTGTCGGCTCCGCCGCCGTTTAAGGCTATATCTATCAGCTTTCCCGCGGCTTCTTCCAAATCGGTGTCCTTTTCGGACTTTTGAGGGTCGCCGTAAAGTATGTCCATCATGTTTTTGGGCTCAACATAGTTTGAAAGTCCATCGGTGCAGAGAAGTATGAACCCGCTTCCGTGCTTGGCTAAATCTACGCAGAAGAAATCCGCTTCGGCGTTTTCGTTTATACCCACCGCCTGAGTTATCACGTTTTTTCTCGGATAATTCTTTGCTTCCTCGGGCGTTATTTTGCCGTAGTCGATAAGATACTGAACAAAGGAATGGTCGTGAGTTATTTGGCGGACACCGTTTTGGGTTATTACATACAGACGGCTGTCGCCGATGTTGACGACGTAGAGCATATTGTTATATATAAGCCCGGCGACGAGCGTCGTGCCCATGCCTGAGAGTTCATCAAAATCGCGCGACATGCGAAAGAGCAGATTATTTGCCGTTTTTGCCGCAACTATGAGCGTGTGGCGGATTTCGGAAAACTGCTCGAATTGCTCTTCCGACAGGCACGGGAACGAAACCACTTTGTCTACAAACGACGTCACCGCTTTTTTGCTTGCAATCTCACCCGCGCGGTGACCGCCCATTCCGTCGCAAACTACGAGCAGCGTCGCTTCCTTTCCCCAGACAGTTCTGCAATCGAACGAGTCTTGATTTATTTTTCTGACAATTCCGACGTCTGTTTTTCCAAAGAATCTCATGTGTGTGTCCTTTCAGTTCTTATGTGTGCTGCTTCCCGCGCGGAGCTGCCCGCAGGAAGCGTCTATATCGCCGCCGAGGTGGCGCCTTACGGTGGCGGTTATGTGTGAGTCGTTGAGTGTTTTGGCAAATCTGTAAACCGACGCCTTATCCGACGGGGAAAATCCGCGTCCGGTGGCGTTTGTGGGTATGAGATTTACGTGAAGAGGCATATCCGGGCAGTATTTTTTAAGCACAGCGCAAAGTTTGCGTGCGTTTTGCTCCGTATCGTTTTTGCCTGAGGCAAGTGTATATTCAAACGAGATACGCCGTTTAGTTTTATTGAAATAATCTCGGCAAGCCGTAAGTAACGTTTCTATATTATAACGCTTGTTTATCGGCATAAGTGCCGAGCGGGTTTCGTCGTCGGCGGCGTGAAGGGAAATCGACAGTGTTATCGGCAGATCTTCTTCCGCCAGCGCATATATTTTGTCCGCCAACCCGCAGGTGGAAAGGGAGATGTGCCTGTAACCTATGTTAAGACCTTGCTCATCTCCGACAAGGTGAAGAAATTTTATGACGTTGTTATAATTATCGAGCGGCTCGCCGATACCCATAAGCACGATGCCGGAAAGTTTTTCCCCCGCCTCGTTCTGCGCGAAAATCACCTGTGAGAGCATCTCCGACGGGAGCAGCCTTCTCGCAAGCCCGCCGAGAGTTGAGGCGCAGAAGGCGCACCCCATGGCGCAACCCGCCTCGGTTGAAATGCAGACGGTGTAGCCGCGTTCGTATTTCATAAGCACGCTTTCGATCATCTGCCCGTCGTAAAGCGAAAAAAGAAATTTTTTTGTTCCGTCTGATGAAACAAGCCTTTTTCCAAGTTTTACAGTGTTAACGACGGCTGTCGCTTTAAGTTTTTCTTTAAGCAATTTCGGTATATTTTGCATCTCGTCAACGGTTTTTCCGAGCATTAGATGCCTATATATTTGATTTGCCCTGTATTTCGGTTCGTCGAGGGAAACGATGAACGTTTCAAGTTCATCAATCGACATAGAGAGGAGGTCTGTCATTTGTTATCCTCTTTTCAAAAATTTTGCTATATAAAATCCGTCTGAGGAAAAATCCTGTGGGAAAAACGTTATCTCGTGCTTGCCGCCGGATATTTCAGCGGGGATGAAATCCGAATGTTCTAAAAGGAACCGCGCGGTGTTAGACGTGTTTTCGTCGTTTGAGAGCGTGCAGGTGGAATATACGAGCACACCGCCGGGTTTTACATATTTTGCACAGTTGGATAAAATTTCATATTGAAGCCGGGGCAGTCGTTTTACGTCGTCCTGCGATTTATATCTTATCTCGGGCTTTTTCGCCATTACTCCAAGACCTGAGCAGGGAACGTCGCAGAGGACTTTATCGAACAGCGGGAAATCTTCTCTGAAAACGGCGGAATTTTGCTCGATTGTTTCAATAATATCGATTCCGAGTCTGCTTGCGCCGGAGGAGATCAGCGACAGTTTGCTTTTGTGAAGATCACAGGCGATGATTTTGCCGCGGTTGTTCATTTTTGCGGCGGAAAGAAAACTTTTTCCGCCGGGGCAAGCGCAAGCGTCAAGCACCGCGTCGCCGGCTTCTGCTCCAAGTGCCTCACAGCAGAGCTGAGAAGCCTCGTCCTGAACGAAGAACAGCTCGTCGAACTTCTCGATTTTTTCGTAAGGGGTGTTTTCTTCAAGTATTATCCCGTGAGGCGAACGCGTGGTCTTTCTGCACGGGATGCCGTTTTCCGTCAGTTTTTTAATAAGCTCGTCGCGTGTTGTTTTTATGGTATTTGCGGCAATGGTTATATGAGGATGGACACACATGGCGGCAAGCGTTTCCTCCGCCTTCTGCTCGCCAAGCTCGTCTGCAAACTTTTTACAGATCCATTCGCTCACTGAGTATTTTATCGAAAGATATTTTATGAAATCTGAATTTTTGAAAGGATACTCTATTGTTTTGCCGGCTTTTGCGGCCGCGCGAAGCACCGCGTTTGCAAAATTCTCGCTGTTTTTCTTTGCGTAAAAGCGTGTAAGCAGAGAAACGGATTCGTTTACTGCCGCCGACGGCGGAACTTTATCCATAAAAAACAACTGATAAAGCCCTAAATATATTGCGGTTTTAACGTCACGGTCAATGCTTTCGGTCGGGCGGGAAGAGAAAAGGGAAAGGAGGTAGTCAAGCGTGATTTTCCGTTCGATAACGCCGTAAAGCAATGCGGTATAGAAAGACTTTTCAACGCCCGAAAGTCCGAATTTTTCAATCGAGGCGTTAAGCTCTATATTTGAATATTTGCCGCCCTTTTCAAGTTTTAAAAGCGAAAGGAACGCCGCCTGACGTGCTGTCATTTAGTTGCCTCCGAGGTTTATCTTTGTAAATATGCTTTTTTCGTTAATTTTTCTTCCGCGAATAAAGTCGCCCGCACTCATAATCCCCTTGCCTTCGGGGACAAGTTTTAATATCTTCAATACTCCGTCGGAACAGTTTACGTTTATCTCTCCCGCACCTTTTGCGTTAAGCGATGCGACGGTGCCGGGGTTGCCGTTTTTTTGAGTGTGTGAGATTTTTGCTTCGACAATTTTTATATTCATTTCGTCGAGTTTGGCTGTCGCGAGTATGTCGGGAGAAAGTGCGCGGACGCGGTCGAAACAAGTTTTAACGCTTTGTGAAAAGTCCACGGCTCTGTCCTCAGCCGTTATTTTTGCGGCGTAGGATGAGAGAGCGCCGTCCTGTTTTTGCGGCGGATATTTTTTTGTGCCTGTCGAGCGGATAACGTCGAGCAGTGCCTCGGCGCCGATTTTCGCCAGTGCCGCCTCTATCTCTCCGCCGCATGCCGATTGAGAAAAATCATCGTCAAGCGCGGCTTTGCAGAGCATGTCGCCCGTATCGAGCCCGTCGTCCATTTTCATTATTGTGATGCCTATTTGTTTTTCTCCCGCCATAATGGCGCGCTGTATCGGCGCCGCACCTCTGTAAGCCGGGAGGAGCGAACCGTGAACGTTTATCGCGCCATATTTCGGCTCGAAAAGTACATAATGCGGAAGAATTTTTCCGTATGCCGCGACGACGCACAAATCGGGATCAAGCGAGCGGAACGTTTCACCGAACGTTTCTTCTTTCAGCGTGCTCGGCTGAAAAACGGGGTATCCGTGTTTTTCCGCTTCTACCTTAACCGGCGGCGGAGTGAGCTTGTGCCCGCGATTTTTCGGCTTATCTTCACGCGTTACAACGCCTACTATCTCTGCGCCGAATTCAGAGTCGGCAAGAGCGGCAAGAATTGTTTGAGCAAATTCCGGTGTTCCGAAATAGAGTATTTTCACTCGTCGTCCTCCTCGTCGAGCATTTTTTCGGCTTTGTCGGTATAAAGGATACCGTCAAGATGGTCCGTTTCGTGGCACATTGCGCGCGCCAAAAGCCCCTCGCCCTCATATTCACGAATGTTTCCGTCTCTGTCGAGTGCGCGAAGAACGACGTGTTCCGGACGCTCGACTATTCCCCGTCTGCCGGGAACGGATAAGCACCCCTCGGGACCTGTTTGCGTGCCGTCGCGTGAGATTATCTCGGGGTTTATCAGTTCAAGCACCTCGCCGGGTTCAACTTCTATCACTACCACGCGGCGAAGCACGCCTACCTGAGGCGCGGCAAGACCGACACCGTCGGCAAGACGCATGGTTTGGGTCATATCGTCGAGGAGAGTTTTTATTCTTTGATTTATTTTGTCTACCGGGCGGCTTTTTCTGCGAAGCAGCTCTTCGTCCGTCAGTATTTTAAGTGTTGCCATTTGAGTTTCCTCCGTTTAATTCCGCTTTGAAAAGTTTTTTGGAAATCCTGTCATTTGATATTTGAAATTCGATAGTCAACGCTGACATAAAAGCGCAAAAGCACACCCGAAACAACAAGTTAAAGGCATAAGAGTTTATATTGCCGTCGGATTTATATCTATCGATACGGCAATTTTGCCCGCAGCACGTTTTTCGGCTGACGAAAGCAGAGCCGAGAACATTTGGCGCGAACGGGCGTTGTTTTTGTGCTTTATGATTATTTTCATGCGGTATTTGTTTTTCAGCTTGTATATTGACGCTTCAAACGGGCCGAATATCGTTGTGGGAACGTCACTGAACTGTTCCTTGTTGAGAGTTTTCAGCTCTTCTGTCAGCGCGGCGGAAAATTTTATCAGCGCTTGTTCTTCACCCGACGACAGCGAAACCATTGCAATGTCGCAGAACGGCGGAAAAGTAAGCGCGCGACGCATTGCGATTTCGCTTTCATAAAACTTTTTATAGTTTTGCTCGGCACCGAGCCTTATCGCCTCGGCGTCGGGAGAATATGTTTGAATAATCGCTTTTCCGTCGGATGTCGCTCTGCCGGAACGGCCGACAAGTTGGGTGATTATAGAGAACGTCCTCTCAGCGGCGCGGAAATCGTCACCGTAAAGAGAACCGTCGGCGTTGACCACAGCCGCAAGTGTTACGTTTGGGAAGTTATGCCCTTTTGCTATCATTTGCGTTCCGACGAGAACGTCGGCTTTGTTTGAAGCGAACTGAGAAATGATCTCGTCACGCGAAAATTTCCCCTTTGTCGTGTCGGCGTCCATTCTTATCACCTTCGCTTGTGGCAAAAGATGACGAATAGCCTCCTCCAACGCCTGTGTGCCGTAGCCCATATATCCTATATGCTCGCTTCCGCAAGACGGGCATTTTTCCGGTGGCGTCTGCCTGTAACCGCAGTAGTGACAAACAAGCTCGCCGCCGCGGCGGGTGTTGTGCAGCGTCAATGCCACCGAGCAATGCGGGCAAAGCAGTGCCTCGCCGCATTTGCGGCAGATGAGAAAACTGCTGTATCCGCGACGGTTGAGAAAGAGCATCGATTGATGACCCGATTCAAACGTTTCTGTGAGTTTTTGCGCAAGTTTTTCGCCGATTATTTTAAAATCTGCACCTGCGCCGTCCGCGCGCATATCTGATATTTCAACGTTTGGAAGAGCCGCCTTGCCGTAGCGTTCTTTCAGCTCAACAAGCGAATATACTCCGTTTGTCGCGCGATAGTATGATTCAACCGACGGCGTGGCGGAACAAAGCAACATAAGCGCGCCTTGTTTTTCACAGCGGAAACGTGCGACGTCGCGAGCCGAATATTTCGGCGACATATCTGATTTATACGTGTGTTCCTGCTCTTCGTCGATAACGATGAGGGCGATATTGTCAAGTGGGGCGAAAACGGCGCTTCTCGTGCCGAGAACAACGTCTATTTCTCCGCGCTTTATTCTTCTGTAAGCGTCAAAGCGTTCGCCGCCAGACAAAGCTGAGTGAACAACGGCGAGGCGATCGCCGAATCTTGAAGAAAAAGCGACGACCGACTGCCACGTGAGTGCTATTTCAGGCACGAGCACGATCGCTTTTTTGCCTTTTTGAACAGCCTCTTCGCACAGCGAAAGCATTACGCTCGTTTTTCCGGAACCTGTTACCCCATACAGAAGCGCGCCGTGGGGTTTTCCGTCCATTAAGGCGCACAACTTGTCCCGAGCGGATGACTGCTCGGGTGAAAGAGTGACGTTTTTCGGCATTATTTCGGCGTCTGCATACGGTATGCGGAGTTTTTCGCACTTTTCCACGACAAGCCAACCGCGTTTTTCAAGCGTTTTTACTCTTGCCGGAGAGTATCCTTCAAGCACGAGTTGTGAAAGGGGTATTCTGCCCGCCTCATCTATGCGCCAGAAAAGTTGACGCTGTTCCTCGGACGTCCTCGGGGTCGAGAGCACGTCGGGCGTTACCGATTCTGAGACGGAAACGATAAGTTCCGTCTTTATTTTCGGCGAGTCGTCAATTTTAAGGTCTTTCCTTATCGCGCCCGCTTTTATAAGACGCGAAAGCAGTGGACGAATATCGTCTGAAAATTCCTTAGAAAGCTCCTTTTGCGCAATACCGCCCGCTTTGCTTTTTATATATTCGAAAATTATTCTGCTTTTCTGGTTTAGTCCGCTTATATCATATGCGGGGCAAACGGTATAATACTCGTCGGCGCGCTCGAATGCCTCGGCCGGTATAAGACGGCGCACGGCATCGCCTGTCGTGCAGAACGTTCTTTCGCGCAAGAAGGCGACGACGCCGAGCATTTCATCCGAGAGGGAAAGCTCGCGGTTGACAGTTGCCGCAACCGGTTTTATGCCTTCGGGGGTCGCTTGTGAGTCTGTCTCTTCGACGAGCGCATACATTTTTTTGTTTCCCGCGCCGAACGGAACAATGACAATGTCGCCTCGGCTGACGCTGTCCGGCAGTGTTTCGGGAACGTAGTAGGTGTAGAGTGAGTCGAGATGATACGGCAGGTCCAGAATGCGAACGCCTATTTTCTCGGGAGCTTTGTTCATTTATTATTTGTTGAGTTCATCGTCAAGGATGACAAATTCACCCTTGTAAAGGCGCTGAACAGCCGTTTCGACTGCTTTTCTGTCGCGCACCTCGCCTTTGATAAGAGAAGCCAAGCTCTTGTCGGTTTCTTTTCTTTCTATCATTTTTTCTGCTTTTTCGCGCTGAGCAACATATTCGTCTGTCACCATTCTTGCACATTTTGCCGTCGCCATGGCGAGTTTATAGCGGTTTATCTTGTAGCCTTGCGTGAGTTGTTCAACTGACGGATTGATCATTTTTGTTTCTCCCTTTAATTAAAAAAATTTTCAAATAATGTTTTATTGCATGATGTGCGGTGTTCTTCCGCGTCAAGAATTTTAAGCACGACCTCCGCCGCCTTGTCGGCGCTTTCCTGTTCGTTTATCACGGCGTAGTCGTATTTGTCAAAACTTTCAAATTCGCGGCGGGCTTTTGCCAATCTTCCAAGCAGATGCGCCTCATCTTCGGTGCCGCGGCCGCGCAAACGCGCTTCGAGTGTTTCGGCGTCGGGCGGTGTGATAAATATCATTATTGCCTCAGGCTTTTTTTCTTTGACCTGCAACGCCCCAATGACCTCGATTTCCAAAATGACGTTCTTGCCGGCGTTTACCCAATCTTCAACCGGTTTTTTCGGCGTACCGTAACAGTTGCCGACGTATTCGGCGTGTTCGAGGAACATGTCGTCTTTCAGCATTTCATCAAACTTTTCATGCGTAATGAAATGATACTGCACGCCGTCCTCCTCGCCCGGACGCGGCGCGCGGGTGGTAGCCGAAACGGAAAATTCAAATCTTCCCGTGGCAAGCAGTTTTTTTACTATCGTGCTCTTGCCGCTGCCGGCGGGACCGGATATTATGAATATCAAACCTTTGTTGTCAAAATTCATTCTTCGTCCTCCTCGTCCGCCGTTTCAAACACTCCTTCAAGTCTGCCGGATATTGTTTCGGCGGCAAGGGCGGAAAGAATGACGTGGTCGCTGTCGGTGATGATTACCGAGCGCGTTCTTCTTCCGCAGGAAACGTCGATTACGCGCCCCGCTTCTTTTTGCTCTGAGATAAGTCTTTTTATCGGAGAGGATTCGGGGCTGACGACGGCGACTATTCTGTGCGCCGCTATCATGTTGCCGAAGCCGATGTTGATAAATTTCATCATAAAGTTATTGCCCTCCCGAATTATTCGATGTTCTGTATCTGCTCGCGGATTTTTTCCAGCTCGCTCTTCATATCAACCACGATTTTGCCTATCTCGGCGTTGTTCACCTTTGAACCTATCGTGTTTGTTTCGCGGTTGATTTCTTGAAGCAAAAAGTCAAGTTTTCTTCCCACCGGTTCGCCTGATTCGACGATTTGGTCGAACGCTTTGAAGTGCGAAGAAAGACGGACGAGCTCTTCGTCGATGGCGAGCTTGTCTGCTGCGATGGCACATTCGGTGAGGAGCCTGTTCTCGTCAAACTGGACGGAGTCGCCGGCTATCGCTTTTATTCGCTCTTGCAGTTTTTCAAATTGCCCATCAATATCCGCCTTTGAAAGCGGCGCTATCTTTTCGGCGAGCGCTTCGACTGTCTTGCGCTTTTCGATTATGTCCGCCTTCATGTTCGCGCCCTCGGTTTCCCTTGCCAAAAGGAACGCGTCTATCGCCTCGTCAAGAATGGGGCGGAATCTTTCCCATTCCGCGCCGATGTCCTCGTCGGCCTTTTTTACTGTAAAAATATCTCTGTTTTGCGCTATTCGCATTGTTGTCACGTCGTTTGCAAGTCCGAACGTTTCAGAGAGTTTTCTGAGCGCCGCAAGATAACTTTGAACATAAGCTGTGTCGAGTTCCACCTCTATGCCCGTGTTTTCGATAACGTCAATGTTTACATAAACGTCTATCTTCCCGCGCGATATACCGCGTTCCGTAAGACGAGCCTTTATCTTTTCTTCGAGAAAACCGAACAACCGCGGTAACTTGACCGTGCAGTCGAGGTATCGGTTGTTTACGGATTTGATCTCAACAAGCACGCTTCTCGCTTCGTCCTCGTGCTTTGCACGTCCGTATGCTGTCATACTTCTTATCATAAATTGTGCCTTTCCCGTGTTTTTGAACACACTTTCTCATAATAATACATAATAATTATATATTATATTTTGGTAACTGTCAACCGAATTTAAACAAAAAACCAGCCCCGAAGAAAAATTCGGGGCTGTGTGAATTACATGAGGGGAATTTTTAAAGAGTCGTGACGAAAGGTCGATTCGTTATGCTTTTTTGCGCGTCTTTTTGTACAGCTTGTTTAATATATTGAGGAATGTATCCATAACGATGATGGCAAGCGCGATTGCTCCCGCTATTGTGAGCGTATCGAGGAGAGCTTCCGACGAATCGGCAAAAATAACCGAGTATGCCGCGCGATAGATACCCGCGCCCGGTACAAGCGGCAGTATTCCGCAGATGAGAAATAACGTTATGGGGGCTTTTTGTATACGCGCGAGAGCGTATGAGAGAAGCTCGATCACGCTTGCCGCCAAAAATGACGACCAATCGACCGAAATTCCGGCGTATACGGCGGTTAGATACGTCACCCACCCGAAACCCGACACGACGGCGACGGTGAAGATATATTTCTTCGGTACCTCAAAAATAGTTGAAAAGCCAATGGTGGATATTGCCGCCGACGCGATGCCAAACGCATATCCGATAATTCCCCGGCGGGAATTTTCAAGCGCAAAGCCGAACTCTTCCGTAAGGAGCGAAACGTGACCGCCGAAGAAAATACCGGCGCCAACTCCTATGGCTACCGAGGCGGCTATCATAAACGCCTCAATTATCCTCGCACACGAGGAGAGGTAGTCGCCTTGAAGAATGTCGCGTATGGCGTTGGTTATCGCAACGCCGGGAACGAGGGGCATGATACTGCCGACGATTATGTATTGGGGTCTGAGGGTCATAATGCCCCATTTTGCCGTAAAGTGTGTGAGAAGCAGAGTTATTATAGTCAGCACGAGGGCGCAGAGTGCGTCGCAGATGAAATCTCTTCCTATTATCTTTCTTGCGCCGTAGTTTATAAGCGCAACAAATATACCGCATATCGTCGCCGCCAGTCCTTCAAGAAGAGAACCCCCGAAAAGCACGGTGAATGCTCCGCACGCTATCATTGTTCCGAGAATTTTCAACGGTACGGCATATATGTGTTCGGTTTTTATCTCTTCAAGTCTTGCTTTTGCCTGTTCGAGCGTTATTTTACCGGAGCAAAAATCACGCGACACGGTATTTACCGAGCAGATGCGCGAAAGATTGTTCGTTCCGGGCGAAACGCGCCTTGTCACCGAGCAGATGTCGTCCTTGCCGTCGGCGAGTGTGACGGTTATTCCCGTCGGTAAAACAAACGCGTCAGCCTGTTCGTATCCCGTCGTTTTAAGCATTCGTGTTATCATATCTTCCACGCGGTGCGTTTCCGCCCCCGCGCTTATCATTATTTGCCCCGCAAGCAATGAGGTGTTGACAAGCTCGCGGCAATATGACGATGTTTCTGCCACTTTTCAGCCTCCGAATAGGTTATGTCTTTACGAAATGGTTATATCACATAAAAGAGGCTTTGTCAACGAAAAAGTGCATTTTTGCGTCCTCGTATAAGGTGAGGTTTGGGCATAAAAACGAAATAAAACGTTGTTTCTTTATTTTTATACGAAAAATTTTTCCGTCATGCAAAAGAAAAATAAAAAATTATGAAAAAAATAAAAAAATAAGTAAAAAAGTGTGGAAAGCGGAGATTATTTGTGGTATAATTGCATCTGTATTGTTTTGGTCGAGTAAGTCGCAGGGCAAAATTATCCGCGGCGTAGGAAGGGGATGTAAAAGGTGAAAACTATCGGCTTTGATAACAACAAGTATATTGAGATGCAATCGAAAAGGATTCTTGACAGAATTAAGCAGTTCGGCGGAAAGCTGTATCTTGAATTCGGAGGAAAACTGTTTGACGACTACCATGCGTCACGAGTTTTACCCGGATTTATGCCTGATTCAAAGGTGAAGATGCTGTTGCAGTTGAAGGAAAAGGCTGAAATTGTCATCGTTATATCCGCTGACGACATTGAAAAGAACAAAATAAGGGGCGACCTCGGAATAACGTATGATCTTGACGTTTTGCGTCTTATCGACGCGTTCAGACAGATAGGTCTTTATGTTGGGTCGGTCGTCATCTCTCATTTTAACGATCAGCCCGCGGCTATAACGTTTGCCAAACGTTTGGACGCGCTCGGCATCAAGGTTTATCATCATTATATTATTCCCGATTATCCCGCAAACGTGTCGCTGATCGTTTCCGACGACGGTTACGGAAAGAACGAGTATGTTGAAACGACGCGCGAACTTGTTGTGGTGACGGCGCCCGGCCCCGGAAGCGGAAAAATGGCGACATGCCTTTCTCAGTTGTATCACGAAAGCAAAATGGGAATAAAATCAGGATATGCAAAATTTGAAACGTTCCCGATATGGAACCTGCCGCTGAATCATCCGGTAAACCTCGCGTATGAGGCGGCGACGGCGGACCTCGACGACGTGAATATGATAGACCCGTTCCATTTGGAAGCATACGGTGTGTCGACCGTAAACTATAACAGAGATATTGAGATTTTCCCGGTGCTCAACGCGATATTTACACGAATTTACGGCAGCTCCCCTTATAAGAGTCCCACGGATATGGGCGTCAATATGGCGGGCAACTGCATAATAAACGACGAGGCGACGAGGGAGGCTTCAAAACAGGAGATAGTTCGCAGATATTTCAACACCATGTGCTCTGTAAGACAAGGGATGAGCTCAAAAGAAGAAGTTTACAGGCTTGAACTTATCATGAGCAAGGCCGGAGTTGACGAAAGTATCCGCCGTTCGGTCAAACCGGCTCTTGAAAAAGCGGAAGATACCGGCGCGCCGGCTGTTGCGATAGAGCTTAACGACGGCAGAATCGTGACGGGCAAAACATCGTCACTGCTCGGGCCTTCGTCGGCGGCATTGCTCAACGCCTTGAAACTGCTTGCGAGAATCGACGACAGCGTCTTACTTATTTCACCTGACGTCATCGAGCCTATTCAAAAGTTGAAAACAAACCACATGGGAAACAGCAACCCGCGTCTGCACACCGACGAAATACTTATCGCGCTCTCTATTTGCGCCGTAAACGACCCGGTTGCCGCAAAAGCGCTGGAACAGTTGTCGCAGCTGAAAAACGCAGAGGCTCATTCGACGGTTATCCTTTCAAGAGTTGATGAAAACGTGTTCAAAAAACTCGGCATTAACCTCACCTGCGAGCCGCAATATCAAACGAAAAAATTGTATCATGCAAATTAAAAATAAAAACAGGACCTCAAAAAGTCCTGTTTTTTATTGTAAATAATGCAATGAAGAAAACTTAAAATATAAAGTTTCTTTGGCTTGCTTTATTCAAAACGAGAGAAAAAGTGAGATTATATAGAACTGATGTTTTCAATGCGAATAAACCAAGCAGTAAACCAATATATTAAAGTTTCTTTGGCTTGCTTTATTCAAAGCGAGAGAAAAAGTGAGATTATATAGAACCGATGTTTTCAATGCGAATAAACCAAGCAGTAAACCAATATATTAAAGTTTCTTTGGCTTGCTTTATTCAAAGCGAGAGAAAAAGTGAGATTATATAGAACCGATGTTTTTCAACGCGAATAAACCAAGCAGTAAACCAATATATTAAAGTTTCTTTGGCTTACCTTTCTTTTCAAAGAAAGGTAAGTTATTTTATTTCTTCGGCAATAGCATAAAGGCGCTGCATACCTGCAAGCACTTTGTCACAGCGGGCGGTCATCCAAGCCTTATCCTCGTCGGAAAGAGCCGCGAGTTCTTCTTCGGTGATTTTCTTTTTGAACATTCTGTCAACGGTGAGCGCTTTTTTGATCTCCATCGTGCAGATCTTGTCATCGACCTTGCAAACGACGAGGTCGGAATTGCCTTTAAGGAGTTCGTCAACGGCAGCGACGCCCATTTCGGACGCAGTGAGTCTGTCGAGAAGAGAAGGCGAGCCTCCGCGCTGAACGTGAGCGAGACGAGCGAATTTGGTTTCTATTCCGGTTTGATCCTGAATCTTCTTTGCGAGCTGTTCCGCATAGCCGGGGAGTCCCTCGGAGACGATCACGATAAACGAACGTTTGCCGTTTTCTCTTGCTTTTTTCATGTCGGCAATGGCTTTTGCCTCGTCGAACGGTATCTCGGCTATTGCTACGGCGGAAGCGCCGGTAGCTATTGCTGTTCTGAGGGCAATATGACCCGCCCAGCGTCCCATAACTTCAACCACGTCGCAGCGCGCGTGAGATTCGCACGTGTCGCGCAGGCGGTCTACCATGCTGATAACGGTGTTCATCGCCGTATCAAAACCGATCGTGTAGTCGGTGGCGGTGATGTCGTTGTCGATCGTTCCGGGGATGCCGATTGTGGGGATACCGCGCTTGGAAAGGTCGGTGGCGCCTCTGAAAGTGCCGTCACCGCCGATGGCAACGATGCCGTCGATGTGATTTTTCTTGCAGGTTTCAATGGCTTTTGCCATGCCCTCTTCGGTTTTGAATTCAAGGCATCTGTCGGAGTAAAGCACGGTGCCGCTTTTTGTTATAATGTTGGAAACGTCCGACGGCTTTGAGATGAGCGTCATGTTGTCGTAAATGAGCCCCTTGTATCCTTCGTAAATGCCGTAAACTTCAATTCCTCTTGCAAGTGCCGCGCGGGCAGCCGCCCTATAAGCGGCGTTCATGCCGGGGGCGTCGCCGCCCGATGTCAAAATGCCTATTCTTCTGAATTGTTTCATAATTTATTATCTCCAATCTGAAAATTATTCGTCTTGTTTGTTTATTCCGCCGCTGAGGAAGTTTATCGCGCGGGGGATGCTGTCTTTTGCGTTATACCACGGTTCGTTGTCGTAGCGATAGTCGAACTTTTTGCAGAACCAACTGACGTCGTCGCCGAGAGAAGAGATGTATTTTTTCATTACGTCGCGCGTTTCGTCATAAAACGATTTGAACTGCTTTTTGTCAAGGTTCGCCCTGCCGCACGAAAGAAGGGTTTTGTAGTGATTTAAACAAAAACAACGTTGTTCTTTGTGCTTTCGGCGGAAGTCCTCTTCGGTTTCCCACAAAAATACGGTCGTGCCGAACATTTTGCTTATTGCCTCGGCTTTTCGGCGGCAAACGTAACACGAGGCGGCAAGGGAGGAAAGTTTTTCCTCTTCTTTTTTGCCTTGTGTATCGAGCAGCGTGCCGGATGAGAAAACGTTTTTCTCAACCTCCGCGACGTGACTTTCGAGAATCAACCCCAACCCCAAGCGGTTGCCCATTTTGAACATTTTGTCAAAATGCGTACGGCAAAAACCGAGCTTGTTTGTTTCGATTCTTACGTCCGGTTCCATCATTGCGGCGCCCATAACGCGCTCCGTTTCGTTTTTGTCGAGCATCTCGTCAATAAGACAAAAAGGGCATTCGACGACGTCTTCCGTCATAGCTCGGTCATAAGCTTCGTTTATAGGTATTGTATATATTTTTTCTACCATAAATTACGGAAGAATGATATTTGCCACATAAGGTTTGTGGTCAGAAACGGGAGATTCCACGATTTCGACCGATTCCGTCTTGATATCGCGGCTGACAAAAATGTAATCGATTTTGCAAGCGGGATAGTCAAGCTCGGGACGTGACGGGAACGTGCAGCTCGTCGTCTTGTCGCCCGTATAGAAATCGTATGTGTCAACGAGTATCTCGCGGATCGGATCGAGCAGGTGATCCTCAGGCGGGAGGTTGAAGTCGCCCATGAGAATAACGGGATGTTTTGCTTCCGGGATTATTCCGCAGAGCGTTTTTACCGCACTTTCGCGTTCGGTTTTCGCAAGACCGAAATGCGTTACGTATATGTCAGCCGGGTGTCCGTCGAAGTCAACTACGGCGTGAAGAATAACACGCGTTTCATAATAGACCGGTTCGCTCTTGTCTGTTGGGTCGGGAATGGGGAATATCTCAACTTCTTTTATCGGATATTTTGAAAGGAAGCCGTTGCCGTATGTGCCGGGAACCCACGTTACAGCGGGAGCAAACGCGCTTTCGTAACCGATAAGGTCGCCGAGGTGTTTTGCCATTTTAATCTTGCCGGTACGGGGCAGGCCGTAATCAACCTCGTTAAGTCCGCAAACGGCGGGATCTGCCTTTTTGATCGTTTCGGCAACTTTTTCGGGCGCGTGAATGATCGGCTTTCCTTTGCCGAATGAGAAATCGTGGCAGGCGGCTATGTTGTAAGTCATTATTTTGAGTTTCATAAAAAACCTCCGAATGAAAATATTTACACCTTATAATATCACCTTTTCTTTTCAAATACAATAATATTTTGTTAAAATCACGCGGGGAAAATCAATATTATTTTGATAAACCCGAAGACAAACGTTTGCGTGGTAAAGTGACCTGATTTGTAAACGGATGTATTGAAAAAATCGGAAAACACATACGGTAAAATTCGACGGGGAAAGGTCAAAGGGGTTGTGGTATGTCGAAAAAGCGCGCGGGTAAAATTTAAGAGTGCCGAAAACCGCCGAGGAGATTTTGTTTCGATAAAGCAAAAAAACAAATCTCTCATTGAACAAAGGAAATGTCGGCATCCGAACGAAAAACGCATGTTTGCGGGACGCGAAGATCAAAACGCGTCGGCAAATGCTGTCTTTTTGGGGGAAATTCGGTTGACAATGGGGTATTATTTGTATATAATATCACTTGTAAAAAAAGAAAAGAGGTAACCGAATATGGTACAGAAATTAAAAACACTTAAAGAAACGATAGGGGTAAAGGGTCCTGTTGTTACGGTAGTAATGGACGGCGTAGGTCTTGGCAACGGCAAAGACGGCGACGCGGTATCGAAGGCATACACCCCCACGCTCGACATGCTCATGAAAAAATATCCGTGGGTAAAATTACAGGCTCACGGAACGGCGGTAGGGCTTCCATCCGACGACGACATGGGCAACTCCGAGGTCGGCCATAACGCGCTGGGATCGGGGCAGGTATTTTCTCAGGGCGCAAAGCTCGTAAACGAGTCTATTTCATCCGGCAAAATGTTCGAGGGCGGCGCGTGGCGAGAAGTTGTTGAAAACGTTAAAGCCAACGGCTCGACGCTTCATTTTCTCGGCCTATTCTCCGACGGCAACGTGCATTCGCATATAGATCATCTGAAAGCCATGATCGAGCACGCAAAGCAGGACGGAGTAAAGACTGTAAGAGTTCATATATTGCTCGACGGTCGTGACGTAGGAGAGACGTCGGCGCTCGATTACGTGCTTCCTTTCGAGGCGTTCTTGAAAGAACAGAACACCGACGGCTTTGACGCAAAAATAGCTTCGGGTGGCGGAAGAATGAAGATAACGATGGATCGCTATGAGGCGAACTGGAAAATGGTTGAGGACGGCTGGCACACGCACGTTCTCGGCGAGGGCAGACAGTTTGCCTCGGCGGAAGAAGCAATCGTGACATATCGCAAAGAAACAGGCGCGATAGATCAGGATTTGGACGCGTTCGTTATTGCAGAAAACGGCAAACCCGTAGGTACGGTAAACGACGGCGACAGCGTGATATTTTATAATTTCCGCGGCGACAGAGCGATAGAGATTTCAAAGACGTTTGAGGGCGGAGCCGAATTTGATAAGTTTGACCGCGTAAGAGTTCCGAAGGTCGTTTATGCCGGAATGCTCGAATATGACGGCGACTTGCACATTCCTTCCCGCTATCTCGTTTCGCCGCCATGCATCACGAACACAATGGGCGAATACCTCGCGGCGACGGGTATTAAACAATATGCAATCTCCGAAACGCAGAAATACGGTCACGTGACGTATTTCTGGAACGGTAACCGCAGCGGCAAATTCGACGAAAAACTTGAAACGTACGTTGAGATCAAATCCGACATCGTTCCGTTTGAGCAACGCCCGTGGATGCAGTGTGCCGTCATTACAGACAAACTGATAGAAACGATAGAATCCGGAGAGTATGAATATATAAGAGTCAACTTCCCTAACGGCGATATGGTAGGACATACCGGAAACTATTGTGCAACAATCTGCTCGATGGAGGCGCTTGACTTGCAGCTTGCAAGAATTTTGGCGGCGGTAGACAAGGCAAAAGGCGTGGCGATAATTACGGCTGACCACGGCAATGCCGACGAGATGTATGAGTTTGACAAGAAAAAAGGCATGCCGAAAACAAATCCGGACGGCACGCCGAAAGCAAAGACGAGCCATACTCTCAACCCCGTTCCGTGCATCATCTACGACAATTTCACGTCTGATAAATATACCGTAAAACCGCAGGCGGCGTTTGGACTTGCAAACGTTGCCGCAACGACGGTCAATTTCCTCGGATATGAGGCGCCGTCGATGTGGAAGGAAAGCCTTATTGAAATAAAATGAAGAAGAAACAGATAAAGCTCCGTGTTGTTTCTCATACCGAGGGCAATGACGAGTTTGACGCGGGAGAAAAGGAAAGCGAATTTACCGATATTACAACGACGGCGGAACTTTCGATGAGCGGCGACAGGGTTGTGATAGAATATGACGAGGTGCTGTCAAGCGGAGACGATACCGTGACGCACACGGCCATATCTTTTGACAAAAACAGCCCGAACGTCATTTTCCTGACGAGAACGGGCGACGTTCAAATGACGTGCGTTATCGAGGAAAAGACGCGATATAGATTCAGCTATGACGTCGGATTTGCCGTTTTTGAGCTCATTGCCGCGGGGAAAAAGGTGAAAAACTCTTTGCTTGATACAAGCGGAACGCTTAAAATGAGCTATGACGTTGAAATGCACGGAATGATGATAAGAACGTGCGATATGCGGGTAACTATCATTTAATAAAACAGTCAGGGGGG
>JAFSRI010000058.1 GCA_017446155.1 Clostridia bacterium | reverse complement strand
TACACAGTTTGTCAAGGCTTTTATAAACATTTAATGTCTATTGTACTTTTTTATCCTCACTTTTTCATCACATTCGATGAAAACTTATAAAATAAATTTGAATTTTGTCTTTTTTACAGCAATCGAGTGTCCACAACAAAACAATGTTATGAACACTCTATTTTTTCATTCAATCGGTTTTTATTCCGCTTTTTAATTCTTTTTCTGCAAATATTTTGCCTGTTTTTACACAGTAAAAGAATATTTGCCGGCATTTACTTCTGTTTCGTTTTTGTTTATACAAATTACAGCGTCAACAGGCGTTTCAATATTGAACGCATTTTCTTTTGCATTAAATTCCACTCTTATTACACCGTTTCGCGATTCATATTCGCCGAAGAACGCACCGATGCGTTCGTCTGTGTGCGGCTCGATACGAACTTTTGAAAATCCCGGCGAGAGTGGCGAAATGCCGAGAATATATTTATAATAAAACTTTCCAACGCTTCCAAATGAGTAGTGATTGAACGAAACCATATTATCACCGGACATTTTTTCTTCGTTTACCGTTCCGTCATCACGAATCGCGTCCCATCTTTCCCAATTTGTCGTCGCGCCGCGTTTTATCTGATATATCCACCCCGGACACTTTTCGTTAAGCAAAATATCAAACGCAAGTTTTTTCTCTCCGTTCTCACACAACAGCGGCAATAAATGCTCCGTGGCAAAGAAACCAGTCTGCATGCCCTCTGCTTTGATTTTCTCAATGAGCTTTCCGAACACCGCGTCCCACAATTCGCCTTTGTCAAGAACATATCTCAATGCCATAACATACGCACCCTGATAGTCGTCTTTCATCGTCCCGCCGCGTCGAATAAATGCCTTAATGTATGCTCGCTTTGACATTTCCCGCTGTTCTTCAAAACGCGCACGATCGTTTTCTTTTCCCAAAAGCTCCGCCGCCCACGCCATTATTCTCATATCGTTTATGAGAAATGCGTTTGACACCGGTCCGTTGTGCAACGCCATGTATTTTACATCCTTGCCAAGCGAAAGCCAATCACCAAGGCTGGGTGCAATCCACAAATCTTTTTTACCGAGCAATCCCCCGGTTTTTCTGATTTCGCATTCGGCAAACGCTTTCATGCTTTCGTAATTGCGCTCTATCACCCCTATATCACCGTATTGACGATATAAAATTTCCGGCACGATACACACGCAGTTACCCCAGCCGAGCATACTCATAAACCCCGCGTCATTTTTGCCCGGGGTCGCCGGCACTGTCGGGGTAACATATCCCGTTTTGCTGTCTGCTTGGCTGTATCTTATATCTTTTAAGAATTTATCCCAAAAATCCGCCGTGTCAAAGTTATACGCGCCTGTTTCGGCAAAAACTTGTCCGTCGCCCGTATACCCCATTCGCTCGTCACGCTGGGGACAGTCAGTCGGCACCTCAATATAGTTTGACTTTTGCCCCCACACTTGATTTTCGTATATCTTTTGCACAAAGGTGTTATCACACCGAAAACTGCCTGTTCGGCGCATATCCGAATAAACGGCATATGCTTCAATAAGCCCTTCGGCATATTCAACACCGGAAAGTTCTATATACCTAAAACCCATATACGTAAATTCCGGGCGATATTTCTTCGTGCTTTCCCCTTTATAATAGATTATCTGCTGTTTTGCCTTTCTTAGGTTTGCCGTATAAAGTTCACCGTCGCTTTTCAGAATCTCGCCATGCCTGAGTGTGAGCGTCGCACCGTTCATTTTCGTCGGGTCAATCTCAACTATTCCCGCAAAATTCTGCCCGAAGTCAATTATACTCTTCTCCCCGCGCTTTGTTACCGAAACAACCGGTATCCTCTCCCGCGCTCTTATACACAGCTCTCCTTTTTCGATCAAGTCCGGTAGCTTCCCCGTATACTTCTTTATCGGATATGCCGCTGTACCGCCTATTTCGTCGGCGTGATATATCTCGCCGTCGTAAAGCCCCGCATATTCATAAGGAGATGAAACGGGCATAACGTTATCACCATCCGAGAAATACAACACTTCCCCGTCTTTCGTCTTAATGTTTACCTCCCATGATACAGCCGGCGTCTGCCCGTATATTTGCGTCTTGTTTTCAAATGTGAACCTTCCGCAATACCATCCTTGTCCGAGATAAACTCTCATAACGGAGTTTTCTTTCACCATTTTTGTTATGTCATACTCACGGTAGTGCAAATCGCGCGGATAATACGTATATCCCGGCGCGAGTATTTCATCCCCGACCTTTTCCCCATCTATATCGACCGAAAAAACTCCGAGCGCAGTTATATAAAGTGTAGCCTTTTCCACGTTTTCCGTCCCAATATTCTGCCTGGCGGAATAAACCGCGCCCTCTGAAAACGGCGCTTCAAATGCGACAAAATGCTCGTATAAATTCATTTTATCCTCCCGTTGAGATATTCGGCGCTCAGCGTTAAACTCTTTATCGCGTTGCCGTCGATGTGGTTTTTGTGGCTTTCCAAAATCACCGCCTCGACGTTTGCCGAAAGCGCTTGCTCCGTCAATTTGTCAAGCGGCATATTGCCATATCCGAGTTCCATCGAGTCGCTTTTTACGATAGGTGTAATGGTTTTTCCCGTCGAGCGAAAACCGCGGTCGTTAATGTGCCACATTTTCATTCTGTTCCCCAGCTTTTTCATATATTCGAGCACGTCCGCGCCACCCTCGGAAAACCAATAACTGTCATATTCAAAATTGACGTATTCAGGGTCGGTTTTGTCAAGCAATAAATCATACGCTTTCGTTTTTCCGCCGCAAATATTGAGTTCACAGTTATGATTGTGATAAAGCAACTCCGCGCCGACACCTTTAAGCGCTTTTCCTGCTTTGTTTAGCCTTTCGGCAAGCATAACTACATCGCCCTCGTTTGAGTAGTCAAACCGATACATTCCGGTTATAACGACGTATTTCGTCCCGAATGACAACACATCCCTTGCGACTCCCTCGGCATCTCGCTCGATGCTTCCTAAGTCGGAATGGACACTTGTGACGCAAAGTTCGGAATTTTTTATCAGTTTGTGCCAATCGAGCTTGCCGCCGTTTCCCGTCGGCATTCCCGCCGCTTTTGTAAGAAGTCGGACGATGGCGGGAGTTTTGTGAATCATAAAACCGCAAAGCTCTATTCCGTCATATCCGGCATTCTTTATTGCGTCAAGCGTTTGTGCCGCCTGCTTTTCGTTTGACAAAACCTTGCCGAGCATTATCTGCTGTACAGCTTTAATAGGCATACCGTCACCTCGTCAGTTAAATTTTTTCGCGTATTCGCCGAGACGCGCAAGGCTTGCTTTCGGTTTTCTTTCCATTGTATTTCTATCTACCCCAACTACGCCGAAAGTCATTGAAAAGCCTTTCTGCCATTCAAAATTATCACAGAACGACCAATGCAAATATCCTAAAACGGGAATTTCGTCGTCAATACATTCTTTAACTCCTGCAAGCGCGCGGTCTATAAACTCACATCTTTCGCTGTCGTCGGAGGTGGCGATACCGTTTTCGGTAACGAGCACGTCGAGCCCCAGCTCGCCATATACGCGCTTTATAACGTGTCCGAGCGCCTCAGGGTAAAATTCATAATCCATTTGCGTGCGGCGCATATCTTCCGTCGCCGGAATAAGTCCTTTTTCGCCGATGACGGAACGCGTGTAGTTCTGCACGCCTATAAAGTCGTCGTCTTTTATATACGGAACGTAATGGCTAAACTCGTCATTCCATTCTTTTTCGGCGTTGACCTCGCCTCCGTCAACCGTTTGAATATCGTGCAGCGACAATGTGATACCCACTTTTACATGCGGCGCCGCATTCTTTATCGCCTCTCTTGCGGCGCAGTGAGCCTTTGCAACGAGCAAGTCCCCCTCACGCGTTCTTGCGCTTACAAACACCTGCGGCGTGGGAGTTCCGAAAACCGTTACATTTTCCGCCGCCTTGTTTTTCATGTTCTCCATCATAGTGTTGAAGTTCATCCCTACCTGTGCCTGTCCCTCAACACTTGACGCCGCCTTTGCCCTCGCCATCATTTGCGCTTTATATCTTTCGGCAATGGCTGAAACCTGTATACCCATATTTGCTTCATTTATCGTGCAGATATAGTTTAGCTCCCCGCCGAGCTCCTCCGCTATTTTTTTTGCATATCTTGCAAAATAATTTACAACATCCGGACTCTCCCAGCCGCCTTTTTCAATAAGCCATTTCGGGCTTGTGAAATGATGCAGTGTTACAACCGGCTCAATACCGTTCTCGCGGCAACACTTTATTACGTTTCTGTAATGATCGATCTCGCAATCGTCAAACACACCCTCTTCCGGCTCTATTCTCGCCCATTCAATCGAAAAACGGTATGCGTTTAGTCCCGCATTTTTCATCAGCGCTATATCTTCGCGATATTTGTTGTAATGGTCTACCGCCGCGCCGCTTTTGTCGGTAAAATCGGTATATTTCATGTTTTCCATAGCCCAGTAATCGCTGTGGATATTATTTCCCTCTACCTGATGCGCCGACGTTGACGTTCCCAATAAAAAATTACTCATTTTTCTCTCTCCCCGTTATTTTTTTTAATTTTTTGCAGCGTTTCGTTTAATGCCTTTACCATTTCCGGCTTTACCACGTGACCAGCCATTTTCAAGTTTGCTTCAAGCGTCATTTGATCGAGCTTTTCCTGCATTTCTTTCGGTATTTGCACGTTTTTCGCGACGTCGCCGATGTGTTTCATCGCTTCTTCCATCATTTTAGCATAAATCATTCCCGCTACGGGATGCGCCTTTATATCTTTTATTTTATCGCGTATCGAAAAGCACCTTTCGTCGATTTTATCGCTTTCTTCAAACCAGTTCGTCACTGCCATTTTCGATTCACAAACATAGCTTTCGTTCGGTGTCAAGACCTTTTTTATATTTATTTCGTCGAAGAGCACCCCGCTCTCCGCTCTAATAACATGTTCACCCGTCATCGGAACTTCAAATTCAAAAACATGCTCTCCATTCTTTTCTTCAAACGGCTTCCCGTCAATAAACAGAGCGACATTTTCCAAATTTGAATAAACTTTTATCTTCGTTTTCTCGCCCGTTCTTTCAACAAATCTCCTGCCGCAGATGTGTACGAACGGCTCTTTTGAAAGATACGCTTTATAAACGTAAAACGCGTCTTTTTTCGTTTTTCGGTCAAACGTTACAAGCCCTTTTTGGTTTTGCCCTTTTTTACCGCCCTCATCTCTGCCGTCGGCGGCGAAATCAAACATATTCCAAACGTGCATCGCCCATATCCACGGGCGTGACGCGCGCATTTTGAGCATATGCTCATGATACAGCGCTTGATACGTTTCGGTGTAATCTCCCTTTGCGGGTCGTTCTGCCTGATATTGCGGGTTTGCGTCAGCGCCGAACTCCGACAGACCTATCGTCACGTCAGGATATTTTTTATGAAATTCGTCAAACCATGCGTCGTTTTCTTCTTTTTCACCGACGTACCAGCCGTAGTAGAGGTTGTATGAGCGAATATCGGGCAGTGTTACCAGCGGAGAGTCGGTTTCAAGCATAAATAAATTCGCCATTGTCGTATATCTCGTTTTGTCAAGCTTGTGGCAAAGGTCATTTAAGCGTTTGTGGTTGAGATAACATTCTTTTGTAACTCCGCCGACGACAGTTATTTCGTTCGACAGTCCCCAGCAAACGATGCACGGATGGTTGTAATTTTGAACTATAAGCTCTTTCATCTGCGAAAGTGTGTTTTCTTCCGCTTCGTCCATATGCTCGCTTATATACGGAATTTCCGCCCACACAATAATGCCGTATTCGTCGGCAATATCGTAAATCGCATCGTCGTGCTGATAATGCGCCAAACGAAGCGTCGTCGCGCCCATCTCGCGTATCATATCCATATCCTCGCGGTGTTGTTCCTCTGTCAATGCGCACCCGACGCCTTCCCTGTCTTGATGGCGCGCGCAGCCTATAAGATTATACGGCTTGCCGTTGAGCATAGCTCCATTTTTCGCGTCGACGCAAAAATCTCTTACGCCGAATCTCACGCAAACCTCGTCATTATCAAGTTTACAAACAAGCGTATAAAGATACGGATCCTCGACGCCATTCCAAAGATGAACACCGTCAATGTCGAGAGTTGCTTTTGCCTCGCCTGAAACAACAGCTGCCTTTCCGCTTGCTACAAGCGCTTTTTCGGCGGAATAAATCTCGTATATAACGCTTTTGCCGTCGCCGTTTGAAACATAGCTCTCAATCTCGATTCTACCGTCCGTATTCGGCGTGACTTTTACGCCGCATCCGCCGCAATACAAAAGCTCGAAGTGGGTTTTATCGGTTATTATTATATTTACATCTCTGTATATACCGCCGTAAAAAGTAAAATCGGCACGTTGAGGATATACGTCGCGGCGCGGGCTGTTATCGGCGTAAACGACGAGTGTGTTTACGTCGTTTAAATATTCCGTTATCTCAAATCTGAACGTAGAATATCCGCCCTTGTGTTCGCCGAGCGTCTTTCCGTTCAGCATTACCGTGCAAACAGACGATACAGCTTTAAACTCAACGAAAACGGACTCGTTGTCTTTTCGCTCTATTTTACCGAGTTGTTTTATATATGTGCAAACGCCCCTGAAATAGTCGTTGCCGCCGTCGGCACCGTCATGTGCGTTCCACGTATGAGGAACGTCCACCTGCTCAAACGACGCGGTTTTTATGTCGTCCGGCAAAAATTTTCCTTTTGAAAAAAGCCATTCTTTGTTTATATTGATAATTTTTCTCATGTTTCTCCGCTTTCAATGTGAATTTATTGTTATTTTATAGAAATAATTTGACAAATCAGGTTATAACCGATATAATAAAAATATGAAAATCAAAAATTTACTTGCACTGATAAATAACCTTCTGTCGTGCGACGTATACCTCGTGAGCGATGCCGAAAAAGATCTGGTTTCCGTAGAGGAAAAAATCAACCCAAGCAGTCTGCTGGAAGAATTCACGGCGGACTATCTTTCGCGGTTCATTCTTTCTATGAAAGATAATACGTTTTACGAGCTTATTAACACGCTTGGCGAGCGCCTGTTTATGTTCAGACTTTATTCAAACACCGTCATAATCGGCCCGTATCTCAAACGAACGATCGACGAAAACGAAATAGCCCACAGAATGTTCAAAAACAACATTCCAAGTCAATATTTCAACATCTTAAAATCTCAATATTTCAGTTGCGCCATACTCGACTCGTTCAATATAAGAAACGTCGTCGGTTCTTGCCTTGCCGCATTTTATAACAACGACATGATGAGTTTTGATTTTGTTAAAACAAATCATTTTGAAACGCCGTCGCTCGTAAGCGTTCCCGAAAAGCCGGACGACAAGCTTTATGAGCATATTTACAGAAAATTTGAGGTGGAAACAGATCTGCTTTATAAAATAGAGCACGGGCTCGTCGACGATCTCAAAGCGTCAATCGACCAGATGAAATCAATAGATATAGGCAAGGGCGACGTTGAATATTATTCGTCGCATCCGAAAGAAGCAATGGCGTCGCTGAGAGCCATGGTGCGAGTCGTGGCGCTAAGGTCGGGGCTGAGCGTCGTAACAGTCGATACGATATTATCTAAATATACTAACCTCATGCGAGAGGCAAAGACGATCTCCGAATCCGAAAAGCTAATCGAGTCGTTTCAAATTGAAATGGCAAAGGCTATTCAGGAATATCTCGCCCATGTGCCGCCATGTTCGCCTTTTATGAAAAAAGTGACAGAATATATCATACTCAATTACAATCGCGATCTCTCGCTTACCATGCTCGCCTCCGAATTTAAAATAGCGCCAAGCTATCTCTCTCACATTTTCAAACGCGAAATCAATCGCGGAGTAAAAGAGTTCATCGAGGAAATACGCATTTCAAACGCGTGCCGTTTTATAGAAAGCACCGATATGAGTATCGCTCAGGTCGGACATACGGTCGGATACCTCGATAACAACTATTTTACAAAAGTATTCAAAAAGCGCATGAAAATGACGCCCGGCGCTTACAGAGAAAAGTGCGAACACTTGTAACAAATTTAAAAATCGGAACTCCGGTAAGATTCCCGGAGTTCCATTTTTTTACTGTGCGTCGTCGCTTTGCTCTTCCGCCTCAACGGCTTCCGCCTTTTTTTCGGCAATTTCTGTTTGAATGCGTTCCATTTCCTCTTTGGTAAGCGAGAATTTCTTCATCGCAATTACAGTGCACACCCAACCGAGTATCGGAAGTCCGCAGTAAAGCGCCGCAGTTATTATTCTTATTCCAATCGTCAACTCGTCAGACGCCATGGGTATTTTTGACCCCGTATAGCCGACGATGCCGATTGCAAGCGTTGCAAGCATAGGCGCAAGGGCGCTTATGAGCTTATCTATAAACGAGTAAACTGCGCTGACCGTTGCGGGCAGGTAGTTACCGGATCTGTAAAGTTCGTAGTCTACAATGTCCATTCTCATGGCGTTGGTTGATGTGCTTACAACCATTTTAAGCGCGTTGTTTCCAAGCATGAGAAGGAAGAAAACGATAAGCCAAATGCCAAAGTGCGATGCGCCTTTTCCCGGCACGAAAACGATAAACAGAGCAAAAACAATATTCCATATAATGCACACCCATGACCATTTGACCATGACCTGTTTGTTTCCGTGTTTGCCGGCGAGTTTTGCGCCGATTATGGCAAATATTATAGACGGCAGCATTGCGACAACCGAAACTATATAAGAACCGACCATACTTCCCAGGATTATGCTGAACAGCATGACGCTGATGACCGATTGAGAGCCGACCGTCTGTGCGAGCTTGTCACTGCACGCGGCAATTATGTATCTGCCGAGTTCCTTGTTACCCTTAATAAGCGACACCATCTCTTTCAGCGACACTTTGCTGTTCGACGTTCCCTTGAAGTTTTCGGGCTTATCGTAAGGGGTAAGACCTATGCAAGCGCCTATCATTGCGATGAACGACACGACGCAAACGATGATGTTCGAGTATTGGAAAACAGGCAATGTGAAGTTATAGTCTGTCGAGCCGTCTTCAAGCAAAACGGGTATACCAAACTTCGGAAGAAGGAACGTAACTATAACCATGGAAATTATCATCGGAGAAAGGTATGAATATACCGTTGCCCAAACGCCGAGGGTAGGTCTTTGTTTAGGGTCGTTTGTCAAAATATTTCCCGTCATGTTGCTCGTGCAGCTTGAAAACGTATATCCGATGATGTAAAGCGCGTAAATAAGTATAAACACAACAACGCCCGCGGGATTTGACAGCATTTCATCCGCACCGAAAGAGAAGTTCCCTGCAAAAACATTGCACATGAGCGTTGTGGAAATTGCCATAAGCGCCCAGCCGATAAACAGGAAAAATCTCAGTTTTCCGCGTTTGGAATCGAATTTCTCGATAAGTAACGCGATTAACGGGTCGGTTATACTGTCGAATACTCTCGACAAAGTGATAAGCACGCCGACAAGTCCCGTTGCTATCGCAAATCCGAGATTGCCTATATAGGCGGCGTATCCGAGCAACACATAAAACGCCATCTGCATTATGCCTGTCATTTGGCTCAACGCGATGTGCCACGTTTTGGCTCTTCTGTAAGGGCTTTTTACTTGTTCAGACATGGTGAATTCCTCCGTAAAACTATTTATATAAATTTAATTGGCTTTTTTAGGAATATCAAAAATACTTTTTAAAGATTTGTTGCCGCTAATGTGAGTGTTTTGCGGTTTTTAACGTTTTTTTCCGCTTTTATATCATGATAATTATATAATATCACCAAAACGCAAAACAGGATAGAAAGTTATTGACTGTTTTTAGTATTTTTTTGCTATAATTACTATAATACGCACGCAGCACCCGCGGCGCAGGTGAATTGACGCTTTTGTATAAGCTGCGATATATATTCGTTATTTCAAATTTCGTTAAAATTCAAATCAATATACCGACAGATGCTTTATCTTTTCTTTTTTAAGAAAACTTCAATAAACCGCCGGATTAAAGAATACTATTTTTTCGGTTTAAGCAGTAAAAAACCTCCGAAACGGATTTTTCGTTTCGGAGGCGTCTTTTATTTTATCGGTCGTTTATCGTCGGTTGCGGGATTGTCGATAAGTTCTCCGTGCTCTGTAAATCGGGATCCGTGACACGGGCAATCCCATGAATGTTCGACGCGGTTAAATTTAAGAGCGCAACCCAGATGCGGACACCGCGGAACAGTCGGAGTGATAATCCCCAGCGTCGATTCCAACGTATTGACGGCAAGCTGAGGCCGAAGAACAGTGCGTGACGGCGAAAAAACGGCGGCATAAGGGTTTGTTTTTCCGGTTATAGTGTCACATAATATATCGGCTGAAACCACGGCGTTTGTCATTCCCCATTTGTTAAACCCGGTCGCCACGAACACATTCGGCAAAGACTTGGCGTATTGCCCTATATACGGAACGTCATCGAGAGTCATGCAGTCTTGCGTTGCCCATTTTGCCACAATCTCGGCTTTGGAAAAATACTTTTTTGCAAAATCTTCAAGTTCTTTCCAACAGCCTCCATGCTTACCGGTGCGATGGCCGCCTCCGCCGATAAGCAAAAGTTCTCCACAGCTTCTAAACGACATTCCCGTGTCCGATTCATCGACATACATTCCGTTTATATTTTTCGCTCCTTGCAACGCAATGACATAGGAGCGGTGTTGATAAAGTTTTAACGAATATAGGCCATGTTTGTTGATTAGCGGAAAATGCGTCGCTATGATCAGCTTTTTATATTTTATATCACCCCGGTCGGTTTTCGCATTATTCGGCATAAGCTCCGTTACTTTTGTATGCTCACAAATCGGCAAGTCCTTTGCAACGGAGAATAAAAATTTCAACGGGTGAAACTGCGCCTGGTCTTTGACGCACACGGCACCCGCAACCGAAAAAGGAAGCTCGCAAGCGTCGGCGAACACCGCATTCACGCCGATGCGATTTAATGCTTTAACCTCTTTTTCTATCTTCTTTGCGTCATTTATTGAATAAACGTATGAATCTCTTATTTCAAAGTCGCAATCGACGTTTCGACAAAGAAGGGCATACTCGCTTATCGCTTTTTCCTGCGCTTTTGCATAAAGCCGAGCCTTATCAACTCCAAACCGCTTTATCATTTTGTCATATATCAATCCGTGCTGCAAAGTTATTTTTGCCGTAGTGTTTTTTGTAATGCCGCCGCAAATATCCGCTGCTTCAACAAGAATACAATCCACTCCGGCGTTTTTTAATTTGTACGCGCACATTATCCCGGCTATTCCGCCGCCGATAATCAGAACGTCTGTGCTTTTGTTGCCGTTCAGTGATTCAAATTTCACCCTTGGTGCGTTCTTTTCCCAAACCGATTCCATGTTCACCCCTCCGATTTTTAATAAGAAAAGTATTTGCCGTTTGAAAGACGTATATACGCAATTCGGATTATTTGCCGCACTAATGAGCGCTAAATAAAAACGTTCCTTCTTAAACGCTTTATCATTTCGTCCGACTTTTTAGGCGCGTTTTTTGATGCGCTTTTTTGCTTTTTATACTATTTCATAAAAGAATGCTTTGCGGATAATCGTCAACTTGAAATGGTGAAAAGCAATTGTATATATGCTCAAAACATTTCTTTGTGGGAAACAATTTTGTTTCGTTTTTTAAACATATTTTTGACCGTTTTTTTGTTAAACTCTTTTAATAAAACTGACAAAAAACATATTGAAAAATATAATTGAAAACACTGTTCCGACATGGTATAATGTATACATAATCAAGTAAACTTTACAACACGGTACTATTTTTAAAAAAATGATAGAAAAAGCAGAAATAATTTCTTTTTTCGACGGTCTTGCAGACCGTTGGGACGACGGAATGATAACAAATGACAAAATAATAAACGCTATACTTGATAACGCCGGAATATGTGCAAACGACAGCGTGCTTGACGTTGCGTGCGGAACGGGAGTTTTGATACCATATTATCTTAAACGCGGTGTTTTATCGATCACAGCCATTGACATTTCACCGAAAATGGTTGAAATTGCAAAAAGAAAATTCACGCAGAAAGACGTATCGGTTATTTGCGGCGACGTTGAAACGTTTGGTTTCCCCCAAAAATTCGACCATATCATAGTTTATAACGCATTCCCGCATTTCCCGGACGCGGGCAGACTTATTGAACGGTTGTCAAAGCTCGTCTCACCCGGCGGAACGCTTACCGTTGCTCACGGAATGAGCAGAAACGCCATAAACGCGCATCATTCAGGCGCCGCAAAGCATGTTTCAAACGGACTTATGACGGCGGAAGAACTTGCAAATATTTTTAAAAAGTACATGCAAGTGACAAATGTTATCTCAAATGAAGAAATGTATCAAGTGGTCGGAAAAAACGTTTAAGTAATTTATTTATCGGCACGGTTTAAATAATCAAAAACAAGGTTTCCTCTCGGAAGCCTTGTTTTTGATTTTACGCATATATAGCGACAAAACGCATTTGTAGTCTGAAAATAAATCATTTGCGCTACGGTTAATTATATGTTTTGACCTGCAAAGAATTTTATGGCGATCTCACGCCCGCCCGTTTCGGCAACAATTCCATTGCGAATAATCGCCGCTTTATCGCAAAGAGCACCCGCGCAACGAACGTCGTGCGTAACTGTAATCATGGTGTTCCCGCTTTTTTCATGTATACCGTTCAATATTTCAACCATTTCTTTCAGCCCGTCGTAGTCTTGCCCTACCGTCGGCTCGTCGAGCAGAAGTATTTCCGGATCACTTGCGAGCACCGCCGCAATAGATACTCTGCGTTTTTGACCTTCCGAAAGCGACTGAGGGTGACGTTCTGCGATTTTGCTCAGCCCGAAAAGCTCGATCAACTCCTCGGCATAGTCAGTCGACACGGCATTATACGCTATCTCTTGCCTTACCGTCGGCATGAACAGCATATAATCCGGATTTTGATAGACAACTCCTATTTTTTTATATCGGTTTTTACGGTTAAATTTTATTTTTGAATATGTTATTTTGCCGCTTGACGGCCTATTTAACCCTGCGATAAGTCGTAGCAGCGTCGTCTTACCGCAGCCGTTTTCGCCGATCAGAAGAGTTCTCTCTCCCTTTTTTATATCAAGTGAAACGCTCTTTAAAATTTGCCGTTTCCCCGCGGTAAAGCCGACTCGGTCAAGCGTTATCAAATTGCCGTCTTCGTGAGTTTTTTCGCTGTCGCATAAAATCGATCGCGCCTGCTATGAAAGGTATTGTTCTTTATCGTCAATTCTTAAAATTCTTCCTCGGTTGATGCTCCACACAGCGTCTGCATACGGCATTACAACGTCGAGCCTGTGTTCTGCGATAAGCACGGCGTAACCATCATCAGCCAGTTCTCGAATAGTGTTCATAAGCGTCACGGCTCCACGACTGTCGAGATTTGCAAGCGGTTCGTCAAGGATTAAAATTTTTTGTTTTGTCGCAAGCGAGCAAGCGGTAATAAGCCTCTGCTATTGTCCGCCGGAAAGCGTCCTTGTGTTCCATTCGGCGTCAAGCGCCATCATTTCGCATGCGGCTTTTACGTTATCGTTTATCTTCTCCTCAGAAAAAGAAAAATTCTCACAGCCGAAAGCGATCTCGTCCTCAACTTTTGAATGTATTATCTGGCTTTCCGCATTTTGAAGCACTATCCCGACTTTTCGGCATATTTGAGATAATTTCTTTCCTTTAATACTCTCGCCGTCAACCGTTACCTCACCTGATATTTCACCGTAAATAAGGTTTGGTATGATACCTGATATTATTGATATAACGGTAGATTTCCCCTCGCCGGAATAGCCGCAAAGAAGCGCCACTTCGCCGTATTCCATGGAAAAATCGGCATTTTCAAG
>JAFSRI010000057.1 GCA_017446155.1 Clostridia bacterium | reverse complement strand
CAGGATACAGACGAGTGCGTGTAAACGACGAGGTCGCGCGAGTGCTCAACGAGGCGCTTCGCACGGTAAAGGATCCGCGCGTGGCGGGTGAGATGATCACCGTTACGCAATGCGATGTTTCGGGCGATCTCAAATATGCGAAAGTATATTTTTCGGTGTTGGGCGCCGAGGGCGATAAGATAAAAGAGATAAAAAAAGGCCTTTACAGCGCGTCGGGGTATTTGCGCTCGCAAATAGCGCACACGCTTGATATGCGCCAAACGCCGGAGTTGACGTTTGAATATGACAACGCAATGGAGCGCGGAGCGAATATTTCGGAACTGTTGAAAAAAGCGAATATAAAACCGATCGAGGAGAGTGACCTCTATGACGACGGGAAATAATATTACGATAAACGGAATAAGGAAGATGCTTTATCGGCATGATAACTTCCTTGTTTTCATGCATGAAAATCCCGACGCCGACACGATAGGCTCGGCGTTTGCGCTTATATATACTCTCCGTTCCATAGGGAAAAAAGCATATCCGGTTTGTTGTGATAAAATTCCTCGGTCGCTTATGTTTTTGACAGACGACGAACGTTTCTTCGGCACGGAAGACTTGCCTGAGGATTTTACTCCCGAATTTCTCATTTCGGTTGATGTTGCTTCTCCGACTCAACTCGGCAAATATCATTTTATGGCGGCGAAAATCGACCTCTCGCTCGACCATCACCCCGGGCATGAAGAATTTGCTCAATACAGATTTATCGACTCGAAAGCAGGCGCGTGTGCGGAAATTATTTATCGCGTCATCTGCCGGATGCTTCCCGACGGTATACCGGAAAAGACGGCATCTTTAATGTATGCGGCGCTTGCCGCCGACACGGGTGGTTTCAGATATTCAAACACAACGCCGTTTACGCATAAAATTGCCGCAAAACTTATTGAATACGGCGCAAATCACGCGCAGATATGCCGCAATCTTTTTGAGATGAAAACAAAAACCGCACTTTCGGCCGAGGCGTTTGCAATGGAACATGTAGAGTATCTTTGCGGCGGCAAGGTTTCATATGTAAAAATCACCGAAAAAGACAAAGCAGAACACGGCTTTGAGGATGAGGACACATATGACGTAATAAACGTTATCCGTCGTGCGGAGGGAGTTAAGGTGGCGATACTTTCCCGTGAAAAACAGCCGGGAATATTTAAAATTTCGACACGTTCCACGGGGGAAATCGACATGTCGAAAATTTGCGCTATGTTCGGCGGCGGCGGGCACGTAGGCGCCGCTGGATGCAGTGTGAAAGCCGACAAGGCGGACGAGGCGGTTGAAAGGATAATAGATGAATGCGGATTTGATAGATAACGGCGGTATTTTGCTCGTAAATAAGCCGTCGGGGATCACGTCCCACGACGTTGTGGGAAAGATAAGAAAGTTATACGGAACGCGAAAAGTCGGACATACGGGCACTCTGGACCCTATGGCGACAGGGCTTATGGCGGTTCTTATCGGACGAGCAGTCAAAGCCTCCGACCTTATTGTAAGTGACGATAAGCGATATATCGCGGGGATGCGGCTCGGAATTACAACCGATACTGCCGACATCACGGGCAATATTCTCAGCCGAAACGATTTTGTTCCGGATAGATGCGACGTAATAAACACTGTCAACTCTTTTGTTGGCAGATATATGCAGGTGCCGCCGATGTACAGCGCGATTAAAATAGGCGGAAAGAAACTGTATGAACTTGCCCGTGAGGGAAAAACAGTGGAAATTGAACCGAGAGAACTTTATATTTACAAAATCGGCGTTGAGGGAGACACGCGTGATTACACGCTTGACGTGCATTGCTCAAAAGGCACATACATAAGAACGCTTTGCGAAGACATAGGAAAGAAACTCGGTTGCGGGGCTGTTATGAGCTCACTTTGCCGCGTGTCAACAGGCAGTTTTTCGCTTCACGACGCCAAAACGCTCGACGAGATAGAGCAGATGACGATTAAGCAAAGAAAAGAACTTCTTATTCCGGTTGAAAACCTGTTTCTTACACTTCCGTCGGTCGCGCTCGGAAGTTTTTATACAAAATTGTGCCTTAACGGATGTGAGATCTATCAAAAGAAAATCGGCACCTCTTTTGACGTGGACGAAAAAGTGAGAGTCTATTCCGACGGAGTATTTCTCGGGTTGGGCGAGGTAAAAAACTACCCCGACGGAACAGCCGTCAAGCTCGCTGCACGGTTTGTTTGATGTGATTCAGCGTCGGCAAAGCAAAACAAAAAACAACAAACAGCGAGAAAATATTAAGCATCTCTACCGCTCCCGCGACAAACGGGAGCGTTTTTCTTGCAATGGAAATAAGTGTAAATATACATGTGACGGCAAATACACACGAGAGTACAACGGGGTGATTGCCGCGGCGGAGGGCAGAGATGGCAAACAACGTCGATGAAAGACGCAAAACGGCGGCGGACCAAGAAAAAAGGGTTGAGGCGATATTGGCTGACGGGAAAACAAAGCAAGAGGTGAAAAGATAAAACAAGCCGCCCGCGAATGCTCCACCGGATGCACAAAGTGCAAGACGTGTATTCGCGTTTGATAAAACTGTTGTACTCGGGGTTAAATCGTGATATTTTCCGACGCCGGAGGCCGTAGTTTGTGTACAAACGGCAATCGGAACGGCGATACTTCCCCAAGAGGCTATGCCGGAAAGCCCCGTTGAAAAAAAAAACAGATGGGGTAAATTTGCCGAAAAGTGATACAAACACACATGGAACGGAAAAGAATACAAGTATTTCGGCAAGTCTGCCGAGAGTTTTTATTTTAAAGCATAAAATTATTGAAATAACTAATGCAGCAAGTGAAAATAAAGACGGGGAAACGGGCGATGAGTATATTTTTGACGTATAGTTGCCGAAAGCCAAAATGTCAGCGACAAGGGGGGCTGAGCAGAGTGCCGTCAGCACAGCCGCCGCCTCTGTTTCCGCGGAACGCGGAAACAGGCGCGCGATGGCGCGGCGTATGCCGCGCCCGTCGCACGCCGCCAGCGAGCCGAGGCTCGCCGAGGCGGCGGCTGCCGCAACACACCCAATTACTGTAAAAATTCCGTCTGCCCCGTGAATCGCCAGCCCCCCGTAAACATATGCAAACGTGAGAAACGTAAGTTGTGAGGGAAATATAACCAAATTATTTTTCATTGTTTTTCCTCCTTGCGTTTTGCGCGCGTAATGTCTTTTGATACTATTGCGCGCGGAACTTTTGTCATCTCCCATATCGGCGTCATTATAGGAAAGTCTTTCATTCCTTCAACTGAGATCGGCGCGAACGGATAAAAATACGGCACGCCGAACGAACTTTTTGACGCCATTACGGCAAACCCGATAAATACCCCGGCAAAAAAACCGAAAAGCCCAAATGTCCCCGAAACGATTATCATAATGAACCTGTATAAAATGTTCGGGTGCATATACGGCGGAACAATAAAATTGCATACAGCCGCGAGCGCTACCACAATTAGTACGGGTGCCGACGCTACCCCCGCCTCTATTGCGCTGTCACCGAGTATAAGTGACCCAACAAGTCCTACGGCGGAACCTACCGCTTTCGGCATACGCAAACCTACCTCTCTCACTATTTCAAAAATCAAAAATATTACTATTACTTCCCAGAACACCGAGAACGGCAGGTTTTCTCTTGCTTTATCGACCGCATCTGCTATTTGCGGCGCCATAAGTTCGTGATGTTTTACCTCCAACGCCACAAATATCGCGGGAAGATAAAGCGCTAAAAAATACGAAAAAAGCCTTAGCAACCGTATAAATCCCGCATACCATGTGCTTTTTGAATAATCCTCAGCCACCTGAAATCCCTCGCAAAACAGATATGGCACCGTCAGCACCACGGGGGAGCCGTCTACAATGATGGCCGCGCGCCCTTCAAGTATTTTTGCCGCTACCTTGTCAGGTCGTTCGGAATTACCGACGGTTGGATACATCGGCCTTATTCCATCTTGAATATACGTTTCAATTATTCCGGAATCAGCCACCCCGTCTATTCTTATGGCGTAAAGCCGCCGCCGCACCTCGTCTATCACTTTTTCGTCGGCTATCCCCTCAATATACATAAGCGCCACGTCCGTGCGCGACCTGTCGCCTATCTTGAACACCTCTTTTTTCAGTCCGGTTGAGCGTATCCTGCGGCGAAGAAGCATAGCGTTTGCCTCTCCGCTTTCGGTAAAACCCTCGTGCGGGCCGCGAATAACGTTTTCCGTTTCGGGCTCGTTTCCGGTTCGTCCTTCCTCATTTTTCACCGCAACCGTTACGGCAAAAATATCGGGCCTGTCCTCTATTACAACAGCCGATCCCGACAAAAGCATCTCCTCCGCTTCCTGTGCGGAGCTTACCGTATTGACGGCGGCTGACGTTATTATGCTTTCTGTTTTTTCAACTTCGCCCGCGGCGTTTAACGCCTCTCTCAGCGGGAAAAGTATCTGGCGGCTTATCATATCTTTCGAGCAGAAATTAGAGATATAAATTATCGCTATCATCTTTCCGCCCAAGTCTACCTCGCGGACTATGAGGTCATCCATTTTGGAAAACCGCCGCTTCATTTCGTTTAGTTTTTCTTCATATTTTTTTTCCATTTTTCGCCGTCACCGTTTCTCACTTTGATTTTTTAATTGTTTCGATTTGTAATAGGGTGTTTATCACGTTTTTTCGCGACGCAGTCGGGTATTTTTCGTTTTTTTATCTGTTGCGCCGATACGTTTCCTTATTTATAGCTTAATCGTTAGTTTAAGCAAATACGGTTTATTTATGCTTTTGTTCAGCGCGGCAAACAAAACATAATGCATATAATTTGCCGGATATAGGTAAAAAAGCTCCGAAAACGGCAAAAAACAAAAAAATCTCAAATAATTTCAAAAAAACTATTGCAATTTTTCCAAACACTTGATATAATAATCAAGCTGTAAAGCGAAAAGGGCGGTCCGCTGCATGCTCGTATGAACGCTCTGAATTTCAAAAGGAGGAAGACCGCAATGGATAAGATCTCAGCTTTTGTAAGCGAGCAATTAAAAACCGAAGTTCCCGCATTTGAAATCGGTGATTCGGTAGTCGTTCACAACAAAATAAAAGAGGGTAGCCGTGAAAGAGTACAGCTTTTTGAAGGAACTGTAATCGCAAAGAGAAACGGCGGCATTTCCGAAACGTTCACCGTAAGAAGAATAGCATACGGCGTTGGCGTTGAGAAAACGTTCCCTCTCCATTCTCCGAGCGTTGTAAAGGTCGATGTTGTCCGCCACGGTAAAGTAAGAAGAGCTAAACTCTACTACATCCGTGAAAGAGTCGGCAAGGCAGCTAAGGTTAAAGAACAGATTTAATTGCACAAAGACAAAATCCCGCGGCAGCGCGGGGTTTTTTCATTGTGAAAAAATTTACAATATTTTAATTGAAACAACTGCTTATATTATATATAATGAGTTGTAATTTTATTGCAGACTTCAATTTTTTTACGGGGGAAAAATATGAAAGAAAGGGAACATAAAAAAGCGGAGCTAAAAGAATCGGCAAAAAAGAACCGCGCGCTTGTAATATCGTATTCGGCGCTTACATTGTTTGTGCTTTTGGCGCTTGTGCGGTCTGTAATGCTCGGCAAAATAGAAAACGCTTTTCTTTGCATTTTGACTCTGCTTATGTTCGCGCTGCCGAGCATTGTCAAAAAGGCGTTTCATCTTGAAATGCCAAACGCCCTTGAAATACTTGTTTTGGTGTTTATATTTGCCGCGGAAATACTCGGCGAAATATCAAATTTCTACGTCAATATTCCGTTTTGGGATACTCTCCTTCATACTACCTCCGGCTTTATTTTTGCCGCGTTCGGCTTTTCCGTAATCGACGTTTTAAACCGTGATGCCCGCGTGAAATTTTCGCTTTCTCCTATTTATGTTTGTCTGTTTGCGTTTTGTTTTGCCATGACGGTGGGTGTACTTTGGGAGTTTTTCGAGTTCGGTGTTGACAACATTTTAAACAAAGATATGCAAAAGGATACAGTCATTACGGGTTTCAATTCCACACTGCTCGATACTACATTTAAAAACGTCCCCGTGCCGGTTCGAGATATAACCGACACTGCGGTAAACGGCGCCTCGCTCGGCGTTGACGGCTATCTTGATATAGGGCTGTACGACACGATGGAAGACTTGCTTGTAAACTTCGTCGGCTCCGTTGTTTTTTGTATAATCGGGTTTTTCTTTCTTAAACACCGCGGAGAAGGCAAAATAGCAAACAAATTCATCCCTACATTAAAAGAAGAAACGCAAAAGAAGAAAGAATATGAAAACAAAATTTAAAACCGCATTGAAATTTTTGCCGCTGTTTGTATTGGCGGCGGCTATCGTTTTATATGTCGTGGGTGTTAGGAACATCTCCCCCGAAGAACTTGCAAAGTATATACCGCAAAACACGTTTGTTGCCGCGCTTATAATTATTCTTGCAGGCAGTATCAAGGGCGGCACTGTGTTTTTCCCGTTTATTTTTATCGAACTTGTTTCATCGCTTATTTTCCCGCCCGTTCCGGCGATAATAATAAATATTCTTGCGTTGAGCGGCGCGTTTTCGGTTTCATATCTTATCGGCAGATTTGCGGGCGCAACGGCTGTAAACAAGCTGTGCGCAAAATTTAAACGGTTTGATGATTTTCGCAAAATTATTGACCGCAACCGCGCCATCTCCGTTACGGTGTCAAGGCTTGTCGGCATATTGCCGATGGATGTCGTTGGAATGTACTTCGGCGCGACGAAGGTACAATATTTTAAATATTTGTTTTTCAGTCTGCTCGGAGGTATGCCCGATCTTATCCTTGAAACGCTCATAGGGCAGGAGATAAAAAACGTTCACTCGGTATGGTTTTACATTTTTTTGGCGGCAAGACTCGGCACTTCAATAGCGTCTGTGCTTATTTACCGTGTAATAAAGAAACGTCGCGCACAAAAGAAAGTTGAGTTTTCTGACAGCGGCGACGCGGAGCAGATGCCCGAAAGAGAAAAAACGAATTACAAAAAAATCGAAGAAAACAAAGCGGCTCCAAGCCCCGACGGAGAAGCAAAATCCGAATAAGAAAAAAGAGAGGAAAAAAGCATTTCCTCTCTTAATTATTTTGTCGTTTTTTACATCAGCGATATTTCTATCGGAAAGCGGAACTCTTCGGCAAAGTCAAGCGACATAATGCCCTTTTTCTCGGAAAGGACCGTCGTCGGGTATCTTTCGTCCGAGCCGAACCACGGCTCGATACAGACGTATTCATATCCGGCCTTTGCCCAAAGCCACAGCATCGGTATTTTTCCGAACGTTTCTTTAAGATAGGCTTTGCCGTCGGGCGTGCAAAGCTCGGCATATGATGAAGCGGGAGCTTCAAGCGCGAGTGAGCCTTGCTCGAACAGCTCTTTTGTCAGAACTATCGTGTTTTCGTTTTTAAGCTCGATAAACTTATTGGGGTCTGCCGACGTGTCGGAACCGTTAAGATACGGCAGTTTTGCGTTTTCGTTTTTTTCAAAACGGATAATATCGCCGAACTTGCAAAAGAAACCGGGGTGCATGCCGATTGAAAAATACATCTTGTTTTCACCGACATTACGAACGACGTATTCCTGTTTGAGTGTGTTTTTATCGAGGGAAAAATAAACGTCAAGCTCAAAATCAAACGGGAAACTCTTTTTTGTTATTTCATCAGACGTCATTCTGAGCGCCACCGCCGTTTTTGACGATGAAATTATATCAAAATTGCTGTTGCGCGCAAAACCGTGTTTTTGCATGAAATATTGTTCGCCGCCGTGCGTGAATGTATCTCCGGCTATTCTTCCGACAACGGGGAAGAGTATCGGCGCGTGTCTGCCCCAAACGGTGCTGTCGGCTTGCCACAGATATTCGCGTGAGCTATCTTTTTTTACAAGACTTGAAAGCTCTGCTCCGAACGGGTTTATTTTCGCGGTAATAATATCGTTTTCGATTTTTAGCATAAACGCCTCTCCTCAAATAAAATCTTTTACGTTTTTTTCTCCGTATACGCCGCTCCAATTTTTTCGGAACGAGTCAATTTCGTTTTCTGTCATTTTGCTTGAAATGAGCGTGTCAAACATCTCAGGCGCCAGCGTCACCGCGTCAACGCCCGCCAAAATCGCGCGGTTTATTTGTTCCGCCACTCTGAAACTTGCCGCCAAAACGTGCGTTTTCGGGAAATGCTCTTTGAAAAGTTGAGCCATTTGCCCCGCAGCTTCGGCTGAATCAATGCCCATATTGTCTATGTGGCTGAGATACGGCGCGACGTATTCCGCACCAGCTGCGGCGCACAGTAAAGCCTGCTGAACGGAATAAACCGCGGTTGCGGTAGTCGAGATGCCTTCTGATGAGAGCAATTTTATCGCTTTCAATCCCTCTTTTGTCGCAGGGATTTTGATGCAAATATCACCGCCAAGTGTTTTGAATATGCGCCTTGCTTCATCTATCATGTTTTCGGCGTCCTCCGCCGTCACTTGAACGAAAAGCGTAAGTCCGTTTGTTACATCGCGTATCTCTTTTATGAGCGGAAGAAATTCCGCTTTTTCTCGCGAGATTATTGTTGGGTTTGTCGTCACGCCCGCAACGGGGAAATATTCGATTACCGCTTTTATTTTTTCAACGTTTGCCGAGTCTATAAAATATTTCATTTTTATCTCTCCGTCAAGTCCGTTTCCTTAACTTCACCTGTTTCGGGGTCGAAACGGACGGTCTTTATCTCATATGCGCCGAGTGTAAATTCTCCGACAAAGTCTGCCGCGGGGAGTTTCAGTGTCGTCGTTCTCTTTTCGTCCGACGGATTGAACAAGCGAATGACGTATCCCTCTCCGCGCTCGGCTTTTTTGAAAACGGAAAGTGTGACGACGTCGTCGGTAAGCTCGGCAAAAGGCTTTATGGAGTTTACCTTATCTTTTTCGCAGCCGATCGGGAAGAATGACATTGCCGCCGGAGCTTCCGCCATAACGACAGCCTCTCGCTCAATCTTTTCAAATCTTTCCTCTCTATCACCGCCGCAGAAAACAAACTCGAAATCGTGCTCGCCTTGATCGATCATCGGAGAGAAACGGTCTTGCTCCATGATATGCGGCTTTCTTACCGAGAAATCGCTCTTGCCTGCCGAATATCCCGGCGAACGGAGAAGTGTTGGTCTTATTTCTCCGTCGAGATAATCCGAGCCGTATGTGCCGTTGTTTATGACGGAAAGCGCATACCGTCTGTCGGCGGCGATGTTCCATTTCTGACTTACCATCTCTTCGCCGTTTGTCAAAAGATCTTCGCTTGAATATGCCGTTTGACCGATATATTCACCGTCGATCGTCGTCGGAACGGAGAGCTTTAACATTGTCGTTTTCTCATTCCAATAAACTTTTTCGGTTATCTTCAAACTCGATGAGAAATTGTCGAGATAATATCTGCGAACTATTTGAGAATTGCCGTATTCAAACAGTGCCTCGATGATCGTCCTCACCTCGCCCTGTTCTATTATATGCACGGGGGTGAGAGTGTCCGCTTCTTTTATGGCGCAAAATTCCGCCGCTCTTTTAGGCGTCATAAGCTCAAACGCGCCTTTTACATTTCTGAATTCTCTTTCCTTGTGCGCCCATGAGTTTTCATCGTCCTCAATGACGAGCGGCTTCAATGCCCCCTCGGTGAAGAACTCTTTGCCGGCTACCTCATAGCTGTCAACAAGTCCGGTTTTGAAGTTTATCTCAACTTTCATTTTGCCGTTGTCGAAAACGAATTTGTCGTCGGGCTGTGCCGACTCGGCGGGATTGGGGATAAGGTTCATCTTTACGTCAAAACGTTTCATCGCTCCGGCGTCGAGTTTTGCGCGGAACGCAAGACGGATGCGCCAGTCAACGTTGAAGTTTGACGCTTCGTGTTCTCTTTGAACAGGTATCTTTTCTTCGCCGTCGAATACTTCCGCCACCGCGTAAAGCGCGCGGTTCTTGTTTTGGTCGGGAAGCTGGAATTCCACCTCTACCGTCTGTTCAAGCTCGAACGGGTGAGGGTTATATACGAACACGGGGATGGTGCCCTCCGCCGCCTTTTCCTTGTCGGAGCAGAGCGAAAGAAAAGCGTGAATTTTAAGATCTTTCAGCTCTTTTAACGCATGGCCGGCGACGAACTGCGAATATTGCTCGACTGGCTGAATTGCGGAACCGGGGAGAATATCGTGAAATTCCACGAGCATAAGATCTTTTGTCGCCTCGCGGATCTTTTCCGCCGGGTATCCCATAACCGACGCCATAGCCGCGTGCGCCGCCATTTTTTCCGTCATGAAAAGCTCGTTTTCGAGCTTGCGGTGAAGCATTTTCGTTCTGCTTTGCGTTGTATAACAACCGGTGTAACGAGGATTGAGCAACCCGTCGTAGTCGGGCAGGTCGTTGCCGTCGGCGAGGAGTTCCGAAAAATAGTTTTCGGGTGTCGAGTGGATGAGATTATATTTCTCATTTGTAAGATTAAGTTCTTTTATCTTTTCATAGTCAACTCTGGAAGGGCCACCGCCGTGGTTGCCGATGCCCCAAAGCACTATACCGACCTTTTGATCGGGATATTTCTCCATCCAGCCCTTTATCTTTTCATCGGCCTCGCCACGGTGCGATTCATATGAATTGTACGCTCTGTGGCAGGCGATTTTCGAGCCGTCTTTTCCCACCCAGTTGAAATCCTCGGCGGGCAGGACGAGCATATCGGGTTCGGGACGGCAGAAAACGTATGAATCATAGCCCGATTTTTTAAGTATTTGAACAAGCCCTCTCGTGTGGCCGAACGCGTCGAAGTTTATCGCCGTCGTCGGTTCTACTCCGAATTTTTCAAGGAAGTAATATCTTCCTTCGAGAATCTGCCTTACAAAACTCTCGCCGCTCGGCATGTTTGCGTCCGGCTGTAAATACCAGCCGCCCATAATGTGCCATTTCTTTTCAGCCACCAGCTTTTGTATGCGTTTGAAAAGCGTCGGGTCATATTCCTCTACCCATTGGTAAAGAATAGCTTCGTTGTGGCAGAAAACGAACCCATCGTAATCGTCGCAGAAATCGGCCGCAACACGGAACGTTGACAGTGCCTCCGCCACTCCTTCTTCTATTTCCCAAAGCCACACAACGTCGATATGCGCGTTGCAAACGAGATGAAGATTTTTCATAAATTCCTTTCTTCCGAATACTCGGAATTAAAAATAATAAGTTCAATATAACGGCGCGGCTTTTACGGAAAAGATAATTTGTCCGTAATATTTGCCGCATTTTGATTCAGCATATCAATTATATCACATCAATATTTTTTAAGCAAGATAAAATAATATATATTTTGTCCGTTTTATCAGCAAAAATCGTTGTAAAATGTGTCGAAAACAAAAAAATAATAAAATGTTAAAAAATAAAACTGTACAACGGTAAAAAAATGTGATAGTATAATATAAAATAAATCAAACGAAAGGCAGAACGATGATAAGTCAGCTTAAAGAAAAATCGGATATAAAGATTTTCATATTGTATTTGATGAAGCAAATCGAGCGCCCGATTGATTTCGTTACACTCAACGACATCGTCGTTCAGGACGAATTTGTAAATCAGTTTGATTTTATGGATTGTTTCTATGAGCTTTACCAGTCAGGCGCGATAGAAAAGACATTTTCCGACGGAGAGGAGCTTTATTCCATCACGTCGCAGGGGGCTGTGGCGGCGGAAACGCTTGAAAGCAATATAATACCCATAATACGCGAGCGCAGTACGCGCTCGGCGCTCAGGCTTTTATCGTTTAAGCGGAGAGGCGCCAAAACCGGTTGTTCTGTAACGGAACTGCCGGACGGCAAATGCGCGATGAGTTGCTCGGCAAGCGACATTGACGGCGAGTTTTTAAAACTCACCCTGACGCTTGATACGCGCCGTCAAGCGGAGTTGATGAAGAAAAATTATGACGAAAACCCCGAACTTGTTTACAGAACGATACTTGGTGTGTTATCGGGGGATATAAACTATCTTGCCGACGCATGGATAAACGACGAGGCGGACGACGCCTGTGACGGAGAATAAAAATTATGGAAGAGAAAAAGAAAAAGCCTAATTTCCTGTGGCGCGCATACATGCGCGACGGCAAGGGAGTTGGTAAAGAAGAGGTAATAAAAGGATACAGCCCGCTGAACTTTTTTAGGTTGTATTTCAGGCGGTTTATGAACATGATAACCATAAACCTGCTGTATATTTTCGGTAATTTCCCAATATTGTTTTTGATTCTTGCCATAAGCGGCTTTTTCAGCAAAAACGCTGTGGCGCCGTCAAGTCTGCTGTTCCCGTTTTTAAACGGCATCTCGACCGCGGGCGGCTCGTCCCCCGAACTTTCGGTGCTTTTCGGAATAGCCGGTGTTACGGAAAACGTTTATGTGCCAAACACGGCGACTTATATCCTTTACGGCATAGGGGCGTTGATCGTTGTAACGTTTGGACTCGTCAACGTTGGCTGTACGTATCTTATCCGTGAAACGGTAAGAGGAGAACACGTCTTTGTTTTCGAGGATTTCTTCTCGACGATAAAAAAGAACTTTTGGCAAGGGCTGGGATTTGGAATATTTGACCTTGTAGTGCTTGCGCTTTGTCTCTACGCAAACAATTCTTATCTTGTAAACTATTCAAATTACAGTATATTGTTTTTCTCGTCCGTCGCAATGACCATACTTTATCTGTTCGTCAGGTTTTATATATACCTTATGATTGTGACGTTTGACCTAAAACCTTTTCAGATACTGAAAAATTCGTTTATCTTCGCCATTCTCGCTTTCGGAAGAAACTTCCTTTCGCTCCTCGCTTGCGCGGCGTTGGCTGCGGTTGCGCTCTTTGCTTCTCAACTGTTTATGCCGATAGGCGTCATTATGGTTGTGATACTTATGTTTTCGACTATGACATATATCACGATGTATATATGTTTTCCGAAGGTTGAAAAATTGATGATAGAGCCCTATTATGCCGAGCATCCCGAAGAGCGCCCCGAATCCGAAAAAGAATATGATCAGGATGAAAAACTTGACAAGGACGATATAAAAAAAGGTTCGTCTTATCTCGAACAATAAAACAATGCTCGCTTTCAAACGGCGGCTCATTTTTCCGAAAATCAAAAGCTCGACTTTTTAAGCCGGGCTTTTTCTGTTTTCGAGGTTTATCTTGAAAAAACGTCATGCGCCACATTTTTCCGCGAGAAAAAGATATGGCGAAGAGATCATCCGGCGTTAACTCTTCAATGAAAAACTCGCCTATCTGCATTTATAGTGCTGTATTGAATGAAAAAAGCGCTCTTTTCAGAGCGCCTTTATAATTTGTTTAATAGCTGTAAAGTTCCAAAACGATTGTATATGTATTTCCGTCCGCAAGCGGAGTTGTATCTATACCGTTCTGGCAATATTCGCCGTTTTCTTTTGTCATCCAAAAATAGCCCGTCGTTGCGTCCTGAGAGAAGCCCTTAGCCGCCGTGATATATCTGCCGTATGCGGAATTTTCAACGGTGACAAGTTCTTTTTCAACAAGCAGGTCGCCGAGTGTTGCGGCGGAGGTGATGTAAGTCTTTTTGAAGTTGAGGTTATCTCTTTCGGAGATTATCTCGACGGTTACTCTTTTTTCGCCCTCATGGAGCTGGAAAGAAAACGGTCTTACTATTAAAATTACAACCGCGGCACAAACGAGCACTGCTAGAATGATTGCAAGAATTATAGGTGTTTTTTTGTTTTTCATAATGATGTCCTCACTTTCCAAATTAGATTTTATCGTATTTTGCAAAGGAAATCAACGATGTTTTTGTAACAAGTCAAAAAATTACAAAAAATCACGGGAATAATACAAAAAGCGACGGTCAACCGTCGCTTTCGTTATTTTCCGCGGGTAGTTGCCCGCCCTTGAAATAATCTTTTGTTTGATATGGAACGCCGCGTTTTTGCAATTTGTTTTTCGCCCATTCGGAAATAAACTCATACATTACGGCGAACAGCGGCACTCCAAAGAACATTCCGGCGATGCCGAAGAAACCTGACATAATCGTGATAGCGGTAATTACCCACTCGGAGCTGAGTCCGATATTGTTGCCTATCAGTTTCGGCACGACTACGTTTCCGTCAACCGCTTGAATAACAACGGTAATGATAATAAACGGAATGACTTTTTTCGGGTCTGCAACGAGTATAAGCAACCCGGAAGGAATTGCGCCGATATACGGGCCGAACATCGGTATCATGTTTGTAAGCGCCAAAACCATGGCGAGCAACGGATAGTAGGGAATGTTGAATATCATCATTGCTATAAAGAATTCGACACCCACTATCATCGAGTCCACGATCGTACCTTTGATATATCCGCCGAAGCTCTTGTCGGCGCGGGTGACGGTATTGAGGAATTTTTCGCTTTTTTCCTCGGAGAACGCCGCGCGAATAAGTTGTTTTGCACGCGCGCCTATCTTTTCTTTGCCGAACAAAAGCATTACGGCAAATATAGCGCCAACGATAAGATTCAACATTACGCTTGCAAGTTTTTTTGCTATCGTTCCGAGCCACGGCAAAAATTCTTCCATGATATTGTCAATTCTTTCGGTCAAGCTGTCGATGGCGTCGATTATCGAATAAATAGCACCGCTTAAATAATTAGCTTCTCCGGCCTGAGTTGTAAGCCACTCTTTTGCCGTTTCGGCATAGCCGTCGGCTTTCCATTTGAAATCCGCAATGCTCGATACGACTTGCGGAATGAGTGCCCATGCAAACAGGGCGATGAATGTGAGAAACAGTATCATCGTAGCAGCTATCGCAAGTCCGCGGCGCAACTTGAAATTAGGCTTTTTCTTCGTTACGAATTTAAAAACTTTTTTATCGAAAAAACTGACCACGGGGTTGAGCAAATACGCGATGACAGCTCCCGTCATAAGCGGGCTGAAAGCGCGCAATACGGTGGAGAAAAAACTGCCGAATTTATCGTTTGCGTTTACAAAAAGGAAAACGATGAACAGCGCCAAAACAAGAACTATTGCCACATATACGGCGATAGTCGTATATTTTCTGTTCCAAATCGGCTTCATATGCTTTCCTCCTCTTTATTTTTTAAGTATAAACGCTTATCCGCATTGAGTATTCTTTGCAAATTAACAAAAATCGCAGTGCGGAGTTTAATCCCCGCGTGTTCGGTATGAACCATTATAGCATAGTATTCCTCAAAAAGCAATCGGAAAATCGGTTTTTTTCTCTTTTATCTTGAAAAGATGATAATAATGTGATATTTTAAAAAGGGATGAAAAGTTTTACCTTAATAAAATACTGCAAAGAGTTTTTTACCGAAAGGACGGCTTTCAAATATGGAAAATAGTCAAAAAGCTCCCAACCGTGTAAAACGTTACGGAATTATTCTCGGCATATTGTATCTTGCCTCGCAACATGGGTTTTATTTGTTGGGGCATCTTTTGGCCTTGCTTTTTAAAATTCCGCCGTTTTTGCCGAAGATCCCCGCAATCGACGACGCAATTCCGATCGTATCGGCGTTTATCATTCCATATATTTGGTCATATTTATTTTGGGCAATGGGGCCTATGGTTGTTTCAAAATGCGAAAAAAATCATTTTTTGAACTACATGGCGGCAAATCTTCTCTCTTGCGTGCTCGGCACGATAGCGCTTGCGCTCTTTCCGACTTATATGAACCGCGTGACCGAGGGATTGTTTGAAGTTGTTGAAAATCCAAACTTCCTCGATAAGCTTCGCATGTTCTGGTATTCGCTTGACGGATCGGAGATGGCATATAATCTCTTGCCGAGTTTCCACTGCCTTAACAGTACTATCTGCTTCCTCGGCGTTATGGGTAGAAAAGAAATATCGCTCGGCTATCGCATATATTCTTTTGTGATGATGTGGCTTATATTCGCTTCAACCGTGTATGTAAAACAGCACTATGTCGTCGACATTATTACCGGCGCGGCACTCGGCGTAATCTCATATTTCGTCTGCGTTAAATTCCGCCTCGGCGAAAAATGGTTTATTCCCGTCATTGAAAAAATCAAACGGCGCCGCGAAGCAAAACATGCCGCTGTATAAAAGAATTTATCCCCTGCAAATACGGTTTTGCGGGGGATATTTGTATCTTGTGGGTTTCGGCATTTTCCCGAAGTGTGAACCCGTTTGCGACGACGGATAAAAAAAGGCCTCCTGCGGTAAAAACACAGAAGGCGGTTTTTGGCGTTCCCGAGGTGATTCGAACACCCGACCTACCGCTTAGGAGATATGCTAAGCAGTCAAATCGAGCCAAAAGCACAATTATAGATAAGTTTACAACATTAAAATCAATATATTGTGGTTGTGGTGCGTATAACTTTGGTACCTTCGGTGTTTTCAATCACAATAAAACGCTCGATCTATTTTTCCGGTGCCGAAAACGGTGCCAATCCGGAAGCCAAAAAAGGAATACAGTCAAGAAAGGATTCGCTTTTCCCCGTGAAAGGGCTAGGTCAGACTAAAAGGATTCACTTTCTCCCGAGAAAAAACAGGTCAATCCTTGCAAGGATTCACTATCTTCCGGGAAAAAATAGGTCAAACTAAAAAACGCCCTTTTATCTGATTATATTTATAGGATTTACTTTTAGTCGTGAAAGGGATAGGTCAGATCAAAAATCTAAGTTTTAATGCGTATTTTGCGATATTCATATGCGAAAAATGCGCATTTTTTGCTTTGTCGGCAGATTTTGTTTTGCCAATTCAGATCAGGGTGCAAAAAAAGGGTGCAAAGTCGGGTGCAAAAACTACGGTTTGTTCATTTTTATTTTTGTCGATGTATTTCCTACATAAAGGTGTTGACAGCTAAACGGCGTAGTTGGATTATTCCCCCTTTTGTGCCATTACGATCAGCAAAGAGGTTCCTTCCACGATCATCGCGGCGCCGGTGAGCTGCATCATCAAATCGACAAAGATCGCCGGATGAACAAACACGACCGCAGCCAGAACAAGAGTCACGATGCCGAGAACGAGCGAAACGATAAACGAGTTCTTTTTACCATCCCTCAGCCTGACCGCGCGAATGATCATCATGATTGCTCCGTAAGCAAGAAGTACGGCCGCGATTATCGGGAAATGAGAAGCGAGAAAATCCGCGAAGATGATGGCGAGAATACCGCCGATATCATAGGTTTGCGTTTAATTATTTTGAAAGGGAAACGCTTATTCTTCTGAAAAGGTGTGAACTCCGGCGCCGACCGACTCACTCTTTCCGTGCGGCAGACAGATATCCGCTTCGCAGTTTGCGGGAACAGTCACGGTGTAGACGGTTTTGCCGTCCTTTCTTTCCCATGAACTTTCGATCAGCCCAAAAACGCTGTTGTAGGAGGCTTTTGCGTGCGTGAAGTGCCCGCCGGGGCGCGGCGCGATGGTAAAGCGGTTCTCACCTGTTACGTTGATTCCGCACATCACGGAAAACAGCCATTCGACGACGGCGCCCTTGGAGTAGTGATTGAGAGAGCCGATGCCGCCCTGTTCTCCCTCAGGGCCTTCCCACGCTTCCCAGATCGTCGTTGCTCCCGCCTTCGGCATGGAAAGCCATCCGGGTCTCTCCTCGTTTTCAAGAAGCTTGTATGCCGCTTCAATATCGTAGGATGCGAGAACGTAGAGGATCAGAGGCGTGGAAAGGAAACCGGTGCCCAGTCTCCAGTTGTAATTCTCCAGCGCTTTGACGAGACGCCGTTTTGCAAAAGCGGTCTGTTCTTCATCGAGCAGGTCCATATACAGCGGCCGTACAAGACGCGCCTGGCGGTCTGTATCGAGCGAATATTTCTTTGTCGCGACGAGCGCTCTGTACGCCGTCTTGCATCCCTCGCTGAACGTTTCGAATTCCGCCGCATCCTCTTCGTGACCGAGGCGTTTTGCGATCTTTGCCATAAGCCCGAGGATATAAGCGGTGTAAGCGGTCGAGACCTCGGGATGAGGCGCTACGAAATCCTGCCAGCGAAATCCGCCGTTCACGTCGACCGGCTCCGCCCATTCACCGAAGCTCTGACCGATGTTCACGAAATACTTCTTCGCTTCTTTTGGAATCTTTACGCTCTCGGCAAAGAACGGCATATTCTTTCCGCAGCGCTTCTCCATAAATCTGGCATAGCGCGCCATGCCGTCGTAGTGTTCCCTCAGGATAGAATCATCCTGATAGATCTTTGCCCACCGCCAAGGGATGAGCACGCCCACGTCGGACCAGCCGACCGAGCCGTTCATCGTCCACATATAGAAATCAGCGCCGCCGTCGGGAGCGATGTGCGGCAGTCTGCCGTTCTTTTTCTGCCAGTCGAAAACGTCGTTCAGATATTTTCTTGCAAACGTCGCAAAATCGAAGAGATATGACGCTGTCACAAAAAACAACTGCGCGTCGCCCGTCCAACCGTGGCGTTCGCGTGTCGGGCAGTCAGTCGGAATGTCGAGGTGGTTGCCCTTGGCTGACCAGACCGTCGCGTCGAACAGACGGTTTACCAGTTCGTTCGACGAGGAAAAATCTCCGGTGCGTTCAAGGTCGGAATATACCGCGATCGCCGTGAAATCCTCCGGCGCAAACGGCACGTCGGTCTCGATCAGCACATACTGAAAGCCGAATACGGCAAAGGTGGTTTTATATTCATTCGTACCCTCTGCGCAGGTGTAGTCGATCTGCTGGAGGGGAGTTGTGATCCCTTTTCTTGAAAGCTGGATGTTCTTCTGCGTGAACTCTTCGTTCTCGTCAAGCATCTCGCCGAAGCGCAGAAATATTTTCTGTCCGACTTTTGCATTGAGAGAAAAGGAGATATATCCCGCGATATTCTGACCGAAATCGAGCACTGTTTTACCTGCGGGCGTCTTGATGAGCGTCGGTCTCAGACGCTCGTGTTCGGTGACATGAACGTTGTTCGACGCGGAAGGGACGACGCTGTGCTTCGTCACCTTCGCGTGGCCGTTATACAGCGGAGTGCGGAACGCCTCGACGATCTCGCCGTCCTTGTTGTCGGCAAAGCGGATCGGTCCGTCGTTCGACCATTGCCAGCTCTCGTCGGTGACTATCTTTTCTACTTTACCGTCATCATACGTTATCTCAAGCTGAGCAAGCAGTTTTGTCTCCGTCCCGTACTGATTCTTACGTCCCCACGCGCCGCAGGAGCCGCGGTACCAGCCGTCGGCGAGCTGAACGGTCAGCTCGTTTTCGCCATCGGAGATCATATCGGTAACGTCGTACGTTTGATACTGAACGCGCTTCCGGTAGTCAGTGTAGCCGGGCGCCGTGACGAAACCGCCGATTTTTTTACCGCCTAGTCGCGCTTCGTAAAGTCCGCAGGCGGTTATATACAGCCGCGCGCTTTTGACCGGATTTTTCGGTAAAAACGTTTTGTGGAAGCAGTCGACCGGATAGCGTTCCTTTTTCTTGACTGAATAGTTGCCTGTGATCCACTTGGCATCCCAGGAGGAAATGCCGCATTCGAAGAACGCTTCGCTCCATTCACCCGGATCGCCGTTTTCGTCCCAAAGGCGTACCTTCCAGACGACGCGCTCGCGGTCGTCGAGATCGAGCGGATATTCCGCGTGCATAAGATCGCTTTCGACCTTGCCGCTGTCCCAGTTTTCGGTGGCGATCTGATACGCGGTTTGCTTTGTCCCGCCGTCACAATTCCACATAAGGCGCGGACAGCGGAAATCGACTCCGAGGGGATTATTCAGGTATTCCGTGCGAAGTCTTATCGCATTCATTCTACGTCCTCCGTATCATCCTTTTCATGGCGCGCCTTGATCTCCTCCTGCTCCTTAGGCAGATTCTTTTCCACGCGCAGGAAGAGAAGGATAGCGACCAGAGCGATGCCGGTGAACACCTCCAGCCCAACGAAGGCGAAGGAAATCACCCAGTTAACACTGTCCGGCTGCTGCAATCCGACGGTCAGCACGCCGTCCGCCGCGGGTTTCAGATTTTCAAGCGCGACCTGTGAAACCCAGCCGTTTTCGGCGAGCTTCGACGCCGCCTCCGCGGTGCTTCCGGCGGTGATCGGAGCGAGATACCCCGCTTTCGAAAGCAGCCAGTTGAATACGCCGGTCATGATTCCCACCATAGCGACGGCGATGATGTTGTAGATCGACATCGCCGCGCCGTCAATGCGCTTGTCCGTCTTCCATTCAAGATGGTCGAGGCAGTCGGCAAAGAGCGCCATAAAGACGTAAGCGCACGGCAGACCGCCGATATTTTTGATGAACTGTCCGACGAGTACCATAATAAGATTCGTCGGGAATATCCAGCAGATCAGCGAACCGATCGCGTACAGAACAAATCCCCACATAGTTACGTTCCGCTTACCGAACTTCTTTGCAAGCGGCCAGACGGCGAAGATGCCAATACCCATCGGGATACCGCCGATGACCGAAACGAGCATCTGCGTGATCCCGTCGTTATAGGTGCCGAGCACGTAGTTGCAGTAGTAAACGAGCCCGAGGTTCTTCATCGTCGTGCCGACAGTGTAGATGAAGAAATAAACGTACATCAGGATCATATACTTATCGGTAAAGAGAATTTTCAGCTGCTTTCCGAAAGACAGCTTCGTCTCCTCTCCCGCCGCCGATGCTTCCTCGGTGACGCGCTCCTTCGTAAAAAAGTATTCAAGCAGCGTCAGCGGCAGCGCGAGGATCGAGAGGATGCACATCAGAGTGATCCAGCTTGACTTGTCCGCGCCGATCATGGGCATGATGACCATCGGGAAGACAAGCGCCACGAGAATGCCGCTCATCATGATTGTTGTGATCTGATTGAATACCGAAAGACCGCCTCTCGCTTTGCCGTCACGTGTGGAAAGCGGGACCATCAGGTTGTGGCTCATATTGAAGATGGTATAGGCGAAGGAATAGAACAGGTTGTAGGAGATCATGACCCAGATCGCCTTGACGAGGTCGCTGCCCTCCGGTACTGTAAACAGAAGAATTCCCGTGATCGGAACAAGAAAAGCGGACAGGAAAAGCCAAGGCCTCGCTTTGCCTTCCTTGTGCTTCGTGCGATCGATGATCTGCCCCATGATGACGTTGGTGATCGCGTCGATGATTTTTGAAACGATCGGGAAAACGGTCAGGAACAGACCGCCCCACAACGGCGTAAGGTTAAGAACGTCGGTATAATAAACATTGAGGTAGGTCGCGAGGACGGCGTTCAGGAGCAGTGCACCGGCGGGGCCGAGCAGATAGCCGAACCATTTTTCTTTTTTCGTTACCTCAGATGAGTTGATCAGACTTCTCGGCAGTTTCATATCAGTTTTCCTCCTTCGGCAGTTTCGGTACTTTTATTCTTCTCATAAAGCATCTGATCCCTTTGAACAGATGTCGGTTGGTCAGTTCAACGAATCCCTCGGCGACGTTGAAAGGCATTGCGCCAGAGGATGACATGCTGAGTGACCGGAGAGAGTTGCTGGCCATAATGCGCTGCAGGAAATAGGCGCCCTTCACGGCGTTGTCTTTTTCGGGACCTTCAGGCATTCGTTTTGCTTTTTTCAACTGTTTTCTGAAAACGCTCATCACGGCGTTGTACAGGATCCGCCCCATCAGCGTCTGTCGCAGATCGGTAAAGCGCGATTCGACCGTCACCGGGAATTCCGGAAGTTCTTCGGGAACGGTATATTCGTCGAAATAATCCGTTTTTTCCTCATCTTCGACGGTCAGCGTCACCATTTTCGATTCTCCCGGCATAAGATACACTTTTTCGAAGCCCCTCAGTTCGCCGTCAACGTATAACTGCGAGACCTCGGCGCCGTAACGGTTTCCCGTGTTGGTGATCGTCTGTGTATATGTGTTGCCGTTTCGTTCCCACTCCGATTGATCGAACGTTGTGTATGACAGGCCGAAGCCGAACGGGAAACGAACCGGGATATTATGCTTGTTGTAATAGCGGTACCCGACTTCAATCCCCTCGGAGTAGATCTCGTTTATACTCTTGCCGAAATGCTCGTGCGACGGAACGTCTTCGTATTTCATCACCCATGTCTCGGCGAGTTTCCCCGAGGGATTCTTTACGCCGTAAAGCAGATCGTAAACGGCGGTGCCGCCGTTCTGCCCGGGCAGGTACATATTGAGGATCGCGCTGACCCGGTCGGCAAACGGAAGCTCCACGGGCGAGCCGCCGAAAAGAACGACCACCACTTTCTTCCCGCTGTCGCAGAGCGCTTCGATCTCTCGAAGCTGATGCTCCGGAAGTTTCATATCGGCGCGGTCACATCCTTCGGATTCATATTCGTCGGTGAGTCCCGCAAAGACAAGAACAATGTCACACTCTTCGAGCGGAACGTCTTTCACGCCGTGCGATGCAAACGCGTCCTTCGGCGTAGTGACAAAGGTCGGATTTATCATCGAACTTCCCGCGCCTTGATAGCGCATGGTTTCAAACAGTTCTCCCGCAATATGCACCTTGTCGGTTTCATTGAGTGGCAAAACGCCGTCGTTCTTCATCAGCACAGCACAATCCGAGGCGATCTCAGATGCAAGCGAATGATGCGCTTCCCAATCGACCGGTGTTATATCCGCTTCTTTGTAATACTTGTCGATCCAGCGAAGGATATTCCGGCATGCTTTGTCAAGGTCTTCAGTGGGGAGGGAACCATCGGCAATCGAATCAAGGATCCTGCGGCGGCAGATCGCGGTATCGCCCGGCATTTCAAGGTCCATTCCCGCACTAAGTCCCTGCACTCGGTCACGCACCGCGCCCCAGTCGCTGAGCACCACGCCGTCAAAGCCCCACTCATCGCGGAGGACATCGGTCAGCAGCCACTTGTTTTCTGAACAGAACGTGCCGTTGACCCGATTATAGGCACACATAACAGTCGCGGGATGCGCGTGTATGACGACGTATTCAAACGGCTTGAGATAGAGGTTTCGCATCGTGTTTTCGCTTGCGACCGAGTTGCCCATAAAACGGTAGTTTTCGCTGTTGTTGAGCGCGAAGTGCTTGAGTGAAACGCCAACGCCCTTCGACTGTACCCCTTCGATCATAGCCGCGCCGAGTACGCCCGCAAGGTACGGATCCTCTGAGAAATACTCAAAATTTCTGCCGCAAAGCGGATTGCGTTTGATATTCACGCCCGGACCAAGCAGTGTATGTACGCCGTAATATCTGCATTCCTCGGCAATCGCCTCACCCATTTTGCGCAGGTTTTCGGGATTCCAGCCGGAAGCGGTGCACGCCGCCGTCGGAAACGCGGTCGCCGGTTCAGACTTGCTTACGCCATTGTCGCCGCCTTCCGTCTGTTTGCGGAGTCCGTGAGGGCCGTCCGACATACAGAGAGACGGCACGCCGAGACGCGGTATCGGATTTGTGTACATAAAATCGGTGCCGGAGACCAGCGCCGCTTTTTCTTCGACGGTCATTTCCGCTATGAGTCTTTCAATATCCAACTGATACTCCTCCTCATTTTGTTTTCAATTATATTTTACACGTTTTCCTCCGTTGTGTATTGCATTTTTGTAAGAATTATCGTATAATTGTAATGTATTCATATCGGGAGGTCAAAATGGATCACGATTTTTCTTTTATTTCGCGTTCGATCGCCGGACTTTCCGGCGTTCCCGTCCGGGTATATAAGGACGGAAAAGAGATATGCCGCAGTTTTCCCGTCGATCTTCCGCGTGATCCGGCACAAAGGTATGTTGATATACTGTCGGGAATCAAGGATCACGTGGGATACTATTGCACGCCGCATTTTCACTATTACGGTGTGCTTAACACAGGGGATACAAGGATCGTTGTCGGACCAACTTCTCAAATCATGGGAAACAATCAAAAAATGAAAGAACTTGCTTTTGAATATGATGTGTCGCCGGAGGATGTCAACGCTTTCGTGGAAGGAATGAACGCAATCAGACGACTTCCGGTGGAAAAGCTTCTGCAAATCCTTTGCGCGGTGAATTATTTTTTGAACGACGGCGAAACGCTTGAACTGTCCGATCTTGCGATCAGAGAATCCGTTCAGGAAGAACTGAAAAGCAAAACCGAGCAGAAACGCACCTCGAAAATATATGAAGAGACCGGCAGCCAACAGCACAACACATTGAATGTCGAAGAGGCAATCACCCGCATCGTGCGCAAGGGCGACACGGTCGCGCTGAGGCGCTGGCTTGCCTCTGCTCCCGCTGTTCACGGTGGCACGCTCGCCGGCGATCAGTTAAGACATATGCAAAACCTTTTTATCGTGACGGTGACCCTCGTCTCCCGCGCGGCGATCCGCGGAGGAATGCACGAGGACGACGCGTTTTCGCTTTCAGACGCTTACATTCAACGCGCAGAACTGCTGACCGATCACGACAGTATTCTCAATTTGCAGTATCATATGCTTCTCGAATTTACGGAGCAGGTCGAAAAACTGCGCAGAGGAGAAAATGTGACCAAGCTTTCGCTTGACGTGGCAAATTATGTGCGTCACCATTTGTCGGAAACGATCAGCGTGGAGAAAATGGCGCAGGAGTTTTTCCTGAGCCGGCCATATCTGTCTGCAAAGTTCAAGCAGGAGACCGGGCAGACGCTGACCGATTTTATACTTAACGAAAAAACAGAAGAGGCAAAACGACTCATCCGTTATACGGACAAATCGCTTCCCGCGATCTCCGCTTATCTCGGTTTTTCCTCCCAAAGCCATTTCATCCGGGTGTTTCGCAAATATGTCGGCGTCACCCCCGGCGAATACCTTGAAAAGCACAGAAAGTAGGAAAAAGGTAAGCTTCCTCTTTTACGCGCAAACCGACGACTTTGTGAGGTTAACATGCTCGAAAACCCACAAACTTCCGAAATATGGTTATAGCAATATTGACATTAACGAGTATTTGGATAATCGGTCAGAAGAATTGCGTAAATACATTGTAGATGCAAGAAAGAATAATGGGCTTGTTGGCTTTATAGGAGGACCTCCTTGCCCAGATTCTTCTGTTGCTGGAAAACATCTTCGAGCCGGAAACCAAATGAAAACTGCATTACAAAATGTCCGCTCGGATTTTACCGGACGGACATTTTCCTTGTATCATTGTTCGAACGTCGTTTTATAACTGTTCCCCCAAGCCTGCATTGAATCGAGGATCGGGCGCATACTTTCGCCGAGCTCGGAGAGTGCGTATTCCACGCGCGGCGGAACCTCGGGATAAACGGTGCGTGTGATGATACCGTCCGCTTCCATCTGCCTCAAACTCTCGGTCAGCACCTTTTGGCTGATCCCGTCAAGACTCTTATGTAATTCGTTGAACCTCCACGGACGGACGAGCAGGTTGCGGATGATAAGCAGTTTCCATTTGTTTCCGATAAGCGCGACGGTCGTTGCTACCGGGCAATCCGGCAATTCTTCTTTGGTTTTCATAAGATTCTCCATTACTTCATTTTTGAATGTTACATTCATATTATACTGCAACACGCCCTGCTTTTCAAGGCGGTTTGCGGAAAAGATACAATGAATTTACAGAATAATCCCCCAAAAATAAGCGGTTACAAAAAAGTGCGTACTTGAATTCTTTTTCAGGATCCGTATAATTGATTACGGGACAGAAAGGTGGTGAGGCACAATGATCATCAACACGGGGCAAAGAACGGATATTCCTGCATTTTACGCGGACTGGTTTGCAAACAGACTGCGCGAGGGCTTTGTCTGCGTGCGCAATCCGTATTATCCGGAGCAGGTCAGCCGCTACCGCCTCGATCCGTCCATCGTTGACTGCATCGGCTTTTGCACCAAGAACCCCGCGCCGATGTTCAAATACATGGACTTGCTTAAAAATTTCGGGCAATATTGGTTTGTTACTATAACCCCTTATGGACGTGACATCGAGCCAAACGTAAAGGACAAACACGAACTGCTCGAAGACTTTAAAAAACTGTCGGAGACCGTCGGCGTGAATTCTGTCGGTTGGCGCTATGATCCGATCTTCATTACTGACAAGTATTCCATAGAGTATCATCTGCGCGCGTTTGAGAAAATGGCGACCGAGCTCGAGGGATGCACCGAAACCGCGGTAATCAGTTTTATCGACCTTTATGCAAAGGTGAAACGCAACTTTCCGGAGGCGCGTGAAGTCACAAGGGAACAGCGGCTCTTTCTCGGAAAAGAAATGGTAAAGATCGCCGCCGCGCACGGTATGACCCTCAAACCATGCGCCGAGGGAGACGATCTTGCGCCGTTCGGCGCGGACTGCGGCGGGTGTATGCGGATAAGCGACTACGAAAAAGCGATAGGCAAAAGGCTGAACGCGCCGAAAAAGAAAGGCGCAAGAGCCGAATGCGCCTGCTATCTTTCCTGCGATATCGGCGCGTATAATACCTGCAAACACTTATGCAAATACTGCTACGCTAACGCCGAGCCGTCCGTCGTGCTGGCCCATAGCCGCCGCCACGATCCTGCCTCGCCATTTCTGATCGGAAATTACGAAAAGGACGATGT
>JAFSRI010000056.1 GCA_017446155.1 Clostridia bacterium | reverse complement strand
GAGAGGACCGGGATGGACGCACCTCCGGTGCACCAGTTGTTCCGCCAGGAGCACAGCTGGATAGCCGAGTGCGGTCGTGATAAACGCTGAAAGCATCTAAGCGTGAAACATGCTTCAAGATAAGATATCCCATTGTTTAACAAGTAAGGTCACTTGCAGACTACAAGTTTGATAGGCCACAGGTGTAAGTGCAGTAATGCATTCAGCTGAGTGGTACTAATAGACCGAGGGCTTGAACTATTCAAGCAAAGCGCAGTGAGATTCGCTCGGATCTTCTTAATTCGGTTTTCAATGTACATTGGTACATTAAGGGAATACACTTTTGGGGAATGCACCTTTAGCTCAGTTGGTAGAGCACCTGACTCTTAATCAGGGTGTCCAGGGTTCGAGTCCCTGAAGGTGCACCATTTCTCTTTAAGGCACATCATACTCGAAAGAGTCGGTAGTGAATGATGATCCGGTGGATCATCAGAGCCGACGACGACCAAGGCGCGACGAGCGCCGCGAATCGAGTCCCTGAAGGTGCACCATTTCTCTTTGAGGTGAGTTTTGAGTTAGTACTTGAAGTTTCACCATTCATTAAGTTCCTATTACGGAACTGATAGTCAGTGTCTTTAGCGCAGAGGGTCCACCCGTTCCCATTCCGAACACGGTAGTTAAGCTCTGCTGTGCCGACAATACCCGGCTGGAAGCGGCTTGGAAAGATAGGTCGATGCTGACACAATAAACAGTGGATGTAAAAGTTTTTTTTACATCCATTTTTATTTTTCTTGCCATTGTAAATTTTGTTTGTGTATGATAAAATTAGCAAAACGGGGTTTCGGAGGACGATATGAAACGCAAATGGACGGAAAGCGAGGCGTGGGCATGGCAGGAGAAAGTCGGCTGGCTTCGCGGGTGTAATTTTATTGGCAGCGACTGTGCCGGTCGCGTAGATATGTGGCAAAGTTATAAAAACGACGAGCATATGAAAACCGCCGAGCGCGAGCTTGCCCTTTGTCGTGACACGGGATTTAATACCGTTCGCATCATAATAGAGTTTGACGTGTGGCTGCAAGAACATGACAGTTTTATGAGAATATTTGAAAAATATATTGAGCTTTGCGCAAAATATGATTTGATGGTAATGGTTGTTCTTGCAAACGAGGCGCAGCTTTGCCGAGGTGATAGGTATGTTCCGAAGCGGCTTGGCGAGCAGGCGTACGCTCTCGGATATCATCAAGGCCGATTGCCAATAACGCCCGAGCAGAAGGCGCTTGTTCCATACCACGAGTTGGAAAGGGATGAAACGAGAGATAAATATGTTGAAATGGTGAAAGAGATCGTCGGGAAATATCGCGACGATAACAGAATAATATGTTGGAACGTTTTTAACGAGCCGGGTATTACCGTAGGTGAGGAGCGTTCTCTTCCTCTTATAAGGCTTATGTTTGATACGGTGCGTGCGCTCGATCCGGTTCAGCCGCTTGCCTCAGACGTTTGGTGGTGGGGAAACCCGGATTCGATTCGCCCGTTCGATAAACTCAGCTTGGAGCTTTCCGATGTAATATCATGGCATTGCTACAAACCCTTCGAGCAGTTTGTTGTTGATTATGAACGGCTTACGCACTTCAATCGCCCTATACTTCTTACCGAATGGTTGCACAGGATAAACAGGCAAAAGGTGCGCGATGTATATCCCCTGTTGTATCTTGAAAAAATCAACTGTTGGTGTTGGGGCTTTGTTGCGGGTAAAACGCAGACGTATGAGCCGTGGGATTCGCTTTGGGAGCAGTATGACAAGACCGATGGCAAAGTAGATTATGACTTTACTTGTTGGCAGCACGATCTTTATCGCCCGAGCCTGCGTCCATATGACCCGGAAGAGATAAGACTGATAAAAAGGTTCAACGAGCTTGCAGAGGAAAGACAGGGCAAACAGTAAAATTTTAAGAATAATAAAAATCGGATGAACGTTCATCCGATTTTTTTCAAAACCTATTGACAAGTATACTTGGTATATGATATAATTTGCTTACCAAGTAAACTTTGCAGGAGGTAAACATGAACAGAGAAGAGATATTGACAAAAGCACAACAAGAAAACAAGGGGAAAGATTTAGCCGACAAGCAAGTTCAAAAAGAAGGCAGCTGGATTGCGTATATCGTAGGTGTGATTTTATTGATTGCGGTTGATACCGTAAATGGATTTGTGTTGAAAAACGTAAACAGAGGCGCTGATTTTGCGTTGTTTACAATGGCGTTTGTCGTTTTTTTAGTTAAATATATTAAACTCAGGAAAAAACATGAGCTTATAATGACAATTATTTGGGGATTTCTTGCAGTTTCTATGCTTGTCGTGTGGATATTTCAATTATGCGGGGTGATTTGATATGAACGATTCGCTTGTATTGCATAATAATTTACCACAGATAAGAAAAGAAAACGGGCTTTCACAGACGGAACTCGCAAATCTTGTCGGTGTTTCAAGAAATACGATCAGTTCTATTGAAACGGGGCAGTATACTCCGACGGCTAAATTAGCATTGCTGATTTGTATTGCCCTGAATAAAAAGTTTGAAGAAATATTTTTCTTTTGATTGCTCAACAAAAAACGCCCTTTTGGGCATTTTTTAATATATTTCATTTCCTATGTAAGAAAACACATCGACAATTTTTCCGTCTTTTACATACACGCGCGGAACGCGGAAATCAAGCCGACAGACGACGTCGTAGTTTATAGTTGACGCAAGTGCGGCAATTTCCTCGGCGGTGATTAAGGCGCCGCCTTGACGGCCGATTATCGTCGCCGTATCACCTACTTTAACTCCATCGACGGATGAAATATCAACCATCATCTGATCCATACAGACGCGCCCGATGATGTTTGCATACTTCCCGCCTATAATTACGCGTCCCGCGTTTGAGAGTGCAATCGGAATACCGTCGGCATATCCGGCGCAAAGGGTTGCGACGCGGGTAGGTTTGCTTGTGACAAATGTGTGGCCATAACTTATACCGGTGCCGGCAGGCACGGTTTTTATCTGCGAAATTTTGGTTTTAAGCGACAGAACAGGGCGAAGCGGCAGGTTTTCTTTTGATACATGCTCCGACGGGTACATGCCGTAAAGCGCAATGCCGGCACGCACCATATCATATTTTTCGCTGTAATCGATTATCGCTGCGGAGTTGCTTATTGAAACCGTTTCCGGGAGCGTTACATCTTGGCTTAGCTGATTGAGAAAAGCATGCAAATTTTCGTTTTGGCTTTGTGTTATGCTGTCATCGGCGGTGTCGGCACAGGCAAAATGAGAAACGACGCCCTCTATTTTCAGGTTTTTCACAGCTAATATTTCTTTCGCTTCGAGTACACCGTTTTTGCCGCAATCAACGCCTATTCGTGACATTCCCGTGTCAACCGCAAGATATGCGCGCGCTGTTTTTTTCTGTTTTTTTGCGGCTAAGGCAAGCTCGTGTGCCGCCTCTGTCGAGAAAATAACCGGCAATAGATCATACCGAACACAGTGGCCAAACTGCTTTTTCTGCACCGGGCTTAGTATCATTATATCTTTTTCACAGCCCGATTGGCGCAGCTCTATCGCCTCTTCCAGCGTTGCAACCGCAAATCCGTCGGCGCGGTCACGAAGAGCCTTTGCTATATTCACAGCCCCGTGTCCGTAAGCGTTCGCCTTAACTACCGCGGTTATTTTCTTGTTTCCTACGCGCGCCTTTATCGCGTCAAAATTTTGCAGCAGAGCGTCGATGTCAATCTCTGCCCATGTTCTGAAAAGCTCGGTCAAATCTTCTTCTCCGTTTTTCTCTTTTGGTTTAATATATTCAATTCTTTCCGTTTTGCCACATATAACGCCTGTGTTATGATTAAATGCCGTTCTGTTTTACGAACGGCATTTTTCATATCAGTTGACGCTTTCGCGGTCGATTGTTATACCGCCGAGGAGCTTTGTCGAATCATTGAACAACTTTTCGACCATTTGCGTTCTTATAAGAACCCCGTTTTCAGCGTTTTCGACAGATGATGAAAGCAGTGTTCTTGTTCCGTCGGCCTCTATGCGATATGTGTTTTTCGTAACGGTGGGAACGATATATTTATACGTTTGATTTATTTGGCGGACGTCTTTTCCGTCGGCGCCTTTAACGACATTGTAAATATCATATATCTTGTGCGTATAAATCGTTTGGGTATATTCGCCTGTCGTTGTTTGCGGCAGATAGCGTGAAACGATGAGGTTGTTGTCGGCGTCGTATTTATAGTTTGCCGGTTTGTAGTTGCCGTCGTTTGTGCTCAGAATCTTGGTGAAGAATCTTCCCTCTGTTTCGTCGTAATATGCCGTGTCGTATTTCAGCGTTGTTCCGTCAGTCAACGTCACTTCAATATTCGAGCATATAAGGTTCCCGCCGGCATATCTTACCTGAGCGGTCCTTGTGTTTCCGTTGGCGTCTGTATAATAGACCTTGTTGCCTTTTTCGTCATATCTCGTATATGAGATAGGCTGGTCCGCCGGAGTTTCGGCGACTGTAACTACATACGACGGCTGTTCGGACATGACCGGAGCCTGCAATTCCTCGTCTATTGAAAGTGTGCGCGTTATAAGCACATAATACAGCGAACGGAAATTCTCGAAATCTCCGACATATTCTGTCGAGGTGTATGTGCCGATGGTTTTAACTATCGGCTGAACGTGAAATTCTCCGGCAACAGTGGCACCGGTGGCGGAATCGATTCTTGTCACGGGTTTTCCGTCATTGCCTGCTTCTGTCACAGATACCGACATGTTGAGTTCATTGCCGGCGAGCGTATATCTTACGCCGCCTTTTTTTGTCACAAGCTCAAAATAATCGGTACAGTTGATATAATTAAAATAGAGGTAACCGCGCGTGAACTTCGCAAGTCCCCATTCGACAAAGCCGAAGTTTTCGGTAGAGAGCTTGTATATCGCCTCGAAACTCGGAGAGTAGACATAATAAAACTCAACGCCTTTGTCACTTGTCATTTTCTCGCTGAAATACAGCGAATAGGTGTTCTCTTCTGTCGGAGAGTCGCTTACGGAAAACGTTATTTTGGCGTGGTTGAGGTCTGTGCCGTTTTCAAGCCGGTTGTTGTCGAGGTCAAGACCGTAGGCCGAATAGACCTCCTCCGAGTGTATCTTTTGCCCGAAGCTCATAACTTCGCTTGCATAGATATATGCAAGTGATGGGAGTATATTGTTTGAATATTCGTTTTCGTCAAGCGTATATGCCGAAGGATAAATCAATCTGTAAGAATTTGATTCGGCTGTTTTCGAATATTCGTCAGTCAATCCTGCCTGCATTATAAGCTCGCGCATCTCACCCTTTGCCGCCGCTCTGTAAAGGCGGAAGTCGGTGATGCTCTCGGAAAGTGAACCTATCGAGGGAAGAACAAGTGTGCTGAGGAGTGATTCGCTGCCCGCGACAAATGTTCCGCCGGTATTTTTTGTAAGGATATATACGATATATCCGCCGTCGCTGCCGCGTCTGCCGTCAGCTAAAGCATAATAGCCGTTGCGAGAGGGGACCATATCGCCGATTATAAATTTATATGACGTGCCGTCGGTAAGCTCAACGTTTACCCATGATGGCGAGGAGGCTTCATCGAGGCCGTATTTGATAAGATCCTCTTCCGTTGCGTTTTCATCAACTCTGTATCCGCTTTTCGATACGGTTGCCGTAGAAACGACGGTGGAGGCTACAACGACCGCCGAAACGGAGTAGTCGTCAAGCGTTGTGCTCTCGTATCCTTCGAGGACGAACTGCGTGGAGGCGGTGAGCGCAATAAATGAATAAACCGCATGGGTTTCATTTTCCATTTCGTCGGCGGAGGTTATATAATAGCTTGCGCCGCCGTCGAGGATGCGCTGATCGCCGAGATAGAACGAATATGCATGCTCACCGTCGGTGACAGAAATGAGTTCCGATGATTTTGATATTCCGTAACGGGAAGAAAGGGTAGCGCTGTCAACGTTTTCCGCCACAACGTATGCCGAATATCCGGAGCTTCTTCTCATTTGGCGGGCGCTGTCTGAATATATGGCTATAAGGTCTGCCGTTTTTGCGTATATGATATTACCTGACGACAGCACAAAACGTGTATAGCCATTGCCGGAAAACGCATTGAGTTTATATTCGCCTGATTTATTTGAAACGGTAATGGAGTTAATATCGTTTCTTTCGCGCTGGGGGAACATAAGAAGAACCCCTGACGATTCGAGAAATTCTTCTCCGTCATAAATTATATCGGGACGGGCGGCGCTTTCTTCCGCGGGTTTAGCAAAGATGAAATAGATAAGCAGTCCGATAATAAGCACAGCCAAAACGACAATTATGGCGATAGCCTGTTTTGTAAGCAGCGCACGTTCGCCGCCGTCTTTTCTTACGAAAAAATCTTTTACCTTACTCATGAGCGGCGTCTCCTTATCCATACGAATGTTCCGAAACCTAAAATTATGACAGGTATCACAACGACGCAGACGATAGTCCATGCGTTAGCCGCGGAAGTGGATACGGCGTTAAGCGCTTCGTTGTCAAATTTTTTGACTCCGATACCCTCATAGCTTACGCTTTGGTTGCGGTTGATATAGGAAAGAGCAATGTTCATAATGCTCTTGTTTATGTCGCTGTCATCAACAAAAGTTCCCGAACCGAACGTGAATACGCAACTGTATGTGCCGTTGGGGTCGTTTCTATCCCATGTTACATACGCCATGCCGGCAAGAGAAACCGCGCCCTTTTCATCGCCGCTGACGGCGGTGGAATATGATTTTAATATTTCGCACGCGCCGTGTCTGCCGCTGTTCGTGGCAACAAGCATGCCGTCGGTATTGTTTGCGGATTTTTGATCGCTTGCTCCGTCGCCGTCGTTATCGTTCTGAATTATGACCGATTTCGGATTTGAGAAAATGATAGCAGGTTTGCTGCGCGTTTCTTCGCTGTCGATAAGACGGCTGAGAAGTCCGTTCGCCATGGTGTTGGTCGAAGAAAGACCGCCGAGGTCGGCGAAAATTTTAACCGCGCCCGAGCTTGAAACGGAGTGGGACGAGTCGGTGACAGACGCGCCGTATCCGAGATTCCACTCGGAGAGGATCTCTTCAAGCGCATAGAGGGTGGGGGTTGAGGAATCTTCGGCGACGATCAGGTTGCCGTAATTGACTTGCAAAAACCGGCGTATTTTCTTTGCCTCGGAAACGATGTCCGGGTCGTCCTCTGTCGGCACGTAAAGGTCGAACACGGGGCAGTTGATTATAAGCACGTCGGAGTTGTGTTTTGAGTTTTCTTCATAGGGGAAATCTTCTGATGCCAGGTTTATTTCTTTTACGGCATATCCCGCTTGGTCGAGAAGATCCGCCCATGCGGCAGACGATTCAAACGTTGGCTCGCCATGACCTTGCAGCCAATAAGCCGTCGGTCTGTCGGAATTGTTTATGAGTCTGTCAACGGCGGAAAGGAACGCTACCTCGGCATTATATCCGTAAATCGTTCTCGTGCCGCTGGACGACGTGGTGGTTGAAAAGAAACTGTCGATCGCATAGCGCTTATAACTGTTTCTGTAAGCGGGGTCGTCGGAGAGGGGATTATGATTTTTGTCCGCAAGTTCGATCACGACGTCCGTTCCGTAGACGGGGTCTGCGTCATTTAACTGGTATCTTGACTTTTCAGCCGGATTTTTAACGATATTTTTTGAGATCAGCTCAACGTTTTTGCATTTTTGAACCGTTTGCTTTATCGTTCTGTAAACATATCCGGTGTAAGCGTTATATCCTTTGAACTCGTCTTCGTCCATCAAAATTACGATGTTTACGTAAGACTGCTCGCCGCCATCGGGCGAGGTGAGGTCGTTCATTGCCTGAACGAATTTATCGGTAATCGAATATATGCTGGCGCCGGTAAGATCGGAATAAAGCGAAAAAGTTGACGCAAGAGATGTAAAGATAACGTTTATGAGAAGCACAACAGCAACGACGACGACAGTCAATGCCACAGCTGTGCCGCCGTATTTAAATTTCTTTTGTTGAAAAACAGATTTTTTCATGTTTATATCCTCCTTTTCACGTCAAGCCCAACGGCGTTTCTCGAAAACTCTCACCGTAAGGAAAAGGAAGAGCGCCGTGAGCGACGAAAAGTAGACGACAGCCGAATAATCGAACACACCCGCGGCGAAACCCGAATAACGCGCCGAGAAAGATATTGCGGAAAGAATGGTGCGGATAAATTCGCTGTTTATATAATTGTTCAGTACGCTTATAAGCAACAGCAGTATTATTGCGGCTATTGTTCCGAGCGCCGCGACAAATTGGTTTTCTGTGAGAGAGGAGATGAACACGCCCATAGCGATGAATGCCGCACCTGCCAAAATTATGGCGATAACACTGCAAATATAATGCGCTGTGTTGGGAGTGCCGTATTTTGCAAGCGGAATATAGTATATTATCGACGCCACAACGAACGTTCCGCCGAAAAGCGTGAATGCCGCGAGAAACTTTGCGACAACTATACCCGCCAGCGAAACGGGACTTGTTAAAATAAGCTGTTCTGTGCGCATTTTGCGCTCTTCACTTATCGATTTCATTGTGATAAGGGGTATTATAACGATGAAAACATAAAGAATGTATGAAAAATATTCCGAAAAACTGCTGCTTTCTCCCGCCTGAACGGTGAACTGCATAAACAGAAACGCACTTACTGCAAGAAATACCGCAACGAAGATATATCCCACGGGCGAGGTGAAATAAGAACGCATCTCACGTTTATAAATTGCTGTCATTTGTTATCTCTCCCTTCCGATATTCTTTCTTTTGAAAGCTCTTCTTCCGTTTCATCGACGACGGAAATGAACACATCTTCAATGTTTGCGCTCATATATTCCATGCTTGTTATCGGCCAGCCGTTCTGTGCCATCGCATAGAAAAGCGGCTTTCTTATGTCAGCGTCGTTTACGCTTTCAACTATGAACGCCGACGAGCCGTCGCTGTAATTTACCGAACACGCGGCATATGTTACGCCGTTTATCTTCTTTATGGCGGCGAGCACAGCCGGCGCGGGGCCCGCTACCGTAACGCTGAGCTTTTTGTTGCCGCGAAGCGCCTGTTCGATGTTTTCCGTTTTGACATCAGCTACAATCTGCCCCTCGTTTATGATTATTATTCTGTCGCAAATTGATTTTACCTCCGACAGAATGTGGGTGCTCAGAATAACGGTGTGGTCTTTTCCGAGCTCTTTTATAAGACTTCTTATGTCAATTATCTGCTTTGGGTCGAGACCGTTTGTCGGCTCGTCGAAAATCACTACCTGAGGGTTACCCACAAGTGCCCCGGCGATGCCTACTCTTTGACGGTATCCTTTTGAAAGGTTTCCGATAAGACGGTCAAACTCGTTTTCTATCTTTGTAACCTTGCATATTTCCGCAAGATGTTCTTTCTTGTTGAGCGTGCATTTTTTAAGGTCATAGATGAAACTGAGATATTCTTTTACCGTCATTTCCAGATACAGCGGCGGAAATTCGGGCAAATAACCGATTTTCTTTTTTACCGCTGTCGGATGTTCGAGAATATCCAGCCCATCGATCATGGCTTTGCCCGACGTTGACGAAAGATAGCCCGTGAGGATGCTCATTGTCGTCGTTTTTCCGGCTCCGTTCGGGCCGAGAAATCCCACGATCTCGCCGTCGCCTATTTCAAAGTTGACGTCGTGGATCGCGTATCTGTCGCCGTATTTTTTTGTCAGATGTTCGATCTTTATCATTTTTATTTCCCCCGAAGGTAATGTTTTTTTATGTTTTTGCGGTTTTTGCCGCCGAATAATGTTCGATTATTGAGCCGCGGAGCCTTCAAGCAGATTGATGGCGCCGGGAACCGCCTTGATTACCACTTCGCTTAGTTTTCCGCCGAACTCGCCGTCAGTCGTCCATTCGGGGCATTCGCCCTTGAATGTGAACTTCACCATGTCCGCACTGAAACGAAGCACATATTTCTGCGGCATGCCGGCCGTTGTAAGCTCCTTTACCGTCTGCTGAAATTCAGGGCCTGTCGTCGGGTAACTTACAAGCGTAATATCCAGCTTCCCGTCCGAGAGCATCTCTTTCGTCTGCCCCGGCATGAGAAAATCCATTCCGCCGACGGAACGTGTGTTTGTAACCATTCCGACTATGAAATCTCCCGTAACGGTTCGATCTTCCGTTTCCACGACAAGCGAATATGGCTTTAAATCCGGCAGGCGCTTGGCGCCTTCGGCAATATAGGCGAGATACCCGAAATTCGCTTTGTCACGTTGCGGAGTTTTATACGTCACGTCGATGAACGCTCCGAATGCGGCGACGTATGTAAACGCCTTATTTCCGGCGAACATCCCCGCGTCATATGCGTGAGGTGTTGCGTCTGTCAAAAGGTTTATAGCCGCCTTTATATTTCGCGGAATACCATGAGAAACGGCAAAATCGTTCGTTGTTCCGGTAGGGATATATCCTACGGGAATTTTTTCACCGCAGGCGAGCAGACCGTTTAACGTTTCATGCATCGTGCCGTCGCCGCCGCAGCAGACGATGGCGTCATAGCCTTTTGCGTTTGCCGAAACGTATCTTATTATATCGCCCTGAGATTTTGAAAAATATACCGATATTGTTTCATATCGCTTTGAAAGAATATCTATCATATCATATACCCAATTTTGCGCGATACCGTCACCTGAATTCGGGTTTACTATAAGCAACAGATTCTTTTCCGTAAACTCACGTCCTTTCTTATATTTTAACTCACTTTATAGTTTACACCAAATTTATTAATAAATCAAGAATTTTATATAAAGATATAATGATATGATCAAATTCTGTAAATTCCCAAAATAACTTCCAAAGTATAAGTGAGAATTTATGCATAAAAAAACCAATATAAAAAATATAAGAACTTTCTTTGCGTCAAAAGAACTTTAAAAAATCGCATCCTCAAATTGATCAAGAGGATGCGAAAAAATTTATTTGTTTTTTTGTTTCAATGCCAAGCCGAATTCTTTAACCTTTTCATAATATGCGTCGGGAAGATTGCCGTCGCCGTCGGGGGCGACGTTAAGCAGCAGGTTGCCGCCGAATTCTTTACAAACGTCGTATTTGTGAAGCGTATCTTCCAGCGGGCGATATTTGTCGGCGTTCTTAACATATGACCAGCCGCCGCCGACGTGCCAGCAATGGCACGTTTCCCAATACTCATACGGCGGTTTTTCGGTGGGGAGAAAACATTCGTATTTTGTGCAATAATCTCCGTTGCCGAAGCCCCACATCCTGTCGTTTACAATGATATGCGGCTGAAGCGAACGTATCTCGTCTATCGTTATCGTGTGATCGAGGTCGTTTGTTGTGCCGTCAAACCACAACAGGTCTATCCTGCCATAGCGCGTGAGAAGCTCCCTTGCCTGAGCGTTGACATATGCGATGTATTTTTCCTTGTGTTCTGCCGGCATTTCGGGAATAGCGTCTATCTCGTTGTGGTCAATATCTTTGTGCGCTCTGTCGGGGAATTTTTCTGTGCGGGAGCCTTGTGCGAACGACATATATTTTTGATTGAATCGCCAATCGGGTGGGGAATAGTAGAACCCGACTTTCAGCCCGACTTTGCGGCATGCGTCAACGTACTCTTGAACAAGGTCGCGTCCGCCCATGTAGTTTTTTGTCGAAAAGTCGCTAACATCCGACGGCCAAAGCGAGAAACCGTCGTGATGGCGTGTTGTGAGCACGGCATATGTAAAGCCGGCGTCTTTTGCAGCGGTCAGCCACTTTTCGGGGTTGTAATTCTGCGGGTTGAATTTTTCGGCGAGCTGCCAATATTTTCTCGGCGTTGTCATCCCGTTTCTGCCGTATCTTGCGGGATTATCCATCATGCTCCACGATATATCAAGATCATCCCCAGCGGCGCTGATTCCCCAATGTATAAACAGCCCCAGCGTCACCGGATGATAAAACCATTGTGCCTCCGGGTGCGTCGTTTTCGGAAACTCCCCCACGAATTTGCCGCCCATAATAAGCGCGTGCTGTGCTTGCGCGGTTGTTTTTTCGTTGCTCATTTTACGTCCTCCTCCAACCTGTCAAGAATCAGTCTGTAACCGTCCTTTCCGTAACTTAAACACTTCGCCACACGGCTTATTGTCGCCGCGCTCGCGCCCGTTTCATTTGATATTTCAACGTAGCTTTTCTTTTCTGAAAGCAGTTTTGCAACCGTAAGCCGCTGGGACATTGAAAGAATTTCGGTTATTGTGCAGAGGTCTTCAAAAAAATCATAGCATTCGTCGATGTTTTTCAGCTTTAAAATCGCGCGGAAAAGCTCGTCGTTTTCTTTTGTTCGGAGTTTATCCATATATGTCGCCCCTTTCGTTTTTACTTTATCATTTTAACACTTTATTTTTATTTAGTCAAGGGGAGCGAAAAAACGGATTGCATAAAATAAAAAAACGTGATATAATACGTTAAGACGCATATCGCGGAGGAAATAAAAAATGAAATCCATAAAAGAAATATATAAAACGGGAAAAGGTCCGTCGAGTTCTCATACAATGGGTCCGGAGCGCGCGGCTAAATTGTTTATCGGTGAAAATCCGGACGTGGATAAAGTTGTTGTCACGCTTTACGGCTCTTTGGCGAAAACGGGCAAGGGACATCACACCGATCGAGCCATAAGAGAAACGCTTGGAGAGGTTGAAACCGAGATTTTTTTCGACGTGGAAACAACAAACGTTCCGCACGTAAACACGCTTGATTTTGTAGGATATAAAAACGGTGAAAAAACCGCTTTTTTGCGCGTGAAGAGCATCGGCGGAGGAGAAATATCGGTTGAGGGGCGTCCTGATGTCACCCCGCCTGAAATTTACCCCGAAAACAATTTTACCTCGATTGCCGAATATTGCCGCGAAAACAATCTGCGATTGCGCGACTATGTGTATAAATATGAAAGCGAAGATATAAAAGAATATCTTGCGACCGCTTGGGAAACGATGAAAAAATCGATAGCCGAGGGACTTTCGACAAAAGGCGAACTTGAAGGGGGGCTGAAAGTTGAAAGAAAGGCGCAGTATCTTTTTGAGCAGCGCCACATCGACGAAAGCGAAGCCACAATGCAAAACCGGCTCGTCTGCGCCTATGCATTTGCCGTAGGAGAACAGAACGCCTCATGCGGAACGGTCGTCACCGCTCCCACCTGCGGCGCATGCAGTGTGCTTCCCGCGGCGCTGAAATATATGCAGGAGAAAAAAGGTTTTTCGGATGAAAAAATAATCGACGCGCTTGCCGTCGGCGGACTTATCGGATGTATCGTAAAACAAAACGCTTCGATCAGCGGCGCGGAGTGCGGCTGTCAAGCTGAGATGGGTACCGCGTGTTCTATGACGGCGGCGGCGCTTTGCGAGTTGTATGAAATGGGCACCGACCAGATAGAATATGCCGCGGAGGTTGCAATGGAGCATCATCTAGGACTTACCTGCGATCCGATTGGCGGCCTTGTGCAGATACCGTGCATCGAGCGCGGCGCAGTTTGCGCCATGCGCGCAATCAACGCCTGCAACCTTGCCAGCTTCCTTGCTTCTACCCGCCGAATTTCTTTCGACAGCGTTGTTGACACGATGTATCAAACCGGCAAAGACCTTTCCTCTTGCTACCGTGAAACGTCCGAGGGCGGCCTTGCAAAAACTTACAACAAAAAAAAGAAAAAATAAGACGGAATATGAAAAACGCGCCCCTCGGGGCGCGTTGTGTTGTGTAAACACGTAGGTTTTATGAAATAGAAAAGCTTTGCAAACCGCAAAATCCGCTTGATTTATTAACGGTAACAATTGCGCGGAAATAACGTTCATCTTCTCCAAGAGCACTCACTTTTCCTCTGACAGTAAATAAATACGACAATTGGTCTTGTGATGTATCCGGAGAACAATAGGTTGCTTTTATTGCAAGAATTTGCTTTTGCCCCATTTTTTCCGAAAATGCGGATCTTACAAAATTATTATGTTGTATGTAATCTTTCGCTGTTTGTTCCGCACCGTTTGAAATAGGCAGGTAACTTGTTCCGCCTGATGAATTGTTCGAATTGTAACCATATGACGAAGCGTTGTTGAAACGTGGTATTGAAACATTTTTATTTGACAAACAAGCAACGATTATTATCCCTATTCCACTCAAAAACAAACCTCCGAAAAACCATCCCACAGCACTTCTGCCTTTATTGTGCGCTATAATAGGACAAACAATTATGGCTACTACATTTACCGCTAAACCCAATATTTCAATTGCTTCTAAATATTTCATTATCTTTATCCCTTCAAAAATATTTTATAAAATAAAAAGTGCGCCGGCCGAAGCCAACGCACAAAAAACGTAGCTCCAAGCCGCGACGCAAACAGTTCATAACATTATCCGCACAAAGCGAAAAGGTGTACAAAAAGGGAGCATACATTTTTATCATAAATAAAAATGTACACTGTTCCGACTTTTATGCAGAAAATGTTGAATATTCAGTTTACGTCGCAAGTATATGATACCATTCGTTAGTTTTTTTGTCAAGGAAAAAATGTAAATAATCAAAAAAGAGCCTTTCGGCTCTTTTTTATTATTTCAGTTATCTGCTGCCAGATAATCGCTGTATTTTGCCCAAAAATAGCCCGACATATAGTCACCCAAGGCTTCTTTTGGAACGTAAAATCTTGCTGCGGGGTTCATACCGCGGCAAAGACCGTCGGTCGGCTCAATAACGAAGCAGTCAACTTGCAAAAATTCAGGATCGGGCTGAAGAATGTGTATCTTCACAAGGTTTTTCGCACCGGCAAACGCTCCGTTTGATATTTGCGTTACGGATTTTTCTATCGTCAGTTCGCGTAACGTTTCACTTTGTGAAAAGGCGTTTTCCGAAATCGAGATAACGGGCAGCTTGTTGTAAACAACGGGCGTTGTCAGCGCCGATTGAGTTTTGCCTTCCTCGCTAAGCCCGGATATCGTGTATCCTACGGTTTTTCCGTTTACGACGACGGGCGTAAGCGAGAAGAATTTCTCGTTTTCATCGTATTCTTTTTGCGGCGTTATCGGCTCGTCGGGTTTTTCGGGAGCTTTCGGAATGTCAAATTCCACAAGCAATTTTTTGCCGAGCGCCGCCGCTATGTCGGCGGACAATGTCGCCGTGTGAAGTATCACGCCCGCGTCGTTTAAATGGAAGTTGCTGTCGTAAAAATATCCGCTCTGATAAATATAGCTGTTGGGGTCGCTTATACGTTTTGACGCAAATTTTTCGTCGATGAACGCTGAAAACTCGCCAAGCGATTCGAGCGTGGTGTTCTCGTCTATCGCGTCCTCGTTTGTCGGTGAGAACGAGAAATATACGACGGCGCCGCGCTTTTCGGCGAATTTAATATAGTCGTTGACGTATGCGATGAAATCATCGCTTATTATGTCGGGAGAAAAGCGTATCTTTGAGTTCGGCTCGTAGCCGAGCGTCATTACGTTGTACGGGCGCGGATAGGAAATGTCGCCGTATTCGTTAAACGAGCTGTGGTTATATACGCCTGACGGGTCGAGATGCTCGCCTGACAAAGCGTATTTGATCTTTTGCGCGGTGAATTTCCAAAATCCGCCGAGCATCGACGAAAAATCTTTGCCCGACATTTTAGTCAGCATCGAAAAATCGCTGTCGCACGCCTGCCACGCCGATTCCGCGCTGAAAAACAGCGAATATGTCTGAGGGTCTGTTTCGGGCGCTATTATGATAACGTCGCCTTTTTTTATTGCTCCGCGGCTGAGGTCCAGCATCATTTTTGTGCCGAGCGTAGCGTAAAGGCCGAAATTGACGACAGGCATACCGAGGGCTTCTTCCATAAGTGAGGAGCTTATCCCGAACGGAACGCTGCTGCCGCCGATGACGACGATTTTCGGTTCGTTTATTGAATAAAGCCGTGCGACCTTGTCTTTAAGCTCGCCGAGAAACGTGCGGTCAAACTGCGGTGGAATGAGAAAACCGGCGGATATTACCGCGATAAACGGAATTAAAACGCAGAGAAGAATGCAAATAAAGTTAAGCCATGATTTTTTCATAATTCGCACCTCCTCAGAACTGGAAATAGATGAACGTGCTCGCGCCGCCGACAGAGAGGAGCATTATCCATGCCGCGGCAACCGCCCACACCGTCCATACGACAGACGTTTTCCTTGACGCCGTAACGTCACCTTCGCGCACCTCGTCGCCTGTTATTACGTCGAGTTCCGTCATGATAATTATGCTCAACACTCCGACTATCGCCGCCGTAAAGCCTATTCCCATTGTTGAAAACGCGACTTCAAACGAGCCGAAATCGGTGAATAGCTTGCCAAGGAGTATTCCCAAGTCATGCAGGTTGTTTGCACGGAAGAATATCCACGAGAAGCAAACGAGCATAAACGTAAAGAAACGGCGGATATAGGTAAACCATATGGCTTTTGTGTTGACTTTCAGTTTTGCCCAGAATTTTTCGCGCAGTGGGAATGTTAGCTCGCCGACTATTCGGTATAGCCCGTGCAGTATTCCCCAAAGGACGAACGTCCAGTTTGCTCCGTGCCAAAGACCGCTTACAAGGAAAACAACGAAAATATTGAACATGTGTCGCGGCTTTGAACATCTGCTTCCGCCGAGCGGGAAGTAGAGATAATCGCGGAACCAAGTGGAGAGGCTTATATGCCAGCGCGCCCAAAATTCTTTTATCGTTTGCGCTTTATACGGGCGATCAAAGTTTTTCATCAGACGTATGCCCATAACTCTCGCGCAGCCGATGGCGATGTCGGTGTAACCGGAAAAGTCACAATATATCTGAACGGCAAACATCATTGACGCCATAATAACGCCAAGCCCCGTCGCATTCTGCGCGTCGTTGAACACGGCGTTGACGTATTCCGCCAAAAGATCTGCAACGACAATTTTCTTAAAGAATCCGACCGCCATTTTTTGCAGGCCGACGCGAACGTTTTCGCTTGTCAGTTTATTTTTTTCTCTCAGCTGAGGGATAAGGTTTCCGGGGCGCTCGATAGGTCCCGCGACAAGCTGAGGGAAAAACGTGACGTAAAGGAAAAACAGCGAAAAATCGCGCTCGACCGGTTCGTTTCCTCGATAAACGTCGATGACGTAGGACAGCGTTTGGAACGTATAAAACGATATTCCGACGGGCAGAACGAGATTAAGCGTAAAGTCGTATGTGTTGCCGGTGACGGCGCCCAGTGCCCAGCCGAACGTTTCGGCGAGAAAATTGTAATATTTAAAGAAGAACAAGACGCCGAGGCACGCGACGAGCGTTATTACGATAAATAACTTTTTAACAGCCGCTTTTTGCGTCTTTTCGATTATTATCGCGCTGAAATACGACACGACCGTAGTGAAAAGAATGAGAACTATGAGCTTAACGTTCCACGCAAGGTAGAATATAAGGCTCATAAGAAGCAAGCTGAGCCTGCTCCACTTTTTCGGTAAAAGAAAGTAGAGAAGCAGCGTTACGGGAAAGAAAATAAGAAACTGACCGGAATTAAACGTCATGCACTTTTCCTCCCATCTCGAATTTCAAAAAACAATCTCCGCGCAAGCGTAGCGCAAATAAGCACCAAAAGATCGCACAGCGAACAGCCTTTCCATAGAAAGACGCCGCAGGCGCACGCAAGAAAAACACCGCTTATAACGGTGAATATCACGCGCTTTTTGAAAATCAAATATTCCGCTAAAACCAGCACAACCGACAGTGCAAGGAGCACTGTCGGCCATACCGTTACGAAAAGCAGATTCGTATCTGAAAACATAATTTATTTTTCCTCTTTCGCAAGCTGTGCGAGAATATCCGGAACAAGCTGTCTTGTTCTTATAACGGCGCCATCCCATGTGAGATGCCATTCGGAGTTATACATATATTCGTTGTCAACCAGGCAGTTTTTGTAATCGGATATTATCACCATATCGGGGAACGCCGCGATGAGTTTTTCTTTATATCCGTCGAATAATGCGTCGGTGATGCTTTCAGATGAGCCGTCCATTACGGCGTAAGTGAAATATACCTTTGTGCCGTCGTTGACCATGTCTGTTATGAGCGACGACATGTACTTATACTGCGTGGGATCTACCCAGAAGTTGTAAGTGTAGACGTTTCCGTTTGACTGACGCGGCGTGATAAAATCGCCGTATTTGTCGTATGAATCGGAGAAGGCATCGAGTTTCTGCTGTTCTGCCGACATATGCTGCATGGCGTATGTTCTGTATGCGGAGAAAATACCGTAATAGTTTGTAAGGTCAATGTCTTTGAACGCGTCGTAATGACCGCATGTCGCGCCGAAGAGTCTGTAATCGAAACGTGTGTCGCCGAGCATATAGTTGCCGTTTTCGGGCATCCAAAGGACGATGTCTTTGTCGGTTACAAGCGTTTTGAACCACTCAAAATACGCCGCGGCTGAAACCTGAGCGTTTGAGCCCATGTTGATGATATAATATTTTCCGTCGAGCGCATCGTCTATCTGTGCGCAGTCAAGACCGTTAAGCGCGCCGGAGCCGCCGTAGATCACCATTTTTCTCAGTCCCTTGCCCGTAGCGTATACAAGGCGATCGACTTTTGTCGTTGCCTGTATCTGCGACCAGTGGTTAAAAATGCCGAGGGCTGCGTTGATACGCATATGTTTTAGCTGACCCTCGTCAAACGCTCTGTCGGAGATGTTCATGAGTGAATCGAAGAATACGATAGATTCAACTTTGCTGAGTGTGAACGCCATGTCTTCCACTTCGCGTATCTCTTTTGAGAAGATGACTTTCGTACACGTCGTGTCGTCAAACGCTCCCGCGGCAATTTTGTTTACCGTAAAGCCGCCGAGTTTTTCGGGAATAACGACCGTGTCGTCGGTGCCTTTATATTTCTTTAATGTCGCCTTGCCGTTTGACGCGGTGTATTCAAAATCAGCTTCGGGGGACTGTTTTTCCCAGATGCAGTAAAGGGTAGCTGTGGGCTTGTCGTCCATATATACGCGAGAGCCGAGGCTTATTGCCGTGCCGCTTCCGTCGGGCTTGGTGTTATATTCCGAAAGAGTATATCCCTCGCGGGTGAAATAGCCTTGTTCAGGCAACGTCATCGGGCATTTATACCATACTACCGAGAATGTCTGTTCAACAGTATTTGTGCCGTTTGCGGCTTTTCCGCCGTTTGCGTCATACGTGACCTTTACACTGTAGTTTGGTATGATTTTCGCCTCTTTGGACGTTGTAAACGAATATGTTGTTGAGGCTTCGCTCAGCCCTGCGCCGTTGATAAGCGCTTTGTCTATAGACCAGCCGTCGAAAATATATCCGTCTTTCATCTTTATCGAAAGCGTAACCGTTTCTTTTGATCCGACGCCTGTTTGCGCGTTGCCCGTTATCTCGCAGTAAGCGGGGTTGTACATTACGGAAACGTATTTGCCGACCGTAATTGTAACGGGGTCGTTATCCGTCGTTATCTCAGGCTCGACGGGCGTTGTCGTCGCCGTCGTTTCGGTGGTGACGTCAGTCGTCGCCGTCGTTTCCGTTTGAGTGCCGCCCTCGGACGTCGTTTCAGCGGGAACCGTCGCTAAGGTTGTTGTGGTGGATTCTTCTGACGGCTTTGTGTTGCAGGCGGCAACGCCTATGCACACAAGCACAGCCAAAAACAATGCGATAAATTTTTTCATTGCTTTGTCCTTTCGCTAAAAAATTTTACATACTAAGTATAAACAATTTTATATCAAAAATCAATCGTTATGCTTACAAAAAATAATTGTTTACATTTGTTCATTATTTATATCTTTGTCGTTTAGCCGCGGGAATTTTCTCACGGCGTGATTTTAAGCGCGTATTTTTACTTAATTTCTATCCATGCGTTGCCGTCGTCGTCGGTATAAACCTCGTCCGTGTGACTCCAAACGTATGCAGACGCGGTCTCGCCGTCGCTTGTACATGCGTGCTCGCCGCAACTGTCAAGGCATGTGAAAATACACGATAGATTTTCCGCCTCATCATCCGGGTAAGCATTTTTTGCCACAAAGTCGTTTTTCCTGTATAACAAAAAGCTGCCGCCGTTTATCGTCACTTCGCAGTTGAATATCGAATTGTAAATAATTATATCGGGATCAGCGGAACAATCATAATTTTCAAAATATCCGCCGTTGATAACTACTTCGCCCTGCTCGCCGTTATTATTTGCAATCACAGCCGAAAAGGCGCGGAAATTTCCGCCGTTTATCGTTATGTCGCCTCCGTCGGAGCTGAACAGATAATCGCACGGCTCGGTATTATAAGAAAAGTTGCCGTCGTCAACCGTCAGTTTTCCCTTAACGTTGAATCCGCTGTTTCCGACAATTATTTGCCCGTCGCCGTATATATGCATCTCTCCGTTTACATTAAAGCTCTTTTTTGCCGTATCGCTTATTTGTGCCAAGTTTATCGTATGACCGTTTAAACAAAGTTCCAATTTTATCCCTTGCGGAACCGTTATTTCGCTTGTGAAAACAATATCATCTTCAAGTGACAGCGACATATTTTCGGAAAGAGAAAGAAAAATCGCCGCGTCATAAACTTTTGTCGGTTCAACGGGAGTTCCCGACAACAGTTGTGCTGTCGCGGCGTTAAGTATCGCGGTTATTTCTTTTTCGGAATATGTTTTCTTTTCAAAAGAACTTTCATGTGACATAATAAACTCTCGCGCAATATCCGCCGCGTGTGCCAAAGTGTACTCACCTGAAAACAATTTTTCTTCTAATGTTTGTGCGTCACCGTCGGAAAGGCAGAAATCGCCCGTCATGAAATTTACAACATATTCTTTTTGACTTTCGCTTGTATTACGGTATTTGCCGTCGAGCGAATTTTTTATTATTTTTACAAGCTGCTCATTCGTTATTGCCGTATTGTTTTCGGCTGTCTTTTCGCTGTGCTCGTTTAAAACCGCGGCGATAGCGTCGGTTTTGTTATTGTCTTTTACAAAATGGTAAATCAGCGAATTTTCAACGTCTTCCCAACCGTACCATTCCGAATTATCTGCTTTTCGCAGTATATCGTTTGATTTTTGCTCCAACTCATCCGCATACATCTTTTGGTTTTCAGACGACTGTTCCGCCGCGCGAATAACATTTTGCATAACGGCTATGAAAACTGTCGCCAAAACCGCTGTAACGGCTATGACAACGACGAGTTCTACAAGGGTAAAGCCCTTTGAATGTTTCATGTTTTTCCTCCGGATTATATTTCTGTGTCACCCGATGATGTTGAGATAATTTTAAAGTATCTTGTCGGAACTTGTCAATAGAAACACACGTTTTTATTAAGAAATACATAAGATTTTTCTGAAAATGTCGTTATACAAGTGAAATAATTTGTTTTTTGTACTTTTTACGCGTGTTGCGCATTTGCGCAAATTTCGTTTGTCGGCGTTGCTTTCGAGTTTTTTTATGTTTTTTGTAAAAATCACGTCGTTCGGTGCGAAATTTTCCTGTTTCAACAAAGAAAATTCCGGCTTGCAAAAATCATTTGCATTACAGTTTTTCAGTTATAAAAAAGAACGAAAAACAATCATAGCCACCGGATTTGACGGCGGATATGATTGTTTGTTTAAAAATCGGGTTTTTTATTTTATGTGTGTTTTATACGTTTAAATTTTTTGAGTATTACCGTAGAGATAATTAAATAAAATCTTCCGCCGGCTTACCTCATTATCAATATTCGATTTCAACAAGCCGTACTTCAAGCGGATCAAGCTCTGCCGAAACGAGCAGTTTCCCGCCGTCAACCGTCTTGTTTTTTACACTTATCTTCGGGACGCATTCGCGGCGCAGATAGTCGATAAGGTTTTTGTCAAACTCAGGTGCGCCCATCCTTGCCCATTCGTCAAAAGCGGAACCGTTTTGCTGATTTACAATATGCTCCGTTATTTTGCAAGTTTTTGCGTTTATGTCGGTAAGTTCAAGCGAAACGCTCATTCTTCCGAGTTTTGAAAACGGCGTATAACGCTTTGTAAACGTCATATCATACGTTTCTCCCGCCGCAAAAAGATGGTTGAAATGCTCGTAATTATACAATATTATTTGTATTTTACCGTGAGATTTTGCAGTAAAATACCCGTCGCCGTCGTCAATCAGGCGCGACCCGAGTCGGTTGATGAATTTAAAAATGAAATAGTGCGGTTTTTTTATCCCTTCGTGCGTGAAAAGTCCGAGTCCGCCATGGAACTGCTCGGACGACGGTTGAGTTTCTTCTATCATATCCGTCAAGACCCAATAGCCGAAACTGTCGAGCATATCATAGTTTTCGAGCAAATTTTTTGCAAAATAACATGATTTGAAACACGTGTCGTTCAAAAGATTCCTATGTGAAACCGTAAGATTCCATTCGGTAAGATAAATGGGCAGTTCTCCTATTCCGAGATCGGAAAAAACGGCCTTTGTATGAGAAATACATTTTTTAAACGAATCAGGGTCCATGTTAAGCCGCCCGTGCGCGGGGTGAGCGGGGCGGTGCTGCTGAAGAGAATCGTCGGAGAAGTCGTTATCATAAAAATGTATGTTCATAAAATCGGGAACGCAGTCGTTTTCCTTGCACCATGAAATGAATTTAACGAGCCAGCGGCGGTTTGCGTTGTACGTTACGATAAGGGACGGAGAACCGAAACGGAAGGCGCGATTTATTCCTTTTACCGTGTTGAACGTTTCAATATATAACGAGTAAAAGTCCTCGTCGCGCTCGAACCCGAACATACTCGTTGACGTATCCGGCTCATTCCAAACGCAGAAAAGCCATGTTCTTACTGTTCGCACGCCGTATCTGTCGATAAGATGCTCCATGAGCGCCCCTATAAGCGCCGTCCATTTTTTCATGTCTTTCGGCATTCCTATATAAAACGGCGACGAATAGACCATGCGGCTGTCGTTTGCGGCAAGTGCGCGAGGCATAAACGAAAACTCGATAAGCGGCTTTAAATCTATCGATTGCAAAAAATCGATCACTTTGTCTATAAAAACAAAGCTGTAATGCGCGTTTCCGGCGTCGTCCTCTTCATAAACGAGCATGTCGTCGCTGAGCAACCCGTGAAATTTGATATATTCGTATCCGACGTCTTTTTGAAGTTCCGCAAGCATTTTCTGAACGTCGGCATAGAGAAGCTCCTTTGCGCGCCCTACCGACGTAAACGTTTTAAACGTATGGCGCAGAGCTCTTTTTACCTTTGCGGTGCTTATGTTTTCTTTGACGATGATTTTTTCGGTGTCGGAAAAGCTCCTGACGCTCTCGTCCGCTTTTTCGGGAGGGCTTAGATATTTTGCGAGCAACGCGAGGTTGCTGTCGCGGCTGAGGCCATGATGGTCGGGGCTTATCTGATACGATAATTCGTCGTTGTCGTCCGCGGGCGGGGCCTTATGTTCTTTTCTGTAAGTGCTCGGCAGTACGCCGTATTTTTTCTTGAAAAGATTCACAAACGAACGCGGATCTGAAAATCCGTTTGAATATGCTATATTTTCAATAGAACGGTCGGAGGAAAGCATTTCGGCTGTTGCGTGTTCAAGACGAAGCTCATTGTAATATGATAAAAACGAAACGCCGAGATATTTTTCGATAAAACTCGACAAATACGGAACGGTAAGATGCTGGTTTTCGGCAAGGTCACTAAGCGTTATACCGTCGCGGTAATGGCTTTCGATATAATCTACGATAGACGTAAGGCGTGTAAAATATTTTTGCGTTGCGGGGCGGGATTTTATATTAGATATGAAGTTTTTGCACATTTCGCTGTAAATGGCGTATAGCATCGACATATTGTAATAGTGATTATCGACGTTTTCGTTTGAATTCGTCTTTACAAGTTCTGCTATCATGCGTTTAAGCGAATAAAACTTACCCTTGTCGTTATCTTGTGACGAATCGCAAATAAAATATTCGTCGCTTTCACGACTGTTGAAAAGCTCCGTCGTATCTATTTGAAGCGACACCAAAGTGCACCCGTTTGCCGAGCTTAACGAATGTATCGTTCTTTCGTTTATAACAATAATATCGTCGTCTGACATGTGAGAAATATCGCCGCCGTGAACTATATCCACCTTGCCGGAAAGAACAAGTATTATCTCCATGCCTCTGTGCCAGTGGCTTTGCATATTTTCAAGATAAATACATCTCAGCTTCATCGGAACGTCGCTGTCAAAACGTATTATTTCATATTGTTCGTTCATTTTTATCGCCTCCTGTAAAAGCAGTATAACATAAAAAAATGTATCGGTCAATCTATCATGAATATTTTTAATTTTTTTAATCACATTTAATTCATATTTTTAATCTGCTTGTTTGATTTCAACAAAAATCTTTTCAAAATAATTAAAATTAGTGCCCTTTTTTGCTTTGAATTGGCGTTGAACGGCACGCAGTTTTTTTGTATTATTAAAATGTAAAATGCGAAAATCGGAGGAAAACATGGTTTCATCTGTCAGAGAAAGAAAAAACGGAGAGGTATTGCTCACCGTTTCGGATATGACAAAGACGTTCGGTCCGGTGACCGCGCTGAAAAACGTCGGTATGACGCTGAAACGAGGCGACGTCCTCGGGCTTATCGGAGAGAACGGTTCGGGAAAATCGACCGTTTCGTCGATAATCGCGGGAATGCAAACAGCGGATAGCGGAAATATGACGTTTCTCGGTGAAAAGTGGGAACCGCAAAGCATGCTCGACGCGCTTGAAAACGGAGTCGGAATGATAGTTCAGGAAAGCGGCACCATAGCCGGTGTGAGTGTTGCCGAAAACATTTTTCTCGGTGAACTTTCGCAGTTTTCCAAATTCGGCATCGTAAACAGAAAAAACCTCAACGAAGCGGCAAACTCCGTTTTAAGAAATATAGGCGTCGAAAACGTAACGGGCGAGATGCCGATGGCGGCGCTTGACTTTCAAGCGAGAAAACTGATAGAGATAGCAAAAGTAGTGATGAAAGAGCCGGAGATACTAATAGTTGATGAAACGACAACGGCGCTTTCTCAACACGGACGCGAGGTGCTTTATAAAATAATCGACAGGTATCGCGCGGAAAACCGAGCGGTCATATTCATTTCACACGACCTCGACGAGATACTGGAAGTGTGCGATACGCTGACCGTTCTTCGCGACGGAAATATGATCCGCACGTTTGAAAAATCAGAGTTTGACGCCGACGACATACGAACGAGCATGATAGGCAGAGAAATGCAAGGCGATTATTATAGAAGCGACTTTGTTCCTACGCGCGAAGACGAGATCGCGCTCAAAGTGGATAACGTCGTGGTAAGCGGTCATGTAAACGGCGTAAGCGTTGAGGTTCATCGCGGGGAAATACTCGGCATCGGGGGATTATCCCATTGCGGGATGCACACCCTCGGCAAAGTGATGTTCGGCGCCGTCGCACCCGACAGCGGGAAAGTGGTGTTATCTGACGGGACGGAAGTAAAGAACGAATTTGTAGCCATGAAAAAAATGCTCGGATACGTTTCAAAAGACAGAGATAACGAATCATTGATTCTTTCCGCGTCTGTCAAAGACAACATAGCCGTCGCGGGAATGGAAAAGTACGCCGTAAACAATTTTATTATCCTCGACGGACGCGAGAAAAAATATGTTGACGGGCAAATAGATTCGCTTTCGATCAAATGTTCAAGTCGAAACCAAGCGGTGCAGACCTTGTCCGGCGGCAACAAACAGAAAGTCGTGTTCGGGAAATGGGTCGGAAGAGGCAGCGAGATACTTATCCTCGACTGTCCGACGCGCGGAGTTGACATCGGAGTAAAACAGGCTATGTATCAGCTTATGGTAAAACTCAAGGGCGAGGGCAAGTCGATCGTTATGATTTCCGAGGAACTGCCTGAGCTCATCGGAATGAGCGACCGTCTTGTAATAATGAAAGACGGCAAAGTGACAAAAGAATTTCAGCGCTCGAAAGATCTTTCCGACGCGGAAATTATCAAATATATGATATAGGAGGAGAGCATGGACAAAGTCAAAACAAACGAAAAGTTTTCAAAACGTCAAAAACTCATATCTCTCACTCCTATAATAGGACTTGTGATCCTTTTGATTTTATATGTTGTTATAGGCATTATAAAGGACATAAATTTCAAAGCGGGTTTTGAGGCGATAGTAAACCAATCCGTCATACTTGCAATAGTTGCGACAGGCGCCATATTTATCTTCACTCTCGGTTCGTTTGATATATCGCTCGGAGCTTCGACGCTCGTTTCGGCTTGCGCCGGGGGACTTGTTTATAACGCCACGGGAAGTGTGGCGCTTATGTTGCTCACATGCGTTGCGGCGTCGCTTGCCGCCTCGCTTGTCAGCTCCGTTCTCGGCTCGATATTTAACCTGCCGGTGTTCGTGACGACCGTTGCGATGATGAGCGTACTTTCGGCGGTTTCAGAGATGCTGATAACCGGCAAGGGCGGAAATCAGATAAGAATAAGCGGTCTTTCGGGACTTGAAAATATTTGGGTGAAACTCATTTTCCTTGTTATATTCACGGCGATTTGTGTATTTGTGTTTGAATTTACAAAGGTTGGTCGCCGTCAAAAGGCGCTCGGAGGAAACCCCGTATGCGCAAAACTTACGGGAATTTCGGTTAAAACATATGCGATATTGGCGTTTATCATGGCGGGCGTGGGGATAGGACTCGGAGGGTTCCTTACAGCCGTCAGAGCTTCTACCATAACGTCAGGTACGGCAAGCGATATAGGAATGAACATCTTTATCGCAATCGTATTCGGCGGAATGCCCATATCCGGCGGACCTCGATCGCGTATATATGCGGCGATCATCGGTTCTTTCTCGATAAGGATACTTTCACAGATACTTACAATGCTCCTTGCCGCCGTTCCGGGAGCGAACGGCATAGCGCAAATCGTTCGTGCGATATTCTTCCTTGCCATGGTATATTTGGCAAGCATGAACTATCGAACGAAAATGCTCCCGCGCTGACATGAATTTAAGCCGTAAACGGCTGTAAATTAAATAAAATTATTCGGAGGATAAGCATGAAAACATTAAAAAAGATTGTGTCTGTTGCAGTTGCGCTTGCACTTATAGCGACAGCGGTATTGGCGCTTGCGTCTTGCGGTGAAGCCAAAAAAGTAAAAATCGGCGTCATCGTTGCCGACGCAACGGGTTCGGAGGCGCTCAGCTTCCGCAATTACTACAAAGAATACATCGAGCAGAACTATGCTGTTGAATTTTTGTATTCCGACGCGCTTACAGACGCAGAAGCTGAAAAAGCAGCTATTGAAAACTTTATCACAAGCGGCTGTAAAGCCATCATTTCCCTCGCATCCGCAGACCGCCCCGCACAAATCGAACAGTGCGAAAAAGCAGGCGTTTATTATGCGGTAGCGTCGGGAGTTCTTAACGATGACGAGTATGCAAAATATAAAGATTACAAATATTATGTCGGCGCTATCGGACCGAGCCTTGACGTTGAATATCAAACAGGATATGAAATGGCGAAAGCTCAGATAGCACAAGGCAAAACAAAATTTGCCATTTACGGTGCCGGCGTAGGTTACAGAATAGATATGCACGTTCAGAGAACGGCGGGAATGCTCGCTGCTCTTTGCGAGGATGAATCGACAACATACGGCGGAGTATCAATCCCCGGCGCTATTATCGGTTCTCTTTATACCGACGGCGAAGTTTCTCTCTCCAAATTCCAAAGCTCCAAGTATGAACTTGTGGGCTATCACGCACTTTGGAACTTCGGCGACGCCACATGGCAGGCAAATCTCGCATCTGTCGTTGCGGCAGAACCGGAGGTTATCCTTTGCGCAGGCACGGGACTTTCCGTATTCGGTCAGGCTGTTTCCGGCACAAACGTAAAAATATGCGACATTGACTCGTTCACAAGCGATTACGCAACGGCTATGCAGAACGGTACGGTTACATATCTCGCCGGCAAATATGCTTCAAGCATTGGTCCAATCTTCGCGGCTGTTCTTGACGCGGTAAACGGTCACGCGGTAAAGACAGAGGCGGGCGAGGCGCTTGCTCTCGGCCAGTCGTATTGGGTAGCCACAAGCTATGCGCAATTTGAAAAATTCCAGAGCGCAGACAGCGTTGCAAACCCGATATTCAACAAAACTCTTCTTGACACCGTCGTCGGGGATAGCATCTCTTACGGCACGTTCAAAACATTCGTTGAAACAGACAGAACACCTGCTTAACAAATAAAAAACATACCCGGCCGACCTTTTACGGTCGGTCGGGAAAACAAAACATCGGGAGTAATTTATGAACACACCGACATTGTCGAAAACAAAAAAAACAGCGAGAGGAATATTCGGAACGCTTATTATTCCTGTGGCGGTTGGGCTGATCCTTTGGATCGTTTGCGCGGCAAACGGAGTAAGTATGTTTTCAAACGCGCAGAGCTTAACGATATTTGTGCGCGGAGTAGCCACGGTAATGCTGACGACCATTGCCCTCGCAATAAATTTAAACAGCGGCAGATTTGACTTTTCTCTCGGTTCCGTCGCTACGCTTTCCGCAGTTATAAGCGCGCAAATCACACTTAACGCCGGCGGGAACGCTTTAACTATGCTTATTTTGTCGATTGTGTTCGGCATTTTGCTCGGCGCGGTATCGGGCGGAATATACGTTCTTCTTCGCTTGCCGCCAATAATTACATCGCTTGGCGTAGCGCTTCTTTACGAGGGGCTTGCATTTACGATAACAAAAGGTTCAAACGTCAGTTTTTACGGAAAAACGGACGTTTCGGGAATTACGACAAACGTTTTATATATGCTGATTATAATTGCCGCAGTGCTTTTGATCACCATCGTCCTTTTCGACCGTTCGAGGTTCGGGTACAGATACAAGGCTTTGATGGCGGGGCAAAAGGTTTCTGTCAACACCGGCATAAAAGAGGTGTCGAATGCGGTTGTGTGTTACGCGTTCTCGGGTGCGCTTATGAGCATCGTGGGCTACCTTACGGCAACAAGCGTCGGTATAATCAGCGTGGATATACTCAATTTCGGTTCGATAGGCGTGATGTTCTCGGCATTTTTGCCGATGTTCATAGGCGGTTTTATCGGGCGCTATTCAAACGACAAACTCGGATATTTGCTTGCGGCGATAACCATGACGTTTTTCTCAATGACGTATTCGGCGCTCAGCGTTAAATCGTCTACGCAATCAATTATCAACGCGGTGCTGCTTGTGGTATTCCTTATATATCTCAGCAATGAAAAAACGGTAAAGGACATAGCGGCGCTGAAACACATAAGAAATTTATTTAAGAAAAAAACCGACGGAGAAACAAACAATGATTGATTTAACAAAAAAACCTTTTTATCTCCGCGCGGATGATATACAATGGGTAAACGAAACGCTTAAAAAAATGACGGTGGACGAAAAGATAGCGCAGCTTTTCTGCCTTGTCGCATATTCGAGCGACGAAGAATATCTCGACTATCTTTCAAAGGTTCTCAAAGTCGGCGGAATCATGTGCCGCGTAATGCCGACGGACGAAGTGATAAAAACAGTTTCTCACCTTCAACGCTCATCACAAATACCCATGCTCATTTCCGCCAATCTCGAAGCGGGCGGCTGCGGTGTATCAACCGACGGAACACGCTTCGGTTGCGAAATGGCGGTCGCCGCCACGGGCGAATATGAAAACGCCGGCAAACTCGGCTGTATATGCGGCAAAGAAGGCGCCGCGCTCGGCGTCAACTGGGCGTTTGCGCCGATAGCCGATATAGACATAAACTTCCGCAATCCCATAACGAACACCCGCACGTTCGGTTCCGATCCCGACACGGTGCGTAAATGCGCCATTGAATATATTAAGGCTGTCCAGTCGTTCGGCGTTGCGGCGGCGATAAAGCACTTTCCGGGCGACGGAGTCGACGAGCGCGATCAGCATCTTGTAAGTTCCGTAAACGACATGTCGGTTGACGAATGGGATAATACATACGGCAAAATTTACGGTCAGGCAATAGACGAGGGCGTTAAAACCGTGATGGTCGGGCATATAATGCTGCCGGACTACTCAAAAAAAATCAACCCCTCACTTTCCGACGAAGAAATACTGCCGGCGTCACTCTCTCATGAGATCGTATCAGGTCTGCTCCGCGGACGGCTGGGATTTAACGGTCTTGTCGTCACCGATTCAACAACAATGGCGGGGTTTGCAATCTCAATGGACCGCCGCCGCGCCGTTCCGACGGCGATAGCCGCGGGATGCGATATGTTCCTGTTTACAAAAAATCTCGAAGAGGATTTTCACTATATGAAAGCCGGAGTTGAGGACGGAACGATAACTTCAGGCCGACTCGACGAAGCGGTAACGCGCATTCTTGCTCTTAAAGCAAGCCTCGGACTTCACACGAAAGAAAATACTCCCGACATTGCAAATGCAAAGCGCATTGTCGGCTGTGCCGAACATAAAGCGCTTGCCTCAAAATGCGCCGACCAGTCCATAACTCTTGTCAAAAACAATGAGAATATTTTGCCTGTAACGCCGTCAAAATACCGCCGAGTGCTGTTTTATTGTATAGAATCTGACGCCGGACAAATGGGTTACGGGGTAGATACCGGCGCTAACGCAAGATTTATGCAGAAACTATCCGACGTAGGATTTGAAGTGACAAAGTTTGTCCCAAAGCCCGGATTTGAAGGAATGATGGCGTCGTCTGAGGAAATAAAAAACAGCTATGACCTTATTATTTACTCAGCAAACATGGCGACCAAGTCCAATCAAACCGTGGTTCGTATCGAATGGTGTCAGCCGATGGGCGCGAACGTTCCGACATATATTACAAGCGTGCCGACGATTTTTATTTCTCTTGAAAACCCATATCATCTTCTCGACGTTCCGCGCGTTAAAACATATATCAACACATACGGCTCAACGGATGAAATTCTTGACGCACTTGTAAAAAAGCTCGTCGGAAAGTCTGAATTTAAAGGAAAAAGCCCGGTTGACGCATTCTGCGGCAAATGGGATACACATTTATGATAAAAAAATTTCTGATAAAAGCGAAGGCGTTAAAGCCAAAGCTCACAACAACCGAAATATCGGTAGACGCCGACAAAACGCCACTCGGCGACGGAGATCATACCGTGCTCGACTTCGGCGACCACTTCGTGGGAAAAGTCAAAATCAAATTTTCATTTGTCGGAAGTCCCCCGGACGCGCCGGCATTTGTTAAACTGAAATTTTGCGAACACAAAAGCGAGCTCGACGAAGACACGACAAATTACAACGGCTGGATAAGCAAAAGCTGGATTCAAGAGGAATACGTTCATATCGACGACATTCCATCCGAGCTTAAACTTGAAAGAAGATACGCGTTCAGGTATATACGGATCGACGTGATTAACATTTCGTCAAAATACAGGCTTGTGGCAGAAAAGGCAACTGTGGTAAGTCAAACGAGCGCGAAAAACGAAGTTAAACCTTACGGCGAAGATGAAACCGCGAAAAAAATAGACAAAGTCGCACTGCGAACGCTTAAAAACTGTATGCAGTATGAATTTGAAGACGGTCCCAAACGCGACAGAAGGCTGTGGTTGGGCGATTTACGTCTGCAAGCGCTTGCAAATTACGAAACATATAATAATTACGACCTTGTAAAGCGCTGCCTTTATCTGTTTGCGGGCGTTTCGGAAAAAAACGGAAATATACCCGCGTGCGTTTTTACTCGTCCGCGCGTAATAGCAGACGACACGTTTATGTTCGATTATTCGCTGCTGTTCATTCCGACGTTGCTCGATTATTTCACCGCAACGGGCGATAAAGCTACGGCACTTGAACTTCTGCCGACGGCACTTCGCCAAATAGAGATAGCAAAAGAAAATTTTGACGGCGACGTGGTAAGGGACTCAGATAAGCTCGGCTGGTGTTTTATCGATTGGTCGCTTGAACTCAATAAGCAATGTTCGGCACAGGCGGTATACATTTTTTGTGAAAAAAGCGCGATAAAGCTTTGCTCGCTTCTCGGCGTAAAAACAGACGAACTTGAAGAGGACGTAAAAAGAAAGACAGAAGCCGCAATTTCAGCATTCTATGATAAAAGCCTCAACCTTTTCGTAAGCGGAAAAGAGCGCCAGCTTTCATATGCTTCAAACATATGGATGTGTCTGGCGGATGTTACGGGCAAAGAAAACAGTATAAATATTCTTGCTCGCCTTGAAAACACGGATGCGATACGCCCCGTAACGCCTTATTTATATCATCATTACATACAGGCGTTAATTGACGCGGGCGCGGTTGATAAGGCTAAAAAAACAATGTATGATTACTGGGACGGAATGGTAGACGCCGGCGCGGATACGTTCTGGGAACTTTATGACCCGAACAATGCCGACGCATCTCCTTACGGCTCTCGCGCCGTCAACAACTACTGCCATGCGTGGAGCTGTACTCCGTCATATTTTATCAGAAAGTATTTTACGGGTGGAAAAAATGATTAAAGGTGTAATATTTGATCTGGACGGGGTGATTTTGTCGACAGACGAGTATCATTATCAAGCATGGAAAAAGCTCGCCGACAGACTCAAAATCCCGTTTGACAGAGAAAAAAACAATCTCCTCCGCGGAGTCAGCCGAATGGAAAGCCTTGAAATCGTACTCGGCGGACGAAAATTTTCCGATGAGCAAAAGGCTGAGTTTGCCGCTGAAAAAAATGAAACATATCGTGCGCTTTTGTCTGAAATGACGCCCGACGACGTTTCTGACGATGTGAGAAACACGATCAAAGCCGTTAAATCGCGCGGGATAAAAACAGCTATCGGCTCTTCGAGTAAAAACACAAAATTCATACTTGAAAGAGTAGGTATGATAGATGAATTTGACGCGATAGCCGACGGCAACGACATAAAAAAATCAAAACCCGATCCGGAAGTATTTCTTGTGGCGGCGGAGCGAATAAATCTTTCACCGTCGGAATGTTTCGTTATTGAAGACGCTCTCGCGGGAATCGACGCAGCATCAGCCGGAGGATTTGTTCCGATTGCGATCGGCGACGCGGTAAAACATCCTGCGGCATTTAAGACGATCAAACGGCTGTCGGATATTTTGACGATTATTGACGATAAATAAACAAAAGCTGAAAACAGGCATCCGGAATTTCCGAGTGCCTGTTTTTTCATCAAATTAAAAAATTTTTTCAAACTATTTCATGCCTGTTTTTTTAAAAATCGTTAAAGTACAAAATTTGACAATTTACCTTGAAAATAATTAAATTTATGTGTATAATACAATTATGGAAAATTGACAGACATGTAGCGGCTGCCTGCCGCAAGACAAATATCATGTAAAAACGTCAAACAACAAGGAGATCACATGAATAAAAATGTACTTACAAGAGTGACAAGCATGCTTCTGGCGCTGGTGATGGTCATTTTAATGATCCCGGCGACAGTCATTCATGCGTTTGCGGAGAGCATGCCGGAAAAATTGGTGAACTCGCTGACCGAACTTTATGACGGCGACGAGGCACGTGCCAGAGCGGACCTGGAGGCGTTGCATGCCGCCGGGATCGTCGACGAGAATTGCAAAATGGTCGATCTCGATATCCGCGAAAACGGCAAGAGCGTTACGCTTTCGGCGTTGACTAATCGTATCGCAAAAGGCGAAGACGTAGGCGATATAACCGTAAACGGCAACGCCGCCACGGCGGAGCAAGTAATGAAGATATCTCAGGTGAGCGCGGCAATCGAAATTGCCGAACTTCTGGATGAGGAAATAACCGTCACCGACGAACACGTCAGCAATCTGGAAGCGTTGCTTGCGAGCATACAGAAAGGTTCCGTCGACTTGGAGACTACGCTGAAAACGGGCGTTTTGCACCTGTCAGGCAACGCACTGCGAGGCACCGAAGACGAGGACACGACGGACTATACGCTGGTCGAGAACACGCCCGCAACGCTGACCGTGAGTGAAGACGGCAAATACTATTATGCGCCGTATGTCAGCGGCAGCACCTACATCAAGAACTATGCTTTCGAATTGTATCCCGGCGTGGAGGACAAAGAGCAATACATAACCGATGAGTATACCTCCGGCACAAATCCGCAGCCGAACGCCGCGACCACCGAAGGCAATATAAGAGTGGACAGCTTTGACTGGGAAAAAGCCATAGTCGGCGTGGACGATAATCCCGGCGCCCCGACGGTAACCGTCGTCATTCCGTTTAAAACGGACGACCCGGACAACGCTATCCAGAACTGGATAGCCAGCGACGCGGACGCGGGTAAACTTGTCGATATAACAGAAAACGGCATCGGTATAGAGATGGATCTGCCGATCTACGGCGCCGTCAACCTGAGGTATTATTTTGGCTATATGTTTTTCTCCTATTCAAAGGAGGGCACTTACGCTACCGGACAAGGGTATGGTGCCGCTGTTCGCTTTCCCGTCTATCTGGTGGAGCAGGTAGTTGACGGTTTGGAAAGAGTTGTTGCGGTGGCGACGCGCTTTGCCGCGCACACAAACAGGGATCACCACGTCCGTAGGGATACACTGAGTCTATACGTTGACCGAGACGGTTCGCTTACGTGGGACACTTCCGTGGAGACTAGTTGGACAGGGGGAGCAAGGAAGGACGGCGTGGTGAGCCATCTCCCCGCTTGGAGCGAGGCGCAAACGGACGCGCTTGGCTACCGTTACTGGTCGACCCAGAGTTATTCTTGGAGGAAAGGCGGCCACTATTCGAGTGATGGTTTTACTTGGATCGAAAACGACTACGAAGATAGGTGGGTAGGAGGTGTAGACAACTACCGTACCGCGCCCAAAATCCCCGGCAGATGCCTGCACTATTACGTTCCGTCCGCTTACACGATGACCAACGACGAATATAAAATCCGTGAGGAGGGCAGTTGGGAACCGGCGGAAAACGGCTTTATAAGACTTTTGAACCCCGAAAATCCCGAATTCCCATACGTATATCCCGCCAATACCGGATATCCCGAAAGACAGTACGACGTGGAATATATGGTCAACGAGGAACTTTACGAGGTCTTTGCGCAAGCCAAGGCGAGCGCGAAATATTACGTTCCTTTCGACTGCCTGAACGAAGATCTGGTTTTTGAGAACAGCAGTATCGATTACCCGTGGCACGTCGAAACCGACGGAGACAGGACCTACGCCGCGGCGGGGAAATGTGAACCCGGCTACATGAACTACTCCACCTCCGCTTTGAAGCTTACGGTTACGCTGGAAAAGCCGGGAACGCTTTCTTTTGACTATCATTATAAAACTTCTTATAATAAATACGATCAGATAAACGATGCCTTCTACCTCCAAGTATACCCGGCCCCAAGCGCAGCCGAGGGGTCGAGCTTAGTGTTTTCCAAATACGGTGACGGGCAAACATGGCAGACTTACACCTTAGAGCTTTCCGCGGGGACCCATACGATCTCCTGGGAATACATAAACCAGCAAAAAACCAGCAACGACTCGGCTGACGACCACGTGTATATAGACAACGTTGTGATCACAACGGACGGCGCCGTGACGCAGCGGGAAACAGAGTGGATACCCGACGGCTACTTCCCGATAGAAAGCATAAGCGACAGCCTGCATTTTTACAGTCAGGATACGATGTGGGAAACCGTTACCGAGGGAGACAGGGACTATGCAAGGTCCGGAAACCTTCTGAATAAGGATGAAAACTATGGCGGTTCCGCGTTGTATCTTAAACTCTATCTTCAAAGGGAGGGCAAGATTTCTTTCGACTATAAATGCGTTACCGACGACACGGGAAACAATGCCTACGTCTCCTTAAGCAGAAATGACGGCAAACTAGGGGACACCGTTTTGACTGTAAGGGAGAACACCCCGTCCTGGCAGCATTTCTCTTACGATCTGCCCCAAGGTTATTACACTCTTACGTGGTATTTCTATAATACGCAAGACGAAAGCGATACCGAATGTTACTTTGCGATAGATAACGTTGAGGTAACGAGCGACAAGGAAGTGGCGGAGGTGCCTCCCATTTGGCTTGCCAAAGTCAATCAGGGGGCGGAGGATCTGAAAGTCGCGCTTCGTATCAGCGACAGACTGGATTTTGCTCGCGGAGCTAACGGCAGATTGTTTGAAAATCTGGAATGGCTGCCCGATACGGACGGCGAGCACTTTGTCTGGGAAGACCTTTCCACCGACGATCTGTACGTGGCTGCTCTTATTCCGACCAACATACACGCGCCCGAGATCGTCTTTACGCATACCAACCAGATCAACAACACGATTTTGGTACACGGCAGCGAATTCTTCTCTCCATCAAATCAGATGAGTTATAATCTGCCGATTTATATTCGTGTGTGCGAGGCGGCGCCGTACCTGACGGTCCCGAGATCTTCACAAATTCGTCAGGCGCTTGCGGGGCACGACGCGGATGTCATGTTCTCCTCCAACCTCGCGCAGCATAACAAGCTGGCAGGCGGCACCGCATACCACGTTGAGTTATATAAAATCGGCGGCATAAACCGGGATGATCTCAACACCTTGCCCGCAAACGCGCAAAGGATAGACGTGCCGGGCTGGGGCGTATTTTCCGCATCGGCGGATAACGCGCTTTCGCATATCACCGTGCCGGGCGCGGCACTGGAGGGAGAGGGCGCTTACGCTGTAACGATCAGCGCGGAGTTCAGCGACGGGGATAAGACGCAAACTTTCTACGCCATCGCTTATCTTGACGTGAAGCAGATCCCCGCAAAGATCACGCTGGGTGACCTTGCCAGCGCGTACGTTAATACGGAACATATCCCGACGATCACCTACACGATTGAAAACGCGGGTGCAAACGTTGAAGTGAAATACACCGTGCAGGGCTCGGGTGAAGCGGTCGGACCGATGACGGAAGCCACGGGCGGCGTTATTCCGTTTGTTCCCGACGCTTTTGAGGGCCTCAGAAAAGCGTATACAATCACGGTATATGCCCGCAACAAAGCAACCGACCCGTGGAGCGTGGACTCCCTGTTGCTTACGGTATACAACAACGACGTACTGGAATTGCTGATTAAAGACGTTGCCTTAGGCGAGATCGGCGGAAGTACCGGCGGCAAAGTCGGCAACGGCACCGAAGTTGCAAGCGGAACGATCAATATAGACAACAATCCCAAAATCGCCGACCTTGTTGACAAAGACGGGGAAGGCGCGGGCATCACGATCAGCAATTACGATTTTGATACGTTGCGCTCCGACATCGGTCTCCAACGCGTTATTTCCGTAAACTACGGCAGTGGCGTTTGGGGCGTTATTTCAGACAGAATGCAATGGTCTTACAAGGAAGCCGACGGAAGCATGAGCGACGCCGTAACGATCAACCACAAGGAAAACGGCTCTTATTCGGATCTGCGCAACTACAGCTATACCTCTTATATTCCCACCACGGACTTTTTGATCGTGGCAACCGATGACAGAACTGCTGACGCGCCCGTTACCATTACCGCGGTGCACGCGACGACCGGCACGACGAGAAGTATCAACGTGACCGTCAATACGCTTAAGAACAAACTCGTTTTGTTCCGCTTCTTACCCAAAACCACGACATACGTGACGTATACCAACGGCAAGGGCGTAACTCGTGAATTACACAGCGATGAAAACGGCGAGCTTATCGTTTACGAACCCGATGGGATCGTAAGCGAAGTGGTAGCTATGGCAGAATACGACGGGGAGACCTACGTCGGAACTATTCAGCACAGATATCTCGTCAGCGGCGAGAAAAATATTACAAAACTGGAAATTTATCCTTGCAACAACCTCGTTTTAGCGCCTATTTCCAACCAAACGCTTACCATACTTAAACCGGACGGCAAACCTTATACCGGCACGGCGACTCTTCGCACGGGTATCTATAAGGGCGGGGAATACTGCCCGACTTTTGGCGTTCGCACCGTAAAGGGTGAAGGTGGACAGATCATCCGCGACGACGTAGTCGTTAGCGTCAATAACGGCAAGATAACTCTCTATTATGACCCCACGCAACTTACGGTGGACGATGGATTGAAGCGCGGTTTGACGTACGTCTACGAATACCGTATCGAAGGCTATCAACCCGGTTATATCCTCGTTGATCCATTGTCAGACGATCCTTCCGACGCCATTATCAATCTCCAAAAAGTGAGAGGAAACGCTACGGCGCCTCAGATCATCCGTCAGGAGTATCAGCAGTATCTTAACGGCACTCAGCCGACCTCTTATATTCGCAACGTCATCGATTCTACCGTCAACATCGGTATTTCTCCTAACTTCCCGAAAGCTGTGCTTTATACGGATATTGCACTGCCGGGTGAAACCGTCGGAGTGGGAGAAAACATGTACGGCACGAGGGGTTACTCGACCTACGTGGGAGCGAATGTCGTTAAGTTTGCCTTCTACACAACGGACGGAAAAAAACTCACCGGTCAAAGTGATCTTTTGGGTGACAACGCTCAGGCAACGCAGATAACCAATCTGGAGCAACTGAGCGATGCAACCTATTATGTGTTCCCGTTCTCCGCGGTGCCGATGCTCAGGAGCACCTATGTGATGACGGACGCCGATATGAGAACGGACGGCATCGACGATACGGCAAAGACGCCTACGGCACGCGTAAAGGCGGTCTTTACGCGCGGCGGATTGACCATTGCAAATATCAATATGCCTTTTGGCATTACCAACGTTTCCAATCAGCCGGATCTTACCAACAAAGACAACGGCGTTGAGACTGTCGGCAAAGAGGTTCGCGATACGCTTAGAGAAACGACCGACATCGGCTCGATTTTCCGTAGCATCAACGTAAACGACATGATCAAAAAAGGCTTTGTATTCCTCGGAAATCTGAGCGGCGAGGGCGGAGACAACCCCATCAGCCTGATGATTTTGCCCACGCAAGACCCCGCCGTATTCCGCATTATAGCACTTGTCGGCGAAAACGGTCGCGAGGATGACGACGACGGCGACGGCGTGTCGGTCAATTATAATCCCGACGACATTGCCGAGGATTACAACAAGCTCATGAAAGAACTCGAGGATTCCGGCAAAAAGAAGGACAGCGACGACAACGGCGAGGGAAAGATGGAGTTCAACTTCTATGGCACCATCATCTTGGAGGCGCGTATAGATATTGAGGACGGCAAATGGGATATCGCTTTCCGTGGCGGCAATGTGGGTACCAACGTGAAGGGCAGTTACGAGTGGGGGCAGACCTTCATGTGCGGTCCCGTTCCTGCGTTCATCTCCTTTGAAACGGGCTTCCACGCCGATCTGGAAGTGGCGTTCGGCAACAAAGACACCGCCAGAGCAATGCTTCTCGACGCTGCAATGGGCGTATCAATCGAAGCGTTTGCGGGACTTGGTTTCGACGTGTCCATCATGGCGCTGCAACTTGGCATTTACGGTCAAATAGGCGCGGACGTCAATTTCCTTTTACTCACGCCCAGCGACGCTGCGCCCAGCACGGGAACGAAGCTCACCATTTCGGGCGAGATCGGCATCAAACTGAAAGTTAAAATTTTATTCATTTCGTATAGCAAAAAATTCGCTTCCACCGGCTTTAATTGGACGAAGAAGTGGAACAATTACGACCAAATCCAGAACTACTGGACCGATCAGGGTTACGGTCAACTGTTTGGTTTGACAAAGAGCGGCAGAGCTTACACAATGCTACTCTTTGCGGACGGCAGCGCCGTGGTCGCTATTGACGGCGGAGCCGAACTTGAGAGCCGCGACTACCTGGAACTTAAAGAAAGAGTTTGGATGAGCGGCGCCGCAAGCGGCAGACGTCTCTTTAAGGCTGTGGGGTCTATGACTGACGTTCAGACAAACGCCTACCCCTATTCTAATCCCGCGTTTACTGACGACGGTGAGATGTTCCTGTATATTTCCGATAATGACAACGCACAAAACGCCGAAGGCGTCGTAAGCTATGCCGTAAAGAACGGTAACGGATACGATAATATGGGGCGCATCGACACGTCCGAAGGCAATATCCTCGCCGACCTCGACGTAGTTGCAAGCGGCACCAAGGACAACGCTTTTGCCGCGTGGGTAAAGCAAATCGAAATGCCGAAAATGGATATTGACGCCGACGTTACAAACGACGACCTTGGCATGATGTTCAACGCAACCGAAGTTTACGCCGCTATTTATAACGGCACGGCGTGGACGACTACGCGGCTTACCGACAACTTTGTGGCGGATATGTCTCCCGTGGTGGCAAGCTACGGGGATAGGGCTATCGTTGCTTGGCGCAGTATGTACGCATCCTCTATGACGGCAAGCAACGATATTACCGCCGCTTTCGACGTGGAAAACAACATCAATTATCGTATCTACAACGGTACCGAGTGGACGACCGTACAAGTTGCATATAACGGCAGTGCCGGTTCGGTAAACGCCCTTGACTCCGCAATGCTCCCCGACGGCACGGCTATTCTGACGTATACCGTCCGCACAGGTGATGACGTCACCACTACCGAGACGTTCTACACAGTTATCAACGCCGACGGCAGCGTTCTTACCACGGGGCGTTTGACGAACGACGACTATACCGATACAAACGCGCAGGTGACGGCTGTCAACGAGGACAATGGCTATTTCGTACTCGGCTGGTATTCCGAACATGACGCAGGCGAGGGATCGACTGTCGATTATGACGACGATGGCAACGCAACGCAGAAAGCGGTCGTGGCGCACGACATCCGCCTGGCTCGCATCAATGCCAACGGCAGTTACGACATCGACTTCCCCGAGAGCATCGGCGGAACGGGAGAGACGGGCATCAGCTCCGACTTCCATTTCTCGGCTCCCGTCAATAATGAAGACTTGACGAATGTTTCAATCGTGTGGTCGCAACGCAAGGATAGCGACAAGGCTGATGACGCAGGCAAGTACGAGTTGAACGCTGTTCGCTTCTTTAAAGCTGATAACGTGATCGGCATTACTGCGCCCACGAATATTGCTGAAACATCTAAAAACTATACTATTGATCACTTCGACGTATATACCGACGCCGACGGTGCCATCCACGCCATTATACTTGGCAGCGACTACGACACCATCGAAGGAATCGGCGTATACGATTCGATCGACCTTAACGCGGCGGCGAACAATACCGTCAATAACAACCCTGATACCCCGAATAACCTCGATATTCTCGACGGTGAGGCGATTTCTTCAATCAAGCTCGCGACGGGGACATTCCCGGAGATCGCCGCTGACGTGACAGTTGAAACTAATATCGACGAGGTTATCCCCGGATTAACTACACCGGTACAGTTCACCGTGACAAACACGGGAACAGATAAACTCACATCAATTACTGCGACGGTTGGCTCGAAGAGCAAAGAATTCACTGTAAATCTTAACCCGAACCAGTCCGCGACGCTGCTTATGACATACGATGTCCCGGAGGGCGCTGTAAGCGACGCAAATTACACGGTTACATCCGATGGGCAGACGCTCGGCAGCGG
>JAFSRI010000055.1 GCA_017446155.1 Clostridia bacterium | reverse complement strand
CAGATTATTTTTGTATTCTCTGCCTTGCAGAGCATTTTTCCGTTGGCGTTGAAAGCCTTTATGAAAAGATAGAACAGTTTAAAGAGGACGGGTGCACGTTGTTTACTAAGGATAAAAAAACGCGTTTTTTAGGCGTTGATTACGGCGACGTCAGAACCGGTATCGCCGTATCGGACGAGACAAATATACTCGCGCGCGGCGTAGGTTACATTAAAGAGGAATGGGCGCCGAAGCTCGCTCTAAAAATCAAGGAATACGTTGTTACTTACGATATATCGGACATAGTCCTCGGCGACCCGATAAACATGAACGGCACGCGCGGTCCGCGCTCCGAAAAAGCGCACGAGCTCTGCGGACTCTTAAAAAACGTCTGCGGCGTAAACGTGATAATGTACGACGAGCGCCTGACGACCGTTTCCGCGCATATGTATTTATCCGAGGGCAATGTAAGAGGCAAAAAACGCAAGGAAGCCGTTGATAAACTGTCGGCGGAGATAATCCTGCAAGCGTATCTCGATTCAATCACAAAATAACTTTCGGCGCAAGCCGAAATCATAACTTTTCGCCGAAGGCGAAAATCATAACTGTAAACCAAAAAAACGCTGAACGTATCGCCGCATTTTGATACGTTCAGCGTTTCATCATTTCTTTCGTTTTTTTAACGCTATTATCGTTACAACAGCCGCAAGTCCCGCAACTCCCGCCGCGACGCCTAAGATTACAGGTATTAAAACTTTGGTTTTTTCTCCGTTTTGCGTCTGCACGTCTGTCGTTATTTCTTCCGTCTGTTTTACTGTTTCGACCTCTGTTTCGGTTTCTGTTTCTGTCTCGGTTATCTGCTCCGTTTCTGTTTCCTTATCGTTCCAAGCCTTATCTGTATTTTGCTTGCCGTCCGCTTTAAGCTGTTTGTTCAACTCGGACAGAACTTCAAGCTTTTCACCCGCAACACCTTCGTTTGTGTAATCCTGGAACTGCCAGAGCGACGCTATCTGTATACCCGACGCAGATATTGCATCCGTTATTTCCCTGAATTTCTCTATCACGTCGGGCGCTTTCTCCATATCGAGCATATCGCCGAATTCGCCGAAATAACACGCCTTGCCGAGCTTTTTCGCCGTGTCATAGTACGCTCTGAAATACTCCTCGCTTGTGAGCGTTTGTCCGAACATTGAAAACTCCGTTACATATTGGTTGCTTCCGTCGCTTGTGCCGTGCTGTAAATGAAAGCACAGCGTGTCAATAGGGTCGGGCGTAAAATACTCGTTCATCTGCTCAAACTGCTTTTTCGTATTGCCATCCCAACGCATCTCCCACGTGTGATTTTTCGTTTTTTTCTGTGACGATTTGAATATGGCGTAAGCGAACGGGCGCATTTCTCCGTTTCCCGTCGTTATCATTCTGTAACCGTCGTATTCTCTTATGACTTTTGCTATTTCGGTATAAAACGTCTGCAGCTCTTCCGAGGTGAAATAATCATAGCCGTTTATGTTTTCAAGCGGCATACCGGATATACCCTCGGGCCATAGCCAGATTTTGAATTCCTTAT
>JAFSRI010000054.1 GCA_017446155.1 Clostridia bacterium | reverse complement strand
GACGGCGACTACAGCTCGTCGATAAGCGTTAAGATAACGGATAAACCGATTTCGCTCGACGTATATAATCTCCAAAAAGGCGTTGTCGGTTTTCTTTCGGAAGACAGCCGACGTATGGATCTCCCCGATAACGGAGCGATAGTATGTATGAGAATTGCTAAAGAATATGACCTGAAGGTCGGTGACATGGTCACACTTTCGCCATACGGAACAAGTGAGAAATACGATGTTAAAATCGTCGGTTTCAACCGAAGCCTTACCGAAAGCATTTCCATATCTGAAGGGTATGCCGAAATGCTCATGTCGGGCGATATAAAGTTGACAGAAAGTTCGGCTTATATGATCAATTCCGTATATACGGGGCTTGACAAGGAGCAATTTAAGCTAACGTCGGCATACGATACATATAAAGAGAACTTGACTCTTCAATCACAGAAGGATATTGCAAATTCATTCGATAATTTTATGAAAATTCTAAATTTAAGTATAGCCGTTCTTATTGTATTTGCGGTCGTTCTCGGAGTCGTTGTTTTATATAATCTCGGCACAATGAGCTATACGGAAAGATACAGAGAAATGGCGACATTGAAGGTTGTTGGGTTCAAAGACAGACAAATAGGTAAACTGCTTATAAGTCAAAATCTGTGGCTTACCGTGATAGGAGTTATACTCGGATTGTTTGCAGGTGTCGGCGTTTTAAATATTCTTATGGTCATGCTTGCGTCAGAGTACGAAATGCAAATCATTTTGGGACCTGTAACATATATTGTGAGCATATTCGTGACTTTTGGCGTCTCGCTTGTCGTCGGCCTTTTGGTTGCAGGAAAAAACAAAAAGATCAATATGGCAGAGGCTCTCAAAGGTGCGGATTGATTTTCTCTTCGGTAAGTAATGAGGTGAATCTTGGTTCTAATAAAAAAATCCGGTCAAAAGCCGGATTTTTTCTGGTGCGGGTGAAGGGACTTGAACCCACATATCATTGCTGACACAAGAACCTGAATCTTGCGCGTCTACCAATTCCGCCACACCCGCAAATATAAGTTTCTTTTGATTTTTACACGGAGAGAAACGATACTCCGAGGCGGTGATTTTACTTTGACCGCAAAAAGTATTTTACCGCATATCCGTAGTTTTGTCAAGATGTAATCAAAAAAACGGCTATATATTTTTCCTCTTACCGATTCCTGTCGTCTATCGAGAAAAATTTCACATCATCGGAAATGTTTTTAAGCTCAGTTTTAAAAAACGTCGGATACATCTTTTTTTCGGTGTCAAGTTTTACCCAACTCAAAAATTCGCTATATCCGTCTTCTGTGATGCTTTGGCACAATGGTTCAAAATCATCCGGCGTTTTCATCAGATAAAAGAAGGATATTTCGTAAACGGTTTTACCGGCCTTCGCGGGGGAATCTCCGAGAAAGTAGTTTTCGACGACATATAATAATCTGTCAATTTTAAGTTTTACCCCTGTTTCTTCGTAAACTTCACGAATGACGGCTTGTTCTGCGGTTTCTCCGAATTTAATCCGTCCGCCGACAGAGTAATAATAGCCGCAATTTTCATTTTCAACCATCAGGATTTTCCCGTTTTTTATTATGATTGCGCCGATGCGAATATTTATGATCCCGTCGTCACAGGGAACACACATATCTGAATTCATATTTTTCTCCATGTACAAATAATTTAAAAAGGGCGTATTTGTTACAAAGTAGCACGCGAACGAGCGCTTTTTTTACAGAGTGGGAAACGGGGCTTGATTCTCGCGGCTTGACGCCGCTCGGTCGTCGCGGTCGAAACAGTCCTCCGGGCTGCTTCTCAACACCGTTCTCTTCAAGTTCCTTTGAAAATAAAAAATCCGGTCAATAACCGGATTTTTGGTGCGGGAAACGGGACTTGAACCCGTATGGTGCGTACCACACGCCCCTCAAACGTGCGCGTCTACCAGTTCCGCCACTCCCGCATATTGCCGCGGCTATTGCCACACGGCTTTATCTATTATACACATTTTTTCAAAATTGTCAATAGTAATTTTTTATTTTTCATAAAGAATTTTATTATTCGACTTTAAATGTTTTATAAATGGCAAAAAACGGAAATAAATATTTTTAAAAGTTATCAAACCTATTGAAAAAGTTTTTTATGAGTGATATATTATTTATATAATGTTAGTATAAGGTAACTATAAATAAAGGGTAATTAATTGTTATGAAAGAAACCATTATAGGGCTGTTGATACCTTTTGCGGGAACGGCGCTTGGTGCGATGTGTGTCTTTTTTATGAAAAAGGAACTCGGCACAGGCGTTCAAAGGGCGCTGACGGGTTTTGCCGCAGGAGTAATGACAGCGGCGTCTGTATGGAGTCTGATAATTCCCGCGATTGAACAGTCGGAGAGTATGGGGAAATTGTCTTTTTTGCCTGCGTTCATCGGTTTTTGGTTCGGGGTGTTGTTTTTGCTGTTGCTTGACCACATTATCCCACACCTGCACAGAAACTCAGGGCAGGCGGAAGGACCGAAGAGCAAGCTCGCGCGGACAACGATGATGGTGCTTGCGGTAACGCTGCATAATATACCGGAGGGTATGGCTGTCGGCGTTGTTTACGCGGGAATGCTTTCGGGGTCAGCCGAAATTTCCGCGGGAGGGGCGCTGGCGCTGGCGCTCGGTATTGCAATACAGAATTTTCCTGAGGGTGCAATTATTTCAATGCCTCTGCATGCAGAGGGAAAGAGCAAAGGTAAAGCGTGTCTTTACGGCATTCTCTCCGGGGTTGTCGAGCCGGTGTTCGGTTTTATTACCGTTCTTTTGGCGGGGCTTATCGTGCCTGCAATGCCGTATTTGCTGTCATTTGCCGCAGGAGCAATGATGTATGTTGTAGTAGAAGAGCTTATTCCGGAAATGTCGCAAGGCAAGCATTCAAACGTCGGTGTCGTGTTGTTCGCGGTCGGATTCACCGTTATGATGGCGCTTGACGTCGCGCTCGGATAAAAGATATATTTCCATCAAAAAAAATTGTGTGTTAAAACTGTTAAGGAAAAATTTTAAACGCAAAACGGAGGAAAACGGTTTGAAGGTCTTTGTGAATTTGCCGGAGGGGACGACAAGAGAGAGTTTCTTTCCACTCAATGTAAAAGAAAAACTTGAAAATTCATATAAAGTAATTTGGAACGAAACCGGAAAAAATCTAACAGAAGATGAACTTTGCGAATATCTTAAAGACATTGATATTTGTTTTACCGGTTGGGGAAGCGTTGAGTTTTCCGAGAGAGCGCTTAAAAATGCCGAAAAGCTGAAAGTGATAGCTCACACGGGCGGAACGGTTGCGGCTCTCACGAAAGATAACGTTTATGACCGCGGCATACGCGTAATAAGCGGAAATGACCTATATGCTCGATCGGTGGCGGAAGGCACGATTTGTTATATTCTTGCGGCGTTAAGACGTATACCTCAATTTTGCGGGCAGATGTCGCGCGACGGTTGGCACTTGCCCGACTGGTACAGCGAAGGACTTATAGGACAAAAAGTAGGGCTTGTAGGATTTGGCGCAGTTGCGCGTCATACGGCGAGGCTACTGAGCGCTTTTGACGCCGAAATATTCATCTATGCCGACCACGTAAGCGAAGAAGAGGCGGCGTCATACGGCGCAAAAAAAGCGACGGCAGAGGAGGTTTTCTCTCAATGCAAGATAATATCTCTTCATCTTGCAAGAACGCCTGAAACGTTTCATATAATCGGAAGAGAATTGCTTTCCATGCTAAAACCGGATTCATTGCTTGTGAACACTGCGAGAGGGTCAATTATAGACGAACAAACAATGGCGGAAATGTTAAAAGACGGAAAATTCCGCGCGGTGCTTGACGTATATGAAAAAGAGCCGTTGCCGGCTGACAGCCCGTTGCGAGGTCTTGAAAACGTTATATTGATTCCTCACATGGCGGGACCTACTGTTGACCGCAGACCGTTTATTACGGAAGCGCTTATCGACGCCTTGCCGGACGTTCTTTCGGGAAAAGAAACGTATCTTGACATCAGTCGCGAGGCCATGCACAGAATGACGATATAGCGGTATGACGAAATATACGTGTAAAACATACATTTCATCGCAACCGAAAATTGCTTTTTGTAAAACAAAAACGGTGGAAATTCTTTTTTATTTGCGTTAAAATTTTAAGCATAAATTTTTTGAAACCGGTTCATTAAATCGTGTTGAATAGGTATTATATATGATTTCAACAGCCAAATAATACTTTTGATTGCCTGTCAAACAGAAACGCTAAGTGAATATGACATTCAAAAATTGTAATTTATGTAATTACAAAAAAGTCAAACGTCGAAAAAATTTATAAAGCAACAAAATAATCGGTTATAAAATTTTTATAACAAGATATTTACATTTTTGAAATTGAAAATTATTTTGCAGTATGCTAAAATATATAAAAAACAGGAGGGAGAACTATGTTCGATATAAAAATCGCCGAAAAAACGCTTAAAGCCTGCCTTGCGACAGGCGCCGACTTTGCCGAGATATTTTATGAGGACACATATACTTCACAAATATCAATGTACAGCGGAAAAGTTGAGAAAGCGTCTTAAAATCATCTGTACGGAGCGGGGATCCGCCTGCTGAAAGAAAATGCTGAAACATACGGATATACGTCCGACGTATCCGAAAAAGGACTATTGACGTTGGCTGAAAAGCTGAGAACTTCGTTTTCGGGGGATCCTGCAGGAATTGAGTTTGAACTGAAAGAAGAAACAGCCGAAAAAACGAATGTAAACGTAAAAAGATATTCATGCGACGTTCCGCAAAAAGAAAAGGTTGAATATCTTAACGTTTGCTATAATGCAATAAAAGATTACAGCCCGCTCATCGTTCAGATAGTTTGCTCAATTACAGACAAGACGCAATTTGTCACGATAGCAAACACAAAGGGGCAGTTTATACACGACGTCAGAAACCCGCAGAGAATAGCGCTGAACGTTATAGCCGAACACGATGGCAGACATCAGTCTAACGGCTCTACAATAGGCGGAAATATCAGCATTGACGAATTTAAGAACAGAGATCTTGTCACGTTTGCGAAAAACGTTGCAAACTCCGCATTGACAATGGTAGATGCAGACGAAATGGTCGGCGGCGTTTACCCGGTTATTATTCACAACGGTTTCGGCGGAGTGCTGTTCCATGAAGCGTGCGGGCATCCGCTTGAAGCGTCGTCGGTCGCAAGAGGACTTTCCGTTTTCACGGGAAAATACGGGCAAAAGATAGCGTCAGACGTTGTGACAGCCGTTGACGACGGTACGGTTTATAACGAATGGGGCTCGTTAAACATCGATGACGAGGGAAATAAAACTCGGAAAAACGTTTTAATAAAAGACGGCGTCCTTACGGGATATATGATCGACGAAAAGAACAGCCGTCTTATGAATATGCCGGCGACAGGTTCATCGAGAAGGGAAAATTACAGATTTTCACCGACGTCGAGAATGACAAACACCTACATCGCAAACGGATCATCGACGTTTGAAGAGATAATTGCGGCTACCGAATACGGTCTTTTTGCAAAAGAACTCGGCGGCGGCTCGGTCAATCCCGCGACGGGCGAATTTAACTTCGCGGTAAACGAGGGATATATGGTTGAACACGGCAAGATTACGACGCCCGTGAGAGGAGCGACGCTTGTCGGAAACGGCGCAAATGCTTTGCTTAACATCGATATGGTGGCAAACAACCAGACGTTCGGACACGGCATGTGCGGCGCGTCGTCAGGTTCGATATGTGCAAACGTAGGTGAGCCGACGATAAGAATACAAAATATGACAGTAGGCGGCAACGGAGGTAAAAAACAATGAATTTTGAAAAACTGAAAAAGGCTTGCCAAGCGCGCGGAATAGAAGAGGTGGAAGTTTATACGAGAAAACAGAGCGGCTCGAACGTTTCAACATTCAACGGGGAAGTCGACCAGTCGCAGATATTTGAAGAAACCGAATTTTCCGTCAGAGGCGTGTACAACGGTCATATTGTTGCGGTATATACGGAAAAAGACTCCGACGACGAAATAGAAAAAATCGCCGATCTTCTCGTTTCAAACGGAAAAGTCATAGAGTCGGACGACCCGTATTTCATTTACGGCGGTTCGGAAAAATATCCGGAAATTAAAAAGGCAGAAAACGATTTTGAAAGTTACACGCAAGAAGACAAAATAAAACTTTGCCGCGATATAGAGGCAAAGATAAGAGAGCAATCGTCGCTTGTAGCAAATACGGCGGTGGAAATTTCTGTTTCAAGTTCGTCTGTATCTATTGAAAATACAAACGGATTGAACATTTCAAGAAGCGGCGATCAGGCTGTTGTTGTTCCGCAGGTATTTGTTTCAAACGGAACAACGGTAAAAACGGGATATGACGTGCAGTTTTTAAAGAACATCAAGGATTTTGACATGGAAAGATCGTTGAAAGTCGCTCTTCAAAGGCCGCTCGCTTCGATCGACGCGGGATTTGTAAATTCGGGCAGTTACCCCGTGGTATTTGAGAATACGGTTGCGGCGTCGCTGCTCAGGAGTTTTTCATCTCTTTTCAGCGCGGAAGCTGTGATAAAGAAAATGTGTCTGCTTTCCGGAAAACTCGGACAAAAAGTATTCGGAGAGAACATCACTCTCGTCGACGATCCGCTCGACGAGCGCGCCGTATATCAGACGTCGTTTGACGACGAGGGCGTTGCGGCGTTCACAAAGACGGTAGTTGAAAACGGTGTGTTGAAAACGTATCTTCACAATTTGAAAACCGCAAAGATGATGGACGCAGAATCGACAGGCAACGGATTTAAAGACAGGAACGGCAACATCGACGTTTCCGTATCAAACCTTTATTTAAAGACAAACGACGTATCGTTGGACGAAATGATAAAGGATATAAAAGAGGGAATATTTATAACCGAAATGCAGGGAATGCACGCGGGATTGAATCCTGTTTCAGGGCAATTCAACCTGCAATCGTCCGGCTTTAAGATCGAAAACGGCAAGGTGACATCGCCAATTACGCTGTTTATCGTTTCGGGAAACATTGTCGATATGTTAAACAATGTTGTGTGCATCTCAAACGATTTTGAATATTCATACGGCGTAGGCTCGGGCAGCGTTTACGTCAAAGCTCTCAACATTTCAGGCAAATAATTTTTTGCGCGTCGCAAAACGCTGAACGGATTTCGGTCTTCCGGCGGTAATTAAGGCGGGATCGTGACGGTAATAATCAAATTTTTCTGACAAGCGCTTTGGTTTTTGACGAGGCTGAAAAATATTGCCGAAAACTTTTTTAAAAGAAAAACAGGCTGAAAAACAGCCTGTTTTTTTCATTGCGTGGCGATTATGGTTCCACTGGTTTAAATTTACATAAGCGATCTGTAAAGCGCCTCTATCTCTTCTTCGCTTGTTTCTCTGGGGTTGCCTGGACGGCAAGCGTCCGCATATGCGTCTTTTGCCAGAGCTTTGAGATCTTCTTCTTTTACAACGCCTTTAAGCGAGCATTCGATGCCTACGTCAGAAGCGAGCTGTTTTACAGCGTCGATCGCCGCCTTGCGATATTCTTCCTGAGTCATTGAATCAACGCCGGAAACGCCCATGGCGCGAGCGATTTCTCTGTATTTTTCGCCTGTGCACGGAGCGTTATATTCCATAACGCAGGGAAGAAGTGTAGCGCATGCTTTGCCGTGAGGCATATCGTAATAAGCGGAAAGCGTGTGTGCCATTGAGTGGTCAACGCCGAGACCGACGTTTGAGAAGCCCATGCCGGCTACATATTGACCGAGCGCCATACCTTCGCGTCCGTCGGCGGTGTTCTTAACGGCGCCGCGGAGTGAACGGGAGATTATCTCGATAGCTTTGAGGTGGAACATATCGGAAAGTTCCCACGCGCCTTTTGTGATGTATCCCTCGATTGCGTGAGTGAGAGCGTCCATGCCGGTGAATGCCGTGAGAGAAGCGGGCATGCTCGACATCATGTCGGGGTCAACTACCGCCACTACGGGGATGTCGTGCGGATCAACACAAACAAATTTTCTCTTTTTCTCAACGTCTGTGATAACGTAGTTTATCGTAACCTCGGCCGCGGTACCTGCCGTTGTGGGAACGGCAATTATCGGAACGCAGGGCTTTGTTGTGGGAGCGACGCCTTCAAGACTTCTGACGTCTGAAAACTCGGGATTGTTGATTATAATACCGACAGCCTTTGCCGTGTCCATTGAAGAACCGCCGCCGATAGCGATGATATAGTCAGCGCCTGCTTCTTTAAATGCTTTTACGCCGTTCTGAACGTTTTCAATCGTGGGATTCGGCTTGATGTCGGAATAAACCGCATATTCCATGCCGGCTTTATCGAGGAGGGACGTTACCTTTGACGATACGCCGAATTTAATAAGGGAAGGATCTGTGCAAACGAGTGCTTTTTTGAAGCCTCTCGCTTTTGCTTCGGTTACGATGCATTCGATCGCACCGCTGCCGTGATAAGATGTTTCATTTAACATGAATCTTTGTGCCATAGTTGTGTTTTCCTCCAAAATAAATTTGTTATGCGGTTTTACCGCGTACAAAATTATTATATCATTTTCTTTTGAAAAATCAATTCATTCTTTTTATAATTGATAATTTATTTACAATTTTTTCGATTTTTATGACTAAACAAGCGTCATATAATAAAAGAGGAAACATTGAAAAATTGAGCAAATAATAATTCAAAAGAGCATTTTTAAAAAGCCGACCTATAAAAGACGACGAAAAAAGCGGCACGAAATTCGTGCCGCTTGATCTCTTATTTTATTAAATCAGTCCTCGTCGGGAAGTTCGCTCTTGAAAACGATACGTCTTTCCGTTTCTTTATCAAACAAATGCATACGGCTTGTGTCGATGGCAACTGTGATGGTGTCGCCGTTTCTTGCCGTGCTACGCGGGGAAACTCTTGCAACGAGTTTCTGCTCGCCGGATTTGTCAATTACCATATTTTTCTTTGAAGCGAGTTCTTCGTCAACAACAACACGGTTGGCAACGAGGTAGAGAAGTATTTCAGAACCCATAAGCTCGGTAACGTCAACGTATGCTTCAAATGACGCTTCTTTAAGAGATGCGACCTGCATTGGAGTGTCAACGATGCACTCGGGACGAACGCCTGCAACCACTTCTTTTCCGATGTAGGGTTTGAGTTCTTCGCTGTTGCCTTTTTCTTCGGGAAGTTTTATTGAGATGTCGCCGAATTTAAGATATACGCCGTCGTCTTTCTGAACGAGCTTGCCGTTGATGAAGTTCATCTGCGGTGTTCCGATAAAGCCCGCAACGAAGAGGTTGACGGGAGAATCATAAAGATTCTGAGGGGAATCTACCTGTTGGATGACGCCGTCTTTCATAACAACGATACGCGTAGCCATCGTCATAGCTTCGACCTGGTCGTGCGTAACGTAAACGAATGTAGCGGAAAGTTTATGGTGAATTTTTGTGATCTCTGTTCTCATCTGCGCGCGGAGTTTTGCGTCGAGGTTTGAGAGCGGTTCGTCAAGAAGGAATACCTTAGGGTCACGAACGATGGCACGGCCGAGAGCAACACGCTGTTTCTGACCGCCGGAAAGAGCCTTGGGGTATCTGTCGAGAAGGTGCGAGATGTCAAGTATTCTTGCGGCCTCTTCAACTTTGCGTTTTATTGTTTCCTTCGGAACTTTGCGAAGTTTAAGTCCGAACGCCATGTTGTCAAATACCGTCATGTGAGGATAAAGAGCATAGTTCTGGAAAACCATCGCGATGTCTCTGTCCTTGGGCGCGACGTCGTTTACAAGTCTGTCGCCGATGAAAAGCTCACCTTCGGTGATCTCTTCAAGTCCCGCGATCATACGGAGGGTAGTCGTTTTTCCGCAGCCCGAAGGACCGACGAAAATAATAAATTCCGTATCTCTGATTTCAAGACAAAAATCCGAAACGGCAGTAACTCCGCCCGGGTATTTTTTGTAGATGTGTCTGAGTGATAAGCTTGCCATATTGACTCCGTTCCCGGCGACAAAAACGATTTGATTTTTACATTTCCCAGCCGCCGATGAGAAATGTCCGATAAAATCGGAAAATTGTGCTTTGCACAAAAATGTACGGATATATTATATCAAAAAGTCGTGATATATGAAAGAGTTTTATCGTCCAAAATTTCAAATAATTATTTGTGCAAGATGCACAATAAAATCTATTTCAAAAATTCCGGTTGAAAATAATCTCGTAAAACTCTAATATATTAGAAATCTCCGGCGCTTTCAAGCAAATCTTCTTCTGTTTTACTAAGGAAACGCCATTCGCCTTTTTTCAATTTTTCATCAAGCGGAATACCTGCAAATTCGACTCTTGAAAGTGAGGTTATCTCTGAGCCTACCGCATGAAACATGCGCTTTATTTGGTGAAATTTTCCCTCTGAAACGGTTATGGTTCCTTGCGTTCCGTCGCTTTCATATTTTAAAGAGGCGGGCCTTGTAAGTGATTTTTCGCCAATGTCAACGCCTTTTTCAAGCGCTGAGGCGCTGCTTTCATCAAGCGGAGGATAACATGTAAAGAAATATGTTTTATCAACGTGATATTTCGGCGCGAGCAGTCTGTGGGCGAGTTGTCCGTTATTTGTAAGAATCAAAAGCCCGGTAGTGTCGATGTCAAGCCTGCCACACGGGAATAATCCGAGCTTCTTGAAATTTTCCGGGAGCAGTTCAAGCACCGTTTTTTGCTTCGGGTCGTCGGTAGAGCTGACATAGCCTTGCGGCTTGTTAAGCATAATATACGTAAACTGCTTATATTCAATCTTTTTTCCGCAATAAACGACGTTAGCGGTATTTTCATCAAGCTGAAAAGACGTGTCTTTAATAACAACACCGTCAACCGAAATTTTTCCCGCTTTTGCGGCTGCTTTTGCCTCGCTCCTGCTGCAAGTTGCCGTCACCGACAGGAATTTATCAAGCCTCATAACTATCACCTCCGTTTTAAAATATTTTACCATACATGTTTCAAAAAGTAAAGAATAAAACCAATTATGTTATTTCATAGCGGCGTATATTTCTCGCATGCCGAATACAAATCGTTTTGCAAATTGTGCGGCGAAATGTGCGCCGATGTGTTTTTTAAAAATTGGAAATATGTTACGATTTCCGATTTGAATAAACAAAATACGACAAAGGCAATACTTATTTTGACAACAAAAAACACTTTGTCGGAGATTATTACAATGTATTATAACAAGGTAGAGCTTTGCGGCGTCAACACTTCAAAGCTCAAAACACTGACTGATGACGAAAAAAACGAATTGCTGAAACGTGCAAAAGCGGGCGATACAAGGGCGCGTGAAGAATTGATAAACGGCAACTTGCGACTGGTGCTGAGCATAATTCAGCGGTTCGGCGGCAGGAGCGAGGAGGCGGACGATCTTTTTCAGGTAGGGTGCATAGGGCTTATCAAAGCAATTGACAATTTCGATCTTTCGGTAGGAGTAAAATTCAGCACATATGCCGTGCCGATGATAATAGGCGAGATACGCCGATATTTGCGCGACAACAGCATGATGAGAATAAGCCGCAGCATGCGCGATATGGCGTATCACGCGCTGAAAACGCGTGAGGAACTCACGTCAAAGCTCGCGCGGGATCCGACCGAAGAGGAAATAGCGGAAGCGATGGGCGAGGAAACGTCGGCGGTGATATGCGCGCTGAATTCCATAGCAAGTCCTATGTCGCTGTATGAGCCCGTGTCGGGCGATGGCGGCGACGCGCTTTATATTATGGATCAAATAAAGGACGAAAACGAAAACGAGGAAAGATGGGTGGACAACATCGCGCTTTCTCAGGCGCTGTCACATCTTTCCGAACGAGAACACACGATAATTTCAAGACGATTCTTTCAGGGTAAAACGCAAATGGAAATAGCCGACGAAATAGGCATCTCTCAGGCGCAGGTGTCGAGAATCGAAAAAGGCGTGCTTGAACGAATCCGAAAACAGATATGAAAAATGCTCCCGCGGGGAGCATTTTTCGCATATACGCTTAATTATTTTATCATTGTTATCGCTTTTCACGGATTATTACGAGAAAACGATTTAAACGTTTTTGCTGATGTGCCTTAATTTGTTTGCCTAAACAATATGAAAAGCTGTAATTGAACGTAAAACAACTGAATTGAATCATAGGTAAACGTTATTTCAGTTTTGAACAAGGTCGCCCGATTTGTTTTGTCCGTTGTTCATATGCGGATAATAGCTGATATATTCATACGGTATCTCGCAATCAAACTCCATTTTGAAAACGGTAGTGCCGGCATGCTTGTCGGGCGCTTCTTTCGGAAGATTTTCAAGTATCAATCGGTGACCGTCGAGCTTGAAATCAACATTTTCACCCGTGGAAAGAACTGTTACCTTCTTTGGTTCCTGCTTATATCCGCCAAGCTGCAATACTCCGTTCGATGGCCATATTCTGTTTATGATATACACTGTCTTTTTATCAGGTTCCGCCGTCGCCATATTTACGCCGCACCCGGTATAATTTGAACCGGTTATCGCTTTGTTTCCGTAAACGGCGTCGCCATTTTCGCTGAGCCACCTTCCAACCGTGCGAAGCGGCTCGACAGCCTCTTCCGGAATTGATCCGTCGGCTTTCGGACCGATATTGAGAAGAAGATTCCCGCCGCGTGACGAGCACTTGTTTATCATTTGAATGATTTGCTGAGCAGAATAAGAATAAGGCAACGCCTGTTTTGAATCGAGATACCCCCACGATATACCGTTGAACGTCATGCAAGCCTCCCAATAGGCTCCGTCCTGCGGAGTTACGCTGTCCTCGGGCGTCAGAAAATCCTCTTGTAATTTACTGCGGTTGTTTATAAGCATATCGGGTTGCAGCTTGCGAAGCCGATAATTGCGGTTAATCGAATCCCAAGCGTCACTGCTGCCCATGGGGAAAGGCATATCATACCACAAAATATCTATTTTACCGTAGTTTGAAAGAAGTTCCGTGTTCAACGCTTCTATATAGTCTGTGAAACGTCTTCTCGCGTCTTGGTCGAACGCACAACGCCATCCGTCGGGGTGATGCCAATCCATAAGTGAAGAATAAAGCCCGATTTTAAGGCCGTATTTTCGGCATGCGTCGGTAAATTCCTTTACAATGTCGCGTCCGCAGTAGTTATATGAGTTATACGGGTTTACCTTTGAGTTCCACAGTGAAAATCCCTCGTGATGACGCGTCGTCAGAACGGCGTATTTTGCCCCGGCTTCCTTTGCCATACGGCACCATTCGTCGGCGCATCCTTCCTTCGGCGCGAACGATTTTGCAAACTCTTCATATTCTTTTACGGTATAGTTCTGCTGACTCATGCACCATTCGCCCATTGCTAATTGAGAGAACAAACTGTAATGAATGAACATTCCGAAACGTGCCTTTTTGAACCATTCCAAGCGGCGCGGACGTTCTTTTTCGGTAATTTCAAAATATGTTTTTCTGTCTATGTATTCCATGATATTTTGCTCCTTGTGAAAAATTCGTGAAAAATTTGCTATCTTTTTTTATGCGGTAATTATACCATAATGCACGAGCTTTATCAATATGTCAAAGCGTTTTTTCTTTTTTTAAAATAACCGATTCATTAGAAAAAACGATAAAAAATACGAATTAGCAAAAAGAGAAAATACAAATCACACAAAACATAAGGATTAAAAATAAAGGCGTGTAAAAATTTTTTTACATTATTATATTTTAAAAAAATAACATCGAAAATTTGCCGCAAAAAATATGAAAAAAACGGATATTTATATCATACACCGCATAAACAAATTATTTCTACACGAAAAGCCCCGAGGAAATAAAACAGCTCTATCTTCCGCTGAGTTCAGTAAATATTTTAATGTGATGCTCCTCATCAAGAATTATGCGTTTTAATATGTCTTTTACAGATTTATCGTTTGTGCTGTCCAACAGCGCTCTGTAATGCTTTACCGCCGCTCGCTCACTTTCAAGCGCGGAACGGATTATTCGCTCGTCGGACGCGCGATATTCTACTTTTGAAGCGTCGAAATATCTCCTCGTGTTCCAATCGTAAAATTTCGGATCTCCGCCGAGCGCCTTTATCAGTTTCCCCAATATTTCAAGGTGTTTCATTTCTGTTATAGAAACACATTCGAGTGTGTCTTTCAGCTCATCGTTTTCAGTCATAAGCGCCGCGTATGTATAAAACAGTATTGCCGAAAGTTCTCCTCCGTTGCCCGCATAAGCCGATGAAAGCCGTCTTGCCGACATAACGTCCCGACGCTCGACGTTTATACGCGGATAAGGCATCGGAAGCGTGCATAACGATTTTGTTTTTGCGTTCATTTTTTCCTCCCGAGAAAATTATTCATTTTATAATATTCATTTCGGCGTGTATTTGTTTAATAAAAAAATGATTTTCGCTCAATTTTTTTATTGAAAAGAAAAAAACAGTATGTTATAATTAAAAAAATAAAACGCGCCGATTATTTCGTTACGCGGCGGCGCTTTGGCACACTCTTCGCTATATTAAACGGATAAACGCACGGAGGTATCATCATTATGAAAAAATACATACTTGCTCTTGACGAAGGAACAACAAGCACGCGCGCAATCCTTTTTGACAGAGAGGGCAGAATAGTTTCGGTGGCGCAAAGGGAATTTACACAGAGATACCCCAAGCCGGGTTGGGTTGAACATGACCCTATGGAAATTTACGCAAGTCAATATTCGACAATGACCGAGGTAATTGTTAAAAGCGGCATCGAGCCCTGTGAAATTGACAGCATAGGAATTACAAACCAGCGTGAAACGACGGTTGTATGGGATAAAGAAACCGGAAAACCGATTTACAACGCTATCGTGTGGCAATGCAGACGAACGGCGGACATTTGCGAAAAGTTGAAAAAAGAGGGCTTTGGCGATTATATAAAAAATACGACCGGGCTTCTTATCGATGCTTATTTTTCGGGAACGAAAATAAAATGGATACTCGACAACGTCGAAGGTGCGCGAGAGCTTGCAAACAAAGGAAAACTGCTCTTCGGCACAGTTGACACATGGCTTATGTGGAAGCTCTCCGGCGGACGCATACATGTGACAGACAGAACAAACGCGTCGAGAACGATGATATACAACATAGTGGAACAAAAGTGGGACGACGAACTTTTGAGGATTCTTGACATTCCGCGCGAGATGTTGCCGGAAGTAAAGAGCAGCGGGGAAGTTTACGGCGAGATAAACATTATGGGTGCCGATATACCGATTTCGGGCGACGCCGGTGACCAGCAGGCGGCGCTGTTCGGGCAAAGATGTTTTGAGATCGGCGAGGCAAAAAATACATATGGCACGGGATGTTTTCTTCTTATGAACACCGGTAGCAAGCCGTCGTTCGGAAGTAGCGGACTTATAACCACGTGTGCCGCAACGGAAAAAGACGCCGTCGTGCAATACGCGCTTGAAGGAAGCGTTTTTGTCGGCGGGGCTGTCGTTCAGTGGCTCAGGGACGAGCTCGGTTTTATACGTGACGCACAGGACAGTGAGTATTTTGCGCAAAAGGCGAAGAACTCAGGCGGAGTTTACGTCGTTCCGGCGTTTGCGGGACTCGGCGCACCGTATTGGGATATGTACGCGAGGGGCGCGATCGTAGGTATGACGCGCGGAAGCGGCAGAAACCAAATAATAAGGGCGGCGTTGGAATCGATTGCTTATCAAACAAACGACGTAATCAAGGCGATGGAAACGGACACGGGATCTTCCGTGAAAGTGCTGAAAGCTGACGGAGGAGCAAGCAAAAATAAATTCCTTATGCAGTTTCAAGCGGATATATCGAACAGTGTTGTCGAGATACACTCAAACGCCGAGGCAACCGCGCTCGGAGCTGCGTTGCTCGCCGGGCTTGGGTCGGGCTTTTATAAATCGAAAAAAGATATTGCAATTCCGGATGACATGACGAATTTCACACCTAAAATGGATGAAGCCGAACGTGAAAAACTTCTTCGCGGCTGGAAACGCGCGGTCGAGTGCGCTTCCGGATGGATAGAAGAATAAACACATATTACGAATACGGCAAATCATCGGCTTATTATTCAATACTGAAACCGTATTGCATTATCGCAATATCGCAATAAAAATAAATCGATCGTTTTGCAAATTTAATAACCGATTTTTAATATGTCATAAGGAAAAATAAAAAGATTATTTACATTGTTTAACATTCTTCGGCGCTTTTTAAAAATGAAAAACAGCATAAAGATCAGCGATAAATTTGTAATCTTAAATAACCGAAAATCAAACGGCGTATGCCGGGAAAGGTAACGGAAATAAAATGAGCGAAATTAACGTTGTATACGGAAAAGTGCTTTCAAGCGACGGAAAAAACAATATTTATTATAAGGTTTACGAGCCGTCGTGCAAGAGAATAGGCGTGTTGCAGGTAGTTCACGGAATGACAGAATACATAGACAGATATGACGCGTTTATGCGTCGTGCGGCGGAAGAGGGCTTTCTTTGTTTCGGGCATGACCACGTCGGCCACGGACATACGGCGCCGAGCGACGACGAACTCGGCTTTATTGCATCTGAAAACGGCGACCGAGTGCTTGTTGACGATGTGGGAGTTGTTGCAAACGAAGTAAAAGCAAAATATGGCTTTGAAAAGCGCATTCTCATGGGGCACAGTATGGGTTCGTTTGTTGTGAGAATGTACTCCGCCGAGCATTCGGACGAGCTTTCCGCCGCAATATTTATGGGAACAGGCGGGAGCAATCCGGCAGCGGGCATGGGACGAGCGATTGCGAAAGCGGTAAAAAAATCAAAGGGCGAAAGATATATTTCAAAAACACTCGACAACATGATGTTCGGCTCCTATAACAAAAAGACGGAAAACGTAACAGGCAGAGATTGGCTTACAAAAGATGTTGAAATACAGAAAAAATACGACGCGGACAAGTTTTGTAACTATAAGTTCTCGGTTTCCGCAATAATAGACTTGCTGAACCTTTATATTGGTGCAAACAGCGCCGAATGGTATAAGAGCGTAAAGGCAGACATGCCGATATACATAGTTTCGGGAAAAGACGATCCTGTCGGAAATTACGGCAAAGGACCGAGCGAGGTATACAATAAGCTTATAAAATCATCTCACACTTCGGTAACGCTCAGACTTTGGGAAAACGACAGACACGAAATATTAAACGAAACAGATAAAGACAATGTAATGGAAGAACTGCTCAAATGGGCAAAGAAAACCATTTAGTTTTTCGCGAAATAAGGGCGATGACCGTTTTGACGGTATGCACACTAACTTACAGAGCGCGTTTTTCGCATGATTACAAAATTTAATTGTGTTTTTGCGGCGCGGGCGGCACGTTTCTCATTTTTTAACATGATGATACGGTTAAAACCGTCGTTTCGCGCAACAGAATAATTTTTTGCAAATTAGCTTGGGAGGAAAAAACTATGGCAAACAACGTTCGCCCCGAAACAATGGAGCGTATCACAACACAAGAGCTCGCGCAGGCGTTTATCGACGAACAGATAACGGCGCTGCGCAAACAGATCGGAACAAAAAAGGTGCTTTTGGCGCTTTCCGGCGGAGTTGATTCTTCGGTTGTGGCGGCGCTTCTTATAAAAGCTGTCGGCAAACAGCTCGTATGTGTTCACGTAAATCACGGACTTCTGAGAAAGGGCGAGCCCGAGCAGGTTATAAAAGTTTTCAGGGATGAAATGAACGCAAATCTTATTTACGTTGACGCGGTTGACCGCTTCCTTGATAAATTAGCGGGAGTGGCTGAGCCGGAAATGAAACGTAAAGTCATCGGCGCGGAATTCATAAGAGTATTTGAAGAAGAAGCGAGAAAACTTGACGGAATAGAGTTTTTGGCTCAGGGAACGATTTACCCCGACATTCTCGAAAGCGGCCCCGTAAAGGCGCATCACAACGTCGGCGGACTTCCGGAAGATTTAAAATTTGAGCTTGTGGAACCGCTTAAATTTCTGTTTAAAGACGAAGTCAGAGTCGTGGGAAAAACTCTCGGACTGCCCGACAATATGGTTTACCGTCAGCCTTTCCCCGGCCCGGGACTTGGAGTAAGATGCACGGGTGCCATCACGCGCGACCGTCTTGAAGCCGTGAGAGAATCTGACGCGATTGTTCGCGATGAGTTCGCAAACGCGGGACTTGCGAGCAAAGTGTGGCAGTATTTCACGATAGTGCCCGATTATAAATCGACAGGCGTTAAAGACGGAAAGAGAAGTTATGAATGGCCTGTCGTGCTTCGCGCCGTAAACACAAAAGACGCAATGAGCGCAACGATCGAAGAAATTCCTTATGACGTTCTTAAAAAGATAACGTCACGCATAATTACCGAGGTAAAAGGCGTCAACAGAGTATTGTACGACATAACCCCGAAGCCGACGGGAACGATCGAGTGGGAATGAACCGAAAATGACGGGTTCAAACGGTGAGATATGAGCTTTACATATGACTACGCCGCTATTTTAAAAATCAATAAAAACGGCGTGTTTCGCCGATGCAGAGGTAAAAGAAATGGCAAAATTGTATTTTAAATTCGGTGCGATGGGCAGTTCAAAAACTGCGCAGGCACTTATGACGAAATTCAATTATGAAGAAAAGGACCAAACAGTTTGGCTGATAAAGCCCGCGACCGACACGAGAGATGACAAAAAAGATGAGCAGGGAAAAGTAAAAACCGTTCTTCGCTCGCGCATAGGTCTGTTTGCGGAAGCCGAGGCGATCTCGTCCGACGTAAATCTTTTTGACGAATTTGTACGCCGTAGTGCAGATGAAAAGTACTCAGACGTTGTTATTTGCGACGAATGTCAGTTCCTTACGCCTATGCAGGTCAATCAAATGAAGGACCTCGCCGATAAACTCGACGTGCCTGTGCTTTGCTTCGGACTTCGCGCTGACTTTCAAACGAAATTATTTCCCGGAAGCCGCAGACTGTTTGAGATTGCCGACAGCATATCGGAAATCAAGTCTGTTTGCAAATGCGGAAGAAAAGCGACTGTAAACGCTCGTTTTGACGGAAACGGAAATATCGTGATAAAAGGCGAGCAGGTTTTCCTCGGCGGCAACGACAGCTACACCGGAATGTGCTATAAATGTTATCGGTCGCTTATCGAGCAGACATACGGTAAGGAAGCGGATGACATCTTCGGTTGAAGTTGATCTGTGTATTTTTGGGGTTATTTCGTGAAAAAAACGAATTTTTTGATGTTTTTTGAAACTTTTTTAAAAAAGGACTTGCAGTTTAATAAATTAAGTTATATAATTTATTCGGTTGGCAAAAGCCACAAATAAATTTTTGGAGGAGATCACATGAAAAAGACATTATGCATCGTAGTTTGCCTGGCAATGCTTCTCGGCACTGTTGCTGTTCTCGCTGCTTGCGGAAAAAGCACATACGAAGTTGCTCTCGTAACTGACGTTGGTCAGCTTATGGACAAGGGCTTCAACCAGGGAACATGGGAAGGCGTTGAGGCTTTCTCAAAAGCAAACGGCAAAACTTACAAGTATTATCAGCCCGCTAACGGCTCCGACGCTACGGATAACGACCGTATCGCGGCTATGCGTCAGGCTATCAACAACGGTGCGAAAATCATCGTTGCTCCCGGCTTCCTTCAGTCAACAGCTATGGAAACGGTTGCTAAAGAAAACCCGGACGTTAAGTTCGTTTTCGTTGACGGTTGGGCTCTCGGTCTCGACAACGTAACGGCTATCGTTTATAAGGAGCAGGAATCCGGATATCTTGCCGGATATGCGGCAGTTATGGAAGGCTACACCAAGCTCGGATTTACGGGCGGCGGCGGTGGCACTAACCCGGCTGTTTGCCGTTTCGGTTACGGCTTCCTTCAGGGCGCTGAGGCAGCTGCTGTTGAGAAGAACGTTGACGTTGCTGTTACATACAGCTTTAAATACGGCGAAACATTCTCCGCTTCTTCTGAACTTCAAACACAGATCGCGGGTTGGTATGCAAACGGCACAGAAGTAGTATTTGCATGCGGCGGATCGATGTTCAACTCCGTTAAGAGCGCGGCAAGCGAATATACGGACGCTAAGATCATCGGCGTTGACGTTGACCAGTCCGGCGAATCCGAAAAAGTAATCACATCCGCTGTTAAAGGACTTTCCGCTTCCGTTCAGAAAGTTCTCGGTCAGTTCTATGCAAATAAGAGGGATGCAGAGCTTGCAAACAAAGCTCAGAACCTCGGCGCATCCGACGATGCAACCGGACTTCCCACCGAGACATGGCGTCTTAAAAACTTCACGGTTGATCAGTACAATGCTCTCTTTGCAAAAGTTAAAGCCGGAACAATCGTTCCCGACGCTGAATATCCGGAAGACGTATCCGCCAAGACTTGGACAAAACTTACAGTTACATTGGATAAATAATTATTTACGAGGGGGGATGGCGGCTCGCCATCCCTCTTTTTCATAGTTGAAAAATAATTTTAGAAAGAATAAGATCGCTATGAACACAGATAACAACGTTAAACTTACAGAAACTGCCGAAACATCGGATTATCCGTATGTTATCGAAATGCGGAACATTACAAAAGATTTTCCCGGAATAATCGCCAACGACAATATAACTTTGCAGTTGAAGCGCGGTGAGATACATGCGCTGCTCGGTGAAAACGGCGCGGGAAAATCTACCCTTATGAGTGTGCTTTTTGGGCTTTATCAGCCGGAAAAGGGTGAAATATACAAAAACGGACAAAAAGTGGAGATAAACGACCCAAACGACGCAAATGCTCTCGGCATCGGAATGGTGCATCAGCATTTTAAGCTCGTTGAGGTGTTTACCGTCCTTGATAATATAATATTGGGAATAGAGCCAAATACCGCAGGCTTTTTGAGAAAGAAAGAAGCAAGGCGTAAGGTAGTCGAACTGTCGCATAAATACGGACTTAACGTCGATCCGGACGCGCTTGTTGAGGATATAACGGTCGGTATGCAGCAACGTACCGAAATATTGAAAATGCTCTATCGTGAAAACGAAGTGCTGATTTTCGATGAGCCGACGGCGGTGCTTACTCCGCAGGAGATCGGCGAGCTCATGCACATAATGAAGGGACTTGCCGCCGAAGGTAAGACGATACTCTTCATTTCTCATAAACTAAACGAAATAATGGAAGTAGCCGACAGGTGCACCGTGTTGCGCAAGGGAAAATATATAGGCACGGTAAACATTGCCGATACGACCAAAGAAGAACTTTCAAGCATGATGGTAGGTCGAAGCATTAAATTCTCGGTTGACAAAAAAGAAGCCGTTCCGGGAGAAACCGTGCTTGAAGTCGAGCATTTGACGGTAAAAAGCAAACTGCACAAAAAGAACGCCGTAAACAACGTATCGTTCAGTGTAAGAGCGGGTGAGATCGTATGCGTCGCCGGAATCGACGGCAACGGCCAGACGGAGCTTGTAAACGCCTTGACGGGACTTGAAAAAGCCGAGGCGGGCAGCAAGGTGATCTTTTGCGGCGAGGACATTACCAAAAAGAGCATCAGATACAAAAACACGCACGGAATAAGCCACATACCCGAGGATAGACATAAACACGGACTAATACTTGACTATTCGCTTGAAGAAAACCTTGTGCTTCAAAGATATTTCGAGCCGCAGTTTCAAAACCATGGCATGATACGCTTCGGCGAAGTGAGAAAATATGCGGAGGACCTTATCGACAAATACGACGTAAGATCCGGGCAGGGCGCTGTTACAACGACGAGAAGTATGTCGGGCGGAAACCAACAAAAGGCGATAATAGCGAGAGAACTTGACAGAAATCATAAGTTGCTTGTCGCCGTTCAGCCGACGCGCGGCCTCGATGTTGGCGCTATCGAGTTTATTCATGAACAGATCGTGTCGTCGCGCGACGCAGGCGCGGGCGTGCTTTTGATCTCGCTTGAACTTGACGAAGTAATGGATCTTTCCGACAGAATACTTGTTATTTATGAAGGGGAAATAGTCGGGGAGCTCGATCCGAAAACAACAACGGTTGAAGAGCTTGGCCTTTACATGGCAGGTGCCAAAAGGCAGAAAACGAAAGGAGGCGACGCGGAATGAAACGAAACGAAAACAAAAGCGGATTGTCAAATCTGCTTGCAAAACCGGGCGCGCAATCCGTTATTGCTTCGCTTATATGTATACTCGGCGGTCTGCTTGTAGGATTTATCGTTCTTGCACTCCTTGCGTTATTTGATAAAGACATACCGTTTTATGACGCAATCTCAGGTTTTTTTACCGTTCTCGGCGGGCCGTTCTCGGCGGGCAACGGTAAAGACGTGCTGTTTCAAATGGGAAACATGCTTTTCTCTTCAACCCCGCTTATAATGACGGGTTTGTCCGTAGCTATTGCATTTAAAACCGGGCTTTTCAACATAGGCGCACCGGGGCAATATCTCATGGGTGCTATGGGTGCGCTGATAGTGGCGCTGTCGATCCCGACGACAGTCGTCCCTTCTTGGATAGTATGGATACTCGCCCTGCTTGCCGGAACGCTTCTCGGTGTTCTTTGGGGAGCGATACCCGGATTTTTTAAGGCAAGATTCAACGTAAACGAAGTTATCGTTTGCATAATGACGAACTGGATAGCGGCAAACGTCGTGTCTTGGGTATTCAAGGCGACAAGCGAACAGTTTGTAAACTACGCGGAAACGAAAGTAAACTTTATAAGAAAAACCGTGACAAACGGCGTTTCAACCGCTACTTTCGGGCTTGACAAACTGTTCGGCGGTTCATATATGGATATAAGCATTTTCTTGGCGGCTATTATCGCCATAGTGCTGTATATCGTCATAAACAAAACGACGTTCGGCTATGAACTGAAAGCATGCGGATATAACAAGCATGCGTCAAAATACGCCGGAATGAACGAAAAGAAATATATTATTCTTTCTATGGCGATAGCCGGCGGACTTGCTGCCTGCGGCGCGGCGCTTTGGTGCTTAAACGGCGCGCAGGACTTCAAGTGGGATACTTACCAAACTCTTCCCGCCGACGGTTTCAACGGTATACCGGCGGCATTGCTTGCAAGCAACAACCCGATAGCTGTAATTTTCTCGGGCATATTCTTGAAATATCTCAACGTAGGCGGCTCGAACTTGGCGGCGCAGACGTCGTTTAACGAATATGTTTCGTCGCTTATTGTTGCGGTTATCATCTACTTTGCGGGATTTTCGAAGTTTATCCGCGAGTTGCTTATTCGCAGGAAAAAAGAAAACGGAAAAGAAAAGAAAAAAGCAGACGTTTTTTTAAGACCAACAAGTGTGCTTGCTGAGGGTGTGATAGAAGAACCCGAAAAAACGTCCGGCGAAAAATTAAGCGATTTACAATCCGATGGCGCAGATACGGCGGCGGAAAAAGCCAACGAAACAGCGCCGAAAACGGAAAAGGAGGCGGATGAGAAATGATATTCTTAATTCAGAAAACACTTATCTTCACCATACCTTTGCTTATTGTTGCGCTTGCCGGCATGTTTGCGGAAAGAAGCGGTATTATCAATATCGCTCTCGACGGTATAATGATATTCGGCGCGTTTGTCGGTGCGCTCGCGGCATTTTTGCTTCGCAAAACACCGTTCTTCGTCGATCATAACCAGCTTACTTTTATTATTTCAATGGTTGTGGCGGCGCTTTTCGGCGCGCTCTTCTCGCTACTGCTGTCATTCTCGGCGATAAAGCTCAAAGCTGACCAGACGATCGGCGGCACGGCGCTCAACCTTCTTGCTCCCGCGATCGCACTGTTCTTTATCAAGGTGTTCTTTACAAAAGATGCGCTTGAAATGGAGCGCGCAGCCGATAGCACCGGCACGATGAAAGACTTCGGCTATGTTTTGCTCAACGACGATCTAGGCAGCGTCGGGCGCGCATTTTTTGACAAAGCCTATATCTCAACTTTCATTGCAATAGCGCTGTATATAATCCTATCGATACTGATTTATAAGACAAAAACAGGGCTTCGCCTCCGCTCATGCGGCGAGCATCCTCAGGCGGCGGCAAGCGTCGGTATTGACGTTAACAAAATGCGCTATCTCGGAACTACCGTTTCCGGTGCGCTTGCGGGCTTCGGCGGATATGTATATATCGCAACGGTTGCAAACGGCACTGCTTCCGGCGCCGTCGCGGGAATGGGTTTTCTGGCGCTTGCAATAATGATTTTCGGCAACTGGAAGCCGCTTGGCATTGCGCTCGGAGCTTTGCTTTTCGGATTTTTGAAATGTCTCGGCGTAATTTACACGCAGTTTGACTTCTTAAACAATTTGAATTTGCCGATGTATTTTTACAATCTTATCCCTTACGTTGCTGTGCTTGTGGTGCTTGCGTTTACATCAAAACGTTCTCGCGCGCCGAAAGCTGAGGGTATTCCTTACGACAAGGGCGCAAGATAAAAGAACAAAATATAAAATGCCGACTGAAAAATGAACTGCCCCAAATTGTGCGGACAGCACAAAAAACACCCCTGTGGTAGAAAATATTAAAAATTAAGCAACGAACTGACATCGCTTTTCGAGTGGTGTCAGTTTTGTTTTAAGTTGAATACGTTCATTATTGTAGAACTG
>JAFSRI010000009.1 GCA_017446155.1 Clostridia bacterium | reverse complement strand
CAGTTCTACAATAATGAACGTATTCAACTTAAAACAAAACTGACACCACTCGAAAAGCGATGTCAGTTCGTTGCTTAATTTTTAATATTTTCTACCACAGGGGTGTTTTTTGTGCTGTCCGCACAATTTGGGGCAGTTCAATCCCCTCTCGGAGCTTTTTTGTTCGATAAAAACGCCCGCCTTTAAAGGCGGGCAAGTCAGATTTTTATTAAAACGTTTATTCTTTCTTTTTCCATTCGGTAAGTTTCGTCTGTTTTCCGTCCGGTGTTTCAATCACGGTATTTTCAAGCTGCAACGCAAAATTGGCGCGGAAAATGCGGCGGAATTCGTCACGAAGCCGTCCCTGTTCGGCTTTTTCTTCGTCGGTCAATCCTACCGTTTTTTCTTTATGTGCAAGTTGATTTATTCTGTCGGTCAGTTCGCTCATTTGTGTTCCTTTTCGTTTTTTTACTTATTATAACATATCAAAAAAAGAAAATCAATCAAAATATGGTTTAAAAGGCGGAAGTATCGGACAAAAAGAACAATTACACAAACGGCAAAAATATTTCGCCCAAAACAAGAAAAACGATCAGAACATATTTAAAGCATTTCCAATCAAGCGGGCAAACGGTGTTTTTGGGCAAAACGGTTTACATTTCATCGTTTTTAATTATGTATGCGGCGAATATATACGAGCAAAACAGCAGAAGCGTGACGTTTTCCGCGGTGTAGAAGAAAACATAGACGGCGAGTATCCATAAAAAGAAAAGACTTATTACGCTAAGCGCCCTTATAACGCGCTCCGAGGTCGGCTCGTCAAAAATTGCCGCCGTCGCCGCCTTGACTATCCTGCCGCCGTCGAGGGTAGCCATGGGAAGAATATTCACGATAAGAGATATGATGGCGAAAGTTGAGATTTCTTTTTCACAGGCAAAACACGGCGCGAAAAAAATGATAAGCACGTTTATAAACGGACCTGCCGCCGCTAAAATAATTTCCTCAGCATACGACGAGGCGGCCGAGAGCTTCATTTTTATGCCCATTGGCATAAGCGTCAGCTTCATCACACGTTTTTTTAAAAGTATTGCCGCCGTCGCATGGCCAAGTTCATGAAGCACGATGACGCATACAACCGAAAACGCCGTCGCGCGCGACATTGAAAATAACATCAAAAATATACCGGAAGGTGCAAACGGGTGAACGCTGAATTCAGGCAGGCGTTTCATCGGGGTTCTCCTTAAACGCAAGTTTTGCGATAACGGCGACAAACGGCGCCGCGACCGCGCCGAGCGCGCCGAACAGACAAAAGCCGATACACATGGACGCAATCGAAAGCAACGGCGATATGCCTAGTCCGTCGCCTATGAGTTTCGGCTCGAATATCTGCCGTGAGACGGCGACGATTACCCAAATTATAACAAGCACCGCGGCGCGCGCCGTATTGCCTGAAAACATCTCAACGGAAGCCCATGGTGCAAGCACCGCGCCAACGCCGAGAAGCGGCAATGCGTCGACGAGTGAAATCAAAAAAGCCAACGCAAACGAGTATTTTACGCCGATAATCGACAGCCCCAAAAACAGTTCGGCAAACGTCATAAAAAACAGCACCCCATATGCGCCGACAGCCGACGGAACGACACGTTTTACGTTTTGAGCAATATCGGAACGTGTAAAACGTTCGAGCGTCTTTCCTTCGTCGGCGCAGAGATAGACGCTCATAAGCACGGTGACAGCTGAATAAAACAATATTCTCGGCACCGCGGAGGCAACCGACGCCAACCACGAGGGGACTTTTCCGACAAAGCCCGCCGCCGCGTTTTTCAGAGCGGAGGTGATTATTTCAAAGAGAGGACTTTCACCTGTGCCGGTGAGTTTTTCGGCTATGCGCGATGGGACGGACGATATGGTGCCGATAAGTGCGGAAAGTTTTTCAGTGTTGCTAATCAGCTCCGAACAAAAGTCTGCCGCGTGAGCATATATTTCCCTCGCCGCAACGGACATGACTAAAATAACCGCGGCAAATATTAAAAGCACAAGCATAACTGAAATGATTTTTTTCGCCGACGAAGAACGTGCAAGTTTTGCCGAAAGCCCATTTGAAAGCGTCGCCGCCGAGACGGATATTAAAACGGCGAGAACAAAACCGATGAAATATTTTAACACAAGGACAAATAACAACAGGCTTCCCGCTTTTATCAGGGTTTCTTTTTTCAACAAATTTATCATATTACCGCCATTTATTTTGAAATTTTAACTTTTAGTTAAATCGGTTGACAAATCGCATGAAATGTGATATATTTTAATGTGTAACAAATAAACATATCAAAATCAAGGAGATGTATCATTATATGAAAAAATTGATCTCTTTATTTCTCGTTTTGGCAATGACGGCGCTTGTTGCGGCATCATGCGGAACGAAGAATCCTCCCGTTGACGGAACGACGACTCCCGGCGGCAATCAACCCGAACAAACATCCGCGACGTCCTCAACAACGAACATATTTACTCCCGCCGACACAGACGCTCTCGATACAAGAGTAGTTGCCAGATACAAAAAAGTATACGATGATAATTTCGACGCGAAAATACTGATCGATGAAAACAATAACGAATACGGAATTACGATTACAAGATGGCGCGGCACAGGCGAAGATCTTGTAATTCCCTCATCACTTACGTTTGACGGAAAAGAATATCCCGTAATTCAGATAGGAACAAGAGCAAACGGCGCCATTGCAGGACAGAACCTTAAAACTCTTACGATACCTTCGAGCGTTAAACTCATTTGCGAAAACGCGTTTATGTCATCGGTCAACCTTGAAAGAGTTGTGATTGAAGAAGGACTTGAAGAAATCGGTTCGTTTGCATTTTGGAACTCGGGCGTTGAGATCATCAATCTTCCCGCATCGCTCAAAAAAATCGGCGATTATTCGTTCTCTTCATGTACGAACATAAAGAGTCTCATTATTCCCGCATCCGTCACCGAGATAGGTGAGCAAGCATTTGTAGGTTGCGCTTCCCTTGAAACGGTTTCTCTTCCGAGAATATTCGAGGGACGTCAAAACGAAATATTCCTCGGTTGCAGCAAAGTGACGGTATCATACGTTGACTGATAAATAATCAAACGCAAAAGCCCTTTCATATAATGGTAACAAACCATTTTATGAAAGGGTGTTTTTTTGTTTATACATGTTGTTGAAGCGGGTCAGACTCTTACCTCGCTCGCGCAGAGTTTTTCCATTCCGCCGCAGCTGCTGGCGGAATGGAACAGCATCGCTCCGCCTTATACGCTTGCAGTCGGGCAAGCGCTTATAGTTTTTGAACCGACAAGCACATATACCGTGCAACCAGGTAACACGGCGGAGGCGATTGCCGACGAAGTCGGCATAACTCTGCGCGAGCTGTACGTTTTAAATCCTTCGCTTGAAGGAGGGGCGGCGCCGCTTTTTGCCGGACAGACGCTCGTGCTTGATTTTGGAGAAGAAAAGACAAACGAATTGCTTATCAACGCATATGCGTATACATTTATCGATGAAAAAGTGATGCGTCAAACTTTGCCGTATCTGTCAACGTTTGCACCGTTTACATACGGCTTCACACCGGATGGGGAACTTGTCATGCCCGACGATGAACGGCTGATTTCTGCCGCCCGGCAATACGGCGTGTCGCCGCTTATGCATCTTTCAACGCTTACCGAAAACGGCAATTTTTCAAGTGAACTCGGCTCTGCTCTTTTGCGATCGCCATCATCAAGGGCGGCGCTTATTTCTAACATATTGTTTACCATACTCGAAAAAGGTTATGCGGGGCTTGATATTGACTTTGAATTTATTCCGGGCGATGACGCCGTAAGATATGCCGATTTTATTTTTGAAGCAAGACAGACGCTTTCGCGTTATTCACTGCCCGTTTTTGCGGCACTCGCCCCTAAAACGTCGGCAAATCAACCAGGAACACTATACGAGGGGCACAATTATGCGCTGATAGGGGAGGCAGCCGACAAGGTGTTTTTAATGACTTATGAATGGGGCTATACATATGGCCCGCCGATGGCGGTTGCCCCCATCGAGTCGGTGCGGCGTGTGCTCGATTATGCCGTGTCGGAAATACCCGCGGATAAAATTATCATGGGAATACCGAACTACGGTTATGACTGGACGCTGCCATATAAAAGCGGCACGACTATGGCAGAGTCAATATCGAATCCGGAAGCTGTGCGGCGAGCCGTTATCAACGGTGCCGAAATAATGTTTAACGAACAATCAATGTCACCGTATTTTTATTATTTTGACGGCGAATTTCAACATGAGGTTTGGTTTGAAGATCCGCGCTCAATTATGGCAAAACTTGCGCTTGTCGATGAATATGGCTTTTACGGTGTCGGATATTGGAACGCCGACCGACCGTTTCCCGCAAATTGGCTCATTCTATCGCAAAAATACAACACCCGACCTTCACTTTGAAGGTCGGGTGTCGATCATATTTGATAATTATTCTTCTTCGTTCTTCTTTGATTCTGCAATTATCTTCTGTGCAACGTCGCCGGGAACGTCCTCGTAACGTTCAAACGCCATAGTATATCTGCCGCGTCCCTGAGTAATAGCGCGGAGCTGAATTGCAAAGTCGGACATTTCACCGATAGGAGCTTCGGCTTCAAGAACCTGTTCGCCCTTGCGCTCTGTGGGAGTCATACCCAAAACTCTGCCGCGGCGTTTTGTGAACGCGCTCATTATATCGCCGATCATATCCGACGGCGCATAAACTTCTACCTTTGCAACAGGTTCGAGAAGTACGGGGCGAGCCTTTGCGATACCGTCTTTATATGCAAGAGATGCCGCAATCTTGAACGCCATTTCGGAAGAGTCAACCGGGTGATATGAACCGTCGTAAAGGTCGGCTTTGAGGTTTACCATCGGGTAACCCGCAAGAACGCCCTTCTGCATCGATTCGAGAAGTCCCTTTTCAACTGCGGGGTTAAAGTTCTTCGGAACCGTACCGCCGACAACCGAAACAACGAACGTAAGGCCGGGTTCTTCACCGGGCGAGAAACGGATGTGAACGTCACCGTACTGACCGTGCCCGCCGGACTGTTTCTTGTGTTTGCCCTGAACATCGGACGTGCCTCTGATCGTTTCTCTGTAAGCTACTCTCGGCTGAGCAAGCTCTACCGTTACGCCGAATCTCGATTTGAGTTTTGAAACAACAACGTCGAGGTGAATATCGCCCTGACCGGAAATGAGCATCTGCTTTGTTTCAGCATTGTTTTCATATTTGATCGTGGGGTCTTCTTCAATAAGACGTGCAACGCCCTGGGCGATCTTGTCTTCGTCGCCTTTGCCGGTCGTTACGATCGCTCTCTGATAGAACGATTCCGGATATACGATTTTTGCATACGGTTTCGCGCCGGGTGCGGCGGAAAGCGTATCGTTGGTGTTTGTGTTGACGAGTTTTGCCGTCATACCGATGTCACCATAGCAGAGTGTATCAACTTCCGTCTGCTTTCTGCCGCAGATGGTGTAGATGTGTGCGAATTTTTCTGTCTGGTCTGTTGTGAGGTTTTTGAGGTCCGTTCCGGCTTTGAGCTCGCCGCTCATAACTTTGAAGAAAGACATCTTACCTACAAACGGGTCGGCGATCGTCTTGAATACGAACAAAGACGGAGCACCCGTTTCGCTTGCTTCAACCTCAGAGATGCTGCCGTCGGCTTCAACGACTTTTTCAGCCTTGTGGTAAAGCGGGCTCGGGAATGTGTCAACGATGAAATCGAGCAACGTATCTACGCCGCAGGTATTTACAGCCGATCCGCAAAGAACGGGAGCGATTGAACCGTCGCGCATACCTGTGTGAACGGCGCTTACAACTTCTTCTCTGGAAAGTTCTTCACCGTCAAAATATTTCATCATAAGTTCTTCGTCGGTGCCGGCGGCTGCTTCAAGGAGCATATCGCGGTATTTGCTTATTCTGTCGTCGTTACCGGCGGGAACATCGATGCTCTTGCCTGCGACGCCTGTGCCAAACGCAACAGCCTTCATGTCGAGCAGGTCAATAAGACCGACAGTCTTTCCGCCCTCGAAAAGCGGAATAACGATAGGACATACGCTCTGGCCGAACTGTTCATGGAGTTCATCAAACACCTGATCGAATCTTGCCTCGGCGTCGTCGCATTTGTTTACGAAGAAAGCGCGGGGAGTATGGTCGTCAGTTACGTTTCTCCAAGCGATCTCCGTTCCGACTTCAACGCCCGCTTTTGCGTTTACAACGATGAGCGCGCCGCCCGCAACTTTGAGAGCCTGCGAAACTTCGCCGGCAAAATCGAGGTATCCGGGAGCGTCGATGACGTTTATCTTCGTGCCCTTGTACATAACGGGAGCGACAGATGCGGAAAGCGAAAAGCCGCGTTTGATCTCCTCGGCGTCATAGTCGCATACCGTGTTTCCGTCGGTTACTTTGCCCAAACGCTGAGTTGCCTTTGTAAGATAGAGCATAGCTTCCGCAAGAGATGTTTTACCGTCGGCGCTATGACCGAGAAGTACCACATTGCGGATGTTTTTTGTAAGTACCTTTTCCATTTATGTTGACTCCTTCATAATATTTTCATGTTTTTTAACAGCCATTTTATATGGTTCTGAAAATCCAACATATATATTATATTACTTTTATAAATTTTAATCAAGTAAAATCTTTATTTTTGACATTCGGCATATTCGCAGAAAAACAAAGATATGTTTTGTGAATATTTCACATAAATTGTGTTTTTTTCAATAAAATCGCCGTTTTATTGTTAAATACAATTATTTTTTTCAATTTACGGAAATCCGCAAAAAAACGCTTGCACACGTTTGGTTTATAGAAGAACACTCTACCCATATTTGTTTTTGTTTCACAAATGTAAATTCAAAATTATTTCTATTGACTTTTCGCCGTAAAAAATATATAATTATGAATGTAAAATAAAAAACGGAGGAAATGAAGATGGAAATAACCAGACAATCTGTTATAGGCGACGTTCTCGACGCAGCGCCCGAAACAGCAGAGCTTTTCTTTGAAATAGGAATGCACTGCCTCGGATGCCCGATGTCACGCGGAGAAACCATTGAAGAAGCGTGCGCGGTTCACGGCACAGACGCCGACGAGCTCGTAAAAAAGATCACCGAGATGATCTCAAAAAAATAAAAACGTAAACGCCCTCGCCAAGCATACGCTCCGTGAGGGCGAACGCTTATAAAGGGACAGTATGAAAGACAAAATAAGTCTTGACGACAGACTTGCGGCAGTGGCGGGGTTTGTGGAGGGAGAGTTTCTCATCGACGTTGGAACAGACCACGCGAATTTGCCGATATTTCTTTGTCAAACGAAAAAAATAAAACGCGCCGTGGCGTCGGATATAAACGAAGGGCCGCTTGATCGCGCAAAGAAAAATATCTGCGCGCACGGGCTGCAAGAAAAAATCGAAACGGTGCTCTCCGACGGGCTTACGGCGCTCGAAAGTTATATTCCAACCGATATTGCCGTAGCCGGCATGGGCGGAATACTTATCAAGGACATAATTTCAAGCTCTGAAATCGCGCGACGTGCGCATCTTATTCTTCAACCGATGTCACACGCACATATATTGCGCGAATATCTCACATCGCACGGGTTTTCAATAAAAGACGAAACGCTTGCGGAGGACGCGGGAAAAGTTTATCAAATCATCTCTGCCGTTTATACCGGCACAAATGATGAATATACCGATGCCGAGCTTTATATCGGAAAGAAGAATATCGAAAACAGAGAAAAATATCCCGCGGAATTTTTAAAACACGTAAAAAAGCTCACGGAAACTTTTTCAAAAAAAGTAAACGGCGGTGACGACGGCGCCCGTTCGTTATATAACGAGTTTTTGAATTTTTTAAAGACGTGACTTTTTCGCCGATCGCAGAATAAAAGAAAGGGAAAAAGATGACAACGATAAAAGACATTTATACATATCTTGACGCTCTCTATCCTCGCTCGCTCTCGTGCGAGTGGGACAACGACGGACTTATGGTTTGCGAAAATTCCGCAATACATGCAAAAAAGGTTTTGCTGACGCTGGACGTGACGCAAAAAGTAGCCGACTATGCCAAAGCAAACGGGGTCGATCTTATAATCTCTCATCACCCGCTGATATTTAAAAAACTGAGGTCGCTCTCCGAGGAAACACTCTTCTCACAACTGCCGATAAATCTGCTGTCGCACGGCATTTCGGTGATGAGTTTTCATACGCGCTTCGACGCGGCAGAAGGCGGCATGAACGACACGCTTTCGGAAATGCTTGGACTTAAAACAAGCGGAAGTTTCGGCCCGGCGGGAGAAGAAAATTGCGGCAGACTCTGCCTTTGCGATATTCAGTTCACTTCCCTGTGCAACAGAGTAAAGGCGACGCTTGACGCGCCGAACATATGCGCGATAAAATCAAATGAAAGCTGCAAGAAAGTGGCTGTGCTCGGCGGTGGCGGCGGTGATTTCATCGACGCCGCGGTCGCGGCGGGCGCCGACACGTTCATCACGGGCGACGCAGGCTACAACGCTATACTCGACGCGAAGCAAAAAGGTATTTCGATGATAGTGGCAGGGCATTTTCACACGGAGTTTTTACCGTTTGTAATAGCGACAAAAAAAGTTCTGGCAGAAAAATTCCCGGATATAAAAATTGAAATCTCACCGATAGGGTGCGAGGTGCTGTATATATAACCTGTAATGTGACGCTGAATCATTTCTCCATATAATTTAAATTGAATACAAAAAATCTCCCGTAGCTGATTTGAACTGCCCCAAATTGTGCGGACAGCACAAAAAACACCCCTGTGGTAGAAAATATTAAAAATTAAGCAACGAACTGACATCGCTTTTCGAGTGGTGTCAGTTTTGTTTTAAGTTGAATACGTTCATTATTGTAGAACTG
>JAFSRI010000008.1 GCA_017446155.1 Clostridia bacterium | reverse complement strand
TCTATTTCTACAACTACCAACGCATTCAGCTTAAAACAAAACTGACTCCGATGGAATACCGAAGCCAGTTTGTTGCTTAATCTTTTATTCTTGTATCATAGGGGCTTTTTTGTGCTGTCCGTACAATTTGGGGCACTTCACTACGCGGGTGGATTTTTATTTTTATTAACTTGATTTTACAGATGCGCGCAACGCATTTGAATACTTTTTCACCGCGGCATCTACGTCAAACGGTTTGAGATATGTGTTGCTTATCGGCAATGTTGACAGCGTGTTCTCGCACGGCACGGTATATCCGACGGAGAGCATTCCGTCAGCTGACTTTTTGATGATTACGTTTTTGTCGAGAATGTAATAGCGGGAAATAAGTTTTGATTCAAAAACGCATTCCGGCGCGAGCTCGCAAATATCGCCGTCTATCACCTCACGTTCTGTTTGCGTTTTCATTATGACGCAAATCATATCGTTTTCCTCGGAATGGGTTGCTTCAAGGGAAATGCGCTTTGTTGATGAAGCGCGTATGACGGCATAGAGCAATCTTGTTATTACAAATATGTAGTCATTGGGGTTTATCATGCAAAACCTGTTGTAATAAATGCTCTTGTCGACGGCTGTCGAAATTTTAATTCCGAGTGCACGAAACGAGCGCGAAAGGGAAGAAAACAGTTTGTCTAGCAAATATGCCATATCTATGGTTATCTTGCCGTCGGAAATGTCAATATCGTATTTTTTGATAAAACCGACCATATCCGAATAAAGTCTATCGGATTTATCAAAATGCTCGGAGTTTTTCAAATCTATCATAAAGTCGGCAATATCTCCGTTCGATCTGTCGAGGATAAATCGCTCTATTTCAGTATGATCGTTAAATTGCAACATCGGAAGAAAGAAGAAAGCGATAAATTTGCTCCCCTCAAAGTCGATAATATTCCGTGCAAAACGAATAAACGGACCGTCGTATATAATCTCCGAAAAGGATATTTTGTCATTTGAAAATACCACGTCTGCGTCGCGAAGATGCTTTGCGATATGCGCTCCGTTTCTGACAATATGCAAATTGCGGCGACAAGAGTCGTTTTTGAATATCACAACTCCGTCTTTGTCTGTTGCAAATACGGGAAACGGTATAAATGAGAAAACATCAAATATCGGTGCCATAGGCGGTCCGTCCTTATTTATTAAACGTTGTGTATCTTGTTTTTTGCGTCGGCGTTTTCGTCGAGCGCATACATCTTTGCTTTGCGTGCTTCAAAGAACTTAACGGCAACCTGCTCGAACAGGGCGTATGTCAACACGTCCTCTTCCTGAATCGACCACGGTTTCACCTTTTCTCTCAGCGTATCAAGTTCCGGTTTGATGTCATCCGCCGGACGGCAGGTTATCGGTTTTTCGTCGCCGATGATTTGCTTTCTAAATTCGTCAGATATTTCAACCGGCGTCTTGCCGTATTCGCCTTTGACAAGCCCCTTGAACTCTTTGGTTACCATCTTATATCGCTCGCCGCCGATAACGTTAAATACAGCCTGAGTGCCGACGATCTGTGAACTGGGGGTAACGAGCGGAGGATAGCCCGCGTCTTTTCTGACGTTGGGCACTTCCGCCAAAACTTCGTCGAGAAGCTCCGATTTGCCCGCCTGTTTGAGCTGAGAAATGAGATTTGAATACATTCCGCCGGGAACCTGATAGAGAAGAGTGTTTACGTTGACTTTCAACACCTTCGGGTCGAGAAGTCCGTTTTTGATATATTTTTCGCGGAGCTTTGTAAAATGAGCCGTTATAGGATCAAGCTTTGTAAGATCGATGCCCGTGTCATATTCTGTTCCCGCAAGCGCCGCTACCATTGGTTCTGTCGGCGGTTGACTTGTTCCCATGGCAAGAGGTGACATCGCCGTGTCTATTATATCACAACCCGCCTCGATTGCTTTGAGCAACGTCATCGATGCCAAACCGGATGTGTAGTGAGTGTGAAGCTCAACGGGAATGTTTACCTTTCCCTTTATTTTTTTAACGAGGTCGTATGCTGTATAAGGGGTGAGAAGCCCCGCCATGTCTTTTATGCAAATTGAGTTTGCACCCATTTCTTCAAGTTGTTTTGCATATTCCGCAAACTTTTCGTTCGTGTGAACGGGACTTGTTGTATAGCTTATCGCCGCTTGAACGTGACCGCCCTCTTTTATCGTGGCGTTTATCGCGGTTTTAAGGTTTCTCGGATCGTTAAGTGCATCAAATATTCTTATTATGTCAATTCCGTTTGCAACAGACTTTTGTACGAAATATTCAACAACGTCGTCGGCGTAGTGACGGTAACCGAGGATGTTCTGACCGCGGAAGAGCATTTGGAGCTTTGTGTTTTTGACTATCGCTCTTATTTTGCGGAGTCTTTCCCAAGGATCTTCGTTCAAAAATCTAAGGCACGAATCAAATGTAGCGCCGCCCCACGCTTCAAGCGAATAAAAACCGACGTTATCCATTTTTTCAAGAATGGGCAGCATTTCGTCCGTCGTCATTCTTGTGGCGATAAGCGACTGGTGCGCGTCTCTGAGCACAGTTTCACAAATTTTTACTTTTGCCATATATATTTACCTTGAACCTTTCTGAATTACTTGAACAACGCAAGGAATACTCCTGCGGCAACGGCTGAACCGATAACACCCGCTACGTTCGGGCCCATTGCGTGCATAAGAAGGTAGTTGTCCGGATTTTCTTCACGGCCGACTTTCTGCGCAACGCGCGCCGCCATAGGAACTGCCGAAACACCGGCTGAACCGATAAGCGGATTGATTTTGCCTTTTGTTATCCAGCACATGAACTTTCCGCCGAGAAGTCCGCCGACGGTCGAGAGGCAGAATGCGGTAAGTCCTAGTGCGATTATACCGAGTGTTTTCCATTGCAGGAAGTTTTCGGCACTTGCCGTTGCGCCAACTGATACACCGAGGAAAATCGTGACTATATTCATAAGCTCGTTCTGCGCCGCCTTTGAAATTCTGTCGGTAACGCCGGAAACAGTCAACAGGTTGCCGAACATCAAAAATCCGATAAGCGGGGTGGCATCGGGAAGTATAAGCGCGACGACAAGAGTGACGAGTATCGGAAATGCGATAAGTTCAAGTTTTGACACCGGTCTTAACGCTTCCATTTTGATAGCGCGCTCTTTTTTTGTCGTGAGCAAACGCATAAACGGCGGCTGAATCATGGGGATAAGCGCCATATACGAATATGCCGCAATGGCGATAGCGCCGAGAAGATGCGGGGCGAGTTGCCTTGTTACCTGAATTGCGGTAGGGCCGTCCGCACCGCCAATAATGCCGATGGCTGCGGCTTCTTCCTGAGTAAAGCCGAGGAAGAGCGCGCCGAAAAACGCCGCGAACACGCCGAGCTGAGCCGTTGCACCCATGAAGAGTCGCTTAGGATCGGCAATAAGGGGAGAGAAGTCTGTCATGGCCCCTACACCGAGGAATATCAGCGACGGGTAAATACCGAGTTTTACTCCCAAATACAGAAAGTCAAGCAGACCTCCGTTTTCAATAACGTTTTGTAATGTGACGTGGAAACTCGGGTCTTCGCTTATGAATAGTTCACTGTGATAAAGTTCCGCTCCCGGAAGGTTAGCCAAAAGCATTCCCACCGCTATCGGCAACAGGAGCAGCGGTTCAAACTTTTTGACAACGGCGAGATATACCAAACCTCCGATTATCACATACATTACAAGAGTTTTCAGGAGGAGCTCCGGGTCTGAAACAAGAAGATTTATACCCGTGCTTTCCCAAATGGCTTTTAAAGCGTCAATCAAAAGTTTTCACCTCCGTTCAAATTATTCTGAGCGGAAGCTCAACCTATTGCTACGAGCAGATCGCCCGTTTTTACGGAAGAACCCTGTGCCGCGGCGAAAGAAACCGTGCCGTCGACGGGAGCTGTTATTTCGTTTTCCATCTTCATAGCTTCAAGAACGCACACAACGTCTCCGCGTTTTACGCTGTCGCCGCTTTTAACGTTCATTTTAAGCACCGTTCCGGGCATCGGGGAGTTTACTTTTGTTCCCGCAACGTTTGCCGCGGGAGCAGCTGGTGCTGCCGCGGGGGCAACGGGCGCCGACTGAACAACAGGGGCTGACGCCACGGGTGCGCCGGATGTTTTTTCTTCAACAACTACGTCGTATGTTTTTCCGTTTACAGTAACGTTATATCTTTTCATTGGTTTTTCCTCCGTAAATTATAGTCTTTTAAATGAAACCACACGGAACCCCTCCGGTGCTTTTCCTTCGTATGCGGCGATTGCCGCTATTATCGCCGCAACAGTCTCTTCGTCGTCATCGGTGTTTTCGTTAACAGTTGAAACCGCGGCGGGAGCAGGCTGTTCGGTCGCTTTTTTCTTTTTTTCTCTTGGTTTTCGATCGCTTATTTTTCTGAATATCGGAATTACAATATACAGTATTGCGGCAAGGAGCATAAGCATCGCTATGACTATTCCCATGCCGAGGCCAAGCGTTTGCAGACCGATTTGAAGGGCGTTATCAATTATCAATAACATTTTTAAGCCCCCGTTCTCAAATAAGCATTTCAAGCGAAGCGGCGATTCTGCATCTCAACTCAGCCGCCTCGATTATGTCGTCGATGTGACCTTTCTTTGCCGCGTCGAGAGGCGACGCCGCTTTTTCCGCCCATTCGTCGGCTGTAACTGCCGCTTTCGATTCATCGGCAACTTCGCCCAAAAACTCAACTGCCGATGTGGGATTCATCGCCGCAATCTTGGCTCTGTCAAGTGCGAAAGTCATGTCGGCGCCGAGAGATTTAGAACCGAGAAGCGTAAACGCGCTTCCGTATGCTCGGCCGAGCACGACAGTTATTTTGCCTGCGTAGAGATTTGTATACGCAAGAGCGAGTTTTGCGAATTTTTCAGCCGCACCGCCTATCTCGATCTTGTCCGTCATACCGACGCCCACTCCGTCAACGAGTGTTATTGCGGGAATCGAAACTGTGTTGCAAAGATTCAATAGTTTTGTGGCTTTTTCCGCGGCTCCGGGGCAGATCTTACCGCCCTTAAACGACGGGTTGTTTGCGATAATTCCGCATACGTGACCGTTCACGGAAGCAAGGCCGACCGTCATCTGCGGCGCGCGTTTTGCGTAAAGTTCGGTAAAAGTTCCTCTGTCGACAAGATTTTCTATTACCGGATGAATATCGTATTCTTCGCCAAAAATAAGCGAAGCGTTAAAAGCTCTGTTGGCGTCATCGGTTTCTTCCATGTTGCCTGTAAAATATTTGCACAGGTCTGCCGCCGCACGGCAAGCCGCCTCATCGTCTGCCGCCGTCAAAGCGGACACACCGGCTTCGGCAAGTTTTGCCGGTTTGCCGAGTGTTTTATCTTCCAAAGCTGAGGACGGAACCATGTAAAGCGAGCCGGTTTTTTCAGCCACGACTATCGCACCGAACATCGACGCGATCACCGCGCCTGCTCCTCCGCAAGGGCCGGAGATTACCGCAACGGTAGGTATGCAATTTTCCGTTTGCGACATTGAGGACATTATATTTCCGCAAGCGGCAAGTGCGTCCGAGCCTTCTTCAATCATTGCTCCGGCGCTGTCGAAAACACCGATTAGCGGCGCATGAGCATTTATCGCCATATCTATTATTTTACAAATTTTCTTTGCGTGCTGTGCTCCCATAGCACCGTGCAAACGGGAATAGTCCTGCGAAAAAGCAAAGACCAAAAGTCCGTTTACGGCGCCGTAACCCGTAATCACGGGGCAAAATTCGTCGTCTTTGTCGCCGCCGACGAAAGCGCCGACCTCAACAAACGTTCCCGCGTCGAAAATGACGTCCATGCGAGCGCGCGCTGTGAGTTTTCCCGCTTTTGTCGTTTCTTCTGACGCAAACGACTGACGCGCGTTTATCTCCGCACGCAATTCAGCTGTTGTTTTTGACATATTATCATCCTTTCGAAAAAGTAAAAATTGATTTTAAGATAGCCATCCTACCCCAATTTACTAATATAGTATATCATAAATTAAATAATAATCAAGAGTTTTGATAAAAAATATGTCCCGAAAAAAATCTTTCGGGACATACGTTTTTTGTTTATTTTTATTGTTGTTATTTGCTCAGCCCGCGGACGATTGCCTCTGTATCGGAAGCTATCATAAGTTCTTCGTTTGTGGGGATGAGGTATACGAGCACTTTGGAATTTTCGGTTGAGAGTTTTACAATATCCGGCTGGTGATGAGATTTTGCGTTGAGTTCTTTGTCTATTTCAATTCCGAAATATTCCATGTCGGTGCAAACTCTTTCTCTCAGTTCAGGGTTGTTTTCGCCCATGCCTGCGGTAAATACGATTGCGTCGAGTCCATTCATTGCGGCTGTATAAGAACCGATGTATTTCTTTATTTGATAAGCAAGAATATTAGCGGCGAGATAAGCGCGGTGATCATCTTTGAGGATAGCGGCTTCAATATCGCGGCTGTCGGAAGAAATGCCGGAAACACCGAGGAAACCGCATTCTTTATTCATATAGTTCGACATTGCGTCGGGGTCAAGACCCTTTTTCTTCATAAGGTAGGGAACGATTGCGGGGTCGATCGCGCCGCAACGCGTACCCATCTCAACGCCGTCGAGAGGCGTGAAACCCATGGATGTGTCAACGCATTTGCCGCCTTTGACTGCGGAAATTGACGAACCGTTGCCGATGTGGCAGGTGATTATCTTCGTTTCTTCAATGGGCTTGTTAAGCAGTTTTGCCATTTCTCTCGAAACGAAACGATGCGACGTTCCGTGAGCTCCGTAACGGCGGATCTTATATTCCTGCGCGTCTTCGTATTTTATGGCGTAAGTGCTTGCTATTTCCGGCTGTGTCGTATGGAACGCTGTATCGAAAACAAGTACCTGTGGAACGTTCGGCATAACCGCGGTGCATCCTTCAATGCCCATCAAGTGAGCGTTCGTGTGAAGAGGGGCAAAGTCAACGCAAAGTTTGAGTTTTTCAATAACTTCGGGTGTGACGAGGCAGCTTTCAAAGAAGTACGGCCCGCCATGGACTACTCTGTGACCGACAGCTTCTATTTCGCTCATGTCTTTGATGCATCCTACTTCAGGGTCGGTAAGGTAATCGACAACTATCTTTGTGGCAACGGCATGGTTGGGCATCGGTATTTCTTTTACGGTTTTGACACCGTTGTGTTTGTGTTCGATCTTACCGTCGATGCCGATTCTTTCGCATATGCCTTTTGCCAAAACAGTTTCTTTTTCCGTGTCGAAAAGCTGATATTTGAGAGAAGAGCTTCCCGCATTTACAACAAGTACGCGCATTTTTTAAAATCCTCCGTTTATGCTTGATTATTTAATTTATTCGAGGTATAATATTCATACAAACGATATTATACAGTATATCGACCCGAATTTCAACCCCGAATTTTGCAAAACAGGAGTTTTTTATGAAAATATGCGCCGTAATTTGCGAATATGATCCGTTTCACTCAGGTCACGAATATCTGATAAAACGGGTAAAAGCCATGGGATATGACGTTGTCTGTATCATGAGCGGCAGCTTTACTCAACGCGGTACTCCGGCGGTTATATCGAAATATGAACGGGCAAAAGCCGCCGTTCTTTGCGGGGCAAATCTTGTTTTGGAGCTACCGTTTCCGTACTGTTCGCTTGGCGCCGCGTCATTTGCCGAGGCGGGCGTATACATCGCGGAAAAACTCGGATGCGTGTCGGCGCTTGCATTCGGAAGTGAAAACGGTAACGTTGAAGAACTGAAAGAATATGTAAACAATATAACGACAGAAGAATTTATCTCTTGTTTTGAAAATGAAGGCAAAGACGAAAGATTTGACAAAAGAGTCGGTGATGTATATAAAAAACTGTTCGATAAACAACCGCGGATCGGCTCAAACGACCTGCTTGCAACGGAATATCTGAAAGCATTAAAAAAACTGAAAAGTTCCATTTTACCTATTGCAATCAAGCGCGAAGGACAGGACTTTAACTCAAAGTCCGGCGAGGGATTCAGCTCTGCCACGTCAATAAGAAAAAAGCTATTTTGCGGCGATCTTGAATACGTAAAGCAAGCCGTACCCGCGCCGTCATACGAGATGATCGATAAAAACGTTCGTGACGGGGCGATTGCGCGTGAGGAAAGACTGTTTTTGCCGTATACCTCGGTTTTCAGAATGAAAGAGGCGGCGGATCTTTTCGGATTTGCCGAAATAAACGAAGAGCTCGCATCGCGCATAGTGTGCTCCGCCGGAAGTTCGACGAATTACGTCGATTTGATTGAAAACACAAAGACGAAAATGTTTTCTCAATCGCGCATCCGCCGCGCTATGCTAATGGCTTTTACGGAAGTTTACGTCGATAAAATTTCCTCACCTGTGTATTCGGTGCTTTTGGGGGCGGATACAGCAGGGAGAAAGATACTTTCTCAAATTACGAAAAACAGTGATTTTACGATTATAACAAAGCCCGCCGACAACGGTTTTTACGGCGAGAAAGTAAAGGATGCGTTCAAACTGCTCTTGCGGGCTGAGGCGCTTTGGGCACTTTTGCTCGACAATCCGAGGGATAGTGCGGTAAATATGCGTTTGTCGCCTTTTATTGCGGAGGGTGAAAATGAAATATGACATTATAGTTATAGGCGGAGGTCCGGCGGGCGCGACATTTGCCGCCAATGCTCCGAAAAAATATAAAGTGTTGTTGATAGACGGACACAAAATAAAATATAAGGGAAACGGCAAGCCGTGCGGCGGACTTATTTCGCCCGACGCACAAAAATTACTTAAACAACTCGGCTATGAAATACCCGCCGAGATATTGACGGATCCTCAGATACCTCTTGTGAAAACCATCGACATTGACTCGCGCGTTACGCTCGACTGCGCGAGAAACTATATAAACGTCGATAGAGCCGCGTTTGACGAATGGCTTAGGTCAAAAGCGGCTGATAACGTTGAAACGGTTTTCGGAATTTGCAGCGATATAAAGCGAGATGAGCACGGCTTTTCGGTTTGCGTCAGTGGCGAAAACGGCGATATTTCGGAATATCGCTCCGAATGGATCGTAGGCGCCGACGGCGCGGATTCGATCGTTCGCAGAAAGCTCTTTCCGAACAAAAAGCCGAGAAAATATACAGCGATCCAGCAATGGTTCAACGCTGAAAAAGACGAACCGTTTTACTCGTGCATATTTGATAAAACAGCGACAGATCGTTGCATGTGGTCGCTTTTTAAGAGCGGAAAGATGATATTCGGCGGTGCTTTTCCGCAGGAAAACAGCAGAAAACGATTTGAAGGCGCAAAGAAAAAACTTCAAATGCACGCCTGGTATAAATTCGGAGAGCCAATCTTCACCGAAGCGTGTACGGTCGTTTGTCCGAGAGCAAAGGATTTGTATTGCGGTGAAAACAAGGTGATATTGTTGGGCGAGGCGGCGGGATTTATCAGCGCGAGCTCGTTTGAGGGAATAAGCTATGCGATAAAAAGCGGAAAACTCGCGGCGGAAGCATTCAACTGCTATGGAAAACCCGAGAAAACGTATAAAAGAATGGCGTTTATACTGAAAATCAAACTCATGGTAAAGATGATAAAAGCGGCACTTATGTTCAATTCTTTTTTCAGAATTTTCGCTATGAAAATCGGCATCGGAAAATAAAAAAATCCTTATTCTCAAATTGCACAAGTCCGTTAAAAACGGACATTGAAAAAAGAACCCTCCTATGATACAATGGAAGAAAGTATCATAGGAGGGATTTTTATGGCAAGAAGTTATCGACATATCAGTGAATATGAAGAAGAGATTTTGCGACTAAAGGC
>JAFSRI010000053.1 GCA_017446155.1 Clostridia bacterium | reverse complement strand
CGCGTCGCGGATCTTTTGCATAAGCGTGTTATAGAAATAAAGGTTGTGCATTACAGCAAGTCTCATTCCGAGCATTTCGTCGGCTTTAAGCAAATGCCTTATATAGCTTCTCGAATGGAGTCTGCAAGCGGGACATCCGCATCCCTCTTCTATCGGGCGCGGGTCGTCGATATATTTGTGGTTATTTAGGTTCACCGTTCCTTCCCATGTGAAAAGGAAACCGTGGCGGGCGTTTCTCGAAGGCATTACGCAGTCGAAAAAGTCAACTCCGCGGTATACGCCCTCGATAATGTTCGTCGGAGTTCCCACGCCCATAAGATACCTCGGTTTGTCTTTCGGCATATGCGGCTCAACGTGCTCAATTATATCATACATCACCGGCGCTTCCTCGCCGACGGCAAGACCACCGATGGCATACCCGTCGAGGTCGAGCTCAGCTATCGTTTTCATATGATCTACTCTGAGATCAGGATACGTTCCGCCCTGATTTATTCCGAAAAGCATCTGCTGACGGTTTATCGTTTCTTCAAGAGAATTAAGCCGCGCCATCTCCGCTTTGCATCTTATAAGCCACCTCGTCGTCCTCTCGACAGATTGCTTTACATAATCATATGGCGACGGGTTTGCCACGCATTCGTCGAACGCCATGGCGATAGTTGACGCGAGATGAGACTGTATCCTCATCGATTCCTCAGGTCCCATGAAAATGCGCCTTCCGTCGATATGAGATGCAAAACTCACGCCCTCTTCGGTAATTTTTCTCAGCTGCGCAAGCGAGAACACCTGAAAGCCGCCGCTGTCGGTGAGCACGGGGCGATCCCAGTTGAAGAATTTTCTTATACCGCCCATTTTATATATAATATCGTCGCCCGGACGAAGATGCAGATGATATGTGTTTGAAAGCTCTATCTGGCATCCCAACTCATATAAGTCCTCCGTCGCCACGCCGCCTTTTATCGCCGCCGCTGTGCCGACGTTCATAAATACGGGCGTCTGAGCGCTTCCGTGAACGGATTCAAATACTCCGCGGCGCGCGGCACCGTCCTGCTTTATTACCTTAAACATTTGTTTTCTCCTAAAATATCTTTTTCTTACTGTTCTACCGGACCGTTTGCCGTTTTACGCCGAGTCATTCGGGCAAGTAAAGGCATCAGCCGTTTTTCTACCCGAAAAATTTAATTTCCCGCGCGATAAACATTACATTTATAATATCGCCGGCGTCATTTTATCCTTCCGAATCGCGTGTCAAGCTCATGCTTTGACATTTCTATCGCTACCGGACGTCCGTGCGGACAGCGTTTTATGCAGTCATAGCGAAAAACATTTTCGACGATCCATCTTATATGCGCCTCGTCATACCGTCTGCCGGCTTTTACCGACGCTTTGCACGAGCTTTGATAAAGCGCCTTTTCAAAATAGTCCTGTCTGTCGGCGTTCATAGCTCCGAGCGAATCGGAAAGCGATGTCAAAAGCTGGCAAAACAGTTCTTTTCCTTCCGCTATCTCAAACCCCGCCGGAATACCGCTTAGCGTCACGCTGCTTTCACCCACGCCGAACACATATCCGACATCGGAAAGTTCTTTTGCATATTTTGAGCACATCTCGACCTCTTCCGTTGAAAGAGGCAACTTTTCATCGAGGAGCAATATCTGCACGTCGGGCTTTTTGTTTGAGATGTTTGCTTTCATTTTTTCAAAATTTATTCTTTCGTGCGCGGCGTGTTTATCGATAAGCACTATTCTGTCGTCAAGTTCAACTATCACATAGCAATTAAACGCCTCCCCGATAATTCTGTATTCGGGCATTTCTTTCGCACAATATCCTTCAAGCGCCGCGTCGGTGTCGAGATTTACGGTTTTTGAGTTGTATTCGTCGTCTTTTTTTCCGAAATCTACGGGTGAGGCAATTTTTTTTGCCGTTTGCGTGCTTTCTATCGTCTTTTCATAACCGCCGTCGCCCCGTCTGAATGTAAAATAACTCTCCGCCATTTTTACGCTGCTTTCGGGCACTTTATCGGATTGAATTTTATATCCGCTTTCTTTTCTTTCGGTTTCGTCACACAAATTTGATTTTTTTGCGAGCGTAAAATCATCCAAGCGCGGCTCTTTTTTATCTTGCTTATCGTCGTGTTTCGACATGGAAAAACTCGTCTGTTCGTGCTTCGGCTTTTCATCTACCGGCGCAAACGCCGAAATTATCCGCAATTTTTCCTCTGTCATTGCGTTATTTTGCGCCTGCTCGATTATCGGATTTTTCAAGTTTCTTTCAAGCGCACCTCTGACAGAATAATAAACCGCGTCAAAAACGTTTTTCTCGTCTGAAAATTTCACTTCCAGTTTGCTCGGATGAACGTTTACGTCGACGTGTGAAGCGCCGAGTGAAACATTCAGCACACACACGGGAAATTTCCCGATCGGGCAAAACGATTTGAACGCCGCCTCGACAGCCGCCATAAGTTGCATGCTTCTTACGCATCTGTTATTGATGAAAAACAACTCCATTGCGCGGTTTCCGCGAACGTTATCAGGTGTTCCGACAAAACCGCTGACGCCTATTCCACCGCTTTCGGAATCTACCTCGACAAGTTTATTTGCAAATTCCCTTCCCAGAACAGAGTAGACAGTATTTTTAAGGTTCCCGCCGCCTGTCGTTTGGAATTTCATCGCGCCGTCGCTGATAAACTTAAATGCGACCTCCGGATGTGAAAGCGCAAGTTTTTCAACGGTTGAGGCGCACGATGCGCCCTCGGAAGAGTCGGATTTGAGGAATTTCAGCCTCGCGGGAGTATGCGCGAATAATTGCTCGCATATGACAGTCGTCCCCGCGGGGTATCCCCCCTCGGAAACTTCCGTCAGCTTACCGTAATCAACCTCAACGAGCGTCCCCGCGCTCTCTCCGCGCGCTTTTGTCATTATTCGCGTGTGTGTGACTGCCGTTATCGCCGCCAAAGCCTCGCCGCGAAAGCCAAGCGTCGTTATCGCGTGCAAGTCGGATGCGCTCCTTATTTTGCTCGTCGCGTGACGTTCGATACATTTCACGGCGTCCTCGGCAGACATTCCCCTGCCGTCGTCTGTCACACGCATGAGCGCCACGCCTCCGCGTTTTATTTCAACGGTGATATTTTTCGCTCCCGCGTCTATCGAGTTTTCGCACAGCTCCTTCAACGCCGACGCCGGTCTTTCAACAACCTCGCCCGCGGCTATCAGGTTCGCCACACTTATGTCAAGAATCTTTATATCCGACATTTCTTTTCCTTTCAGTTAAGCATCTTTTTCAGTTCATAGACAAGATTTATCGCTTCAAGTGGGGTCAGCGTATTTATGTCAACACTTCTTAATTTTTCCGCAACTTCTTTTTCGTTTACGTCCTCAAAACTGAACGCAAGCCCGTCGTCTGCCGACATCTCCGTTTCTCTCACCGGCATCTTAACTCCCGTCGCTTCAAGTTCCTGCAAAATCTCTTTTGCGCGTTTGGTCACTTCCTTCGGCACACCGGCGAGCTTTGCCACTTCTATTCCGTAGCTGTCGTCGGCGCCGCCGCGGATTATCTTTCTTAAAAACACGATGCCGTCGCCCTTTTTCTTTGCCGCTATGTTGTAGTTTTTCACGCCATCATGCTCGTCTTCAAGGGAAGTCAGTTCATGATAGTGCGTTGCAAACAGTGTTTTCGCTCCCACTTTTTTGCTCAGCGTAAATTCAGCCACGGCACGCGCGATGCTCATCCCGTCAAACGTGCTCGTTCCACGCCCGATCTCGTCGTAGATAATAAGGCTCTTTGCCGTCGCGTGTGCGAGAATATATGCCACCTCGCTCATCTCCGTCATAAACGTCGATTGCCCCATTGCAAGGTCGTCGGAGGCGCCTACACGCGTAAAAATCTTATCGAGAACGCAAATACGTGCCTCGCTTGCCGGAACAAAGGAACCAATCTGCGCCAAAATGCATATAAGCGCTACCTGACGCATATAAGTCGATTTTCCCGCCATGTTCGGCCCTGTTATCAGCATAAATCTGTTTGAGGCATTGTCAAGGTCGGTATCGTTCGGCACAAAATACGTGTCCTTTGAAAAATGCTCGACCACCGGATGTCGCCCGTCTTTTATATGTATCGTGCTTCCGTACGTCACCTCGGGGCGGCAATAGTTATTGTTTGCAGCAACGTCGGCAAGCGAGCAGTAAACGTCGAGTTTAGCCAGCATGAACGCCGTCTTTTGTATACGGTGAATATTTACCGCAATTTTTAATCTTATTTCGGTAAAAAGATCGTATTCGAGTTTCGTCACTTTTTCGGACGCGCCGAGCATTTGTGATTCGAGATCTTTTAATTCCTGTGTAATATATCTTTCGCCGTTTGTCAGCGTCTGTTTTCTTATATATCTTTCCGGGACGTCGTTAATATACGATTTCGACACTTCAAGATAATACCCGAACACGCGATTATATCCGACTTTCAGCGTTTTAATTCCCGTTGCTTTTCGCTCTGTTTCTTCAATTTTGGCTATCCAGTCTTGGCTTGACGTCATAATCGAGCGCAAATAGTCTACGTCCTCATTGTAACCGTCGCGTATTACCCCGCCTTCTCTTACCGAGAACGGCGGCTCGTCGACGATAGCTTCATCGATAAGCGCGCGTATATCGTCAAGTTCATCCAGTCCGTCGTAAACGCTTTTAAGCTCATCGCATCCAAACGAGGCAAGCCGCTCTTTTATCTCCGGTATCTTTGCCGCGGTAGCCGAAAGCGCACGAAGATCGCGCCCGCCCGCCGTGCCGTAGATAATTCGCGTCATCAGCCGTTCAAGATCGAGCACGCGAGAAAGTGCGTTCATTATTTCTCCCCTGTCCGAAAGGCGCTCGCACAGCTCTGCCACCGCCCCTTGACGGCGGTTTATAAGATACGGATTGCTGAGCGGAAAATCTATGTAGTTTTTAAGCAGTCTTGCGCCGGCGGCAGTCTTTGTTCTGTCAAGCACCCAAAGAAGCGTTCCGTGCTTTTCTCCCCTGCGTTGAGATTCGGTAAGTTCCAAACTTCTGCGCGAGTTTATGTCTATTTCAAGATATTGCCCCTCGGTGTAGTAGTTTAGCTCTTTTAAGTTGGCAATGTCGCTTTTTTGCGTTTCACAGGCGTATGACAGAAGCCCTCCGACCGCATGAAGCGCGCAGTTTGAGTCGCTTTCAAACTCCTCCGGCAAAGACGTATTGGCAAAATGATTGTTTACAATCTCCCTTACCGCCGAGGTTTCAAATCTTTCAGTTTGGAACTGATTTATCGTGCAAAGAAGTCTGTCACGCAAAAAAGGACCGATCTCTCCAAGTTTATCAATGCCTGCGTTGAGCACTATCTCGCGCGGAGCGTAAATGCCTATTTCTCCGTAAAGGCGGTTTATCATGTCGTCACCGGAAAATTCCGTCGCGCTTATCTGCCCCGTCGAAATATCCGCAAAACATGCGCCGACGGCGGAATCTGTATAATACACGGCGCAAATATAGTTGTTTTTCTTTTCGTCAAGCAAGGAAGATTCGGTGAGTGTTCCTGGCGTTATCATGCGGATAACGTCGCGCTTTACTATTCCTTTTGCAAGCGCGGGATCTTCAAGCTGCTCACATATCGCCACCTTGTATCCGTGAGAAACGAGTTTACCGATATATCCCTCAACCGCGTGATAAGGTACGCCGCACATCTGCGCGCGTTCTTCTTCCCCGCAGTCTCTTCCCGTCAACACAAGGTCGAGCTCCTTTGCCGCCGTCTTTGCGTCGTCAAAGAACATCTCATAAAAATCGCCCAAACGGTACATCAAGATATATTCTTTATACTTGTCCTTTATTTCAAAATACTGCTGCATCATCGGCGTCATATCCCGATTCCTCACTTCTGAAAAAAATTTTTGCATTTTTGAAAAGCGTCAAATGTTAGTCCGGCAAGCCTCTTTGCCATTATTTCGCCGGCAGTGACATAATGCGATTAAAACGTTTATTTGTTTACCACAACACCCGTCATTCCGAAAGCTCTTGCCTCGGTTATCTTCACATCTACAAATCTGCCCGTCATGCTCTCGTCACCCTCGAACAGCACGATTTTCATGCCGCTGTCGCGCCCCGTAAACATCGCCTCATTGTTCTTGCTTCTGCCCTCGCACAGCACGCGCACGACCTGCCCCTTATATCTTGCGGCGCGCTCGTCCGCTATCGGCTCCTGAACTTTAAGCATTCGCAAAAATCTCGCTGTTTTCACATCGTCCGGCACCTGCTCGGTAGATCTTGCGGCAGGGGTGCCGTCGCGTTTTGAATATATGAATGAGAAAATCATATCGTATTTCACTTTTCGCAAAATGTCAAGCGTTGCTTCAAAATCCTCCTCGCTCTCGCCCGGAAAACCGACGATAATATCGGTGGAAAGCGAAATATCGGGTACTTTTTCTCTGATTTTATTTACCGCCGCAAGATATTTTTCTGTATCATAGTGGCGGTTCATGGCTTTAAGCATCCTGTCGCTGCCCGACTGAACCGGAAGATGAAAATGTCGCTCTATCTTCGGGTTTTGGGCTATTACGTCTATGAGCTTGTCCGAAACGTCTTTCGGGTGACTCGTCATAAATCTGAGAACATAGTCGCCGTCTATTTTGCAAATATCGGATAGCAGGTCGGCAAAATCCACGCCGTATTCCTTGCCGTATGAGTTTACGTTCTGCCCCAACAGCGTTATCTCTTTATATCCGTCGTCAACCAGCTGCTCCACTTCTTTTATTATATCCTCGGGGCGGCGGCTTCTTTCACGGCCTCTCACATAAGGAACTATGCAATACGTGCAAAAGTTATTGCATCCGTACATTATGCTGACCCATGCCGAAAAACTGCTCTTTCTTTCAACGGGCATCTCTTCGCTTATTACCTCGTCGCCCGTGTTTTCATAAAAACCGCGTTTTTCGGTGAATAGATTGCGGCAAAGTATCTCCGGAAAACGCCATATCGACTCCGTGCCGAACACAAAATCGACGTATGGATAACTTTTTTTCAGTTTTTCGCTCATTTTTTCCTGCGAAACCATACATCCGCACACGCCTATTTTCAGGTCCGGATTTTTGACTTTCAGATGTTTGTATCCGCCCGTCACCGACAGCGCCTTTTTTTCCGCATGATCGCGCACAGCGCATGTGTTGACGATAATCAACTCCGCATCCTCCGGGGTATATGTTATCGTATATCCCATATCGCGCGCCATTCCTGCTATTCTCTCTCCGTCTGCCTCATTCTGCTGGCAACCGTATGTCACCACACAGCAGGCGCGTCTTGCCCCGCCGTCGCGCTCGGATAATATTCTCTCACGAACCTTTGCCGTGCAATCTGCCTGACGTTTAATTTCCTCTTCCGTTATTTTTCTTGCTCTGTAAATATTCTTGTTATCCATTTTTTTGACTTTCGTATAAATCGTTTATATCTTCCCAAGTTATGTTAAACTGCTTCATCACCGAATCGATCGCATTTTTTATGTCGTCGTCCGTTATCGAGTCGGTGTCGGTGTCGTATTTTGATACGAGAGCGTTAAGTTCTTCATTTCCTATAAGCGTTATGTAAATACGCGCCTCGGGGTATTTCAGCATCTCTTTGACGTCCTCAATTTTCAACATCTCATAAACGGAATCTGCATTTAAGGTCTGCTCGCTCAACATTCCGACTATCGCCTGTTTCGCGGAATCTTCAAGCACGGCGCTTATAATCGACGATTGCTTTGCCGCGTCGATCAATTCTTTCGCATTTTCTTCGTCCGCTAAAATTTCAAAAAGTTTGCTTGAATTACCTCCCTTGATAGCATCAAAAACACCGTTATCATTTAGTCTTTCATACGTTTTGCTCAATTTGTCGATCTCTTCTGCCGTGATAGCGCCGAAATCTACGAACGTTTCTTTCACCACTCCTACCGCCGCGTATTTCAGCAATATCGGTAGCATTTCCTTTATGATGCACGACCGCTTTGATATTTCCGCCGCGCCCAATATGAATTGTTTGTTTGTCAAAATATTGTCGGAATCAATTTCAAAACTGCCGTTTTCCTGTTTCAACACTCCGCTTTCATTCATCAGCACATAGAGCTTTCCCGCATTTTCTATTTCATCGGTAAGGAAAGCGTTTTTGCTTTCGCCTCCTGACGCGACGCCGAAAGCGGATGCCTTTTTAATGTAAACAAGCCCGAGTTTATCAAACCCCATACCCGAAAATGTTTTCACAACGGCATTGTCTTCTATCTGTGAATATTCTTCTCTTATGTTGTCGGTCATCTCAGCGGGATCTCTTACAAGCGAAAGCGTGCCGAGCAGAGTCATTGACATCAAGCCGAATACAACGACGGAACACACAAAGCCGATTCCCGCGCCGACTATTCTCGATGTCACAGAAGGCTTCCCGCCGTTTGCTTTTGTCACAGCACGAAGAATGGGCGTGAAAATCAATATGAGAATTATCCTCAACACAAGCGCTAAAAGTAGGAACAGAATCGGTATAATAATGACGGAGATCACCATGACGGGTGACTGCTTTACGGCATTTAACAGGGTATCGTTGGCTATTATATCTTTTCCTATTGCGCCTTGCTCGGTTTCAATTTGTTCAACATATTGAACGACTGCGTGCTCAATAGTGTTGCTTGCTCCGTCAGACGCATTATATCCGATAAACGAAATATCTGTTTTGGCAAGTGCGCTTGATACAGGCAACGCAACAAAAAACGTTATTGCGGCGGCGGCAACCACCGAAATAAGCGACAGAAAAGCACGTCCTGTGCCTTTTATCAGCCCATATATTGTTTTTATTAAGACAACAAGCGCAAAAACAACGATGATAGCAAGTGAAATTGCAGTTATCGGCGCCATTTTTACACTCTCCTTTCGTTATTTCAAATTCTCTTTAAGAAACACGCCCTTGTCTTGTGGTGTTCCTTTTCAAATCTGTTCCAAAATGTTTGAATATCTTTATTGTTTTCAAGCATCGGCCCCGTTTCGGCGTGGTCAATTTTGTATTTTTTTGCCTGAATGCAGGCATCTTCCATAATAATCGCTCCCGCGCCTTTGGCTCTGTAATCGGGGTGAATTGAAATAAGGAGCATATCAAGCACCTTTGAGTGATTTAAAGCATGTAAAAAGCCTATCCAGCCAAACGGAAAAAGATGCCCGTTGCATTTTTTAAGGGCGTCCACGGGAGAAGGGATCATAAGTCCGTATGCGACAAGCTTCCCTTCTTCGTTTTCGATAAGCTGCAAGAAATTAAGATTTATAAGCGGAACATACTGCGCCGCCAAATGATCCATCTGCTCTTCGTTTATCGGGACATACTCATACAAATGCTCATAACATTCGTTCGTAAGTCTGAGTACCTTTTTGATGTAAGGTTTAAGTTGACGTTTGTTTTTCGGGCGGACAAGTTTAAGATTGTAATGTTTTTTTGCAAATTCGGCGATCTTAACTATGGTAGGGTCAAGTTCATTCGGTACCGAGAGCTTTTCCTCTATCCACACGGCGTCCTCTACAAAACCAAGTGCGCGGAGATGATCGACGTAGTATGGGTATGTATAAAACGTTGCGAACATGTTCTTTTGATCGAAGCCGTATGTTAGAAGCCCCTCTTTATCCTGGTCGCTGTATCCGAGTGGCCCGCAAATTTCTTCCATGCCGTTTTCAAGTCCGAACTTCTCGACAGCTCCGATAAGCGCTTTTGTAACTTCGATGTCGTCGATCATGTCTATACGGTTGAAACGTATTCGTTTTTGATTATAGCGTTCGTTTGCAAAACGACTGATGATAGCGCATATTCTGCCGACGGCTTTGCCGTCCTTGAATGCCATAAAAAGTTTAAAATCGCAGTATGATGACGCGGGGTTCTTTCCCGGAGTGAGATTTGCTATTTCATCCTCGTAAAGATACGGGGTAAAATATGGACAATTTTTATAAAGAGCAATAGGAAAATCTATAAATTTTTTAAGCATTCTCTTTCCCTTGACTTCTCTGATTTCAATCATGTGTCATCTCTCCGTATTTTTTAAATTTTTGCGCAAGGTAATATATAAATTATAAACTAAACTTATTAAATAGTCAACAGTCACGGTAAATTTTTTTCGGTGGACAGTTTCTGCATTGTCGCCCCGCGACGGCGCACTTTGTGCGCGGCGCACCGGCAAAGGGGCGGTGCGTTCACTGTTTTTCTTAGTTTCCCGTGCCGGCGCGAAATTTTCGCCTGCGGCGAAAACGTCGCGGGGCGACAAAAAAGCCCTCAGCTTATTTTAGCCGAGGGCAATTATTTTATTTTGCATAAAGCATGCCGACTATTTTTAAGACAAACTGTTGCGGCAGTGTGCGCGCAAGCAATACAAGAAATTTGTATTTTAGCCCGATCGTGCAAACCGCAGGGACTCGCTTTGCAAATGCTTTTTTTGCAATAAATTTTCCGGCAAAATCCGGCGTCCCGCCGTGTATCTCGTCTTTTTCCATTCCGGCGACCGAACGCGATATTCTGCCATCGTAGATGTCGTCACCTTCATACGACTTTTTTCTTGCGGCCGTGAAACCGGTTCTTATGTCACCCGGCATTACCGCACAAGCGCTTATTCCAAACGGTTTTACTTCGAGGTCAAGCGCTTTGACATATGCGTTTATCGCAGCTTTTGAAACCGAGTAGTATGTTTGGAATGGTATCGGTATCGCGCCTGCTACTGAACTTACGCAAACGATTCGACCGCCGCCGGCTTCTCTCATATACGGAAGTACCGCGCGCACGGTGTTGTCCACGCCATAAAAATTTACGTCGAGTTGGCGGCGTGCGTCCGCCTCATCGGTAAATTCAACAGCGCCCGATATTCCGAAGCCGGCACAACAAACGAGAATATCTATCTTTCCTTCGGCTTCAATTACCTGTTTTATCGCCGACCTCACACTCTTCTCGTCAGAAACGTCCGTGCGAATATGAACGCGGTCGTCATACGTCGCCTCTCTGCGGCTGAGCTCGTATACCTTGCATGTTTTTGCAATTTCATTCGCCGCCGAAAGACCTATCCCGCTTGAACCGCCCGTTATAACAACCGTTTTCATATCAGTTCTCTTCTTCAAGAACTCTTGCGATAATATCCACCGCTTCGTCAACAAGCGCTTCCGTATGCGTTGCCATAAGGCTTGTGCGAATAAGACATTCGTGCTGAGCCGTTGCCGGCGGAACGGAACTGTTCGCATATACGCCCTCGTCATAAAGACGTGCGGCTATCTTGAACGTGCGGAACATTTCATATGTATAAATCGGTATTATCGGAGTTTTGGATTCTCTTATTTTGACGCCCTTTGCTTTCAGAGCGGCGCGCATATATTCCGATATGTGTGCAAGATTTTCGACAAGTTCAGGGTGAGTTTCAAGTTCTTTGAGCGCAGCCAAGGCCGACGCGCATGACGCGGGGGTGATTGACGCCGAGAAAATGAACGGTCTTGAATTGTGACGGACATACTCAACAGCATCGGCGCTTGCCGCCATATAACCGCCGAGGCTCGCCAAAGATTTACTGAACGTTCCCATATATATATCAACTTGATCTTCAAGCCCGTAATAACTTGCCGTACCGCGACCGCCTTCGCCGATAACGCCGAGTCCGTGTGCGTCATCTACCATTACTCTCGCGCCGTATTTCTTTGCCAAGCGGCAAATTTCAGGAAGATTTGCTATATCGCCGCCCATGCTGAAAACGCCGTCGGTTACAATAAGTATTCCCGCGCTTCCCGGGATGGTTTTCAAAACTTCTTCAAGATCTGCCATGTCGTTGTGCTCATATCTGACCATCTTCCCGTAACTGAGTTTGCACCCGTCATATATGCTAGCGTGGTTTTCTTTGTCGCATACAACATAGTCGCCGCGACCGACAAGCGCGCTTATAATGCCGAGATTCGATTGGAATCCCGTGGAAAATGTCATCACCGCTTCTTTGCGCAAGAATTTGGCAAGTTCTTCTTCAAGATCAAGGTGGAGTTGAAGCGTACCGTTGAGGAATCTTGAACCCGAACAGCCCGAGCCGTATTTTCTGAATGCTTCTATTCCCGCGTTAATGACGTTCTCATTTGTCGTAAGACCGAGATAGTTATTCGAGCCGAGCATGATCCTTCTCTTGCCTTCCATCATAACTTCCGTATCTTGCTTTGTTTGAAGTGCATGGAAATAGGGATATATACCTGCCTCGCGGAGTTCTTTTGCGCGAGTATCGCTTTCAAACTTTTTGAAAAGATCCATATTTTTTCTCCTGTTTAAATCTTTTTCAATGAAAAACTTATGTCTTTCATAAACTTTATTATACTACCACAGCATTTTATTGTCAAGTTTTTTATTTTTCTTGAATATAGGGACGGTTAATCGCTTTTTACATACAATCAAATATGTTCTTAAAAAAGTTCGCATTAAGTTGCAAATCGGATTTATTCAAAGTAACATTTATGTTATCTAATCACACAAATAAATTCAAAAAATAAACAATTCATATTTAAAGCAATATGCAAGCCTTACATGTCCGCAGATTTTATCTTTGAAAAATCACCGTCATTTGATTTTGAAACACATAAAACTGCTATGTAAAAAAGTTTGTTCTATTGAATTTTTTCAACTTTGATTTCTTTTTCCAAATTATCAATATCCTGAGAAAGAGGCGGCAAAGTACCATCTCTGAGACATTTCGCGCTGCCCCATGCGACAGCTGAAATGAGCGCCTCGCTTTCTGTTTTTCCTGCCTCTTTTGAAGCGATATATCCCGCAAGCATACTGTCGCCGGCGCCGATCGTCGACTTGACGACGATCTTCGGCGCGCGCGCATAGAATCCAAAGCCGTCGCCTATCACCGCCGCCCCCTCCGAACCGAGAGAAAGCAACACTCGCCCGATACCGCGGCGCGCCGCCTCCGCCGCAAGGCGGAAGGCGCCGGCGTTGCGCTCAAATTTCCCGCAAAGCGAGGCAAGCTCATTTCTGTTAGGCTTTATCAAATAAGGACTTACTTTTATCACCTCGTCAAGCGAAAACGAGTTTGTGTCTATATATAACTTTACCCCGTCGTCACTTAGTTTTTTCAGTTCTTTCAATATTTTTTTCTTATCGGCGCCTTTCGGTATCCGTCCCGAAAACACCACTGAGTCGCCTTTTAAAACGTTCTTTCGGCAAATTTCAAAAAGCGCCGAAACTTCTTCATCTGTCGGCATTTTCCCTTCAAGGCTTATCCGTGTTTCATCACAGGAATGTATCGTAATATTCTCTCTTATCTCTCCGTCGGTGTATATCGGGCAATATTTTACCCCGTCCGCTTCAAGCGCTTCCTCAAATTCTCTTCCGTTCTTTTTTCCGATTATCACAAGCGCTGTATTATCTACCCCGTTTAAAGAAAGAGCCCTTGAAACGTTTATTCCCTTTCCACCTGCCTGACGGCTCCTCGCCTCAGCATAGTTTTCAGTTCCGAGAATGAAATTTTCAATTTCTATGTGCGTATCAAACGCGGGGTTTATCGTTAAAGTAATTATATTCATGGCCTTGTCCGTTTTATTCTTTGACTGTATTTGTTTTTTGGGTTTTCAAACGTTTGTCATTTAAATATTTTTCATTTGAATTTCACATTTGGTATTTTTGCAAATTATTTATCTCTTTTATTACTGTAATAATTTTATTTTTTCATCCTGATTTATTCTATCTTATGTTTTTTTCAACCTATAATAATCTCTTTTACACTTTGATTTGTATGTATTGTTGATTTTTATTTTTGCAATTTTGAAAAAGCATGTCATGATTATTTTATCATTTGCAAATCGTTGAAATTTAAATTTGCAACAAGTTTATGCCGGCACACATTTTGTATATCGACTCAACAATCTATATTCCGAATTTTGTAAGCACCCTGTCGAGTTTTTTTCCTAACGGAGTAATGAGCAGCAAGAGGAATATCACATTTGACACGGCGTAAATCAACGTATACGGCAAAGATGAAGCGGTTATTTTCAAATATGCTTCAAATGTAAACGTTCCGGAAAGCCACAATGTGCTGTTAATGTCAAGAATGAACGAATACAAAAAACCGCTGATACCGCCAAACGTGCAAAGTGAAAATTTGCTGTCTTTAAACGCCTTATGCATAAGTCCTGCGATAAATCCGATTATTCCCCATGCAAACATTTGAAACGCGGTCCACGGCCCTTGCGTAAAAATAAAATTCGATATAAAAGCCGAAAGTGCTCCGCACATAAAGCCCGCCTCCGCACCGAGATACATTCCGCATATAATGACGATAGCGGTTATAGGTTTGAAAAACGGGAAAAATGAGAAAACCACCCTTCCCCCGACAGAGAGCGCAGTCATGACGGCTAACAAAACTATGCGTGAGGTGTTCGTTTCTTTTTTCTCAAAAGACATAAAGAACGGCACGCATGAAAGTATGGCGATCGCCGTTGCAAAAAGCATAAATTTCGAGTTGTCGAAAACGAATATTCCTATTGCCCCGACAACGGGAATAACCGCTAAAATAATGAGGTATCTTATAAGTTTTTTTATACTATTTTTTTTCATTTTGTCTTTCATGCTCCATGGCTTTGTTTTTTTGGCAAAGGCCTATCACCTGCTCTGGCGTTACGGCGTTTTCAAACGATCCTCGGCTAATTCTTGCCGCCTGAGTCGTATAAAAGTCGTTCTCCGAAAAGAACTCCTCCGGTCTTTCGCCCGGCGTAAGCTCACCGCCGAAAAGCATAGCGCATCTGTCTGCAACCTCAGCCGCAAATTCGGTGTCGTGCGTCACCATAATTACCGTCACCCCGTCGTTTTTAAGCGCTCTCAACTTTTCTGCCAAAACTTTTTTATAAAACGCGTCGATGCTTCTTGTCGGTTCGTCGAGCAAAAGTATTTTGGGTTCAGTCAGAAGAACCTCGCAAAGCGCCAACCTTTGCTGTTCACCCCCCGACAGGTCATACGGATGTCTGTCGAGCAGCCCGTCTATTTCAAGCGTCCTTGCCATAGCTTCCGCCTTTTCTTTATCTTGACAAACCTGTTCGATCTCCTCTCGTCCGCTTTCGCCGATGAACAGCTCCTGCGGGTCTTGCGGAAGTGCGGAAAGCACCCCCCGGTAAAGTGAATTGCCCTTGTATTTATTTATATTTTTTCCCAAAATATCAACTTTACCGGATATAGGTTTTTCAAGGCCCGAAATTATCGAAAGCAGCGTCGTTTTTCCGCTTCCGTTACCGCCGAGGACTGCAAATATCTCGCAGCGATTGATTTCAGCAGAACAATCGTAAAGCACATAAGGGCGCTCTCGCCCATATTTAAAACAGACTTTATCGAGTCTCACCGCCACATCGGCTTTTTCATGTGCTTGCGCACCTGGAACAACCTTTTTACAAACACCGTTTTTGAAATTTTTATTTATATATTCCCGCCCGTCGCGCACGGTGAGCGGCGCCCTACCGACACCGCCTGTTCCGCGAAATATTTTTGTCGCACACGGCAACATAAGCGACGCGCGCTCGGCTTTCGGAGAGCTTGCAAGATATTCCCCGACGCTGTATGGAGAACCGAATGAAATAAGACAACCCGAATCGAACACGGCGATTTTGTCTGCCGCGACAAACAGCTCCTCCACGCGATGCTCGGAGATTATCACTGTCAGCCCCATGTCGCGGTTCAGTCTTTTAAGCGCGAAAATAAACTCAACGGCAGAGATAGGGTCGAGTTGTGATGTAGGCTCATCAAGAATAAGCACCCTCGGGTTCATTGCCATGACGGAAGCAAGGCATAACATCTGTTTTTGCCCACCCGAAAGCTCGCTCGTCTTTTTGCCGAGCATACCCTCTATTCCGAAATACCCCACGACTTCGCCCACGCGCCGCCTTATTTTTTCTCTATCAGTGCAAATTCCGCAAAGCCCGAAAGAAAGCTCCTCTTCAACCGTGTCCGTCACTATCTGCTGTTCGGGCTGTTGCGAAACAAACCCTATTTCGCCTGCGGTTTTCAATGAATTCAAAGAGCTGAGCTCTTCACCGCAAAACAGAATCTTACCGTTCTTTTCACCGTATGGCGCTATCTCTGGTTTTAATGTTCTGAGCAGCGTCGTTTTTCCGCTGCCCGAGCTTCCGCAAACAAGCACAAAATCTCCCTCTTCAATCGAAAAAGAAACGTTGTCAAGCGCTTTTTTATCGTTTTTCGGATATGTAAAGCTCAAATTTTCGATTCGTAAAATTTCCATTTTATCCTCCAAACAATTTCAATAACTGCCGGCAAAATTGCAAGTATGAAGAACGCGCCGTACGCTATAATGTCCGTCGTTCCATGCGGAATAGCCGTTATCTTCGGGTAAAATTCAAATCCGCCGCCCATCGCCTGCCCCACGGCGTTTAACGCAGTCAATAAAAGCGCCGCCGACAGCACCGCCACATCTGAAAAGCCGAACGCGTATTTAAAAAACGTCCCGCGCGCCGACCGTCCATAGCCGCGCGCTTTCATCGAATTTGCCGTTTCGACAGAGTTTTCAAGCGACCATCCGACAAGCGCCGAAAAAGTTTTTGCCGCATATGAAAGCCTGTTTTTCCCCTCGCCTTCCGCAAGCCCGAGCACATTTCGCGAACGGCTGATTTTCCGCGCCTTTTCTGAAAAAAGCGGGATAAACCTCAGCGACATAGACAACACCATAGCCGTTTTCGGCGCTATTCTGCCGAGCAGATACGTTATCTTTTCGCTTTTCATCACCGAGCCCATGCATGCGCCCCAAATAATGACAGCTGAGAAAATTGCGGCAAAGTTCGCGCCGTAAAGCAGCGATTCAAGCGAAACGTTTATTCTTAAAAAGGTAAACAGTTTTGTCACACCGTTATGTGAGATAAACGGGTTTATCGCCGTTATCACGAGTATTGAAACACCAAGTCCGCCGAAAGTTTTAAGAACGGTTTTGCCGTCGCACACAAACGGAAACAGCGCGATCGCCCCTAATAATCCGGAAAGTGTTATCACGGGGTTGCCCGAGAACATGGTAACAACCAGCACACACAAGAAATATATTGCCGCCGAAAGCGGATGAAGATCGCCCATTCTGCTTCCGTTTGCTCTCATATCCTCGCCCCCTCTCCTCATTTGTAATTTTGTCGTCTTTTCCCGAGTCGATTGATTATAAATCCGCAAAAGTTTTCTTAAAAAGACGGTTTTATGTCAACGCGATGCATCGACGGTCGGATTAAAAAAATATTACAAGACATGTGATATTAAATAATTTACCGCATTTGTCATCGCCGTCTATTTGCGCCGTCGCCTTACTTACACAACAAATTATACCCGCCTCCGCGCGATTTGTAAACCGTGCAAAAAGCGGGATTTATTGTATTTTTTTATGAAGTCATCTGCCGCCCGCGGCATTTACAAAGCGCATCATCGCCTCTTCGCCGGCTTCAGTACGTTTATACACGCCCGCGTCTTCAAGAACTGCCACAAACGTTTTGCCTATCTGCTCAAACAGAATATTATCTACGTTCTCAGACGTAAAGGTATAGTTGTCTTTGAAAGAATCAAACCAGTCGGCGTGTTTTGCCGTCTTTTCATCGGCCCTTATGTCACCGCCCGAAATTATAGCGTCCGCAAGCGCTTTCATCTCGTCTTTCAGCCTCGCCGGAAGTACCGCCAAGCCCATTACCTCAATCAGCCCTATGTTTTCTTTTTTAATATTGTGTTTTTCCGCGTGCGGATGATAAAGCCCCAATGGATGCTCCGGCGTCGTTATGTTGTTTCTCAAAACCAAATCCAACTCATATTTTTTGCCTCTTCTTCGTGCGATGGGCGTTATGGTATTGTGCTTTTCGCCGTCCGTTTCGGCAAAAATAAACGCCTGCTCGTCCGTATACGAGCGCCACGCGGAAAGGACTTTCTCAGCCAAAGAAGCGATCTCAGCTTTGTCGGCAGAATTTAACCTTATAACTGAAAGCGGCCAATCGACAATGCCGGCATTGACGTTTTCAAATCCGTCGAATGTTATTTCTCTTACAATCGGCGCGCGCTCCATTGCAAATTCATATCTGCCGCCCTGCATATGATCGTGACTGAGAATAGAACCGCCGACGATCGGCAGATCGGCATTTGAGCCGATGAAATAATGCGGGAATATCGACACGAAATCAAGCATTTTGTCAAACAAGGCGCGGTTGACTTTCATCGGTCTGTGAACGGAAGAAAGCGCAATACAATGCTCGTTGTAATAAACGTAAGGCGAATATTGCAAAAACCATTTCTCGCCCGCGAGCGTCATTGGAATTATGCGGTGATTTTCTCTTGCCGCCGCCCGAACGTTGCCGGCGTATCCTTCATTTTCGGCGCAAAGGGCGCATTTTGGATAACCGCTTTGCGGCGCCGTCTTTGCCGCCGCTATCGCGCGCGGATCTTTTTCCGGCTTTGAAAGATTTATTGATATGTCTATCTTTCCGTATCTGCTCTCAACCGTCCAGCGCAGGTCTTTTTTCACTCTGTATGTACGAATATAATCCGTTGCACGCGAAAAATCATAATACCAGTCGGTGGCATTCATCGGCGAAACATTGTATTTTTCGTTGAATTTCGCTATAACTTCATGCGGCGCGGGAGTGAGAAGTCCCATTATTCTCGCGTCGAAAAGATCGCGGAACACGACGCTGTCTGTTTCGATTATACCGTTTTGCACGGCATAATCGTCTATCTCTTTTAAAATGTCTTCCAGCTCCGCCTTTTCGTGCCGAACGTCCTCATATCCGTCAAGTCCGAGCGCGTCTATAAGCCTGTTCTGCGCCCAAATCCTGTCGCAGCTCTCAATAAGTCCTTTCTCCTCGGCGTAGTCGATAAGCTGTGATATCCTCTCAAAAATCATTTTCCGTCCCTCTTCTTAAAGAATTGATAATATACGCACGGTATCATTCCGTTATATAATTTGCGTTTTTTGTCGGCGCGCCTGCCGTAAAATTTTTCAAAACTCTCGTTATTCGTAATTATATATATCTGCCACGGTTCAAGCGTTCGGAAATGCCTGCCCATCGCAGAATAGAGTTTTTCCGCCTCTTTTATATCCATCAGCCGCTCGCCGTAAGGCGGATTGCACACGATCGTTCCGCGCCGTCCGTCGGCTGTTATTTCAAGAGCGTTACGGCGAAAAACTTTTACCGTTTTTTCCATACCGGCGTTTATAACCGACTTTTTCGCCGTTTCAACGCACGCAGGGTCTATATCCGACGCATACGCCTCAAAATTCGTGCTTTTTATAAGCGACCTTGCCTCGTTCCGCGCATCGTCCCATATTCTTTTCGGAATAAAATCAAACTTTTCCGCGTCAAAGGCGCGGTTCAGCCCCGGCGCGGTGTTCGTCATTATCAGCGCCGCCTCTATCGGTATAGTGCCCGAACCGCACATCGGATCCCAAAACAGCACATCCTCTCTCGGCCGCGAAACTTTAACGAGTGCCGCGGCAAGTGTTTCTCTGAGCGGCGCGTCGACGGTGATCGGTCTGTATCCTCTCTTGTGAAGCGCAACGCCCGACAGATCGAGCATTATGTCAGCCTTGTCTTTGAGAATGAAAAATTCCATTTGATGCTTGACGCCCGTTTCTTCAAGCCATTTTACGCCGTATGCTTTTCCAAGTCGCTCCGCCATCGCCTTTTTAACAATTTTCTGACATGCGGGAATACTTGTCAGCACGCTTTTTATCGAGTGTCCCGAAACGACAAACCCGTCTTTTTCACCGATAAATTCTTCAAGCGTTATGCTTTTTACGCCCTCAAACAGTGCGTCAAACGTCGGCGCGGGAAAACTTCCAAGCAGCAAAAACACTCGCTCGGCTGTTCTCAGCCATATATTCGCCTTTGCAAATGTCGATATGTCGCCCTCGAAGTATACCCTGCCGTCTATCGTTTCCGTTCTTTTACATCCCAGCGCGTCAATCTCTTCGCCCAAAAAACTTTCAAGCCCGAAAAGACAGCTCGCAACAAATTTATACGCCATTTTTCATCCTTTAAATGCTGATTTTTATATATTTTATCATAGGTAAAATAAAATTACAAGTATAAATAATTTTCCGAATGCGGTATATTGTTTTCTTACATCTCAAATACGTCAAAGCCCCCGAGAGAGAAATCTCCCCGGGGGTAATACGTCATTGATTTGTGTTTTCGCTCGGCGGAAGTTGTTCGCCCGGCTGAATATTTCCGCTTGTTTCCTTCTTTGCCGCAAAAAACGTCAGTAAAATTCCCGCTATCATAACGCCCATCCAAGCGATAATCATTCCCTTCCAGTCAAACGAGGTCTTTACAATCGCGAAAACCGAGTTCATGACGGCCGCCCCGATATATCCTGAACAGTCCATCACGCCGTTTGCACTCGACACCTTGCCGCTTTTGCCGAGACCGGGAATGTATATGCTCCAAATAGTTGACGAGGCGATGCTTGTAGACATAATGGCAAACATAAACAAAATAATATTTACCCAAGGCTGAGCTACAAAGAACATTGCTGCATACAGCCCGGCGGAAACGGCGAACATCACGCGCATGAGTTTTACGTCGTTTTCCTTAAACAGTTTTATCAAAAACAGGCAAAGAAACGGGCTGAATGATTTTACAAGCGACACGGCGGAGAAAAGCACACCCGCCGATTTTTCGGGAAACGTGAGATAGTCGGTAATATAGGTCGGAATCCAAAACGCAATGGACGTAGCGGAAATTTCAACTATCATTCCGATGAACAAAAACGGGATAAACCGCTCAATCTTGAAAACACCGATGATGTCTATTTTGCGCTTTTCGATCTGTTTTATTTCAATCGGCTTTACTATGCCCTTCTTTTCAAGTACAGACAAAAGTCCGAAACTGAGCAAAGCCATGGCAACCGAAATAATTCCGGAAACGGTGAATGCTGTCTCCCATTGCATCCAAATCGCAAACAGTCCCGCGACAAACGGCCCCAAAAACGACACAAACGACAGCAACACGCATATTATTCGCGCATAATCCGGCAGGGTGTTCTCGGATATTACCTTCACCAGCGGTCCGCGGAGCATAGACAGCCCCACACCGAGCAATGCAAAACAAACTGCGCTGACAGCATATATATGGTTTGTCGGGAAAATTATCATAGCCGCACCGGCAACCGTAAGCCCTATCATCACCATATATTTCGGCTTTATTATGTCGCCCAAAACGCCGTTTACAAGTTGCCCCGCCGCATATGCTATCATATATATCGACGACAGCATAGCCAAACTGCTTTCGGTGAAAAATTCCGTGTCCTTCATCTGAGGGGTAAAGACGCTGAGTACATTCCTCAAATAGTAACACGCAAGATATGTAAAAATGCAAATTACGCCGATTAGAACGGCGTTTTTCAGTTCTTTTCTTTTCATTTTGAAATTGCTCTTTTTAAACAAGTTTTTCGACCTCGGCACACTATTCGCGTATCCGGTTTCGCAGTCGAAATAATAATTTTTTTTAATTTAGTGTAATCCGTTCATTTTAACGCCCGGATCATTCCCGGCTGAACACATGAAAAAGTCGGGATTCATGCGTTCACCGGACAGTTTTTTAAAACTTAAAATGGTCACGCGTAAATTCGCCGGAGCCGAGCTCTTCATCGGCTTTTTCATAAATATATAACTGAGCGTCAAGCATATCCAACTCGCTTACGATATATGCTTCCGTCGTCTGCGGAAGTTGTATCGCGCCGAACTCTCTTTTGCCGTGATGCGACGCAATTATATGCATAAGATGTTTTACGGTTTTTTCGTCGGCGTCGAGCTTCTCGCCGTATCTTTCTATCATTCGCATACCGAGGTAAAGATGTCCGAACAATGTGCCGTCGGCAGTATATTCGCCGAATCCCAAATTCGTCGCCGTCATCTCTTCCAATTTTCCCACATCGTGCAGAGCCACCCCTGCTTTAACCATTTCGGCGTCAACTTCGGGATACGCCTTTACAGCCGCCTCGGCCGAGAGGAGCATCCTGTACATATGATACAAAAGTCCCGCGCGGATATTATGGTGCATTTTCTGCGCCGCCGGCCAAATCAAAAGTTTTTCTTTATAGTCTTCATATATCGCCGTGCCTATGTTTTTCAACGACTCGTTTTGAAGCGAGCAGAAAGTATCGTAAATATAATCGTACATTTCCTGAGCAGGAATCGGCGCGCTCGGGATAAAATCTTCCTCTTTAACGCCGTCGTAAGGGCCGACAGCACGCACGGAACTCGCTATAAAATTAAGCGCGCCGTTATACATTTGGCTGTCAAGTGAAACGCAAATTATATTTCCCGGCTCATACGGAAAGTCCGACCGCTTCATATCCCACATTCTCGCCGCAACTTCGTCCTTGCCGTCCGTTATTGTGAATATTATAAACGACGACCCCGTTCTCGTTTCCTTTTGTGTTACGTCAACGAGCATACAAAACACGTTTGCGTGAGAAATTTTGCCGTCTTTAAAGTCTTTTATCATCACTCTTTGCATTTTCTTTTTTCCCCTCGGTTTTCTTTTTACCGTATCATAATATCACTTGCTAAGCGATTTTTCAATATAAAAACGTCTTTTTTACAAAATCGCATTTCTTTCACGGTCATGGCGGAATTTATCATCTTATATATGCGCCGATTTAACCCCGATTCCCCTGCCGAAAAATATATATCTATAATCATATCGCCCGGGTTCGCTCCGTCGGTTTTCAAAAAGTCCTGTTTATCGGTTTGCTTTTCTTTCCCCATGAATTTACGGCTTGAATATACACGGTATATCCTTCGCGCAATATATCGCCTACGTCTGCGGAACATCTTTTTGCCATCTCGTCCGCACTGCAAACACGGAAAAAGTCTGTTATCAACTTCCTTTTCATTATCACGGTGCCGTGTTCGTTTTCAACGGCGATTTCGTAGTGATGAACAAAATCCGCGTCATATGCCGCGTTAAACGAAAGCTGACACGTTGTCTGCTCCATTTCGTTTTTCAATCGTCTTGCGGTTATATTTCCGTCGCCATCAAAGCACGGAGCTGAGGCGGTTTGCATACGTTCCATAACGTATCTCTTTTCGCCTTTGAGGATCATCCACGGCGATTTTATTATTCTTCCCTTCAAAAAGTCGAGCCTTGTTATTCTTACGTTGCCGCCGGAATCTACCTCGCACAACAATCCCTGCGAAAACCTATATGCGTTTTTTACGTTATATCCGTGTTGAAACATATACGCGTGTTCTATCGCCATATATCTCACCGCGCCGCACCCGACCGACGTAAATTCCGTCTGCATGATACTTCTTTCGTCAATCAAGGGAAAATGCAAATGCCCGCCGAAAACGATTATTTGCTCGTAATCGGAAAGGATAGGCGTCAGCTCTTCCGTATCCCATTCGTCGCCCTCACAGCTTCCGTAACACGTGTTATGTATCATCGGATGTGTTATGACGATTATCGGCATTTTGCCGTTTTCGTCATTTATTTGTTCAAGTGTTTTTTTCAGCCACGCCTTTGTCTTGTCGCCGTATCTTATCGGGCAACGACTTATCGGTTGAAGCGCTATGATATGGCAGCCGTTTATTATACAATGACGGTTGCCGTGCTTTACCATCTCCATATTGACGTCTTTTTTGAAATATTCTTCGCCGAAAATGCGCGCAAACGTTTGAGGCGCGTCATCTCCCTCGGTCCAAATCTCATCGTGCCCATCGCCGAGGCAATATATAAGCGGTACGTCATAGGAAAGTTCGTCTTCGTATATCGCTTTGAATTTTTCTATTTGGCTCTCTTTTCTGCTGTCGATAAGATCCCCTACGCAGAGCACGGCGTCAAGTCCGTTTTCGGCAAAAGCGGAAAGCGTTTTCAGCGCTTGGCGAAATTTCTTCTCGGAATCGTCGCCGCCGTCGGTGAGGTGTATATCGCTTATCGCACCGAATGTAAAACAAATTTCGTTTTCTTTAAATTTATTATCGTTCTTCATTTTTATATTTAAGGTTACGGCTCAGGCTGTGACACCCGAGCCGAGATAAAACTATTTACGTTTTTTTCTTAAAATCACAGCGCCCACGCCTGCAAACGCCGCAATTATCATCGAAGCGCCGACGCCGACAGATGAACGGCAACCGCCGCTTTTCTCTTCTGCCGCCGGGGCGTTGACGGATGTGGTTTCAAGCGTCGTTTCCGTTTGAGCTGTTGTTTGAACCGTCGTCGATGTCGTTTCGGTTACGGGCAAAACGGTCGTTTGTTCCGTCGTCGTTTCAGCCGTCGTCGTCTGGGTGGTCGTTGTTTCAAACTCGCCCTCTTCCCACTTTGCATACAGCGTTATCACACCGTATTCGTTTTGAGTGTACGACATGTCATACTGTTCTGTATAGTCCTCGTCAAGATACCAACCGACAAACGTATATCCTTTTCTTTCCATCGGGAAAGTATACGTCAGTGTTTCACCGAATTTGACTTTCTTTTCGGTCAGCCCCGTCATATCTCCTTTGAGATTCTTATACATTCTGACAAGGAAATACGTCTTTTCCATCGCGGGACTTTGCGTCATCATGCTCGCTATACTGCTTTTCGCTTCACCGTTTTCATTTGACGCACATGAAACGAAAAAGTATCTTGTGCTCTGTTCAAGTCCTTCAATCGTGGCGGTGAAGTTCTTGCCGTCGTCGGAAAGTGTTGCCGGCACAAACGTGCCGTTTTCTCTTGTCGGTTCGTTCTCTTTTGACAGTATAAACCCGAACCCGTCGAGCTTATCTCCGTTTGCCGAAATCACCGTTCCCGAAAGTGTAAGCGAGGTCAGCGTCTGTGCCGTTGACGAAACGGTAATATTGGGCGTCAGAACGGCGTTCATCTGCGTTGAAACCTTTATTTTCATTTCTTGTCCGGGCTTGCTCAAAACCTCAATGTGCAAGTTATACGTTTCAGGACCTATCCAGTTGCTCGGATAAGAGTTGAGAGAGGTCGTTCCGTTTGTCGGCGAATGGAAATTCGACGAGTCGAAGATCGCCGTCGTAGGATCATCGCTCAGATAATAGCAAGCGGCGGAACCGGAAGGTCTTGTTGAATTTATCAATGTGCCCTTTTTGTTCCAGCCTGTTCTGAAAAGCGGCACGATGCCCGGGTCATGAGGCGATGTAGCGCCCGGCGTTGTATAAAACGGCGTGCAGGCGTTTCCGCCTGAAAAGTTTACGCTGTTTATAGCGTCGTCGATGTGCCACACAAGTATTCCGCCCTGCTTTTCACCAAGCATAGACGCCTCAAATCCCTCGCCGTAGCGAACCTCAACCAAGAAATATTCCATAGGGTCCGGAGTGTTGATCCTGAGCACTTTATATTTGCCGGTCATTGTTGAATAAAGCGTATATTCACCCTCGCCGTCGCAGATCTGCTGATCTGCCCAGCCGAGATAAAGCCGATGATACGGATCCTCATAAGCGGGGCGCGCGCCTCCGCCTGCGTTGTTGCCAAGACATTGCAGCGAGAAATAATAAGGCATGGGCCATCCGCCTATTTTTATTCCGCCGTAGCCGGGGTTGCGCTCATAAAGGTCCTCGGCACCCAAGTTATGGGCAAGCTCGTGAGCTATAACGCCAAGGGTAATATGGTTGCCGACAGTTGCGTATTCGCCCATGTTTGAGATATTTCCCTTTGCGTTTTCGGATGTCAGCTTAACTCCGTCAAGCGTTACGGAGTTTGTCTGCGACGTGCCGTGAACGGCAAAATATCCCTTCGGATACGAAGTATTTGCATATGTTCCGGTGTAAGCGTGGTCGGCTCCCGCGTTGAAAATAACGATGCCAAGCTCGGTCTGCGTAACCTTGCCGTCGCGGTTTTTGTCAAATTTTGAGAAATCGACATACTCGTCCGTCGCTTTGATTATAGCGGAAATCGTCGTTGCTGCCGCATTGCTCGCGCCCGGATGCTTCATTTTCAGCACTACTGAAAGAATACCGTCCTCAACGAATTGCCCCGGAACTTTTTTGTCGAATTGCGCAGGAACGTAATATACGCGTCCCAGCGTCATTTCTTTATAGAAATTCGTCAGCGACCAGCGATTTGTTTTGCCGAATATCCAATCATAGTGATCTTCCGGCTTTGTCGCCGCCCACTGTTCGCCGTAGTAATCCTTTGTCTTGTCGGAATACAGCTTGCTCGGATTGCTCGCGTCAAAATCATCCTTGCCGTTTCCGTTTGCGTCAAAGCTCGCAATTATAACGAGCAACGGCACCTCTGTCGGCTCGATATTATCGCTCTCGTCTTGCCAAGATGCTCCAAACGCCGTAAAAACGGCTGTCAAAAGCGTAAGCGCCAGAACGAACGAAGCGATTTTTATGGCTTTCGATTTCATACTTTCACCTGTTTATCGTTCGATTTAAACGTGGATTGTTTTTCTGTGTTTGAAATTATTTTTCGAGTGCGTCAACCGCCAGCTTATATGCGAGTTCCGCGTCTGAATCTCCGAGTGCGCCGAGATATATCTTCGCGTCGACGATTGTCATATCGGTTGCTTGGAAGTGCCCTGCCGCGCCTTTGTCGGTGACGTCTGCGCCGAGCGTCAGCACGTTGTGATATGGCGTTTTCATCGAATAGAAGCTGCCGGACGCGTCCTGCTCGCCGGCAAACACGCCGTTTATGTAAATTCTGACTGATTCAAGGTCTTTATCAAACACGGCAATAACGTGCGTAATGTCTGTGTTCGAAATAACTCTGCCGGGTTTAACGGATTTGTATGTATTGTCTCTGTTTACACCGATTATGAAATACGGTTTGCCGCCCGCGTCGTCGGCAAGTCCCCATCCGCCGCGCTCAGTTCCGCAGAACACAGCCTCAACCGCATTTGCTTTCGCACGGTTGATGTAAAATGCTTCAACCGTAAAGCTGCGGTCAAAGAAAGTTTGAGTTTCCTCTGCGGTTTTGAGAGAGTCTATCTTTGCCATTGCCGCCTCGCCTTTTTTTGTCACGCTGTAAGCGTCGACGGTATACTGCTTTCCGGCGTGAGTAACGTTTACCTTACCAACGCTTCCCTTAACACTGTAAAAATCGAGAAGTCCGCAAGCGTCGGTCACTTTTCCGTCGGTAAAATCAACGTCGGCAAGCGTTACGAAATCGAGTTTTTCCGGTTCCGGCTCGGCAGTTGTCGCCGTTGTGGTCGTTTCTTCCGTAGTCGTGGTTGTTGTGGTTTCGACCGTCGTCGTTTCTGTTGCCGTTGTCGTGGCGACCGTCGTTGTTTCCGCCTCGGTCTCGGTCGACACGGCTGTCGTCGTTGTTGCCGTCGTTTCCTCCGAGGGTTTTGCGTTGCACGCGGCAAACGCGAGCGCAAGCGCGATGACAAGCATCAATGCGATGATCTTTTTCATGATTATGTTCTCCTTTTTAATTCGTTTTGATTTAATTAAATATTTGCAAATTTTACTGATTTCTCAATGAAAAAAATAAAATTCGTTTTCTGTAAAAAATTTTGAATTACAATTTGGCAAGCATATGGTTTTTCAATAAAGGGGTACGCAACACGAGTAGTCAATACTGTTTTTTTGTTGTGCACACCCGTGTCTTTAACTGTTTTTCAGCCTACGCACCTCGTCTTCGAGCATTTCCACTCTCTTTGTAAGCACCTCGATCTTAGCAAGTGCCGCTATGAGATATACCGAGTCATAAACAGAAGCGTTGCCGCGCGTCATGCGCCTTTTTATAACTTCCATATTGACGTTCGTCGGAATAAAGAGCGCAAATATCAAGGTTACCGCAAGGAACGTAACGCCGAGTATTACAAACGGCAAAAACAGCACCTCCCCCGTTTCGTCGTCACTTACGTTAAACGCAAGAAATACAATACCGAGCAAAAGAAACACAACCCCAAGACTGCCGAATACGGCGATAAGTATTTTCTTCGTTTTCCTGTTCTGCGCCGAAATATTTTCCGTCAGTTTTTTCTCATACTCCTTTTGCAACTGTTCAAGTTCATAATCTTCCATATTAATCACCTCTTTTAATAGAAAGCCAAAAATTATTCTGCCGTGCTTTACTGTTCGGCTTCTATAAGAACGTCCTCGGGATAGAAAGAATACCCGCGTATGTGCGCCTTAGGCGCGTCATCCACTATGTAGTTGACAACATATATCTCGCCGTCGTCAAATTGAACCCAGCCCGTGTAGCCGAGGTCGCTTTTTGAGCTTCTGTCATAATCGAGCGGCATTATGCGCACGCTCTGCTCGTTTCTATTCTCACAAAGAAGTTGGGATGGGTCCATAAACGCGGCGAAAACGTTTTGCGTCCAGCTGCCGAGCCACCCTTTTCCGCCTTGCATAAAACGATGAGTTATCATCACGCGCCCGTCTTTCAGGATTCCGGCAACCGGTCGGTGACAGCCCGGTATCGGAACGTCGAAAACACCTTTCCAGTTCTCGCCTCCGTCATATGAGATTGCCTTTTTGCAGTCAATTCCAATAGCCGAGTTTTCACGCATGAAACATACAAGCTCCCCGCCCGGAAGCTCGATTATACTGCCCTCACAAAGATTAAATCTGTCATCGTCCGCAACAGTGACTCTGTCGCTCCAAGTTTTGCCGCCGTCGTCGCTGTACCATGCGTATTGAGTCAGCTTATCGGTTTCGGGATTTTTGTTATGTCCGCAATATATTATTCTTCCCTTGCTCGTAACGAGAGGTTTATCGGGAACGATGCAGTTGAACGGCAGAGTTTTGAACGGCTCGAATGTTTCGCCGTCGTCGCGGCTGAGGAAAAGATGCTGAACGTTTAACGAATTTATGTTTTCGTCGCCGCGATCGACGCAAACAAGCAGTCTGCCGTCGTCAAGGGTGATTATGCGGGAACAGTTGTAATGATCCTCTTTCGGCGAATAATCGGTTATCGCTTTTTTGGGCGACCACGTGCGGCCTCTGTCGTCGGAAAACGTTATCATAAGCCGCGAATTCGATCTGTCGCGGTGATGATCACATTCCGTGAACACGCACACGAGCCTCCCGCTTTTTGTCAGCGTAACGTCCGGCCACGCGTGATAGCGCGTGTCATCTCTTGCAACGATAAATTTTTGAATGGACATATCGGCTACCTCCCTATTTTTATTTCACTTTTACGTCGAGCTTGCCGTCCTTCATATCGACGCATATTGTCGAGATGTTTTCTCCCTTTGCGGCAATTATCTGTTCCGCCGCGGGATCCTCGACATTGCGAGTAATAAATCTTCTCATATTTCTCGCTCCGAATTTCGATGAAAATGAGTTTTCGGCGATATATTCAAGCGCCGCGTCGGTGCAGACAATGTCAAGGCCGCGATCGGACACCGCTTTTCTCAGATCTCCTATCATAATTGCGGCGATCTTTACAAAATCGTGTTTATCAAGCTGACGGAACGTTATGATTTCGTCAACCCTGTTAATAAATTCCGGACGCAAAAATTCAGACAGCGCCTTTTCCGTTCTCGATTGCGACATCTGCTTTGCTTCCATTCCAAAGCCCGCGGGATTTGTACCGGTGGAGCTTCCGGCGTTCGTCGTCATTACAATTATGCAGTTGTCAAACTTGACCTCTTTCCCTCTTGCGTCGGTGACTCTTCCGTCGTCAAGTATCTGCAAAAGAATATTCAAAACGTCAGGGTGCGCCTTTTCTATTTCGTCGAAAAGCACGACGGAATAGGGCTTACGGCGAATCTTTTCCGTCAGCTGTCCGGCGTCGTCGTATCCGACGTATCCCGGAGGAGAACCTATAAGACGGGAAACGGTGTGTTTCTCCATAAATTCTGACATATCAAGACGTATAAGCGAATCCGGCGTTGAGAAAAGGTCCTCCGCCAAAACTTTTACAAGCTCGGTTTTACCTACGCCGGTAGGGCCGGCAAAGATAAACGACGCGGGTTTTCTCTTGTACGTCACGCCCGCGCGGCTGCGCTTTATCGCGCGAACAACGGCATCAACGGCGTCGTCCTGCCCGATGATACGCGCTTTCAGTCTTTCGCTCAGTCCCCCGAGCCGTTCAAATTCGCTGACAGTGATCGACCCCGCCGGAATACCGGTCCAAATCTCTATAACTTGCGCCAAAGATTTGATGTCAAGCTCTACCGTGGCAAGTTTTTCTTTGAGTTCTTCATATTCTTTTTCGTCTTTAAGCCGTCCGGCTTTAAGCTGAGCCGCTTTTTCATAGCGCTCATTGCGCGTTGCCTCGTCGGCATTTTCGGGAAGTTCACTGTTTTCAAGCGCTTCCTCCTGCGCCTTGATTTCAGCGAGTTGCTTTTCTACCTTAGCTATTCGCTCAACGACAGGGGAGTTCATCGCGACGTGTGACGCCGCCTCGTCGAGCAAGTCTATCGCTTTGTCGGGCAAAAATCTGTCGGTTATATATCTTTCGGAAAGTTCGACCGCGCGGCCTACGATCTCGTCGGAGATGTGTATTTTGTGGAACGTTTCATAGTATTTTTTGATACCTTCAAGAATCTTTTTCGCGTCGGCGATCGACGGCTCTTCAACGATTATCGGCTGGAAACGTCTTTCAAGCGCTATGTCTTTTTCGATATATTTTCTGTATTCCGCAAGTGTCGTTGCGCCGATTATCTGAATTTCTCCGCGGGAGAGAGCGGGTTTAAGAATATTCGCCGCGTTCATGCTGCCCTCGGAATCGCCAACGCCCACAATACTGTGAACCTCGTCTATTACAAGAATGATATTTCCCAGCGCCTTGACTTCCTCGATCAGTCCCTTTATTCTGCTTTCAAACTGCCCCCTGAACTGCGTACCCGCGACAAGAGAGGTAAGGTCGAGCAGGTGGACTTCTTTGTCCGCAAGCTTATACGGCACGTCTCCGTCGACTATCCTCTGCGCAAGCGCCTCGGCTATCGCCGTTTTACCAACCCCCGCTTCGCCTATAAGGCAAGGGTTGTTCTTCTGGCGGCGAGTAAGTATCTGCATCATACGCTGAACTTCTTTTTCACGTCCTATAACGCGGTCGAGCTTGCCGTCCTTCGCCGCCTGAGTAAGATCGCGGCAATAAATTGAGATAAACTTTTTCTGAATCTTTTTCGGCTGTTTGTCGCCGTCTTTTTTTCCTTTATCTCCCTGCCCCTTTTGCTGCTGATTGCCAGACGGCATCGGAAAGCCCGGCATATTGCCGAAAAGTTTACCGAAGTCAACGGCGGGTGCACGCGAGGCGGGATCGTCGCCGTCATTTTCCTCTTCGTTAGGCAGCATCGCCCCTATTTCGTTTTCCATGTTTTCAAGGTCTTCCTCGGAAAGCCCCATCTTGTCGATGATGTCCTTCACCTGCGGAATACCTATCTCCTGTGCGCATTTAAGGCACAATCCTTCGTTTTTCGTCTCTCCGTTTTCAAGTTTTGTAACGAATACGACTGCCATTCTCTTATGGCATCTTGAACATAATTGCATAGTTTCTTTTTCCGTTCTCGGCGGTTTATGCGCCGCCGTCGCTATTTTTATTTTTCTGCCGTCGGCGTGTTTTTTTCACGCCGTCGGCGATTTTTCTATATTTTTATTTGCTTTAATCGTTTGTTTTCGGGTTAATTGTTTCTTTTCAAAAATCTCGCTTTTAAAATCCGCCGCAATACCGAAAAACTTTATTTGAAATAATGTGCATAACATTCTTAATCAAACTTTGTTTTTTCTATATTCCCGACAGCTTATCCGCAAGCCACGAAATAGCATTGAATAGTATCGATACAGGGTTCATCTTCATGAAGAAAACAATTATTTTGCTGTTGTAAAGCGATTCGTTGAATATCGTCGGCACCTCGCTTATAAGTATCGGCAACGCCGCATAAACGAAAATGTTTGTAAGAAGCCACGTCCAAAACGACCCGCATAGCGCGCCGAATAAGAATCCGAAAAGACCGTTTGCCTGTTTCAGCCCGGGTGCCTGAGCGAATTTATCGAGAATAAATACAATTAACTTTTGCAAAAGTATCGCCACGGCGAACAAAGCGATAAATGAAATTGTAATTGAAATAGCCTCGGCGAGATAATTCATTCCCACCGCTTTTGCGCTTTCGCTCACGTCCTCGCCCCTGAGCACCCCCTGCCCGAGGTACTCGAAAATAACCTTCAACTTGTCGGTTAGCGTCCCGCCCTCGGCAAACTCAGGCATTTCGACGTCGGTGATCATTCGCGCAATGAACGGTATACGTTTTACATAAACCGCAAGCTTGTTACAGAATGCAAACGCAATGAAAAACGCAATGATGTATTCCACAAATCCGGCCACCATTTTTATAAAGCCTTTTTTTACGCCTATAAACGCCGAAACGGCGATTATAATTATCATCACCGCCAGCACAATGAGTTCAACCAGCATTGTCTATTCTCCTTTCGTCATATCAGTCTGTTTCTTTCAGTTCCGTCCCCGACGGATAGCAAATAAGCACGTCTCCGTCGGAAAGCGAAAACATATTTACGGCTCCGCCGTCTATATCAGTTGCCGACAGCTCGCCCTTATATTCAAAAAACTTGTCATATGCCAGCGCATACGTTGCTTTTTCCGTCGTTATCGCCTTTATCACTTTCGTGCCGACAGTAAATTCAGCTGTTTTTTTCATATCTTTGTCGTAAACGGAAATAAGCGACCCGTTGCCCGATGCCGTGCATACTGTCAAACCAAGCTCGCCCGCCTCGATACATTCAAGCTCCCCTGAAAACGGTGCTTCAAATTTTTCGGTGCCCTTTGATGAATACGCTCTCATTGCTTTTTCGGTAACCGAAACAACGTCGCCGTTTTTCATAAAACACAGCCCGAGCGGCTGTTCGCCGGAATACGTCTGCTCACACACCGTTTCTCCGTTTAAAACGTTCTTCACCGTAAGTTGTGAATACTGTACTCCGCCGCTCGTTCCTACGGCAAGTACGCCGAGGCGGGAGCCGTCGTCCGACAGTGCACAGCACACGGCGTATTTGTCGGTCGAGCGCCAGATATAAACCGGCGCAAACGCCTGATTATATACCGTTATGGAAGTTCTAACCCCTTTTTCGGACGACACCACGGCGAATCCTCCGTCGCCGTCGGTGCATACGCAAGTTATGGGATATTCCGTGTTCACGGTGTAAACGTCCGAAAACGAGTTATATAGTTTTGCCGTCATTGCTCCTCGTCTGTAAACCGCAAGATACTTGCCCGACGAGTCGAACGAGTCCGCACCGTCGGTGTGGTCGGCAAGAATGGCTCTCCCGGCCATGTTATACAGCGTGGCGTTGCCGTCGCACAGCACAAAAAGGTCGCCTTTATACATCGAGAATTTCATATCCGCATTGCCGATATATCTTATTCCCTCATATGATGAGCGCGAAAAAGGATTCATCTGAAAGTATTTGAAAAAATATTTAAAATTTTCCGATTTCAGCTCACCCCTGCCGGCGATCGCCGTTATGAGCACGAAAATGACAAGCAACACGACCACGGCGTATTTTGCAATATGATAAACGTTTGCCAGCCGCTCATAGTATACGCTGCCCGGCGGAAGCGCCGAACGGTCGGCATTTAATCTGCGGTTTTGTTTTCCGTCCAAGCCGTGCTCCTTTCCGCGTCGGCATATCGCCGTCGCTTATCCTTGTTTTTCCCTAATCGGAAAAATATATCCCGTTTTTATTTCAAAACAGCTTTTGCAATTTCAATGTGTTGCGTAATTTTTGTTTATAAATACCCGTTTTAAATACAACCCGCAGGCGGGCGCGGTTCTGCCGGCATTCGCTCTGTTTTTTGAATTTATTATGTTCGGAATACTGTCGGGTGTGATCTTCCCCTCCGAAACCTCGATGAGCGTTCCCGCTATTATACGCACCATGTTATATAAAAATCCGTCGGCTGAAACAAATATCATCACATTTTCACCGTCGCGCTCAACTCTTATATCGTTTATCGTCCGCGCAGTGTCGCTTATGTCGCTCCCCGCCGCCATAAAACATGCAAAATCGTGCCTACCCTTTATTTTTTCCGCCGCGGCGTTCATCAAGTCAACGTCAAGGACACGCGCATATTCATATGCACGTCCCGCCAAAAACGGGTCGCCCGTTTGCGCGTTATGAACAAGATACATATACTCCTTGCCGAAAACAGCGCGCCGCACGGAAAACTCGTCGTCTACATTTTCCGCCGCGTGAACCGAAATATCCGCCGGCAAAAATGTATTTATCGCCCGAGGTAATTTATCCGGCGGTATATCGGCGCCGCCGTCGTGAGAGATAGTTGCAAAATATTGTATGGCGTGAACGCCGCTGTCGGTACGACTGCAACCCGTCACCAAGCAGTCGACGCCGAAAAGCGCCCTCCCCGCCCGGCACAGCGCCCCCTGCACCGTTTCGGCGTTATCCTGCACCTGAAAACCGCAGTATTTTTCGCCGAGATACGAAAGTTCCAATAGATATTTCATTTTACTCCTCAAACAATGTTAAACGGCACGAATTTGTTCAGCAACACAGCGCCCGCGATTATCGCCGCCGTGAACAACGGCAGTAAAATGTCGGTCGGTGCGAGTTTTTTTATGTTCATTTTCGTTCTGCCGCTACCGCCGCGATAACACCTGCACTCCATCGCTATCGCAAGGTCGTCCGCGCGTCTGAAAGCGGAAATGAACAAGGGAATGATAATAGGTATCATCGCCTTTGCGCGTTTGGTAAGTCCGCCGCTTGAAAAATCCGCTCCGCGCGACTTCTGCGCCGCCATTATCTTGTTTGTTTCTTCAATGAGCGTCGGTATAAATCTGAGCGCTATCGTCATCATCATTGCAAATTCATGCACGGGAAGTTTTATTATTTTAAGCGGCACAAGCAAGCTCTCTATCGCGTCGGTGAGCGCTATCGGCGATGTTGTATATGTCAGCAAAACGCTTGTTCCGACGATAAGGCACGCAATGCGCAATATCATATATACCGCCGTCATAAGGCCGCCTGCGTAAATTTTTATTTTCCAAAATTCAACAAGCGGAACGGCACCCTCAGGCGCGGTGTACCAAAAAATGTTTATGATAGAGGTTATGATGATTATAAACGTAAGCGGTTTCAGACTTTTCAGCAACGTTGACATCGGAATTGACGATACAAGCGCCAAAAGCACCGTGGCGACAAGCACAAGCGCATATGCCGCCGCGCTTTTTGCAAGAAATATTCCGACTATATATGCGATAACGCACAAAAGTTTTATTCTCGCGTCGGTGCGGTGAACTATCGAGTTTCCCGGGAAAAACTGCCCGAGAGTAACGTCTTTCAACACTTCTCGCCACCCCCAAACAGCTTTTCTATCTCTTTTACGGCGTCATCGACGGTGTAAATCGACGTTGAAACGTCAAAGCCGAGCTTATTAAGTTCTATCAATACTCTTGTTACCTGCGGAACGGCAAGCCCTATAAGCGAAAGCCTGCCGGACATGGCGAAAGCCTCTGATGTCGTGCCGAAAAAGAACACCTCGCCCTTGTTCATCACAAGAATATCATCGCAGTATTGCGCGATGTCCTCCATACTGTGGCTTATCATTACGACCGACGCTCCGCTTTCGGCGCAATATGACGAAAGCATTTTCATAATGCTTTCCCTGCCGCGCGGGTCAAGCCCTGCCGCGGGCTCGTCGAGGATGAGAATTTCCGGTTGCATGGCGATAACGCCGGCTATCGCCGCGCGGCGTTTTTGCCCGCCGGAAAGTTCAAACGGAGATTTGTCAAGCAGCGCTTCGTCAAGTCCGACTTCTTTTGCAGCTGTTTTTACTCTTTTATCTATATCTCCCTCGTCAAGTCCCATGTTTTTCGGGCCGAAGGCGATGTCTTTATATACCGTTTCTTCAAAAAGTTGATATTCCGGATATTGGAACACCAGCCCGACATTGAACCTGACCGAGCGGATATTCTTTTTGTTTTCCCAAATATTCTGCCCGTCGACGAAAACCTCTCCCTCGCTTATTTCGAGCAAGCCGTTTATAAGCTGTGCCAGCGTGCTTTTGCCCGAGCCCGTGTGCCCGATGATACCTGTTATTTTGCCCTTTTCAAACGCTACGGAAACATTTTTCACCGCCTTTTTTTCAAACGGTGTTCCGCGGCTGTAAATATATGAAACGTTTTTCAGTTCTGCTGACGTCATCTCGCACCTCCCGCGGCTTTCGCTATTGCGAGCGCCGCCTCATACGGCGTCAATACGTCCGCTGTGTCTACAAATCCTTTTTGTTTCAATTTCAACATCAGCTCCGTTGCCTGCGGAACGGCAAGTCCGCATTCAATGAGTTTTTCCCGCTCGGTGAACACCTCTGTCGGCGTTCCTTCAAGCACTTTTCTCCCGCCGTCAATCACCGCAACTCTGTCAGCCTCCGCCGCCTCCTCCATATAGTGCGTAATGAGAACAACGGTCGTTCCGCTGTTTTTCAGCTTCTTTATTGTGTCCATTACTTCCGCTCTTCCGTTCGGGTCGAGCATGGCGGTCGACTCGTCGAATATAATAACGTCCGGCGAAAGCGCGATGATGCCGGCTATCGCCACTCTTTGCTTTTGTCCGCCGGAAAGCTGGTGTGGGCTGTGCCTTGCGTATTCGCTCATTCCCACCGTATCAAGCGCGGCGTCAACCGTTTCCCTTATCTTTGCGGGAGGCATCCCGATGTTTTCCGGGCCGAATGCCACGTCCTCTTCGACTATCGTCGCCACAAGTTGATTGTCGGGGTTCTGAAACACCATTCCTATCTTGCGCCTTATATCGAAAATTTCGTCGTCGGTTATGTCCTTTTCTATTCTTTTGCCGAAAAGTTCAAGCACGCCGTCCGTCGGCGTAAGTATGAGGTTGAACAACTTTGCAAGCGTGCTTTTGCCCGATCCGTTCTGTCCGAGAACACAGAGAAATTCCCCTCTGTAAATCTCGATGTCCACCCCGTCGAGCGCTCTGACGTTACGCTCGTCACCCTCATAGGTATATCCGAGCTTTTCGGCTTTGATTATTGTTTCGTTCATTTTTATCCTTTGCTCCACCGCGCTGTCGCCCCGCAAGGAAGTATCCCCCCCGTGTGCGATACGCGCAATCCCAGCTCCTCGCATTCGATTTTCCCTCTCGGAAGAACGAGGCGCATTATATATCCCATGGCGGCGGGTGAAAGCCCCGTCGTGTAAGAGTTCACAATAAAGAACAGCGGAGAGTCGCGTAGTACCTTTGCCGCGAGCTTGATAAAATCATCAATGCTGTCCTCCAATTTCCACACTTCACCGTTAGGCCCTCTGCCATATGAAGGCGGATCCATTATTATTCCGTCGTAGCGATTGCCGCGCCGTATTTCACGCTCGATAAATTTTCTGCAATCGTCAACGATATATCTTATCGGCGCATTTTCAAGACCGCTCAGCGCCGCGTTTTCCTTCGCCTGAGCCACCATTCCCTTCGCCGCGTCTACGTGACACACGCTTGCCCCCGCTTTCGCCGCCGAAACCGTTGCCGCGCCGGTATACGCAAAGAGGTTGAGCACTTTTATCTCTCTGCCGGCGTTTTTAATAAGCTCCGCACAGAAATCCCAGTTCGTAGCCTGTTCCGGGAACAGCCCCGTGTGCTTAAAACCCATTGTTTTTATCTTGAATTTCAACTCTCCGTATGAAACGTTCCAGCTTTCGGCAACGTCGTGCTTCGTCCACTGTCCGCCGCCGCCCTGCCGCGTATAGACCGCGTCCGCCTTGTTCCAAAGCGGACTTTTCTTTTCGCTTTTCCATATCACCTGCGGGTCGGGACGACGAAGGATGTATTTTCCCCACCTTTCAAGCCGTTCCCCGTCCGAGCAGTCGATAAGTTCATATTCTTTCCATTTGTCCGATATAAACATCGTTTTCCCTCACTTAAATGTCGAGTTTGCTCTGTTTCATGCGTCCGTCCGTGCCGAACGGTATACCCAAATGCTCATAGGCAAGCCTTGTGACGCATCTTCCGCGCGGAGTGCGGTTTATAAAGCCGATTTGTATCAAATACGGTTCATACACGTCTTCAAGCGTCACCGCCTCTTCTCCGATCGTGGCGGAAAGCGTTTCAAGCCCGACGGGGCCTCCGTCGTAAAAGCGGATTATCGTTTCGAGCATGCGCCTGTCGGTATTGTCAAGACCGAGATGGTCTATGTCAAGCATTTTAAGCGCACGGTCCGTCATCTCACGTGTGACTGTGCCGTCGCCGCGCACCTGTGCGAAATCGCGCACGCGACGGAGAAGTCTGTTGGCGATTCTCGGCGTACCGCGCGAACGTTTTGCAAGTTCCTGCGCGCCGTCCTCGGAAATTGAAATGCCGAGTATTCCCGCGCTTCGTGTGATTATCTTTGAAAGTTCGTCCGTAGTATAAAGTTCAAGTCGCAAAAGCACCCCGAATCTGTCGCGGAGCGGCGTTGTGAGCTGGCCGGCTCTTGTTGTTGCACCGATAAGCGTGAAATGCGGCAGCGACATACGAATGCTGCGCGCCGCCGGACCTTTGCCGATTATAAGGTCGAGGGCGTAATCTTCCATCGCGGGATAGAGTATCTCCTCTACGTTTCTCGGCAGACGGTGTATCTCGTCGATAAACAGCACGTCGTTTTCGTTCAGGTTCGTAAGCAGCGCCGCCAAATCGCCCTGCTTTTCGATAGCGGGGCCGGACGTTATTCTTATGTTCACGCCAAGCTCGTTTGCTATAATGTTCGACAGCGTCGTTTTGCCGAGTCCCGGCGGACCGTAAAGCAGGACGTGATCAAGCGATTCCTCACGTTGTTTTGCCGCTTCGATATATATTTTCAACTCTTCTTTCGCTTTTTCCTGCCCGATGTAATCGTCCATACATTTCGGGCGGAGTCCGCTTTCTATATCTCCGTCCTCATCGGAAAAGCCCGCGTTCACTATCCGCGTTTCGATGTCGTATTCTTCCTCGTTTTCAGAGGTTATGTTGAATTTGTTTATTGCCATTATGACGCTCCTTTTAAATATCGGTGAGTATCGGTTCTTCTTTTGCTCGCTCCGTCAGCGGTATTGTTTGCGGATCCCGCCTTGTGATGACGGTTTTTTCGGTATTTCACCGTCACATATTCGAGCCTATTTTTTTCAGTGCCGCTCGCATAAGTTCTTCAAGCGTGTCGCCCGAACAGCCCTCGACGGCTTTCAGCGCCACCCCTCTCGGATAGCCGAGAACCATCAGCGCTTCCACCGCGTCGTCGGCGACGGAGCTCGACGCATAACCGCCAGCGTCCTCCAAATCGCTCGACACGTCGATATTTTTCGCCACCTTGTCTTTAAGTTCCAGAATTATTCTGTCGGCTGTTTTTTTGCCTACGCCGTTCGCTTTTGAAAGCGCTTTTGAATCGCCCATCGACACTGCCACGGCGAATTTTTCGGGCGACATAAGCGAAAGGATCGACATCGCCGCTTTCGGCCCTACGCCGGAAACCGTTATAAGCAGTTTGAAAGCGTTAAGCTCTTCGGTCGTGTAAAAGCCAAACAATTCAACCGCGTCCTCGCGTATCGACATATATGTATACAGACACACGACTTTGCCGACTTCCGTCAAGTGAGATAGGGTGTTGCCGCTTATCGTCAACTTATATCCTACGCCGCCGCAATCGACGACGGCACTCTGCGGGTCTGTCATCACAAGCGGTCCTTTTACATAGTAAAACATATTTTTCACCATGGGCGGCACATCTTTTTGCTTCGCCCGAATTTCCTTTCGCTGAAATCAAATATATTTTGAAAATTTGTTATCATGGGGATTTTTTCAAAAAGTTTTTCTCATATTCAAACGCTGTCCCTATTCTCGCAGGAATTATTACGGTTTTGGAAAGGATTTCTCAGCCGCGTTTTGTCCGAACGAAAAAATAATTCCAGCACTATATCAGTTTTTTCTTCTTTCCGTTATAAAACTCTTTTATCGACGAGCCGCCGCAATGCGCGTGGCAAATTGCAAGCGCCAACGCGTCCGCCGCGTCATCGGGTTTCGGAACCTTTGGAATGTTGAGGATTATCTTCACCATCTCCTGAACCTGTTTCTTTTCCGCGCGGCCGTAACCAACAACCGACTGCTTTACTTGCAGCGGAGTGTATTCGGCTATCGTCACGCCTTTTCTCACCGCCGCCAGAAGAATTACTCCTCTCGCTTCCGCAACACCTATCGCCGTCTTTTGGTTCGTGTTGAAGAACAACTCCTCCACCGCCATCTCGGCGGGATGATATGTGTCAATAAGCTCGCACATATCGTCATATACCGTTTTCAGTCTTAATTCCACGTCTATTCCGGCGGGCGTTTCTATCGCGCCCGTCGCTATCGTTCGGAATTTGCCCTTTTCATATTCTATCACTCCGTAGCCCACGGTAGCAAGCCCCGGGTCGATCCCGAGTATTATCATCGCCCGCCTCCTTCGCTTATGTCAGTGAATATGCCGAACAGGTAAAACTGCGGATATTCAAACCGCAAAAACGTGATAAACCCCGCAATGTCGGCGTCGTTTACTTTGAATATCATATCGATCGAGTTTTCTCTTCCCGCCGCCGACAAAGGTATCGTATCTATGCGTGTGACGTCAGCTCCGAAGAAATCCGCCGCGCTTAAAATATCCGATACGTCGCCCATCCTGTCGGCGGTCAATCGAATCTGCATCATGCTCATCCCGTCGGCTTCGGCATACAAAGCCCTGCGGCTGAACAGAACAAAACGCGTATATCCGTCGCCGTCGCCTATTCGGCATCCGAGCAACGGATAAAGCCCCGCTTTGCCGACAGCGTTATAAAAGCCGTCGAGTCTGCCCTCGGCTGAGTTTTCAAGCGGCACGATGCAATAGTCGGCGTCGCCTTCGGATGCCGCGTCGCATGCGTCGGAAAAACTCTCGACGCCAAAAGCCGAAACCGTGCCGAGAAATCTGGCGAACATCTCAAATGCGGCATTGGCTTGTTTTCCCGCCACGAACGCTATTTTCGCATTGTTCTCAGCGCCCTTTTGAATTTTCGCCGCACCGAAAAACGCACGTGCGGCGTCACCGGCGGAATATTTTTGTCTGTGTATTTTTGAGCAGATAAAGCACGAATCGAAAATTTCAATCCCGTGAGAGATATATTTCTTGCTTCGCGGCAGTGAATTTGAAAGCGCGATCTTGCTTTCAACATCCGCGCGGCGCTCGGCGTATATCCCTCGCGCGTCGTCACCCGTGCATATTTCGTCGAAAATATCCGCGTAAACCGCCGAAAGCTCGTCTGAAATAAAGTTTGCCGCGTCACAAAGATATGCCGCGCGAGTGATTACGGCTGAGGTCGCCCTTCCGTCGGCACGTTCGATATTCTTTTTAATCGCGCCGTGCGCAAGTTCGTTTTCCATATGACTTCTCCGTTTTCAATGTATTATCCGGGATTTTACTTCATCATACAGTATATCATATTACTTTCCGAAAAGCAAGAATATATTGTAAATAAATAATTAATAATGCAATAAATAAATTATTGGCTTTGCAACTGAAATTACATTGCCTTTAAGCGTCTGCCGTCATCGCCTTTTGCTATGCAGGATGTTTTTCATCGCCTGCAAACACCATTTTATAACAACAAAAACCCGCCAAACGTTTTACCGCCGGCGGGTTAAAATATTATTTCGTCATTTTTAAATTGTAATCTCGCAATCGAATTCGATCCCCGTAATATCCGAAAGCACGTCGAGCAAATGAACAGCGCTCACGTCATGTTCAGCCAAAAATTTGCATATAATGACGGCGCTCGGTTCATCTCTCGCAACGTCATAGACATAACATTCGTCGCGCTCGCCGTCGTGTTCCGTCACCGCATAAATCGAATACACGTCGCCTTCACCCGTAATGCTCTGTAAAACATTAAAAGATCGGAAAATCCCGTCCGTAATCTTTTCAATATGGCTGACAATGCCGCCGAAATAATTTTTATCCATATTTTTCGTCCTCCGCGTTGTTAATGCAAGCCACATTTTATATTTTCCGTGCCATACTTTCAACACGAAATTTTCAGTTTTTATCGGAAATATTCGACAAAATTCCGCGCACAAATCATCTAAAAACGTTTTCAGCGCCAATTTTTCGATATTTGCTGTCGCAATATGTCGAAATATGAATAATTATTATTTTACATGCAATTATTTTTCCATATATTTATCAATGACAAAACGGCAAAAGGCATGTATAATTATATCGAACAGAAGATTTCTGAACGGAGGAAGCACAAATGAAAATAACTATTCCAAAATATGTCGGCAAAACCGCCACGCGGATATTCAGAGCTACGGTGATACCGATAATTATATATTCAATATACATACTCTATCTCATTATCGGCATGAATAACGGCACCATTGAGATAACAACGTCGGAATTTTACGAAATAATATCGAGCGAGGTCGTGTCGGTTGTGCTCGCGCTCGCCGGAACACTGCTTATTGATCTCGAAGAAAAAAGTTCGGAACTTAAAAATTAAGTTCCGAACTTTATTTTACGGCATTTTTCAGCATCCGGAAAATCGTTAACAATACGATTATGCTCCGCTCGGCAAATCGGTCAAAATTGTTTTTAAAGAAGTTTTGCGGACATGCATCAAACCGGTTTTCCCGCCGACAATCAACTATCTCGCAAGAAGATGAAGGGAGCAAATTTCATGCACGTGAAAACAACAGCGCATTTTGATGAGAATTTACAGGCTCTCTATCACATCAAGCACAAGGCGCGCCGCTTCGCCGTGCATTTCTTCGCACGGATGATTTATATAATTCGCCAGCAGCGCCGTAGTATCAACCCCCGAAGAATATAATTTTTTCCAGAATAAATATACATCGCATAATGCGGCGCCGAATTCGGTCGCCGTTTTTCTTTGAATTTCAACTATCGAGTCGAGCGTCCCGTCCTTTTGTTTTTCAACGGTGCTTGACGCAACTTTAAGTGAACACGGAAGCGTTTCCGGATGGACATATGTGTTGAGCATGTTCGGCGTCATCACGATATGTTTTGCACCGCTGCCTTTTACGCGCTCGGCAAGCTCGCGGTAACACTCAGCATAAGTATTCATATCTCTGAAAATGTCGTTCAGCCCCGTGGCGGTTACAACAACGTCGGGCGAATATTGCATAACGTCGCGCTCAAATCTTAAAAGCGCCTTCTTAGTAGTGTCGCCGCTGACGCCCGCGTTTATAACGTTTACGTTCTCTTCACCGTATTTCACTGTGAGCGCGTTCTTTACTTTTGTAACGAAGCATTTTTCAGGTTCTCGGAACGTATCGAAGCCGTAATCGGTCGGGTAAAGCGCAAAACAACCTTCTGTCACGCTGTCGCCTAGAAACACTATCGTTTTTCGTCTGTCGAATTTCATTCAGTTTTCCTCCAAGTTATAATCACGCTCGAAAAGTTCGCGGCATATTTCACCACGAAGTTTTTCATCATCTACGTTCTTGACAAGCACCCCCGCGCGGAATGATTTTGATTTCCCGCGATACACGGGCAGTTTTCTTCTTTTGAGTATCGCCGTTATCTCCGAGTTCCACAGTTTTAAAATTTGGTTTTTCCTCCTTATTTTCGGATTTTCCACCGCTTTTCGCCGCGTTTCCACGACAAACCCGCCGTCCGTGTCGGTGACGCTTATTACGCCCCAATACGGCGGTATTTTCTTTTCGGCAGACGCCGAGTGAGATGCGCCGACGACAAGGTAATTCTCATCGAAAAACACGTCGTAATCCTTTATCTGCCGCGAAAGTCTTTCATACGAATCCGCGTCGCTTTTTATCTCATATCCCGTCAATTTATCCGTCACCGTGTAAAAATCGCATCTTGAATCGTTTATCGGGCTCTCTTCAAAAATTCTTATTTTACCTATATTTTCTTCAAGATAATCAAAAATGACGGTTCTTATCGCTTTATCTTTCACTTCGTCACTCCAAAAGCGTTTCAAGCAGTCGTATCACCTCGTCCGGCGTTTCGGCAAGGTTGAGTTCGCCCCTTACGCGAGGTGAGCCGTACAGCCCCTTTGTATAATATCCTATATGTGCGCGACTCTCGACCACGCCCTTATATTCGCCTTTTCTTTCCACGGCAAGGCGCAAATGGGCTATCGCGCCTTCTACCTTTTCCTTTTTTGTCGGAGGAATAAACGTTTCTCCGTATAATGCGGATTTTATATCGGTAAAAATCCACGGGTTGCCAAGTGCCCCTCTTGCAACGGCGACAGCGTCGCAACCGGTTTCATCAATCATGCGTTTTGCGTCTGCTCCGCAGAAAATATCTCCGTTTCCTATAACCGGTATTTTCAATGAATCCTTTACTTGTTTGATATAACTCCAATCGGCCGTAGGTTCATACATCTGCGAACGAGTTCTCGCGTGCACACAAACAGCCGACGCGCCGTTTTCTTCCGCCAGCTTCGCGATTTCAGCTGCATTGATGCTCGATTTATCCCAGCCGAGTCTTATTTTAACCGTCACCGGTATTTCACCCGCGCTTTTCACGGCAGATTCGATAATTTTTGCCGCAAGCACAGGATCTCGCATAAGCGCACTTCCCTCGCCGTTTCGGACTATCTTCGGAACCGGGCACCCCATATTTATATCAAAAGCGCAAATGTCGACTCCGTTTTCGGAATAATATTCTTTTAACATCACGACCGCGCGCGACATAACATCCGGTTCATGTCCGAAAAGCTGACACGCAACCGGGCCTTCGTCTTTACCTATATCGGCAAGCAAAAAAGTCTTTTTATCACCGTATGTAACGGCTTTTGCCGAAATCATTTCCGTCGTCGAATATCCCGCTCCGTGAGAATAACATATGCTTCTGAACGTTCCGTCAGCCATTCCAGCCATAGGGGCAAGCATTATGGGTATATATTCTTTTTTTCCTATCTTTATTTTCTTTTCCATTTTTTCTTTTTTATTTCGCGCCCCGCGACGTTTATGCCGTCGGCATAAACCGACGCGCCGCCGCTTATAATTTTATCAAATCCGTCCCTTGCCTGCTAGGCGGCGCTTGGCGCGCGCAGCGCGCCGTCGCGGGGCGCGGGTACATGATAATAATACACCATAAAAAAACAAAAGTAAACAAAAAAATCGTTTTTCAATCATTTTTAATAAATTATCTTCTCATTCAATCGTCCTGAAAAAGGCTTTGTAAAAAATAATTGTTTACATTTTCTTCCTTTTGTGATATACTGTATCAGTAAAAGTATAAATCGGAGGTATTCATCATATGAAATGTCCCGTTTGCGGATATACCGAAAGCAAAGTGATTGATTCTCGCCCGACTGAGGAAGGTTCAAGCATACGCCGTCGAAGAGAATGCTTATCGTGTCAAAACCGATTTACCACGTATGAAACGATAGAAACTTTGCCGCTGCTTGTAGTGAAAAAAGACAAAACGCGCGAGCTTTTCGACAAAAACAAATTGCTTTCGGGAATAATTACCGCATGCCATAAGCGTCCCGTTGCAATGGAGCAAATGGAAAGTATAGCAGGCGAGGTAGAGGCAGAAATACAAAATTCGCTTTCGCGTGAGATCTCATCTCAACGCATAGGCGTCCTCGTTATGGAAAAGCTCAAAGATCTCGACCCCGTCGCATACGTAAGGTTTGCCTCGGTTTACAGAGAGTTTAAGGACCTTGACACATTTATGCGCGAGCTGGAAGCGCTCGGCGCAAAAAAATAATAAAATAAAACGGAAAGGATATACTTATATATGGTAACAATTAAAGAAGAACCCTCTTATAAGAATTACGGCAAATGCCTTACCATTTCAAACGATAAGATGGAGCTTATCGTTACAGTTGACGTCGGTCCCAGAATAATCAGCTGTTCTCTGCGAGGAAAAGAAAACATGCTTCACGAGGACGTGGCGCGCAACACAACGCAAGACGTTTCATCGCTTTACGGCGAAGGAAAAACATGGAACATATACGGTGGTCATCGTTTGTGGTTAAGCCCGGAAAAATATCCCGATACGTATTATCCGGACAATGAAAAGGTCCTTTACACGGTAAACGGATCCACAGTTGAGTTTATTCCGCCGAGACAGGAAGTAACGGGGCTTCAATATTCGATACTTGTCGAAATGGATGAATGCGAAGCGCAGGTGAATATTACTCACACAATAACGAACGCCGGCAAAGAACCGATAACAGGCGCCGCATGGGCGCTGACCGTTTCCGCTGCCTGCGGTGCGGTTATCGTTCCTCAGCCGAAAGAGGACACCGGACTTCTTTCAAATCGCTCGCTCGTTCTGTGGCCGTATACAAACATGCAGGACAGCCGTGTGTTCTGGGGTAAGAACAATATCGCGCTCCGGCAGGATCCGACAGTTGACCAAGCGTTCAAAATAGGCATAAACAACACCGCCGGTAAGCTCGCATATATCAATCACGGTCAGGCAATGGTAAAAACGTTTGCTCCGTTTGACGAAGCCGAAACTTACCCCGACAGGGGCGTCAACTGCGAAGTATACGCATGCAAATATTTCACCGAAACGGAAACTCTCTCGCCGATATTTACAGTCGGCAAGAACCGTTCGATAACTCACAAAGAAACGTGGACTCTCACCGACGACATAACGATAGGCGAATTCACCGAGGAAAGCGTCGCTGAGATAGCCGCAAAACTGTTCGGTTGATGAATTTCAGGAAATAATTTGCTTGTGTGAGAAAAATCGGGCGTTCACGCGACTAATAAAGCAGAAGCCGGCACACGTTTAAAGCAAATGGGTTCCGGAGGTAAATATGAAAACAACAAAAAAGAGCGTTATAGTAGCTATTTTATGTATAGTGCTGGTGTTGATGTCCGTAATCTCGGTATCAGCCGATATGGGTCCGAAGCCGTCGGTGTCGATAACGCTTGAAAACGCACCGCAGAGATATTATCTCGATTTGCTCGTCGATTACGACGGCAGCTATCACAACCTTTATAGTTCGGAAATTGAAACGCTTGACGAAAAAATGTTGGAATCATTGCAAAATTTTTCGGAAAACGGCTGGTATCCGGCGCTTGCTCACGGCACGTCCGTGCCTCTTTTCGGCACGATAGTACCGGACGAGAACAATTTGAGCCATTTCAGTTATTTCGGAGTTCCGAATAAATTCCGGGTAATTGTTGTAGACGGCGAATGCAATATAAAAACGTCCGGTGTAATAGAAAAAAAGTATTATCAGGAGCATATCACGCTCGATTATAATTCAATGATTCCGACGGGCGCCGAACAGACAGACGGCGGATTTATTCAGCAGGTCAGGCGCGATTCTCCCGCCAAAAGTTTTGTTTTGCAGTTTCTTTCAACGTGTATCCCAACACTGCTCATTGAAATTGCGATATTCTTGCTGTTCCGCATGAGTTTCAAAAAACATTGGTATAAGTTGCTTATTGTGAACTTTATAACACAAATTGGCGTAAACTTTGCATTATCGTCGTTATTCTTGAACAGCGGGTGGTTTTCGCTTGATTTTATTTTCTATGTTTTCGTTGAAATATGCGTTTTAATTGTTGAGGTGACAGCATATATCATTGTGTTGCGCGGCGAAAAGAAGTGGAAACGTATCGTCTATCCGATAGCCGCAAACATAACGTCGGGATTTGTCTTGGCGTTCTTTGTTGAGCTGCTTTACAAGACGTTTTGGGTAAAATAACTTCCGCTCGACTTGCTTTACTGTTCAAGATATTGTTTTTTGACAGGTCAGAAAACAGATTTTGATAGATAATGAAATTAATGATGACAGCACAAATCGTTTGTTAATTCATATAAAATCAAATAATATCAAAAAAATGCGCCCGACAGGGCGCATTTTTTTGTCATTGCTGATATTTGTTCTTTGCTTCCGTAACCTTTTGCGCTTCGGCAACCTCTGTCGGGTACCATCCGCGATTTGTCATTTCGCAGAAAAGATCATACTGAATGTCGTGCTCTTCCGTCAATATTTGCATAACCGTTGTACGAAGTTCGGGCGATGCGGTTTCATTGGCGAATGAATTATAGTGATCTGTAACGTACTTCTGAGAATTGAGTGCGTCGGTTATTCTGTCTTTGTCGGAAAAAGTAGGCTGTACCATTTTCTTTTCCTCCTTATTTCGTGAGATAGCAATAGAGAGCGTCATAATGTGATTGGTGTTTCTGCGCTATCTGCTGATATTTTGTTTTGAGAACGGTGTCGTTTGTCGTATTTGCAAATTCGGTATATTTGTTTACGAGGTTCTTTTCAAGAGTGAGCTGATCCTCTATCGTACCGAGTTCTTTTGTTGTTATCTGAGGCATTTGAATTAGCTCCTGAATTTTATTTAGGACAAAAAATGTCCTAATATATTTTCTCACGCCGCGCGATTTTTATTTTACGAAAAAATTTGAAAAAATCATAAAATAAAACAAAAAAGTCCTGTGAAAACTCACAGGACCTTCGTTATTTTCAAATTTCCCGCCGCCCGCTGATCGCGCGCGTCAGCGTCACCTCGTCGGCATATTCAATATCCGCACCGACAGGCACACCGTATGCAAGGCGCGTAACCTTAACACCTTTTGCCGAAACGAGCTTTGATATGTAAAGCGCCGTAGTTTCGCCGTCAACGTTGGGATTTGTCGCTATTATCACTTCCCTCACGCCGCCGTTCGAGATACGGTCGAGAAGTTCTCCTATTCTTATTTTATCCGGCGTTATTCCCTTTGCGGGTGAAATAACTCCGCCGAGAACGTGATAAAGTCCGTTATATTCGCGCGTTTTTTCAAAAGCTATCACGGCGCGCGCGTCCTCGACGACGCATATTATGCCGCCGTCGCGCTTTTCATCCGAGCACACGGCGCATATCGGCTCGTCGGTGAGATTGCCGCATATCGAGCACGTATGAATATCTCTTTTCGCGCTCAAAATCGCATCCGAGAAGTCCTTTGCCTCTTCTTCCGACATATCGAGCACGGCAAACGCATATCTGACGGCTGTTTTTCTTCCAACCCCGCGGAGCGAGGCAAACTTTTCGACAAGCCGCTGAAACGGAAGTATATATTCCATGTTTTCCTCCGAATAATATCAGAACAATCCCGGTATTCCACCGCCGAGGCCGCCCAGGCCTCCCGTGATTTTTTCCATTTCCTTGGCGGATGTATCCTCTACCGTCTTTATCGCCTCGTTTACGCCTGCGGTTATAACGTCTGTCAGCGTTTCTATGTCGTCGGGGTCAACTATCATCGGGTCAATCGTCATTTCAACTATTTCTTTTTTCCCGTTTATCTTGATTTTCACCATGCCACCGCCCGCGGATATATCATATTCGCGCGCTTCGAGTTCCGCCTGCTTTTGCTGCATATCCTCCTGCATCTTCTGCGCCTGGCGGAGCATATCGTTCATTGAAGGTCCCTGCGGTAATCTTGCTTTCATTTTTTATTCCTCCGTATCAATAAAATCTTCTATCGGTTCGCGCTCGGTTTTAACGTCCGCCTGTTCCGGCAAAACGTCGTCAGCACTGAATTTCTTTCCGGTAACGGCACTTGCGGTAAGTGCGATAACGCGCTTTTTCTCGTCGGACGAGAGCATCATCACTGCAAAGGCGTTTCCGCACCTTATGTGAAGTTTTCCGTCAGCATCCGTATATGCGCCCGTATCTTTTAAAAACGATGAAACGGAAACGTCTTTTTGCTCTATCTTCCTAATTATGTCCGCCCAGTTTCTTATGTTTTCTTCTTTTGCGGGCGTATGTTCTTCGGGTTTTTGAGGCACAGCTTCTTTCGGTGTTTCATTAGTGCTTGCAACCGTTTCTTTTAATTGCCCACGAATGTTTGCCGGCTTTATATCCTGTACAAATTTGATCTCACCGCTCGCGAGTCGCTCTTCAACGTCGCTTATTCTCGCGGCAAGCGCCGCTGTGCTTGTGTCAAGCGAATCGTTGCATACCTTTACGACCGCCATTTCGGCGTAAAGTTTTGCATTTGCGGGTGAGCGGCCCATATCGCCCTCGGTTATGATGAACGAATCGAGAATATACATTATTCGCGGCACAGTGAACGCTTTTGCCGTTTCCTTTACCGCCTCCGAGCAGTCGAAACCGCCCCTGCTTGCTATATACATCATTATATCGCGGCAAAATGCGATAAGTTCGCGCCAGAACACCGAAACGTCCCTCGACGAGCGATAGACCTCGTCAAGTTTTTCAAGCGCACCCGTCACGTCCTTTGCCGCAAGCGCGCGGCAAACGTCAGCCAAAAGTTCCGTCGGGCTTGCGCCAAGTAACGCCTCTGTTTTCTTTATCGTTATTTCATCTCCGCCGCCGGTGCAGTATTCCAGCATATTCAGCGCGTCCCTCATTCCGCCCTGAGAAAGACGGGCGATGAGTTCAAGCGACTGCTCGTCGGCTTTTATACCTTCACCCAGGCACACCGTTTTCATGCGAGATATGATCGACGCGGGGGTAATTCTTCTGAAATCGAACCGCTGGCAGCGCGAGAGCACCGTTGCGGGAATTTTGTGAAGTTCTGTTGTTGCAAGAATGAAAATGACGTGTGCCGGCGGCTCTTCAAGGGTTTTAAGCAGAGCGTTGAAGGCGCTTGTCGAGAGCATATGGACTTCATCTATTATATATACGCGATATTTCATATCCGCGGGAGTATACACGACGCTGTCGCGCAGATCGCGGATATTGTCAACACCGTTGTTTGAGGCGGCGTCCATCTCGATGACGTCGGTCGTTGTGCCGTCGGCTATTGCACGGCACGAAGCGCACTCTCCGCACGGATCGCCGTTTACGGGATGCTCGCAGTTCGCGGCTTTTGAGATTATCTTTGCGCACGTCGTTTTCCCGGTTCCTCTCGGTCCGCAGAAAAGATATGCGTGCGAAATGCGCCCGCCGGCTATTTCGCTTCGGAGGATGCTTGTTATATGCTCTTGTCCGACAACGTCGTCAAACGTTGACGGCCGCCACTTTCTGTACAGCGCCTGATACATGTCTATCTCCTCCGTTTCAAAATAATAAAACTCTCTGTAAATTCCGACAGACTTTCTCGTATGAACATTATACAAGACGCCTGTTGATTTATAAAAATCGCGGGATACAAAATCAGACCATGCACCGCCCTTCGATATGCGTTTACATGCGCCGTTACATTCCGCACTCGGGACAGGCAGCCTCGCGGCACATCCGAAAATCCGCTTAATGCTGCTCGGTCCCCCGCCTGACATGATTCACGGCATCGAATTGCGCAAGACCCATCCTTCAACGCACGGGTGATGCAACGCAGACCACCCAAAAACATACCTCATTGACGTATTTGCCCCCGCTGTAGCGGATTGCGGGTTACAAGGCACCGCTGACTCCCCGGCCGGCATGGTCTGATTTCATATCTCGCTTTGTTATTATATCACGGTTTTTTCACTAATGCAACATTTTTTTCTCTTTGCCCGATTTTTTTATCATTATACTTTATGTTCTGCCGTTTATCCGCTCTCCACTCATAAAAAATACCCGCCGGCAATTTTTTTGCTTACCCGTTCTTTCGTTTGCGCAACATCCGCTCTTGGGATCGCTTAAACCGATAATATTTGCCTCAGAGCAGTTGTCGTTTTTTTCACGGCGGGTGTAAAGAGAAAAATCGGAACGCCGCCCCTCTTTGAGGTGTACTATGTTCTTTACAAAACAGTCAGAATAATAACAGACGATTTGCAAGCTGCCACCCTTTTTGTGGAGCTTTTTGATCCTATAACAAATTATGTTGGCAAATTTTGATATTTTTTCTGTTTTCGGCTGAATGCAATCCGTAAAAAATGACGTTTTTTCGTATATTTTTTTACAAAACTATTGACAAGTTAGCATAAGGTAACTATAATATTCATAGTTAGCAAGCGCTAATCAACGTTTATCAATATCAACGTCCGCATTTATGTGCGGGCAAGAGAGGAATTTAAAATGATACCACTTAATTTTGCAAGCGAGGGCGAGGAGCTCGTAATAAAACGCATAGGCGGAAAGCCCGATGTTAAAAAGCATTTGGAAGACTTGGGGTTTGTAGTCGGCGGGATAGTTACGGTCGTAACTCAAACGAACGGCAACGTTATTGTGAACATAAAAGATTCGCGGATAGCGATAAGCTCTGAAATGGCGCAGAAGATCATGGTTTAATGATCTTTATACTACTAAGGAGGAAAGCATGAACACGTTAAGAGATGCAAAAATCGGAAGCACCGTTAAAGTTGTCAAACTTCACGGCGAAGGCGCCGTAAAGCGCCGCATCATGGACATGGGCATAACGAAGGGCGTTGAAATTTTCGTTCGCAAGGTAGCCCCGCTCGGAGATCCCGTGGAGATCACCGTAAGAGGATATGAGCTTTCGGTACGTAAGGCGGACGCCGAAATGGTGGAAGTCGAGTAATTTCAAACGGCGAGGCGAACGCCTCAAAATTTTTGGTCGTTTGTTAGCGTAGGCAAACAAACGGCAAAGAAAGGAACAATCATATGGAATTAAGAATCGCCCTTGCGGGCAACCCGAACAGCGGTAAAACAACGCTGTTTAACGCTCTCACAGGTTCCAACCAGTTCGTAGGAAACTGGCCCGGCGTTACTGTTGAGAAAAAGGAAGGCAAGCTGAAAAAACACGACGGTGTGGTTATAGCCGACCTTCCCGGCATTTATTCCCTTTCCCCGTACACGCTTGAAGAAGTGGTGGCAAGAAATTATCTTATAAACGAGCGTCCGAACGCGATACTCAATATCGTAGACGGCACGAACCTTGAAAGAAACCTTTACCTCACAACTCAGCTTACGGAGCTCGGTATCCCGGTTGTTGTTGCAATCAACATGACGGACATCGTAAACAAAAACGGAGACAAAATCAACGTTGCCGAACTTTCAAGACAGCTCGGATGCAAAGTAGTCGAAATATCGGCGCTTAAAGGCACGGGCGTTATGGAAGCGGCAGAAGCCGCGATAGAAGCCGCGGAAATCGCAAAAACCGTTCCGCAGCACACGTTCTCCGGCGTGGTCGAACACGCTATCGCGCACATAGAGGAAGCGGCGGTGCATGATCTGCCCGAAGAGCAGCAAAGATGGTATGCGATAAAGATCTTCGAGCGCGACGAAAAAATTCTCGCCCAGCTCAACCTCGACAAGTCAACGCTTGAACACATCGAAAAAGACATCGTAGCCGCGGAAACCGAACTTGACGACGACGCGGAATCGATTATAACAAACGAAAGATACGTTTATATCGGCACGGTGATAAAAACGTGCTACAAAAAGAAAAACGTCGGTTCCCTTTCGACGTCCGACAAAATCGACAAGGTAGTTACAAACCGTTGGCTCGGTCTTCCGATATTCGCAGCGGTTATGTTCCTTGTTTATTACATAGCAATGGTAACAGTAGGCGCGTGGGCTACCGACTGGACAAACGACGGCCTGTTCGGCGACGGCTGGCATCTGCTCGGCATAGGCTCGAAAGCATACGAAGAGGTAAACGACGAATATACCGACGCTCTCAATGCGATTAACGCTTTCTATGAGCTCGACCCCGAAGCCGAAGACTTCGACGCCGATGCGGCGCTTGAAGCAATGAGAGCAACGACGGGCGAAAAAACTTCCACCGTCGTCGTCATCGACGAAGAAACGCTTGAAGATACAGAATACACCGTTTACTACGACGAAGTGCCCGAAATGAGCGACGATGAGCTCGAAGAAAAGGGCATACTGGGCGTTTCTTACAAAGACGCGCTCGCTTATTTTGAAGAAAACGACTTTGACGCACCCGATCCCGCCGACTACGGCATTTGGGTTCCCGGCGTCCCCGTTCTCGTTGAAAAAGGACTCGACGCAATAAACACCGCCGACTGGCTCAAAGGTCTTATCCTTGACGGTATAGTCGCGGGCGTAGGCGCCGTTCTCGGATTTGTGCCTCAAATGCTCGTCCTCTTCATCCTCCTCGCTTTCCTTGAAGCGTGCGGATATATGGCGCGCGTTGCGTTTGTTATGGACAGAGTATTCCGCAAATTCGGTCTTTCCGGCAAATCGTTTATACCGATACTCATCGGAACAGGATGCGGCATCCCCGGCATTATGGCTTCGCGTACCATCGAAAACGAACGCGACCGCCGTATGACGATAATGACAACGACGTTTATCCCCTGCGGAGCAAAAGTTCCGTTCATCGCAATGATAGCCGGCGCAATATTCGGAAAGTCCCCGATCGTTGCCGTTTCGGCATACTTCATCGGTATGGCGGCAATCATCATCTCCGGCATCATGCTCAAAAAGACAAAGATGTTCTCCGGAGACCCCGCTCCGTTCGTTATGGAGCTTCCCGCTTATCACTGGCCGACTCCGTCGAATGTTCTCCGCAGCATGTGGGAACGCGGCTGGTCGTTCATCAAGAAAGCCGGCACGGTCATCCTTCTTTCAACAATCGTCATTTGGTTCCTCTCGTTCTTCGGCTTCACACCCGACGGGTTCAGAATGCTCTCTGAGGACGAGATCGACATGAGCATACTCGCCAAGGTCGGCGGAGCTATCGCTTGGATATTCGCTCCTCTCGGTTGGGGAACATGGCAAGCGACAGTCGCATCCATCACCGGTCTTGTTGCAAAAGAAAATATCGTAGGCACAATGGGTATTCTCTACGGCGTGGGCGAAGCTACCGTATGGCAGAATCTCGCCGCAGCGTTTACAGGCATCGCCGGATATTCTTTCCTTGTATTCAACCTTCTCTGCGCTCCGTGCTTCGCGGCTATCGGCGCTATCAAGCGTGAAATGAACAGCCCGAAGTGGACATGGTTTGCTATCGGTTATCAGACGATCTTTGCATACGCGATCTCGCTTATGATATATCAAATCGGTTCCGTGTTCACAGGCAACATTCATGTTATCGGCTTCATCGTCGCTATCCTTGTTCTCGGCGGAATGGGATATATGCTCTTCCGTCCGTATAAGGACGCAACAAAGCTGACAAGCAAAGACGCGGACAAAATAGCGGCAAAAGAAAAGGCCGCAAAATAAACTATTTGAAAAGAGGTGGCACAAATGTTTGAATGGATCATATCTAACGCCGCTACGATAATTATCAGCGCCGTTTTGATCGCTATCGTAGCCGCCGTTATCGTAAATCTTGTTAAAAGCAAGAAAAAAGGCAAGACGTCGTGCGGGTGCGGTTGTGCAAATTGCGCCATGCGAGGCTCGTGCCACAAGCAGTAATCTTTTTTCGGGGAGGCGCGGAAAACGCCTCCCCTAAATCATATCAAAGAAAGGAGCTCGTATGATAAAAACGACCGTAAACATAGACGGCATGATGTGCGGAATGTGCGAAGCGCACATAAATGACGCCATCCGCCGCGATTTCAACGTAAAAAAGGTAACCTCGTCGCACACAAAGGGCAAAGCCGAGATACTCTCAGATGAACCGCTCGACGAGGGGAAACTTACCGAAACAATAAATGCAACCGGCTATACACTGCTTGGCATAACAAGCGAGCCTTATCAAAAAAAAGGTTTTTTTCTCTTCGGTAAGAAATGACATTTCAAAAACTTTCTCCCTTACTTTTACGGCAAGGGAGAATTTTTTTATTCACAAAAGTTCAGCAAAGTTTTCACGACGTTTGACGCCACGCGTTTTTTGCTTAAAACGCATATTTTTTCGTATTTTTTGCGTTTTGTCAAACGCCCGAAGCCAATTTTTAGGTAAATTTTTGAAGTTGTTGAAGTGCACTGAGAGTTGTGATATAATCTAATTACTGCTTTTTCAGGAAGAAGACACAATGCTTGGTGTAATTATAAATTGCGCGGCGGTCATCGTCGGCGTCGCGCTCGGACTCATACTTAAAAAATTCATATCGAAAAAACTCGGCGACGTGTTGACGATAGCGCTCGCCTTGTGTATTCTTTACATAGGCGTTTCAGGCGCGCTTGAAAACACTGCCGATTTTAAAACCGGTGAGAAGTTGATAGTGATGATAGTGGCGACAGTGCTCGGCGCGATAATCGGAACGGCGATAGATATAGACGGAAAGATAATGCGTCTCGGCAAGTTTCTTGAAAGGAAACTCGTCAAAAATCCCGATGGAAAGTCAACTCTCGCCCTATCTTTCGTTTCGGGAACACTGATCCTTTGCGTCGGCGCCATGGGCGTCGTCGGCTCGCTTGACGCGGGAATAAAAGGCGACAATTCCACGCTTATCGCAAAAGCCATTATCGACCTTGTGTCTACCGTTGTTTTCGTTGCGGCATACGGCGCGGGAATACTGCTTTCCACCGCTTCCCTTTTCATCTACGAGGGGTCGCTTGTACTTCTCGCAAAGCTGATCTCACCCCTGCTTTCGGCAACCGTTGTAACGGAAATGTCGGCTGTCGGATCGCTGCTCATCATTATGTTGGCGTTCAACATGCTCGGCATAACGAAAATAAAAATAATGAATTTTATTCCCGCCATTTTTCTTCCGATAGGGCTTTGCCCGCTTGTTGAACTTGTCTTAAAATAAAACGGTTCTTTTTGTCGGCGGAGGGCGAACGTTTGCTTTTTCAAATCAAATTTTTACCCGCTAACAATTTTTGTATGATTTATGTGCGAGTTTTGAGTCGGCGACTACTTCGCCGACTCGTTTTAATACAGTTACAAAACAAAACTCCGATGACGTTGCCGCCATCGGAGCTGTTTTTTATATTTCATATCCGTGTTCGAGCCCGTATTGCCATCCGAGAAGCCCGCCCGCGTCAAAAACGCGCGTATAGCCCATTTCATCGAGCATTTGCGCCGCAACAGCACTTCTCGCGCCCGAACGGCAATAAAGAATTATCGGCGTGTCTTTTCGCGGGACTATTTTTTCTACCGTCTCAGAAGAAATATCGCCGAGCGGAAGCATCCTCGCCCCTATCGCATGCCCCGTGATATATTCCTCTTCCTCGCGCACGTCTATCATCACCGCTTCTTTTATCTTTACGAAAATATCATGTGCCTGTTTTTGAGTCACTTTTTCCGACATCTTTTTTATTCGCTTTCTTTATCGTTATTTCACACGCGACGGCAGAGCCGATGATCAACACCGCGCCTACGATTTCAAGCACGCCCATGCGCTGACCGAGCAACAGCGCCGAAAGGATAATCGCCGTCACGGGATCTATGTAGCTAACTATCGCCACCGTCTGTGCCGAAAGATATTTCATGCTTCCGAAATACAGCGCATAAGGCACGCCCGTAAACAGTATTCCCGCAAGCAAAATGAGCACCGCGGCCCTAATATTTACCGTTGTAAATCCACCATGCTCGGCTATAAGCGAATACGGCAAGACGACAATTCCCGCCGTACCAAGCTGTATCATCGTCTTTTCATATGCGGGCATCTCGCCCAAATACTTGTTTGAAATAATAACACCCGCGTACAGCACAGCCGCGCAAAGACCGAGAATTATCCCGCGCGGATAATCATATCCGTCGCCGTTCGTTCCGTCAAACACTTTCGACACGAGCACTATTCCCGCCACGGCGCAAATCGAGCAGACAAGTTTTTTTGCCGTTATGCGTTCTTTAAACAGAAACGGCGAAAGCAAAATGACTATCGGCGTCGCCATATAATAGCAAAGAGTCGCCGTCGCCACAGGCACATATTTGCATGAATCGAAAAGCAATATCCAGTTGAACCCTATCATCGCCCCCGAAAGCATCATAAGCCACAGCTTAGGTTTTATGACGTTCCACGTGTTTTTGTTCTTTTTAATTAGAATTATCGCCGCCAAAAACAACGCGGCAATAATCCCCCTCAAACACGAAAACACGCCCGACGGCACGTCTGGTATATATTCCCTCACTATGCATATCGGCCCGAAAAGCAACATTCCGCCGATAAGCGAAAATAACGGTTTATAATTTTTAAACATTTTTCACTTCCGAAAATATCAGAGAAATATCTTTATTTTTTTATACCGACCGAATCAAAGGCAAACGGTAATCGCCAAAATCGCGGCATGAAGTCTTTAATCAAATCTTTCTCGACGTCAAAAAGATCCGCCTGAAATTTTATCCCGACAAACCGTCGTTCTTTCGCTTCACCAGTATTCCCGAATTAAACCGGTTCACCGCAAGCGGCAATATGACAGCCCGCAAAACAAAGTGCAAGCCGAAATAATAGACGCAGTCGTATTATTCAAACAGCGTGCAACCCGCTTTTTTAAAATGGTCAATTTTATCAAAAAGAGCCGCCTCGCTGACGTTGAGCTTGTCAGCGAGGCATTTTATACATATGCATTCGTCGTCTTCCGCGCCGCGATAAATCAAACGCTTATAAAGCGCTATTTCGTCGCGCGAAAGCGGTTTTCGGCAGTTTTTGCAGGGCGTCATTATTTAACTTTTACAAGTTTTGCAATGTAAACCTTGCAGTCACCGGCACCGACTTTCAAGTCGATAAACTCGTTTTCTCTGCCGGCGTTCTCGCCCGTAAAGCAATCGGTAAGCTCAAAAGCAAAGCCCGAAAGGTGATTTAAGCCGAGTTCGGTGAATGAGATCATAAGATTTGTCGCTTTTTCCATTGGATTGAAGAAACCGAGCGCATATTCGTTATTTGAAAGATGCTTAAAGCAGATAAATGCTTCTTTTGAACCGTGAACCTCGTGGCAGAACATCGGCGGGCGGGCTTCCTCATCCTGGTTTATTCTTATAAGCGCCGCATTTTTGAGAAGCGCAAGCGTTTCGTCATCAACGGTTCTTACGTCGCATCCGATCATAAGAGGTGACGCGAACATGCTCCAAAGTGCGAAATGATATTTATACTGTTCGGGGGTGCAGCCGTGTTCAAGTCCCACGTTGCCTTTCCCGTTCATTCCGCAAATAAGCATATCTATGTCGTTGAAGCACCCCGGCGCCGAGCAGCAAAGGTTTGCTTTCTGGCTTTCGGAAAGACTTCTTACATGTGCGAAATCGTCGAATATATCGCCGGTGGAGCGGTACATATGGCCGCCTACTGAGCGCGCCCATTTCCAAACTTCTTCCTTGCCCCAGTTGCACATAGAAAAAAGTATCTCGCGGCCGCTGGCTTTGAGAGCCATTGACATCGTGTTATATGAAACGACGCCCGACTGAACGGGATGATAGCAGTTGTCGTATTTGAGGAAATCCACGCCGACCTCGGCAAAATATCTTGCGTCGTCGAATTCGTGGTTCATGCTACCGGGGTATCCCGCGCAGGTTTTTACACCGCAGCATGAATACATACCGAATTTAAGCCCTTTGGAATGGACATAATCTGCAACGGCTTTCATTCCGTGCGGAAATTTATTGTGGTCTGCAACAAGCATTCCGTTCTCGTCGCGTTCCTTTTCACTCCAACAGTCATCGATCACAAGATATTCATATCCGGCGGCGAGCAGACCTTTATCAACCATTGTGTCGGCGATCTCTTTTATCAGATCCTCACTTATGTTTTCTCCGAATGTGTTCCATGAGTTCCAGCCCATCGGCGGTGTTTTTGCAAGCATTTTTGTTTTCTCCTTAAAAGTGTTTTTATTTTCCGGCGCGACAAACCCGTTTTGCAAATATGTGCGCCATCAACGCGCATATGATAACAAAATCATTGCCGACGTCTTAATATTATTTATTGTATAATATCATATAAAGACCGCAAAGTCAACATTGACACAAAATAAAATTTGTGATAAAATTCATTTTTGTAAATATAAGAAAATGACACTCCGAAAAAAGAAGTTTAAGGAGAAAAACATGTTAAAACGATTTATCAGTTACTACAAGCCGCATAAAAAACTATTCATTTTAGATATGCTTGCCTCACTTCTCGTGTCACTCATCGGAGTCGTTTATCCGATAGTGACAAGAACGATGCTCAACAACTTTATACCGAACAAAAAGTATAATCTCATCATCATCTTCGGCATAGTTCTGCTTGCGCTTTATTTTGTTAAAATGCTGCTAAACTACTTCATTCAGTATTACGGACATATGATGGGCGTAAGAATGCAGGCTCAAATGCGATCGGATATGTTCAATCATCTTGAAAAACTGCCGTACAGTTTCTATGACAATCACGAAACGGGCAAGATAATGTCGAGAATGACAAACGACCTTATGGACATAAGCGAGCTTGCACACCACGGCCCGGAAAACCTTATAATCTCAACTATAACCATACTCGTTTCGTTTATTTATCTTTCAACCATAAACATTTGGCTTACGCTCATCGTTTTCACGTGCGTGCCGTTGCTGCTTATAATTTCATCAAAACTCAGAAAACAAATGCGCGCCGCGTTTAAACGCAGCCGCGAATCGATTGCAACGATAAACGCCTCGCTTGAAGGGAGTATTTCAGGCATAAGAGTGACAAAAGCGTTTGACAACGCCGAGAAAGAAAAGGAAAAATTCGAGGAAGGCAACGAGGATTTCGTCGCCGCGCGAAGGGATTCATATAACGCCATGGGCAAATTTCACGCGGGAAACACGTTTGTAACCGACATTTTCAACGTCGTCGTGCTTATTGCGGGCGGACTGTTCCTTTACAGCTCGAATATGAATTTTGAATTTGCCGATTATTCCGCGTTCGTCGTGTCGATAGGGCTGTTCATCTCCCCCGTCATGACGATTATCAACTTCACCGAGCAATTTCAAAACGGCGTAACGGGTTTTGAAAGATTTATTGAGATAATGGACGCTGAACCCGAAAAAGACGCCGAGGGCGCGGAAGAGCTCGGGAAAGCCGACGGACATATTGAGCTTAAAGACGTTGTCTGCTCCTATGACAACGAAAAAGAAGTTCTCCGCGGCGTCAGCCTTGATATACGCAAAGGCGAAACGTTTGCGCTTGTCGGCCCGTCGGGCGGCGGCAAAACGACGATATGCCACCTTATTCCTCACTTTTACAACATTTCATCCGGGCAAATACTCATCGACGGCAAAGACATAACCACACTTACCGCGTCGTCTATTCGCCGCAACATCGGCATCGTTCAACAAGATATTTACCTGTTCAACGCCAGCATTCGCGATAACATCCTTTACGGCAAGCTTGACGCTACAGACGACGAGATAATCGCCGCGGCAAAACGCGCCAACATCCACGACTACATAATGACGCTTCCCGACGGGTACGATACTCAAATCGGTGAGCGCGGTGTTCGTCTTTCGGGCGGACAAAAGCAGCGTTTATCGATTGCGCGGGTTTTCCTTAAAAACCCGCCGATACTCATCCTTGATGAAGCAACAAGCGCACTTGACAATACGACGGAAATCCTCATTCGGCAAGCGCTGGACGAGCTCTGCCGCGGCAGAACGACGCTCGTTGTGGCACATAGACTCTCGACAATAAAGAACGCCGACGAGATAGCCGTCGTTGACGGAGGTAAGATAGTCGAGCAAGGCACGCATGAAGAACTGATGGAAAAAGACGGCGTATACGCAGATTTGTATAAACTGCAATTCAGGGCAAACGCCGCGATGTAAGGTGTAGAAAGCCTTTGACAGCCGATCTGCCAAAGGCTTTTGTCATTTTTTCATTTGCAAGCGCTATTTTTAAAATATTAACATCAGAATAATTGACACGGCGCGCGCATTTTGGTAAACTGAAAAAGAGGTGGTCGACATGGGTGAAAAAGGAATGGCGAAGGCGCTGTTTAAGGCGATTAAAGAAAAATTTGAGGCGAGGAACGTTCCGTTTGAATTTATTAAACGTGAAAACTCAGTCATAATCATAGGCTACAAGCAAAGTCTTACTCCGCGTTGCGAGATACCGTCGCAGATACTCGGTCTGCCGGTAAAAGCCGTCGATGCTCGCGCGTTTACGGGCTGTGGATTCTTATATGAGGTATGGGTGAGGAACGGTGTTGAGATCATAGGCGCAAACGCTTTTTCCGGGTGCGAGAGCCTTACGCAGATACATCTTGGCGGGTCGGTAAAAGAAATAGAACGCAACGCGTTTTTTGAATGTGAGCATCTTTTCGGCGCGGACTTGCCCGATGGACTTGAAAGAATAGGCGACAGGGCATTTTTCGGATGTGTGGGACTGCGCGACATCGCCCTTCCCGACTCGATTGAAGAAATCGGCGAGCAAGCGTTCTGCGGATGCAATAATCTGCGAAGCGTAAAACTTCCGATAAATCTGAAAACCGTTTATCGAAATTCGTTTGAAAACTGCCCGGAATTGAGCGAAGTGTTCGTTGAACGCGACAGCCCCGCTGACAAAGTTCTTTCGCAAAGCGGATATTATGCCAAAATTTTAAGATATATACCGAGAATATAAAACAGATACCGCAATATGGCAAATACTCCGGACGTTATCCGACTTCCCGGATTATTGTCACGTTGCGGATTTTATTTTACGAATATTTTCGCGGTTATGTCTAAATTCAATCAATTATTCAGACTTAAAAGAAATGTGGGATTCTCAATGAACCACATCGTTTTTAAAATGGCGCTTGCAAATATTAAATATCGATTTCAACAGTTAAACTTTTCGGCAAACTGTTGAAAATCATAACGTTATGTGATAAAATAATTTTTGTAAAATCATCCGGCCGCAAGAGAATTATGCAACGGAAAATACCTGTGGAGGCAACTTATGAATTATTCGCTCGTTTTGCATACCGAAGAGAAAAACACAACGCTCTGTCCGATTAACGAAAGCACCAAAGACGCCGTTTTTACGGCAGATAAAATAACGATAACGCTAAAAGTAAGCGAAAAACGCGGCGTCAAGGTGTTCGACGTTTCGGCGGAAGGCATTGGAAGCTGCTATTTTTCACTTCACGGAGAGGGCGAGGGCGAGCTTTATTCGTTCAACGACAAGTGCGAAGAAGAGCACGTTTTCCGTCAAAGCGCGCACGATCCGACAAAATATGTGTTCGCAATCGACGGTTCACCCGTTCCGATGGTTGCGGCTGTCACGGCAGATACGATCGATATTTTCATCTCCGACAACCCGTCCGATTACAATAACTATACCACCCAGCATATAATTCCCGAAAGGCACGAGTTTTATCTCGCGTCGGGCGACCCGGGCGGCTCACCGAACTTTAAAAAAGACCGCGAAAATCAGTATACACCGCCGAACACGCCGTATTATCACGATTTGTCCGGCGACGTCCGCACGTTCAAGTTCATTTGGGTGAAGAGCGAGGCAAAGACGCTGAAAACTCTTCGCCGCGACGCATTTCTGGCGATAGAAAACGTTTGGGGCGAGGGGCGAAAGTCCATATATCGCGCGATGTGCTTCGGCGCAAACTACATGCACATACGCAAAAACGAAACGGGCACAAGCGATAAATGGGTCGTCGCCGGCATTCAATATGCAAACACACAGTATAACCGCGACGCATTTTGGCAGACGTGGATACTTTCCCCCGAAATCGAAGAGCAAAGCTATCGCGCCCACACGGCACGAGGAGTGGTGCAGGCGGAAAACCCGCTGTTCTTTGTGATATGGTCTTACAGAGTATTCTCAAAAGGCGGTAAAATCAACAAAGAGCTTTGCGATATAGCGTTCAACAAAATAATCGAATGCCTTAACAAAGTGGGCGACGGCAGATATTGCCCCGACAGTGACGAAAATCACGCATATCGCAACTGGTTTGATATATGTTGCTATGAGGACGACGACGCTGACGCGTATTCTCAGGGGCTTTGCGTGTGTGCCTTGCGTGCGGCAAAAGAGATGGGCTACGACGTGGGCGAATGGTATGAAAAAGCAAAGGCGTTCTACCCCATCCTGTACAACGGTGAATTTGTCCAAATGAGTCTTAAAAAGCCGTATCACGCGCTTGACTATTCCCTCGGTGATCTGCTCCACTACGTTCTCTTCAACGAGAAATTCCTCTCGGACGAGATCGTAAACAACACGTATTATCACATAATGAACAGCGCCGCAAGCACGCCATACGGCGTTAAAATAGTTTCGGCGCCCGACGGATCGTATCTTCCCATGGAAGCGTTCGGAGCTTACGGAAAAGTTCACCCCGAAATGGCAAGAATGGATCTTGGCAGATACGCCAACGGCGGCTCGTACCATATTTATGAGATGATTTTCCATATAGCCGCTTACGTTCACGGGGCGAAAGGTGCGCTTGACAACATGATACATCGCCTTATGATCGACCTCGACTTCGACGGCGCAACGCACGAATATATGCACACTCTCAAAGGAAACGGAGTAAAAGCCAATCAAGGATGGAACGCCTGCATCTATGCTATCTGGGATATTCTTTGCAAGCGCGGCGTCGGCGACGAAAGATATTTTATTGAAGCGGAAAAGAAACTTCAAACCATAGAATAAAACCGAAAAAAGCGCGATAAAACCTAATTTACCGCGCTTTATTTTAAAAACTTCGCATTTTTTTCGAGATTATAAGAAAAAAATCCTTCTGCAACGGAAAGGAACATACAAAAATGAAAACCGTTTCATCGTGGAGTTTTACCCCATACACTCCTCTCGACCGCCCGGAGCGCGCGTCAGCGCCGTATGTTTGCCGTCTTGTGCCGTTCGAGACGGGCTTTGAGTTCGATTTTATCGACAACGGCGGCAAAAGCACCGATACTTATTCCGTTTTTCTTTCTCTTCGCGGCGAAAAAACCGAAAAAGAAATTTATTCAGGTCAAGAGAAAACAGTTAGAATTTACGGGCTGATACCGCAAACGGACTATGAATTTTATGTAGTACGAATCTCTGACAAAGCGAAAAGCGAAACACGACTTGTCCGCACGGGGTTCGTTTACGGCGAGGTTGTAAATTATCTTCACCCGGACGATAAAACATATGATTTTTCAGGCAGTTATCTCTGCTCTCCGTGTCTATGCCGGTTGCCGTCCGGCAGACTGTTATCTTCGATGGACGTATTCCGCGCAAACGGCGGGCAAAACCTTACGCTTATATTTTTCTCCGACGACAACGGCGAAAGCTGGCGGTATCTAACAGAGCTGTTCCCGTGTTTTTGGGGGCAGATGTTTTATCGGAACGGCAGGCTGTATATGCTCGGCGTTTCAAACGAATACGGCGATATTTTAATAGGCGCCTCCGACGATGAAGGCAAGAGCTGGTCAATGCCGACCGTGCTCTTCCGCGGCGCCGCAAACAGCCGCGAGCGCGGACTCCACAGGGCGCCAATGAAGATACACTCCTCGCACGGAAGAATATGGACGGACGTTGAGTTCGGCGCGTGGGCGAAGAAGGAAATGAACAACGCGGTGCTCTCAGCCCCGGATGATTGCCCCGATTATACCGATCCGACGGTGTGGGTGATGACGGATTTTTGGCGGCACAGCGAATTTGAAAAAACAGCAAAAGAGGGGCAGATACCGCCCGGCACCGTCGGCGGGATAGAGGGCAATATTGTAACCGCCCCCGACGGCACGCTGTATGATTTTCTCCGCTATGCGAACAGAAAATGCCTGTTGCTGAAATTATCGCCGGAAGAGCCCGAGAGAATGCCGCAATATGCTTGTTTTGTCGATTTCGACATTACTGCGTCAAAGTTTGATATACTGTTTGACGACGTGTCGCACAAATATTATGCGATATGCAGCCGTGCGCTGAGTGAGCCGAGAACGGTGCGCAATCTTCTTTCTCTTTTCGTTTCGGACGATCTGATGGAATGGAAACTTGTGCAAGATCTCATCGACGAGCGAAATTCAGACCCGAACGTCGTCGGCTTTCAATATGTATCGGCACTCATCGACGGTGATGACATCATATATCTCAGCCGTACGGCATACGGCAAGCCGCATAACTTCCATGACAGCAACTATCAGACGTTCCACCGAGTAAAAAATTTCAGAAACATATAAATTCCAAAGAGGTAAGCTATGGAAAACAGATTTATTTCAGACCTTATCGCGCGCTATCCGTCGCTTGAAAAATGCAAACCGGATATTTTGTCAGCGCTTGAAATTTTGAAAAGCACATATTACAACGGTGCAAAAATTCTCGTTTGCGGCAACGGCGGCTCCTCAGCCGACAGCGACCATATCGCGGGAGAACTGCTCAAAGGCTTTCTTTCAAAACGCCCTATGACAAACGATGAAAAAGCGCTTTTTGAAAACGCGCTCGGCAAAGACGCCGAAAAATATGTAGCCGCCCTTCAACGCGGCGTGCCGGTCATTTCTCTCCCGTCACAAAGCGCCCCTCTTACCGCGTTTGCAAACGACGTCGAAGCACAGCTTATGTATGCACAGCTCGTTTTCGCATATGCAAGAGGAGGCGACGCGCTTCTTGCTATCTCAACGTCGGGAAACTCAAAAAATGTTGTATGCGCCGCCGAAACCGCAAAAGCGCTGGGAATAAAGACAATAGCACTTACCGGCGCAAAAGACAGCCGTCTTTCGTCAATTTGTGACGTAACAATTAAAGCGCCGGAGGAAGAAACGTTTAAGATTCAGGAATTGCACCTTCCGATATATCATTGCCTTTGCGCGGCGCTTGAAGAAGAATTATTTGTATGAAGATAGCCTTTAAAAAACACGACCGTGTGTGCTTTCTCGGCGACAGTATAACCGCGCACGGTTTTTGGGAAGCAGAGATAATCGAATATTTTTTGAACAATTACCGCGAACTTGAAATTGAGTTTTACAACTGCGGTATTTCCGGCACGACAGGTTTTGAGGCAAATCTTAAAAACCGCCTTTATGCCGATTTTTTAAATTATTTTCCGCAGTATGCGGTAATAATGTTCGGAATGAACGACGTCGGCAAATGGCTTTACGACCCTGCCCTCGAAACCCCCGAGCGAATAGAACGCAGAAAACAGCGCGCCGAAGGTTATCGAAACACGCTTAAAAACCTCATCGACATTTGCCGCGAAAGAGATATAACTCCGATAATCTGCACTCCCACGCCGTTTAACGAATACGGCGAATACGAGTCGGTTTCATGGGGAATAGACCGTGTGCTTGAAGATTTTTCATCGACGGCAAAGCAAATTTCCGAAGAAAACGGATTGCTTCTCGTCGATATGCGCCGGATGCTTCTTCGTCATCTAAGCGAAAAGCCGCTTTGCGACGACAGAACTCACCCTAATAAATACGGTTATCATTTGATGGCTGAAAAATTTCTTTTCGACATCGGCGCAAAAGAGAAGATCGAACCCGAAAAAGAATGCATCATATCCGATAAAAACGCAAAACGGTTTGAAATCGAGGATATATTGCGCGATATAATGTTTATTGAACGAAATTATACCGGCTGGCAATATAAAGAATCGCATTCGCTTCCCTATCGCAAGGCGCAGCTTAACAAAATGGCGAAAAACGAAAAGCGCGATTTTAAAAAAGCCTTTGCAAATTACAACAAGTATGCCGACGTTAAAGACGAGCTTCAAGCCGAGCTTATAAAACGAACGATCGAACTGTATAAATAAAACAAGACGGATTTTTTCCGCCTTGTTTTTCTATATTGCTTTTCTTCACGGTTTTACACGCGGCTTTATGCTTTCGGAGATTACTATATCGGGTTTCTTCGTCAATTTCGATTAAGCCAAAAACCACAGCAGAAGAATATTTCAATCTTTCCATCGCGATTCGCGGTTTTTCTCACTTTTTCAGCATTGTGAGCATAACTTTTCGGCTTTATAATGCGTCCGGAAAAAACTTCGCAAAGCAATATTTGTTTTATTCAAACGCTTTCATCTCTTCTATCAAACATTCGCCGTCAGTTTCAAGAATTTCAAGCGTTATTTTCGGCGTTCGCATGGCGGGAAAACGCACAATGCGTTTTCGGCCGATAGTTTCCCCTATATACACGCAGATTTTCTTGTCGGAGATGGGATTTCTCGACGGTATGTGCGCCCAAACTTTGAACTTTCTCGAAGCTACCCCGCGCGAAATATTCTCTTTTATCACAACGCTTCGGCAAAGCGGGATATAATCCGTGTCCCTTAAAACATCGTTCAGGTATCTGTCGGAATAAGAGATGGAATATTCCGTTCCGCTCTCTTTTTTCATTTTGTCGAACGGAAGCGGAACGCAATAGCGCCTGTTTATCTCAAAGAACATTTCTTTCAGCCGCCTTACATCTGTTTCCGGCAGAAGGCCGCGGTCGTCAGGGCCGATGTTGAGTAGCAAATTCGCGCCGCGCCCAACTGACATTTCATACATACCCACAAGCTCGTCAACACTTTTCAGCGTATGCACGTCCAAATCATAGAACCAATGTCCGCGTATTCTGCAATCGCATTCAAGCGGCACGAAAACCGTCTTTCTTTCGTCGAGAATATCGAGCTCTTGTATTGACGTGTTATCCATTGGGGCATAGCCGTCCTCGTTGCCTACCCACGCCGAGTCAGGATCCCACATTCCGAAAATGATAATATCCGGTTGAAGCGTGCGAATAACGTTAATTATGCGCTTTTTATCGTATTTATGATCGCCCGAGCCGCACCCGTCAAACCACAAATAATCTATCTTGCCGTAATTGGTCAGCAGTTCCGTTATTTGATTTATAAAATAATCGTCGTATTCTTTTTCCTTTTCAAATACAACGGCGCTCTCGCCCCATTGCGCGGGAGAATAGTAAAGTCCGACGGCAAGCCCATCCTTGCGGCATGCGTCGGTAAATTCGCGCACAACGTCGCCTTTTCCGTCCTTCCACGGCGATGCTTTCACCGAATATTCGGTATATTTCGACGGCCACAAAGCAAACCCGTCGTGATGTTTTGTCGTCATCACGGCATATTTTGCGCCCGCTTCTTTTACCTCGCGTATCCATTGAGAGCAGTCAAGCTCTGTCGGATAAAATGTTTCAGCTTTCATTTCTTTTCCGTCCCAGTCCCTATGACCGTGGTTGAACGTTCGTATTCCGAAGTGAAAAAACACGCCGAATTCCCAATCCATAAATCTTTTTTGTTTTTCTGTCGGAGCTGTTTTCATGTGCTTTCCCTTTCAAATACTTCATTTTTTATAAAAAACATTGATTTTTGTTCGTCTGCGCCGTTTTACCAAGTCAAATCCAATTTTCAGTCAAAAATGCGAGAATATATAATCGACAGACTTTTTCAGATTGATTTTTATTTGATAAAATCCGCAATTTATTACAAAATATGAGCGCCGATAAAACAAGCTGTGAATGTTTCGGTTTTTATTTTTGCGCGAGCTTCAAAAATTTAGCCTCGTTCATCTGTTCGTTTGTGACGTACTCGCCATTATAAAACAATGCGTATGTCGTAATCGGCGTCGGAGCGTTGCGAGCGTCGTCTTTGGTTAAGATGTGTATTGCTTCAAAAGGTATTTCGTGTTCTTTGGCCGTTTGTTCGATTATCGGAACATATTTGCCGTTGAACGGGCATTGACTTGTATAAAAAAGAACGTATCCGCGATTTTCAATATGCGGATGCTTCGCACACTCCTTAAAGCGAGGTTTTGCCGCGTCTTTTTCAAACGGCAAATACCACAGTTGGATCCCGTTATCCGCCTCATCACACACTTCAAACCCCTTGTATTTCAAATATTTCGGATCGGCGATGAACGGCTTTTTCTTAAACGAAGAAAGGATGCACAACCCTTTTCTTCCTTTTTCTTTGCTGTCTTTTATACACTCTCCGAGCAAATCATTTGAATATCCGTGACCTTTAAGCGATCCCGAAACCCACAGGCAATTTATATAAGTATACCCATCCGCGTCTATCGGATTCCACGCATTCTCGGCCGGGATATATTCTATAAAGCATTTTCCGCGTTCAACGCTTTTCAAAAATACAAGCCCGTCGTCAAACCGTTCCGAAAGCCACGCTTTTTTCGACGAAACCTGCACGTCGTTGTTGTTCGATATTGCGCAACAGATATGTTCGTTTGCCAAATTTTCTTTTGTAACCTTTATATATTCCATTTGTTTTCACCTCAAACCCTGCTTTAAAATAAATCGTCGCGACGAAATGTTTATGAAACAATTAAAGCAAATGCGTATGTTTTTTATATACGTTCGACGTTTTTCAAATGCCGTTTTCAGATTATCTCCTTCGTTCTTTTCGGCTTGAATTATGATTTTTCTTTGTAGGAAATCATCCGACGAGAAATGATGAAATAACGATATTCGTCCCCGTTGAACGCTCGTCTTTTTCACCGAGCACACGGATATTCAGCGTGTGTTCTCCGTATTCGAGTGAATCGGAGCAAATGACGTAGCTTACGCGGTTGAACGTCAGGGCGTAATCGTCCCAGCAGCGCACGCGTGTATACTCGCCCCCGTCTATGTTCCATTCAAAATCGCCGTTGTCGTATCCCACGCGATACATCACGCCTATCGTCGTTCCCACAAAGTCGAGCGTGACACTCTTCCCCTTTTCCGACGCATGTATAAACCCGTTCATTTGTCGGAACACTTCGTTGCTCTTTTCAAAATCGGTTTTACCATTCTCTCTTGCGTCGAGCATATGTGCGTTTAGATATTTTTCGTCAGTCAAAGCAGCGGGGTATGAAAGATTTTCAACAAGAAACTTCTTTACTGCTTCAAAATAAATCGAATAGCCGTAATCGTTTGGATGAACGCGGTCTTTGGTATACGTCAAAAAATCCCCCTCGCCGCGCTCAATACGCGCTATAAACTCGGCGCCGAGATCGAGCATCGGCAACGAATAGTATTCTTTCATTTTTTCATAGTTATCATAACTTTCTATCTTTTCGCCGGCTTTAAGCCTCTCATACATACGCTCCGTTATCGTTTTTACAAGCACGATATCCGTTTCGGGGTCGTGCTTTATTATCTTACGTATCAGCGTTTCCTCGTCGCGAAGGTGTCCGTCGCCCGCACTGTCATTTGTTGCAAATTCGATGAACACAAGGTCCGGGGAATATTTCAACACGTCGTTGTCCTCTCTGAACTCGCCAAGCTCAGAACCGGTGCCGCCGATAGAGGCGTCTATCTCAACCGTTTCGCTTTCAGGATATGCCCTCTTAAACCACTCGGTCGTAAGGCTCCTCCAACAATACTTATAGTCGGACGCGCCCGCGCCCTGAGTTATCGAACCGCCGAAATATGCCACGGTGAGTTTTTCTTTTTTAAGCAATTTTGCCATTGTATGCTTTAACATTGTTTTGCCCTCGTTTGAAAATATTTGGGTCGTTGCCTTTGACCATATTTATGTTTATAACAATTTTATATTTTCTCCGCCGCTTTTTTGTAAACGTCTTTAAGAGCGGGATAAAGCGCCTTGAACACTTTGTATTTTTCATTATATTTTGCAACAAGCGCGTCGTCCGGCTTTGACACGACAGAAGCATTCACCGTCGCTTCCACCGCGTCCTCTACGGTTGCATACTCGCCTGCGCCCACCATCGAAAGTATCGCCGCGCCGAGCGACGGCCCTTGTTCGCTTTCGGTCATCGTTATCTCGCAGTCGAGCACGTTTGCCAATATCTTGCGCCACAACTTGCTTTTCGCTCCGCCGCCGCAAAGGTTTGCACGGTTGATCGATACCCCGCTCTCGCGCGCTGTATCAACACAGTCACGGAGCGCAAAGCTAACGCCTTCAAGTACAGCCGTGCTCATCTGTTCGCGCGTCGTGTCGGCGCTCATTCCGAAGAAAACCCCGCGAGCGTCAACGTCGTTATGCGGCGAACGTTCGCCCATGAGATAAGGCAAAAACCACACGTTATTTTCGCCAAGCCCCGCGTCGCTTACGGCGCCGTCGTAATCGTCGGAACGCAATATGTCCTCTATCCACCATTTGTTGCAGCTTGCGGCGGAAAGAATGCACCCCATAAGATGCCACTTTCCGTTTGCGTGGGCAAACGAGTGGAGCGCGTTGTTTTTATCGACAGAAAAGCCTTCCTGCGAGATAAAAACCGTTCCGCTTGTTCCAAGCGAAATGTTGCAATCTCCTATGCCAACGGTTCCCGTTCCGACAGCCGCCGCGGCGTTGTCGCCCGCGCCCGCTGTGACAACCGCGTTTTTAAGACCGTATTCGGCTTTCGGTTTGCCTGTCACCTGCCAGCTTTCATATAGCTTCGGCAGCCACTCCTTTTTTACCGAGCAGATTTCACACATTTCATTAGACCAGCATTTGTTCTTTACGTCAAGCAGCAGCATTCCGCTCGCGTCCGAATAATCAGTCGAGAAAACGCCGGTCAGTTTATACGCGATATAATCTTTCGGCAAGCATATCTTTCTGATTTTATTGAAGTTTTCCGGTTCGTTTTCCTTTACCCAAAGGATTTTCGGCGCGGTAAAGCCCGCAAACGCAATATTCGCCGTGTATTCCGAAAGTTTTTCTTTTCCGACAACGGTGTTCAAATACTCCGTTTCTTTGCCCGTTCTGCCATCGTTCCACAAAATCGCGGGACGAATGACCTCGTCTTTATCGTCGAGCAACACAAGCCCGTGCATCTGCCCGCCGAACGATATTCCGCGCACGTCGTCCTCGATTCCCTCGGAAAGCTCCGCAAGAATTTCATTTACGGCTTTCAGCCAATCTTCCGGATTTTGTTCACTCCACCCCGAATGAGGATAGATCACGTCATATTCTCTCGACGCGATTTTAATGATTTTCGCCTTTGAGTCGGTGAGGATTCCCTTACATGAGCTTGTGCCGAGGTCAATGCCTATATAATAATTCATAGATTTTTTCCTTTCAGAAAGTATTTGCCCGTTTTTTGCAGATAGATGACTTTTTTAATCAACTAAGCGCTTTTATTTCGTTCTTTTTTATTGTGCTCACTTGCTTTTCTTGCTTATGTAAGCTTTGCTATCATAAAAAACTTCATGCCGAGAATTTATATCTTTTTAAAGTTTGATTGCAATGCATTTTTTGCCGGTAAGCGCTTCGCTTCTCTCATCCGGCTGACTTCCTCCGACAAACAGTTTTATTTCTCCGTCGGGGCTAACTCTCTCGCCGCTGTCAAGCACGGCGGACAGCCAATAGCGATCTATATCGACCGTAACGGTTTTTTTCTCGCCGGCGTCAAGTTCCACCGCCTTTATCCCGCAAAGCTGAAAACGAGGCGTGCGCGTTCGGCTGTCGGTAAACGAAGCGTATATCTGCGCTTTTTCCATTCCACTCATTTTGCCTGTATTTTCAAGTTCAAACGACACTTTTACACGTTCTTCGTCTTTTGAATCTATCGTGAAAGACGAATACTCAAAAGACGTATAAGACAGCCCGTAACCGAAAGGATACAACGGCTCGCCGGTGTAATATCTGTACGTTCTGTTTTTCATCGAGTAGTCGGTAAAATCGGGAATGTCGGCGTCACCGTAATAGATAGTCACGGGCAGTCTTCCGGAAGGCGAAAATTTGCCGGAGATAAGCTGAGCGACGGCAAGTCCGCCGACTGCACCCGGATACCAGCCGTAAATGATCGCCTTTGCATGGTTTCTCAGCTTTTCGCCCATATCGATCGCGCTTCCGCAAAGCATGACGACAATTACGTTTTCGCAAACGTCGCATACCGCTTCCGCAAGTTTTATCTGCGTTTGAGGTAAATACAGCGTCTTTTTATCGCCTTGGCAGGTGTAGTCGTCGTCAATTCCCGTCTCCTCGCCCTCGACGCTCTTGTCAAGTCCAAGGCAAAGCACCGTTACATCGGCGTCTGCCGCCGTTGCTATACCGTCGCTTATCTGATTTCCGAAGCCGGAATAATCGTTTTTCTTTTCCTTGCATATCTTGCAACCCATCTCGACTTTTATCGAGGAATTCGGATACTCCCGACGAATTCCGTCCGCTACCGTCACATATTCCGACGCAACACCGTGATAGTTCCCTTCAAGCGCGATTATAGACATGGCGTTCGGTCCGATGACGGCGATCTTCTTTACGTCGGCTGAAAGCGGCAGAAAACCTTTTTCGTTTTTCAGCAGCACCATTGACTCTTGCGCCATTTTCAAATTGTGCTTTCTGTGTTCTTCGCAGTCGAGAAGCTCGTGCGGCAAATCGGAAAAAGGTCTGTTTTCCTCAAATTCACCGAGGAGAAAACGTATTGTAAACAATCTCTCCGCCGCCGCCGTGATATCGTCTTCTGTTATTAGGTCGCTTTCGTAAGCGTCCATTATTTTTTCATAGACGCTTCCACAGTTGAGGTCGCACGTCGCTTTCAACGCCATCGCCGCCGCTTCCTCGCGTGTTTCAACTATTTTGTGCCCCGTTTCCTTATAAAAATCGGAAAGTGCCCAGCAGTCGGAAGTGAAATATCCGTCAAAGCCCCATTTACCGCGCAGAACGTCGGTCATAAGATAGCTGTGCGCGCAGCACGGCTCGCCGTTGGTCCTGTTATATGCGCCCATAACACCCGAAACGCCCGCCTCGACCGTTTTTTCAAATGCGGGAAGATACGTTTCCCAAAGGTCGTGCATATCCACTTCCGCATTGAAGCAATGTCTTTGCGCCTCGGGACCGGAATGAGCCGCGAAATGTTTTGAACAGGACGATGTTTTAAGGAATTCTCCATCGCCTTGAAGCCCCTTTACATACTGAACGCCGAGGGTGGACGTAAGGAACGGATCTTCGCCGAACGTCTCCTGACCTCTTCCCCAGCGAGGATCGCGGAATATGTTTATATTCGGAGTCCAGAACGTAAGCCCCTTATATATGTCATAGTCGTTGTATTTGACGTGACTGTTGTATTTTACTCTCGCCTCGGTGGATATTATGTCAGCTACTTTTCTTACTCCCTCAGGGTCGAATGTTGCGGCAAGCGCTATCGCATGAGGAAAAACCGTAGCCGTTCCGGCTCTGGCAACGCCGTGCGAACCCTCGTTCCACCAGTTGTATTCGTGAATTCCCAGCCGTTCTATCGCCGGTGAATTGTATATCAACTGCGACGCCTTTTCTTCTACCGTCATTTGTGAAACGAGCGCCTTTGCTCGTTTTTTTGCTTCATTATGTGTCATGTTTTCTCCTCCCTCGGATTACAGAATAATTCTTAAAAACACATATAGGCAAGCCCGCCGCGTTTTTTCGCGGCAAGCTTGCCTTGCTTTATTATTTATCAGCCGAACATAATATCGTTGATCACGGTTTCAAGATATTCCTGTCTGCCGCTTTCAGCTTTGACGTCTTTGAGATCGGACGCATATTCCGCAAGGCTTTCAAGCGTTTCTTTGCCTTCGACGATACGTTTGCCTACGCCGCTTTCATATGACGAATATCTGTCTTTTACAAATTCGTCGATTCGTCCGTCGCGTATAAGTTCGTCGGCTTTTATAAGCCCGAGCGCGAAAGAATCCATTCCGGCGATATATGCAAGAACTATATCCTCAAAAGTATTGGATTGACGGCGCGCCTTTGCATCAAAGTTGAGTCCGCCGTTTATAAAACCGCCCTCTTTTAACACTTCATACATGCACATAGTCGTTTCATATACGTTTGTCGGGAACTGGTCTGTATCCCAGCCAAGGAGCAGATCGCCTTGGTTTGCGTCGATGCTGCCGAAAAGTCCGTTCACGCGCGCCACCCTGAGTTCATGCTGGAAGGTGTGTCCGGCAAGCGTTGCGTGGTTAGCTTCTATATTGAGTCTGAAATCGTCGGTGAGATTATATTTACGCAAAAAGTTTGCACAGGTCGCCGCGTCAAAATCATACTGATGTTTTGTCGGTTCCTTCGGTTTCGGCTCGATGTAAAAGTCGCCCTTGAAGCCGTTTGCACGACCGTAGTCGCGCGCAAGGGTAAGCAACCGCGCGAGGTTATCGAGTTCAAGGCCCATATCGGTATTCAGCAGTGTGTCATACCCTTCTCTTCCTCCCCAGAAAACATAACCCGAGGCGCCGAGCTTTATAGCCGCGTCAATGCCGGCTTTAACTTTGCCGGCCGCAACGGCGAAGACGTCGGCATTGGGGCTGGTTGCGGCGCCCGCCATGAATTTTTTATCGCCAAACATATTTGCAGTAGCCCAAAGGAGCTTAATTCCCGTTGCTTTTTGTTTTTCAAGGAGATAATCGGTCATAATTTCAAGATTTTTTACGCTTTCGGCAAGAGTTTCGCCCTCAGGCGCAACGTCAACGTCGTGGAAGCAGTAATATTCTATTCCGATCTTCTGCATAAAATCGAATGCAAAATCCGCCTTTGCTTTATATCTTTCGATACCGTAAGGAAGCCCGAAATTTTTATCCATTGTGTCTCCGCCGAACATATCCGTGCCGCAGGCATTTATTGTGTGCCAATAACTCATGGCAAATTTGAGATGGTCTTTCATTTTCTTTCCGCCTATGACTCTTTCCGCGTCATAATAATGGAAAGCAAACGGGTTTTTACTATTCTTTCCTTCAAATTTAATCTTGCCGTTGTCGTATTTCATTGTTTTTCCCTCCTGAAATATATGTAAAATTTTTTTATTTGTTTACGCGCCGAGCCTGAAAAAGCTCCGCTTTTTCAAGCGGGGGAGAGCGATTATTTACGGTAAATCATCTCTTTTTCGCGTCTCCCCCGCGCGCCGCACCTGCGGTGCGGCCGGCTCGGCGCGGGCGCTCGATTCCCGCTGCCGTTTTAAGTTTATTATGTAAATTTATATTTCCGTTAAAACGGTCATCCTTCAAGACATTCAAGCAAACGGACACGCTCGTTTGCCGTAATCGCAAAATCGTTTTCTATAAACGTTCTGAATTCCGCGTCGTCAAGAGTTCTGTATCCCCAAAGTTTGTTTTTATGTTTGATACTGCTCTCGATGCGCGTAAGCGCGTACAGGAATCTGTCGTTGCGCGCCTGACGTTTGTCTTCGGTAAATTCAACGTTTATCGAATACGTCTTTCCTTTTTCAACGTCAAATGTTACGGAAATAAACTCGTCGCTTATCGCTTCGTTTTTAACGGGTTGTCCGTCGCAGACGACGGTCGCTTTTCCGTCTTTTATATTACGGAATTCAACTTTCATACGGCGTTTTACACTCTTTTCCGCCGTTTTTACCGTAAGAGTCTGAACACCGTCTTTCAGTTCCGAAACGAACACCGTGTCGGCGTCGCTCTTCTCGCTTTCGTGAAGAACGTATTCTCCGTTTCCGTTGAAAGCAAGCACTTTGAGCTCGTTTGTAACGTCGGTGCGGTTCGTATGTTTTCTCGCGTCAAGCGGCAATATCGCGCCGCCTTTTGCGAGCACGGGGATCGAATCCAGCGTGCGCACCATATTTACGTATCTTCCGCCGCGATATTTGTCGCCCGTAAAAATATCCGTCCATTCACCTTCGGGCAACCATACCCTGACGATATTCATTCCTTTTGCATCGCTCTTTTCGGTTATCGGACATACGATTAACTGCCCGCCGAAAAGATATTGACCGCTTACCTCATACGCCTCTTCGTTTTCGGGATATTCGTAATACATCGGCTCTATCAACGCGCGGCCGTTATTTGTTGTTTCATATCCGGCGGAATAAAGGAACGGGATCATAGCGTATCTAAGCCGCATGAACTCGTCGGCGATAAGTCCGGTACCGTTCGTATACGCAAACGATTCTTTTGTGCAATGGTCACAGTCGGTAGAGTGCAGACGGTTTATCGGGCTGAAAACGCCGAACTGAACCGAGCGCAAATAAAGCTCGTTGCTCTTCTCACCGTCAAAATGTCCGCCGATGTCATGGCTCCACCACGAATAGCCGATATTTGACGCTGTCGAAGTAAAATACGGCAAGTATCTGAGCGTTTCCCACGTCATATGCGTGTCGCCCGAGAAACCGAGCGGATACCTGTGTGCGCCTGTTCCGCAGTATCGGGAAAGGATTATCGGGGTTTTGTGTCCTTTGGCATTGTCAAGCGTGTGATAATGGTTGAGCGCCCACAAAACGTCAACGCCCTCGTCGACGTATCGCGGTCCCTGCTGCCAATCTATCCACCAAAAATCAACGCCATCTTTTTCATAAGGTTTATGAAGTATTTTGAAATATGCGTTGATAAAGCGAGGATCAAGGAAGTTCATCTCTACTCTTGCCTCGGTTTTGGGATCTATCCCCATCGCCTCAGCCATTTCGGCATACATATCCTCGAACCATCTGACTCCCGTCGCCGGATGAAGATTGAGCGTTACCGCGCTTACGTGTTCGTGAAGCTTTTTCAAAAACGCCTTGTAATCCGGGAAAAGGTCCGTGTTCCAGCTGTACCCTGTCCAGCCGGATGTTCCGCCGTGATATTCATCGTCCTTGCCCTGCTCTGTTATATGTTTGGCTTTATCAAGGTTATACGTATTCCAATGCCAATCCATATCCACGGTCGCAACTGTTATCGGCACGTCGCGTTCTTCCATTCGATAAAGCACGTTGAGATATTCTTTGTCCGTATAAGCGTGATATCTGCTCCACCAGTTACCGAGAGCAAACCTCGGTATCATCGGAGTTTTTCCGGTTATCATGTAATATGCTTTCACAGCTCCGCGATAATCATGTCCGAATGCGAAAACATAAACGTCATATCCGTCGTTCTTTCTTTTATGAGCCATGCCGTTTTTCATAAGTATCGCGCTTTTTGAATCGTCGAGCACGGCTACGCCGTTTCTCGACACAACACCGGCACCAAGCACTATATTGCTGTGAACAACACCTTTGAGCTCTCTGTGATATTTCCAATGCTCATTCCCGTTGCAGCCATCAAGGGTAGAGATCGTTCCTCCGAGATTTTCGGAATTGTCAAGCGAAACGTTTTCGTTGTTTAAAACAACGTAACTGCTTGCCAAATCACCCGTAAAAACAAGTTCCGCAAGCGAAGTTTTTATATGAAGTGATCCGTCTTTTTCATCTGCCGAAAACTCAACTTTCGGCAAATCGCGAAACCAGACGGAAGCCGTTGCATCGTCGCAGAATTTGCCGCCGTTGCCTGCCTCTATTCTGAACAAGCGCTCATCAAGAACCGTAACACGGCTGTTATTCCACACGACCGTATTTTCTTTTTTTGCGTGCGGGCTCGTTTTTGCAATTAAATGTGAATCGAGTTTCATTGGGTTTCCTCCGATTATTTTTATATTTTTGATATATACCGGCATAAATTTTCATTGTTGTGCAATTTGAAAAAATACATGAGAGCGAACTTATCAGCGCAGATATAGAAAAAATCTGCTTTCGTGCAATCACGTTTTAATAAACAAAAAATCGGCTCGTTTTTTTATTTCTCAAAGTCACTGTTTTTATGCTCATATTTTCCGTTATAATAGTATCATATTTTTAATGATAAATCAACATATTACAGAACATTTAATGTTGTTTTTTTGTGAGCGCCCCGCGGCAAACGCCCTTCGGGCGTTGACCCGCGCCGCATGTTTGATTGTTTTGTGTTGACGTCTTCTCTCGCCATGCGGCGCGGCGCGCGCGAACGCGCGCTGCCGCGGGGCGCGCGAAACCGAATCTTTCATCAGCTCCGTATTTCCACATAACCATGGTTAAAATCAACTCTCTTATAAATTTTCCTTTATTCAATAACGGTAAGCAATGTATTTTTATCAACATTCAGCGGTAAATACTCCGCCTTTATGTTGACAAAAAAATGCCGATAAGTTATAATTGAACCGTAAAAACGAATATGGTTTTGTCAATCAAGATGAAACCCGAACGGAGGGAAATAAAATGTTGCTATGTGCACAGCTATACTCGGTAAGAGATGCCGCCCAAACGCCGGAAGGCATTGAAAAAACGTTTGAAAAAATACATAAAATAGGCTATGAGGGTGTACAGGTATCCGGGCTCGGAAAAATAGAGGCTCAACACTTGCGCGATATTTCAATTAAAACCAACCTGCCGATCGTCTGCACACACAGCCCGATAGACAGGATACTCGGCGATACCGACGCGCTCATCGAAGAACATAAAGTATATAATTGCCCGGTGATAGGTTTAGGCTATTTGCCCCGTCAGTATCAAGGCTCGAAAGCTAACCTCGATACATTTTTAAAGCTCATCGAAGAGCCGGTAAAAAAGATAAAATCCGCCGGACTCGATTTTGCATATCATAACCACCATTTTGAATTTTCTCCCCTGCCCGACAGTGACAAAATAATGTTCGATATGATGCTTGAAAACTGCCCCGATTGGACGTTCATCGTAGACACCTATTGGGTGGAATATGCGGGATATTCAGCCGTTGAATATATGAAGAAAGTTGGTTCGGAAAGGCTCAACAACGTCCATTATAAAGATATGGCAAAAGACAGAAGCATCTGCGCTTGCGGTCTCGGCACAATGAACTTTCAAGCGATAACCGACGCATGCATCGAACTTAATGTGAAAAATGCGCTCGTCGAGCAGGACAACGCCGTGGAATATCCCGACATGTTCGAGCAAATGACGATAAGTTTTAATAATTTAAGAGGGATGATAAAATAATGGCAAATTTTATTCTTTCCGCATTTGCGGACGAGGCATCAAACACGCTTGACGGACAAATAGCGGCGCTTAAAAGGAACGGGATACCGCTTCTTGAACCGCGCAACATCGGCGGCGGAATAATTGATAAAACCGACGATGAACTCAAAGAAATTCGCCGTAAACTTGACGAAGCAGGCGTCGGCATCTCGTCACTCGGATCGCCGATCGGAAAATATAAAATTGAAGATGATTTTGAGCCTCATTTAAACAGTTTTTTTCGTGCTCTTCGCGCGTGCGAAATACTCGGCACCGACAAAATGCGAGTGTTCAGTTTTTTTGTAAGAAAAGACGAACTCGACAAATATCGCCCGGAGGTAATGCGGCGAATGAACGTTATGCTCGATGAAGCCGCCAAACACGGTGTTACGCTTTGCCATGAAAACGAATCGAACATCTATGGTGAAACGCCTGAACGCGTCAGCGACCTGCTGGCGTCAAACCCGACGCTTTACGGCGTATTCGACGCAGCAAATTTCATAATGGAAAACTGCTCGGTAACAGACGGTTTTTCGGCGACGGCGGCGCGGCTGAAATATATTCACATCAAAGACATGGTCGCATCGGCTAAGGTAAACGTTCCCGTGGGAGAGGGCGACGGCAAATATGACGAAATACTTCAAGCTGTCGATAAGCTCACCGAAGGCACGGTGATACTGACGCTTGAACCTCACTTGCATTTCTTCCGCGCATTTGCCCAGATCGACAGCCATCAATTTCACTCGGCAAAAGATTTCGCCTCAGGCGACGAAGCGTTTGACTTCGCTGCGACGGCACTCAAAAATCTGCTTACAAAACTCGGATATAAAGAGGAGAACAACATATGGAAAAAGTAAAATTCGGTATTATAGGCTTTGGCAACATCGGCTCGCTTCACGCAAAGAATCTGCTGTCCGGCAAGATAGAAAACGGTGTTCTGACAGCTGTTTGCGACATAGACTCCGAAAAGCTCGAAACGTTCAAAAAACTCGACGGCAGCGAGAAAGTTGCGTTGTTCAGCGATTATACACAAATGTATAAAAGCGGTTTAATAGACGCCGTTATCGTCGCCGTTCCGCACTATTCTCACCCGAAAATGACGATTGACGCGTTTCACGCCGGAATTCACGCCATAACCGAAAAACCCGCGGGAGTTTACACAAAACAGGTAAAGGAAATGAACGACGAAGCCGAGCGCGCAAACGTGCTGTTTTCCATCATGTTCAACCAACGCACAAACTGCGTTTACCGCAAAATGCGTGAAATGGTGCACGACGGCACAATAGGTGAGGTCAAACGCGTAAACTGGATAATAACAAATTGGTATCGCCCGCAGAGCTACTACGATTCGGGCACATGGCGCGCGACATGGAAAGACGAAGGCGGCGGGGTGCTGTTTAATCAATGCCCGCACCAGCTTGACCTTCTCCAATGGATACTCGGCACACTTCCCAGCAGCGTGCGTTCGTTCTGCCATTTCGGAAAATGGCACGACATCGAAGTCGAGGACGACGTCACGGTTTATATGGAATTTCCAAACGGCGCGACCGGTGTCTTCGTAACGTCAACTGCCGACTGCCCCGGAACAAACAGATTTGAAATCCTCGGCGACAAGGGCAAACTCGTAGTTGAAAACAACACGCTTACAGCAACGTTGCTCGAGATGAGCGAGCGCGAATTCAACGCGACGCACACCCTGCCGCACGGCGAGCCGAAATCGTATGTTGCAAACATCGAGCTTGACGGTAAAAACGAACAACACGCGGGAGTGCTCAACAACTTTGCCAATGCAATACTTGGTTTAGAGCCACTGTTCATCGACGGCAGAGAGGGTATAAACGAGGTGGAACTTATGGACTCGATGTTGCTTTCAACATGGCTCGACAAGACCGTAACACTGCCCATCGACGACGACGCTTATCTTGAACAGCTGAATCGTCGAATTGAAGAAAGCAAAAAACGCAAATAAACGTTTTTGTTGAAGTCAACTGCTTTTTTGACTTTTATACAATAGTATAAATTTCAATTTTCAAAAGAAGATATTTTTAAATCACAAGACACAAAATGAAAAACAAACCAAAAATCTTATCTCTTGCACGAGAGCGGCTAGGCGTGGCATTTATTGTAATGTGCATTTGCATATATACGATTATGCTCATATGCAACCTGTTGACGGGGCTGTGTGTTGACGATTTCAGCTATTTTAACGACTTCTCGGCAAATGGCGAACGTATTGATTCTTTTTGGCGCATTTTCCCCTCTCTCAGCGCGCATATGCAAAAGATGAACGGCCGCACCATAGCTCACTTTTTCGTGCATCTGTTTCTCTTTCTTCCCTTGCCTGTTTTTAAAATAATCAATCCCGCGATGTTTACGGCTTTGCTTATTATACTCTGCCGGCTGTCATCGCCGAAATGTAAGCCGCACACTTTGATTTTTCCCGTTATATTCTCACTCGTTTGGATATTTACCCCTGCTTTCGGGCAGACGGTGCTTTGGGTTGACGGTGCGATAAATTATCTGTGGGGCGTGGTGTTCGGTTTTCTGTTTCTTTTACCGTTCATCAAATACTTTCTATATGGTGAAAAGATTAAAAGTATAGGCGGTGGCATACTTTTCGCCATTTGCGGCTTTATAGCCGGCGGATATATGGAAAACGCCTCTGCGGCATTTATTTCAATGGCGGCGATACTGCTTATTGCAGGTGCAGCTTCAAGAAAAACGCGACCGGCAGTCGTACATTACATAGCATACGCGGCATCCCTCGGCGGATTTCTCTTCATGGCGCTCGCACCTGCCGAAAGAAAAAACAAGCTGGCGGAAATGACGCCGGGAATGCTGAGAGCAAACTTCATAACGGCGCTTGAACAACTTAAAAAATTATGGATACCGATACTGATCCTTACAGTTTTGTTTGTGATTGCCGTACACATTAAGACAAAAAAAGAAATCCTTATTCTCGCATCGATTTTGACAATCGGAGCGCTTGTCGCAAATTTCATAATGTCGCTTGCGCAATATTATCCCGATCGCGCCGCTTTTTCGGTGATTATTCTTATTGTCGCCGCCTGCTCGGTTTTGCTTGGCGAGATTTTAAAGAAGGAACACTCTCCTCGGCTTGCAATAAATGCGGCCGCCGCATGCCTTTTTGTCTGCTGTACATATTTTTTGATCACGGGCATAAACGACGTTTATCAAACTCATCTTTTGCAAAAAACAAATATACAGACGATAGCCGACTGCAAAGACGCAGGTGTGCTCGATGTTGAGCTTCCCATGATTTATCCGAAAACGAAATACAGCGCCCTGTATGATTTGAAATATCTCGACACTCAAGATCACGCCTCATGGCCGAACGCGGGCATGGCGGCGTATTACAAAGTGGACACGATAATCGGGATTCCTTAAAAAAACTAAAATTGCCGCAAAAACCATGTTTTTTGCGGCAATTATATATTTGTATAAAATAATCTCGGGGGATACCGATGGATTTAGTAAAAACACGGAATAAACTGCCATATTTTATTTTTATCTTGTTCGTTTTAATGCAGGCATGGACGCTTATTTACATCGTTCAGTTCGGCGATGATTACTATTACACAACGTTTTTAAGCAATGGCATAAGGCATTTTATTGACGAAAACGTTCTTCATTATATGCAAACAAACGGACGAGCGTTGGTTCATATTCTCGACGAAATTCTGCTTGCAAACGGAACTGTTTTCCTGTGGAAAATAATTAATCTTGCCGTGATCTCACTTACGGTTTGGTTTTCGGCAAAGCTCGTGGCAGGAAACGATAAAAAGCAGTTCGACGTTGCGCTGGCGGTGTCTTGTGTTGCGTTCACCGCGATAAGCATTCTCAATTTGCGTCAATCCGTTTATTGGGCAACAGGGTCGATGAACTACCTTTTTCCCGTTTTTCTTACGTTGCTTCTCTTTTATAAGCTCAGAAAAAATGTTAGCTCCGATAGGCTTTCGCCTCTCGTCTTGATCATTGCTTTTTTCGCTTGTTCTTCAACAGAGCAAGCCGCGTTTGCATCACTTATCACTGTGATTTTGTTTATTTATACGTCTGTATTAAATAAAAAAAGACTTGCGCCGTCTTATGTTTTGTGCTTATTGCTTGCAGTTGTAGGCTTTATTCTTTTGTTCGCCGCACCGGGGAATGCGATCAGGAAAACCTACTACCCCGATTTTTACTCAATGCCGTTTTTGAAAAGAATAGCATACAACCTGCCTCGTATAATTTCGCTCGTCTTTTCTGATTACGGTTTCTCTTCCGTAATCGCAATATATCTTTCCGCGTCAGCATTGTTCAACCTTGCGCACGGAAAAAATCACTTGAATAAGATCTGTTTCTTTTTCTCACTTGCGGGCGCCATTGCTTTGATTCTGAAAAATTATCTCGGCACAAATATCCTGCTTTATATTTCATTTCCCTGTACGGCAATTTCGATATTGATAAACTTTATTTCATCTATCGGCGACGCTTGCAGAGAACACGATTTAACAATTCCGTTCTTTACAATCATGCCTGTCGTTTTACAGGGTGCAATGCTTGTTTCACCGGAATTCGGTCCGCGCACCACACTGATTTCCGCTGTAATGATGATCGTTCCGACGGCAAAAATGCTCCTTTTCCCAAAGCGTTCCGTCGCGCTTGTAACACTTGCGTTTGTTGCGTTTCTTCTCTTCCGCCCACCGCTTGCCGTAACCGTCATGGCGGTCATATCATTCCTTGCCGTTGCTTTCTTTGTCGCATCAAAGAAACACGAAGCCGTGATAGTAACCGCAATTTTCATTTGCGCAATTTTAGTTTTCTCGCGGCAGTTTACCACAGTTCACGGCTACCGCGAAAACTATGTTATACACAAGTATAATGACGAAAAAGTCGCTCAATATCTGGATAATTCCAATTTCACTCTGCCGCTTGAACAATACTATCTTTCAAATGACGTATATAAATACACCATGCCGTATGACGACCCATACCACGCCATGTGGTATAAAATTTCTCGCGGCATACCGCAAAGCGTTGAAATAGTCTATTCGGATAAAAAATAAATCCTTACGCAAAAAGCGCAGCCCACAATTCAGCCGCGCTTTTTATTTTTTTCACTTATACTCCGGTTTTGAGTTCCACCCCTCACCGTCCCAGTCGAAATACAGTTCGCTGTATTTGTTGTCAAAGAACATCGGAAAGTACATCTCAAAATTCGGTGAGAGCTTGTTTGAGTTTTTCAACTCTTCCGGCGTCATCCAGCAAATGCTGCCCTCGACCGTTTCATCTATTAGTTTTCCGTAAAAACAACTCGTCTTATAAAGGAACTCAATGTAGCAATCGCCCGTTTTCTTGTTCGACCAATGAACTACTCCGCAACAGCGCAACTTGCTTACGTCAAGTCCGGTCTCCTCTTTTGCCTCGCGAACGGCGGCATCGACAAACGCCTCACCTTTCTCGACATGACCGCCGGGAAAAGTCAACCCCGGCCACGAGCCGCGCCTGTCAAGCACGAGAACTTTGCCGGTGCTCCTGTTTTCTATCATTATCATATTGACGATCTCCGCCTTTGTAATTCTTCCCATGGCAACTCCTTATACATAAGTATAATATCTTGAAAATGCAGACAACATCTGCAAAATCCCCATTGGATACCCAATGGGGATTTTGTCGTTTTATCACTTGTTTACGCGATTTACTTTTTCTTCTACGGCTTTCTTGCAGAAGTCGTCGACAGACATTTGCCCAAGCTCGCCCTCGCTTCTCGAACGAACGGAAACGAGCCCGTCAGCCGCTTCCTTCTCACCTACTATAAGCATATAAGGAACCTTTTCAAGCTGAGCTTCTCTTATCTTGTAGCCGATCTTCTCGCTTCTCGCGTCGACCTCGACTCTCAGTCCCGCCGCTCTGTATTTTGCAGCAAGCGAATCCGCATAATCGAGATAAGTGTCGGAGATAGGCAAAATCTTTACCTGTGTGGGCGAGAGCCACAACGGAAGTGCGCCGGCATATTTTTCGATGAGCAGCGCAAGTGTTCTTTCATAGCATCCGATAGACGTGCGGTGAATGATATACGGACGTTTCTTTGTGCCGTCGCGGTCAACGTATTCCATGCCGAATTTCTCCGCGATGAACTGATCAATCTGAATCGTAATCAGCGTATCTTCTTTACCGAAAACGTTCTTTATCTGAATGTCGAGCTTCGGACCGTAGAACGCCGCCTCGCCGATACCGATCTTGTATTTTACGCCAAGATCGTCGAGAATACGTTTCATCGTTCCCTGTGCACTGTCCCAATCTTCGGGTGTGCCGATATACTTTTCACGGTCATTCGGATCCCACTGAGAGAAGCGGAACGAAACATCCTCGTAAAGCCCTACTGTTTTGAGCATGAACATGGCAAGATCAAGGCAGTTTTTGAACTCTTCTTCAAGCTGTTCGGGCGTGCACATAAGGTGACCTTCGGAGATAGTGAACTGTCTTACTCTTATAAGTCCGTGCATTTCTCCGCTGTCTTCGTTGCGGAAAAGAGTTGACGTTTCGTTGTATCTGAGCGGCAGGTCGCGGTAGCTTCTCGCCTTGTTAAGATATGCCTGATATTGGAACGGGCATGTCATCGGGCGGAGTGCGAAGCAATCTTTTGTATAGTCGTTAGGATCACCTAAAACGAACATACCGTCGAGGTAATGATCCCAGTGGCCTGAGATTTTATAGAGTTCTCTCTTTGCCATATACGGCGTCTTTGTAAGCAGCCAGCCTCGCTTCTCTTCCTCGTCCTCGACAAATCTTTGAAGCGTCTGAATAACTCTCGCGCCTTTCGGCAGGAGTATCGGAAGTCCCTGTCCGATAACGTCTACCGTTGTAAAGAACCCCATCTCGCGGCCGATTTTATTATGGTCGCGCTTTCTCGCTTCTTCCTGTTGAGCAAGATATGCGTTCAGCTCGTCTTTTGTCGGGAAAGCCGTGCCGTATATGCGTTGAAGCTGTTTATTTGAGGCGTTGCCTTCCCAGTAAGCGCCCGTACATTGCGTTAGCTTAAACGCCTTTACGGCGCCCGTCGAGAAAAGATGCGGACCTGCGCAAAGGTCGGTAAACTCGCCCTGTTTGTAGAACGAAATTTCCTCTCCATCGGGCACTCTGCCAACAAGGAGCACCTTATACGGCTCGTCTTTTTCTTCCATGAGTTTTACAGCTTCGTCACGCGGGAGCGTGAAACGCTCGATACGGAGATTTTCTTTAACTATCTTTTTCATTTCGGCTTCGATTTTTTCAAGCTCCGCCGTGCCGAACGATATGGGGGAGTCAAAGTCATAGTAGAAGCCGTCGCTGATGGCTGGACCGATTGTAAGTTTTGTTTCCGGGTAAAGGCGCTTTACGGCTTGCGCCATAATATGAGAAGCGGTATGGAAGAACGTTTTTCTTCCGCCTTCGTCTGCGAATGTGAGAAGGCGCACATCGTCACCGTCGTGAACCTCCGCCGAAAGATCATGCGCTTCGCCGTTGATCTCAGACGCAATAATGTCGCGCGTCACTTCGACGCCTGCGGATTTGGCCGCTTCATAAGCAGAAAACTTTTCGCCCTCAAGGGAATACTGTTCGCCGTTGATTTTAATTAACATAATAAATATATCCTTTCGATTATTTCTAAAAACAAAAAATGCCCCTCTGCCCGCAAAAGGGCGTCGAGGTGCATCGCACGGTTCCACTCGAGCTGTTTAACTCTCAGCCGCTTTAACGGGCGGCTCCCGCGGCGCCATTTCCTTCGCCGTGCCGTCAGGGCGGTATCAACATTCACCTTCCGCAAAGCGCTTCCAGCCAAGGCGCTTCTCTCTGTGGCATATTGTGAAAGTAACATGTCCCTACGATCGCATTTTTGTTTTATTAACATATATAATATAACGTTTTTTGTGCGATTTGTCAATAGCAAATTCAGGTTTTTGTAAATATTTTCGCAAAAACAAATGTCGCGCCGCTTACTTAATTGCAATTCGCCTGTCTAAAAAATCGACAAGAAAAACTGTTTTGTTTTTTCGATATATTAAAAATTATTATTTTTATTGTGATTTCCGTTAAATGATGATATAATAAATTCATAAAGAACACGAGGTGCCGTATGACAGAAAAATTATATGATAATGACGCGTTTTTGTTTAACTTTAAAGCAAACGTCATAAAGTGTGAAAAACGCGGAGAAAAATTTTTAACAGAGCTTGACAAAACCGCTTTCTTTCCCGAAAGCGGCGGGCAATTCGGTGACAGCGGAACGATCGACGGGGTGAATATTCTTGACACGCAATACGACGGGGATAGGATAGTACATATTTCAACCGAGCCGATAACCGAAAGAAAAGAAGTTTTGTGTGAAGTGGAATTTGAACAGCGGTTTCGCAAGATGCAAAATCACACCGGGGAGCATATCGTTTCGTCGATAATGCACCGCCGCTTCGGTTTTAACAACGTCGGATTTCACTTGGGCAAAGACGAGATGACGTTTGACTTTGACGGCGAAATTACGAAAGAACAAATGGCGCAAGTTGAAAAAGAAGCAAATCGTATCGTTTGCGAAAACGTTTCGGTGAGGACGTATTATCCGACGGAAAATGAACTTGACGCAATCGAATACAGGAGCAAAGGCGAGGTAGAGGGAAAAGTAAGAATCGTTGAAATTGACGGCGTTGACAAATGCGCATGCTGTGCGCCGCACGTCAGTCGCACGGGGCAGATCGGAATAATCAAGATACTCGGGTTTATAAGATATAAGGGCGGTATACGCATTAGGATGTTGTGCGGTCTTGATGCGCTCGACGATTTCAAGCAAAGAATAGCGCGCGAAGAAGAAATATCTCATTTACTATGCGTTCCGCAAAGTGAAACCGTGCGCGGGGTGAAAGACTTGACAGCTCAAAACGACGCACTGAAATATAAAAACACGGTGCTGAAAAAAGAGCTTATTCAAAAATATGCCGAGGATATTTTGACGACAAAGAAGAACGTTTGCTTTTTTAAAGACGGGCTCGACATGGCTGATTTGCGCGAAATGTGCAATTTATGCGCCGAAAAATGTAAAATTTTCGCCGCTTTTTCGGGCGATGACACAAACGGATATTTGATGGTGATAGCTTCAAAAACCGTCGCTTTGAGGGCGATTGCAAGTGATATATCGACCGCTTGCCGCGGCAAATGCGGAGGCTCGGACGCTATGCTTTCGGGCAGAGCAACAGCAAAAAAAGATGAAATAATCATATTTTTTGAGGAGATATGACACATGATTGATCTGCTTCAAACCGAAAAAGCATTTATATCGCCGCACATAAAAAAAGACGGCGTCGCCGTGGATTTTACAATGGGAAACGGGCACGACACGCTGTGGCTGGCGCAACAAATAGGTGAAAACGGGCGCGTTTACGCTTTTGACATTCAGACGCAGGCACTTGAAAGCACAAAAGCACTGCTCGACGAAAACGGAATAACAAATGCAACTCTGATACTTGACTCGCACGCAAACATAAAAGAATATGTTAAAGAGCAAATATGCGTGGGAATGTTCAACCTCGGGTTTCTTCCCGGCGGAGACAAGTCAATTACAACAAAACATGAGTCTTCCCTCGCGGCGATAAAGGCGGGAATTGAGCTCTTATGTGACGACGGCGCACTGCTTATTGCCGTATATCCCGGACACGAAGAAGGGACGATAGAGGGAAACATGATACGCGAAATGTTAAAAGATTACGACAGGCGCAAAATATGCTGCTCGGAATTTCATATCGTCAATTCACCGTCGTCGCCGTTCTTTTATCTTGTTGAGAAAAAATGATTAAGCCTTATTTACTTATAAGCGCATGTCTTTTGGGCACGCCGTGCCGTTATGACGGCAAAAGCAAGCCGATGTCCGATGATACGCTTAAAAAACTGAATGAAAAATATACGCTTATACCAATTTGCCCTGAGATGATGGGCGGTTTGCCCGCGCCGCGCGTTCCTTCGGAACGCCAAGGCGCCCGCGTCGTCAACGCGCAAGGGGTTGACGTTACATCAAACTATCGACGCGGCGCCGAGGAGGCGCTTGCGCTCGCAAAAAAATATGATATAAAAACAGCTCTGCTGAAAGAGCGCAGCCCCTCCTGCGGCGCGGGCACCGTATATGACGGAACATTTACAAACACATTGATACGCGGCAACGGAGTAACGGTTGACATGTTACTTAAAGAAAACATCGAGGTGTTCGGTGAAAGCAAAGTATTTATGCTTTTGTAAATAGTTTTTTTCTGTCATGCAATGGATCAGATTTGCGCAAAAAAATCAAATCCCCTGATTTACGATAGTTTTTCTATCGCAAACGTGGGGATTTTTTTATCCGTTTTATGCTCATTTTTAACGCTTTATATTTCGTTTATCTCTTTTATGAGTAAAAAGAAGAAATCTTGTTCTTTTAGTCGACTTTACCTCGCCTGTGTTTTGACATATTGCCTCAGTCATATCGACTTAATCACATTCAAAAAGCCCGACGGTACCGTCGGGCGATGTATCGGAAAATAACCCGCCATATCGCTTTAAAGGATTTTCAGGCAAAAAGATAAATCAATGCGCCGACAACCGCACTTATAAGCATAAGCCCCACAAGGCCGAGCGTCAATATTCTCAGTATTCTCTTTTTTCTCATGTGTATATCTCCGTAACACTTTATGTTTTTATTATAAAAATTATACCCGAAAAAATATTGCTTGTCAATATTATTTATTATCTTTGTTTGCCGAAACTGCTCCGTTTCAATTAAAAACCGACATTGTAATAAGTTTTTTCAATACATAAAAAACCTTTTGTTTATTTAATCGTAGTAAATGGAAATTTAAAACCGGATCGGCGGAACAGTGTTTATCTCTCTTTTAAATATGAATTTTCGGTTTTTATAATAAATCAAAAACAAAAAACCGTCTCGCAAAAGCGAAAACGGTTTTATTGATTATTCCTTCGTGTTTTCGTCGGCAGGCTTAGCGGCTGAGGTTAAGTCTTTTCCTACAACGTTGTTTATCCAAATACCTTTTTTAACAAAGATATAGCCGATAATACATTTTATTATATCTATCGCTTGACAGCAAGTGTAAAGCGGCACTATCGGCATTGACGTAAAACGGCTGAGACAAAACGCAAGCGGCAAGTTTATCGCCCACACAAACACGCTGTCAAACAGAATTGTTATCCACGTTTTACCGCCGGCCCTCAGCGTAAAATACGTCGCATGGCCGAACGAAACGACAGGCATGAACACCGCGCATGCTATGATGAACTTCGACGCCATCGCGCGAATCTCATCCGTAGTATTATAAAGAAGCGGAAATACACTTGACAGTGATGCGAATACAATTCCCACAACGACAGCTGTCGCCACCGAAAAAGCAATCAATTTTCTGTCGCTGTCCTTCGCTTGCTCCACTTCTCCCGCGCCGAGATGGTGACCGATGATGATGCCGACAGTCGTTCCAAGCGACATAAACACCACGCTCATAACATTCCAGAACGTGCTTGAAATATTCGTCGCCGCAACGACGTCATATCCTCGAATGGAATAGCTTTGGTTTATCAACGCTATCCCCATTGCCCACATAACTTCGTTCAATAACAGAGGCATTCCGTGTTTTAAAATATCTTTTGCAAGTACATCCGGAACTTTAAATGTTTTGTAAAGTCCGATTGCAAACAAATATTTATCTTTTTTAGCATGAGTCCTTATCGTAACTATCGCAAGCTCTACGAAGCGCGAAGCCACGGTAGCTATCGCCGCGCCTTTTATTCCGAGCGCGGGCGCGCCGAAATGCCCGAAAATAAGTATGTAATTGAGTATAAGGTTTACAAACACCGCGCAAAGCCCCGACAGCATCGGCAGCACCGTTTCTCCGGTTTCTCTCAACGTGCTTGCATAAGCCTGAGATATTGCATAAGGCAAAAAGCCTATAAGCATTATCTTCATATACGCATAACCGAATTCAAGAGAGGCTGCGGCGTTTTCGGCATTCCCCTCGCCTTTGAGATACAAAGATATGAGGTCGCGCCCGAATATGAGCATGAGCGCAACTCCCATAGCTACGATTACAAACGAGATTATCATCTTAAAACGGAACGTGTTTCTCACGCCTTCGGCGTCTCCGTTTCCGTGATATTGTGCGCCGAATATTCCCGCGCCCGCAAGCGCGCCGAAAACAGCGAGGTTAAACACGAAAATTATCTGGTTTGCAATCGCCACGCCCGTCATCTCTACCGTTCCGACGGAACCGATCATGACGTTGTCAAGCATATTGACAAAGTTTGTGATACCGTTCTGAATCATTATCGGCAAAGAGATGGCGATAACTGTTTTATAAAACTGTTTTGTGCCTATGAATTTCTTTAACATATTTGTTATTTAAGCGGAGTTACCTCAAAATTATTCGCTATTGCGGCGTCTACACTCTTTCTCACTTCACCAAGAATCTTTCGGCTGATAAGTCCCGTAAGGTCTGTTTTTACGTTTGCCGCCGGACAACCCTTGACAGCGCAGTAATATGTAACAGCCGTTGCATATCTGCCGACCGGCAACGACATATGGAAGCCGTCGCGCGTCATTGTATCGCCCAAACTGCCCGTTCTCATATTTTGCACGGTCGTGCCGCACGGAATGACCCCCTCGAACAATCCGAGAGGCAACACCTGCGTTTTCACCGCGTCGCAGATGCAGTTATACATTTTCATCTGGTCTTTATCATAAAAAGCGAAATGACCGTGGTTTGAATCGCCTTGATATGCCCATGTCATATGCCAAAAAAGTTTAGCCGACGCGGGCTTGTTTTCTTTTACATATTCGGCAAGCTCTTTAAGATGCGAATACGTTTCGGGTTTGCCGCTGTATCCGCTCGCTTGCTGCATAGTAATGACGTCCCACTCTTCGTCGACAAGCGCACGATAAAGCGTGTGCCACATCGTCGAATTCCACCGACCGTCCGTATTTTTGTAATATTGATATACGTTTGCATGCGTCAACATGTTGCCCCAATGTATATCAAGCGAGCAACCCGGTATATAAAGATTTCCGATAACGATATTTTTTTCACCGGCGCTTTCGGCAACTCTGAAAAGATATTCCATGGCGTCCACGCTGAAACTGTTCCCTATTGCGAGAATCTTAAACGATTTTTTCATTTTTTGTTTTTCTCCTCTTTCGATTTTTTACGCTGAATAATATATCATATTACAATTCAAAAGTCAATGATAGATTTATTTTTGATTATAATAATAATTTATAAGTTTTTTAGTTTTTCATCGTCGGCTTTATGTTTTTCATCGTCGACAGGCGAATTTTAACCGCCGACATTTTTTGCTATAACACAGCAGAAAACGCTTTTCGCCCGAAAAATCGATATTGTTGATTTAATGAATAGATTTTTGCCATTTTTAATCATAACCACCGGCTAATCCGGTGGTTTGCTCTGTGGGGGTGACCCACTGGTACAGGCAGGGCTGCAAGCCCCCTGAATGGTCTGTCGACAGCAAGCTATCTCAAACCACCGCATAGCGGTTGGTTTTCGATCACAAAGAAAAGCGGGGTGCGCATAGCACCCCGCAAAAACGTGGTTTTCAGTTATTTTTGTCTTCTTCCTCGATTTGTCTGCGCGCCTCGATAAAGCACTTCACGGCAAATTCAAGATCTTCTTTTGTGTGGGCAGCGGAAACCTGCGTGCGAATGCGCGCCTTGCCCTTGGGCACTACGGGATACGTAAACGATACGGCGTAAATTCCGAGTTCATACAGTTTTTGCGCCATACGAGCCGCGAGGTGCTCGTCATAGAACATAACGGGCACACACGGATGTGTTCCGGGTATTACGTCAAACCCTGCGTCTACAAGTGCTTTTCGATAGTCGGTGACGATGCTTTCAAGATAATCTCTGCGAGAGGTATCTTTTTCGAGCATCTCGATTGCGGCAAGTGTGCCCGCGGCGATAGCCGGGGTGAGAGTATTCGAGAAAAGATAAGGTCGACTGCGCTGACGAAGAAGATCTATTATTGCTTTTCTACCTGTTGTAAAGCCGCCCGACGCTCCGCCGAGAGCCTTTCCGAACGTTCCGGTTATAACGTCAACTCTGCCCTCAACGCCGCAATACTCGACGGCGCCGCGTCCCGTTTTGCCTACAAAGCCCGACGCGTGCGAGTCGTCTACCATTACAAGCGCGTCGTATTTATCCGCGAGGTCGCATACGCCTTTGAGGTTTGCTATGATACCATCCATTGAGAAAACGCCGTCAGTGGCAATCATTTTTATGCGCGCGCCCGCCTCGTCCGCTTCTTTGAGTTTGGCTTCAAGGTCAGCCATATCGTTGTTTTTATAGCGATAGCGCTGCGCCTTGCAAAGGCGAACGCCGTCGATGATCGACGCGTGATTGAGCTCATCTGAGATTATCGCGTCCTCTTTACCCAGCAGCACCTCAAAAAGTCCCCCGTTTGCGTCAAAGCACGACGAATAAAGAATTGTATCTTCAGTGCCGAAAAATTCCGACACTTTCTTTTCGAGTTTTTTGTGTATGCTCTGCGTGCCGCAGATAAAACGCACCGACGCCAGCCCATAGCCGTATTCGTCATACGCTTTCTTTGCCGCCTCGACAAGCTCGGGGTTATCTGCCAAGCCGAGGTAGTTGTTTGCGCACATATTTATAAGTTCTTTTCCGTCGGCAAAAATATGCGCCGACTGAGGAGTTGTGATTATTCGCTCGTTTTTCTTTACGCCGGCATCCTCAATTTCACCGAGCGTTGCACGATAAAAGTCAAAAACTTCACCTTTTTTCATATTTTTCTCCTGTCTGTTTATTCATCCAGCTCGCCAACGCGGCTCCAATCGAGTATCACCTTACCTGACTGCCCCGACACCATTTCGTCAAAGCCGAGGCGATAATCCTTTATGTCAAAGCGGTGAGTGATTATTCTTTCAAGCGGAAAGCCGCCCTCTACCATCGCGGTCATCTTGTACCACGTTTCATACATTTCCCTGCCGTAAATACCTTTAAGTTTCAGTCCGTTCCAAATAATAGTATTTAACGGCACCTCCGTCATGTTGCGGTTCTGTATTCCGAGAAGCGCGATCCTGCCTCCGTTCGCCATTGAGTTTATCAGTTGATTGAGCGCATATTTGTTTCCGCTCATCTCCATACCGACGTCAAATCCTTCGACGATTCCAAGCGACTTCATAACTTCTTTTAAGTCTTCTCTGCCCGTGTTCACCGCTACAACGCCGAACTTGCGCGCAAGGTCAAGACGGTAGTCGTTAAGATCGGTTATAACGACGTTTCTCGCGCCGGAAAACTTCGCTATTCCCGCCGCCATAATGCCAATCGGGCCTGCGCCTGTCACAAGCACATCCTCACCGAGAGTTGTAAACGACAGCGCTGTGTGAGTCGCGTTTCCGAACGGATCGAATATAGAATAGAGCTCTTCCGGAATGCGGGGCGAAACGTGAATAACGTTTGTCGCCGGAATTACAAGATATTCCGCAAACGCGCCGTCGCGGTTTACTCCCACTCCCTTCGTTTCGCGGCAAAGATGACTCCTGCCTGCGCGGCAATTACGGCAATGTCCGCAAACGATATGCCCCTCGCCCGACACAATATCGCCGATTTTACACGTTGTAACACCCTCGCCGACTTCAACTACTTCGCCCACGTATTCGTGGCCTGCGATCGTCCCGAGCTTTATCGTTTCCTGCGCCCATTCGTTCCAAAGCCATATATGTACGTCAGTGCCGCAGATTGCGGTCTTGCGTATCTTAATTTTCACTTCACCCGCGTGTACTTCGGGTATTTTGACGCGTTTCAGCGTAAGCCCGACCTCGGGCTTATCCTTGACAAGCGCCCACATGGTATTTGCCATTTTATCAGTTCCTTTCCATAACAAAACGTTTTGTTAAACGTTTCTTCAATACATTCATCCTGTATTCTACACCCAACCATTGCTAAATTCAATAGATAAATACAAAATTTTCTTTTGAAGCGGATTATTTATTTGCCGCGTGATAAATTCATCCGCAACCTTTTTTTCTCACAAAAAAGTCTACGAAGTCAGATAGAAAACGGCATATCACGAAGAATGCTTTTCCAAACGTCCGGAAAGGACAAAAGCCTTGCGTCAATCGCGTAAAAACACGGAGTTTTCATCCGGTTTTCAGCATTTAAGCGCAAAAAAACCGCGGATTTTTTCGGGCTGAAAATTACGTCGCCGCCAAAAAACAAGCTGCCACCGCGGTTTTTATTTCTTATACTTGTGTATAAATTATTTTTCAACGAGTTCCATTATGTCCACGGCGTTCGTCGCTGCGCCGCGCCGCAGTTGATCTCCACAGCAGAAAAGCGCGATACCCCCTCGCCCCTCGGGAGTATTTCTTATTCTCCCGACAAATACCTCGTCGCGTCCGCTTGAAAGCATCGGCATCGGATATTCGCCGCGTTCAATATCGTCAAAAAGCAAACATCTTTTCGTCTGTCTTACGGCATCTTTTACCTCTCTCACATTTAGCGAGCGATCACAGAAAACCGAAAGCGCTATCGAATGAGAACGCATAACGGGAACTCGCACACACGTGCAGTTGAATGTAACGTTATCTCGACCGAAAATTTTTCTGCCCTCGTTTTGCATCTTCATTTCCTCGTCTGTGTAGCCGCCTTCGCTTTTGCTTCCTATCCACGGTATTACGTTCTCCGCTATTCTGTGAGGGAAAACACGACACACCGTTTCTTCTCCGCGGAGCAATGCCTCCGTCTGCGCACGCAATTCCGTCATTCCTTCCGCTCCGGCGCCACTCACCGCTTGATACGTCACGGCAATGACTTCATTTATTTGTGAGATGCGGTTTATCCCGGCGAGCGCCGTCAGAGCTATTATCGTTGAACAGTTTGGGTTTGCAATAATTCCGCGGTGCAATAAAGCGTCGTCATCGTTTATTCCCGGCACGACAAGCGGAACACCGTCGTCAAGTCTGAACGCCGACGAGTTATCGATATACACCGCGCCGCCACTTAATATTTTCGGCGAGTACTTACGCGAAAGTTCCGCGCTCACTGCTCCTAAAACATATTTTACCCTCGAGAAATCAAATTTCTCCGCCGAGAATATTTCAATCCTGTTGTCGCCCGCGTCAATCGATTTGCCGGCACTTTTTCCTCCCAGCGCAACTATCTCGTCGGTTCTCATTCCGCGCTCTACAAGCACGTTTATCATCTCGCGTCCCACAGCGCCGCTTGCTCCGAGCACCGCCACCTTTGCTTTTGACATGATCAATCCTCCCGAAAAACATTTTCAAATTATTATATTCAACCCATACGATGATGCTACAACCGCGCTTGTTCGATAAATAATCGGGTTTTATACAAAAATATAATATTATTTTCCATTTATAAAGGTTCAAATCACTTGTAACATTTGTTTTTGCTGTTGGGCTGAAACTTCAAATCAAAATGTTTTGCGTTTGGTGCAAATCAAAAAAACGGCGGCTGAAAAAACAGCCGCCGTCGCGTTTTTTTGTTTTATATATTTGTATAATTTATTCTTCGCAGAACCATTCCGGGTGATTTGCCAGTCTGTCGTTTTCGGTAATTTTTCTTATCACCCTGCACGGATTTCCGACAGCAAGACTGTTTGGTTCAATATCGCGCACAACAACCGATCCCGCGCCGATAACGCATCCCTCGCCTATCGTAACTCCACCGCAAACGGTGACGTTGCTCCCAAGCCAACAATTATCGCCTATCGTAATAGCTCCCGCTCTTTCAAGATTTGTTGTACAGCCCGTTTTTTCATTGAAAAAAGAGTTTCTGTCCTGCCAACAAAGCGGATGTATCGGTGTGCAGAGCGAAACGTAAGGACCGATAAAGACAGACTTTCCTATCGTCACCTTGCCTTCGTCAAGCACGGTAAAATTAAAATTTGCAAAGCTGTCGTCGCCCATGCTTATGTTCGTGCCGAAATCAAAGAATATCGGACCTTGAAGGTATACGTTTTTACCCCTGTTCGGCATAAGGGCTTGTAGTATCTCCTCGCGCTTTTCGTTTTCCGTCTCAAACGTGTCGTTAAACAGTTTGCAAAGCCGATGCGCTTTTGTTCTCTCCTCGGGCATCCCCTCGGAGAACGGGTCGTAAATTTTTCCCGCAAACATTTTTTCATGTTCCGTCATGTTGGTCGTTTCCTTAATATATATGTTGTCTTTACTGCTTTGCATACATTTCCGCAGTTTCCTGCGTTATTTTACCTTCTCTTACAAGCCGCTCGATACATCTTTGCAAACTTATCATTCCTTCCCCCGCGCCGATTTGTATTTGACCTGTGATCAGGTGTTGTTTGTTCGTTCTTATAAGTGCGCGAAGCGACGGTGTAAACGGAGCGTATTCATATGCAACCACGCGTCCCATTCCCGTGGCTGACGGAATAAGTCTTTGCGAAATGATGCCCCTCAGCGTCATTGAAAGCTGTGTTCTTATCTGCGCCTGCATGCTTGAATCAAACGCGTCGACTATTCTCGAAACGGTACCCGCAACGTTTGACGTATGCAATGTGGAAATTACAAGGTGTCCCGTTTCGGCACACGTTATTGCCGACGAGATCGTTTCCGGGTCACGCATTTCCCCAACTGCTATAATATCGGGGTCTTCTCTCAATATGGTTCTGAGCGAATTTGAAAACGACAATGTGTCGCGCCCGACTTCTTTTTGATGTATTATGCATTTTTTCTGCGAATAAACATACTCTATCGGGTCCTCAATCGTTATGATATGGCCGTTTCGCGTGGAGTTGATATAGTCTATCATTGCCGCCATAGTCGTACTTTTGCCGCTTCCCGTAGTTCCCGTAATAAGCACAAGCCCGCTTGAATAGTTACACAGCTCCGCCAGCTCTTGCGGCAGGTCGAGCTCCTCGAAATTACGTATTTTATTGCTTAAAATTCTGAGCGACGCGGCGTAATGTCCCATGGACGTAAACGCTCCTACGCGGAAGTTATATCCGAAAAGACGTATCGACGTGTCAACTTCCTTGTCGGCTCTCAGCCGAGCGAAAAGCGTTTCGCCGATTATTTCTCTGACATACATCTCGGAATCTTCCGGCGTAAGAGGTTCTTTTTCAACAAAGCCGTACTTGCCGTTTACCCTGTATGCGACAGGTGTTCCGGATGAAAAAAGCACGTCGGACGCGTTAAGCGAGATGGCGCCCCTCAAAATCTGTTCAAGTGTTCTCATCGGTTTTCTCCTCCACTGTTATTTTGTCTGCAAAAGATACTCTTTTATCACCGCGGTCGATCTCTTCACAGCCTCGACGACAAAGCTCGAATATTCAACGCCGTCGCCGCTGTCGGAAATTGACCTTAATACCGCAAATTTTACGCCCGCCACACGGCAAACCGTGCCGATAGCCGCCCCTTCCATGTCGCACGCGGAAGCGCCGAAATTAGCTTTGATATATGCTTTCTTTTCCGCGCCGTCGATAAATTGGTCTCCCGTTGCGACGACGCCCTCTACGTAATTATATCTCAGCTTTTCCGCGCAACGTGCAAGCGTTTTGTTTGTATCGTCGTCCGCCTGCACTTTCACCGTGTCAAGCTCCGCAATGTATCCGAGCGGATCACCGATGACGCTTGTATCAAAATCGTGCTGAACGACATGAGAAGCGATTACAATATCATATATTTTAAGGTGTTCATCAAGAGAACCGGCGACGCCTGTGTTTATCACAACGTCGGGCGAATATTTAAGTATCATCGTCTGCGCACACGAAGCGGCGAGCACTTTGCCTATTCCGCATACGACTATAACGACGTCTTTCCCGCAAAGTTTTCCTTTTATATATTCCCTGCCGGATATTTTCTCCACGGTTTTGTCCGTCATCATACCTATCAGCGTTTCCGCTTCTTTTGTCATCGCGCAAATTATTGCAGTCGTTTTGCCCATTGTTTTTCTCCTGTTTTATATATAGTTGAATGTTTTTACAAATATTATATAAGTGATATGACGAAATAACTCACCGACAGCGCAAGGCATATCACACACGGCAAAAAGAACAGTAACCTTACCGGATTTTTGATTTTAACCTTAAATAAAAATATATAAGCAAGCGTATTCGCCGCCGCCAGCGGAAAAAATCCAACCGTCAGCACCGTTCCCGCGCTTTCCCACACTTCAAACGGTATCATGGCGTCGGGATTCCGCACGCTCGTGTCGTGGGAAAGAAACATTACCCCGAAAAATATAAGGCAAATAATTCCCGCAACGTTAAGCACGCAAAGAAAAATACTCAACGCTTTTTTTGTTTTCATTTCGGTCACTCTCCCGTTTTTTCTTGTTTTAAAACACATCAAAATTTATGAAAAAGCACGGAACTTCCCAAACAATCATAAACTTATTTTTATAGCCGGATGTTAAAAATCAACGTTCGATTTTCTTTTCGCGTTTATTTACTTGTCATTATTGTATGCTGTGCAACATCTTTTTTGTCATTTTATCATATATCTCGGCTTTTTACAAGAGGGTTTTCTCCTCCACGCGCTTTTTTTCATCAGTAAAATGCACAACGATTTTTCAAAAAGCGATATTCTTTTCGTCCTACCCGCCAAAATTGACAGTTTTTTTGACAAAATACTGAAAACCTCTTGATTTTTAAAAATCGGCAAGTTATAATAAAATCACAAATCAATACTGTTTTGCCGATATAGGTTCGGATATGATGGCCCGAATGTTTCTACCGCACGCCAAGTTGCGACTATCGGTAATTTAAACATTTCCCTGTGGATTTGTTTTTGTCGGCAAACAGGCTTTTCGAGTCTGTTTTTTTATTTTGAAAGGAGGTATGGCCGCGATGAGAGCTCTTGAAGAAAAAATCGTAAAAGAAGGCACGGTCATATCCAAAGATATACTCAAAGTGGGCTGTTTTCTCAATCAGCGTATTGACGTTGATTTTCTTGTTGAAATGGGCAAAGAAATTGCCCGCCTCTATAACGGGGAAAAAATATCTGAAATATTGACTATCGAAGCATCGGGAATAGCGATTGCCACGGCACTTGCCGTACAGTTGCATGTTCCCGTTGTTTTTGCCAAAAAGAGCCGTGCGTCCACTCAGAACGGCGACGTTTACACAGCCACGGTAAAATCGTTCACCCACGGCAATTCTTACACCGCCACGGTATCAAAAGAGTTCATCTCAAAAGGCGAAAAGGTGCTTATCGTCGATGACTTTCTCGCTCACGGCGAGGCACTCAACGGGCTTATTTCGATCGTCGAGCAGGCAGGTGCCGAGGTTGTCGGGTGCGCCGTGGCTATCGAGAAAAACTATCAGGGCGGCGGTGACGCCATCAGACACCGCGGATACAGAGTTGACGCTCTGGCGAAAATTGCGGAAATGGATCCCGAAAACGGAATCCGCTTCTGCTGAAAAACGAAATAAGGAAAGCGCAGCTTTCTTATTTATAAATTTTTTTGGAGGACACAAAAATGGCAAAGAAAATTCTTTCTATCGTTCTTGCGCTCACAATGCTCGTTGCAATAGCTCTCGTCGGCACATCGTGCGGCGAAAAGAAAACAGTTGATAAGAGCACTCTTAAAGTTGGTCTTATCACACTTCACGACGACACATCCACATATGACAAAAACTTCATCGATTCTATGTATCGAGCGCTTGAAAACCTCGGTTTGTCCAAGGATCAGCTCGTTCTTTACACAGGCGTTGATGAATCCAGCGACTGCTACGACAAAGCGAAGGCTTGCGTAAACCAGGGTTGCCAGGTAGTGTTCGCCGACTCTTTCGGTCACGAAGACTTCCTCGTTCAGGCCGCTCAGGAGTTCCCGAGCGTTCGTTTCTGCCATGCCACCGGCACAAAAGCCCACACTCTCGGACTTGACAACTTCTCAAACGCTTTCGCAGCTATCTATGAAGGCAGATACCTCGCCGGTATCGCGGCAGGCATGAAACTCAACGAAATGATTTCAGCAGGCAAGATCACAGCGGAAGAAGCGGTTATGGGTTACGTCGGCGCTTTCACATATGCAGAGGTTATGTCCGGTTACACATCTTTCTATCTCGGCGCTAAATCCGTATGTCCTTCCGTTACGATGAAGGTTAAGTTCACGGGTTCTTGGTACGATACAGATAAGGAATATACAGCTGCAAAGTCGCTCATCAATGACGGTTGCGTTCTTATTTCTCAGCACGCTGACTCTTACGGCGCTCCCAACGCTTGCGAAGAAGCCGGCGTTCCGAACGTTTCCTACAACGGCAGCACAGAGGCTCAGGGTCCCAACACATACATAGTTGCTTCCAAGATCGACTGGACTCCCTTCTATGAGTACATGATCAACTGCGTTCTCGAAGACAAGAATATCGACAAAGACTGGACAGGCACTATCGCTACCGGTTCCGTTAAGCTCGAAGCTCTTTCAAAGGTTGCGGCAGAAGGAACGCAGGCTAAACTTGACGAAGCTCTCGCTGCTTTCAAGGCAGGCACTCTCCACGTATTCGACACTTCAAAAGATAACTTCATCACTGTAAACGGCGAAAAACTCACATCCTACAAAGCAGACGTTGACTACGACGACGCTTTCACAAAAGACACGGAAGTTGTATCCGGCGGTTACTTCCATGAATCCGAATACCGTTCGGCACCTTACTTCGACGTAGAAATCGACGGTATCACACTACTCGATCGTAACTACGGCTAATACAGTCAATCCAAACCAATTTAAAAGCAAAGCGGAGACTACTCTCCGCTTTGCTGTATTTTGTTTTTTTCAAATTTATTTCCGGGAGGCCAAAATGGCAAAAGAAACCGCCCTTGAACTTCGCAATATTTCCAAAAGTTTCGGAAAAGTTGCCGCAAACAAAAACATAAACCTCACCGTATACAAAAATGAGATCCTTTCCCTGCTCGGAGAAAACGGCTCCGGCAAAACAACGCTTATGAACATGATCTCGGGTATCTACTTCCCCGACGAAGGCGAAATATTCGTCGGCGGACAGCCCGCTGTCATAGCGTCGCCAAAAGACGCATTCAAATATAAAATCGGCATGATCCACCAACATTTCAAGCTCGTGGAAACGTTCACTGCCGCACAGAATATTATTTTAGGAATAAAAGAAAAATTTAACCTTAAACTTGTAAATTCCCGTGTCCGCGAAATCGCGGAAAAATACGGTTTCGATATAGATCCGAAAAAGAAAGTCCATGAAATGTCTGTTTCCGAAAAGCAAACCGTTGAGATCATCAAGGTGCTTTACCGCGGTGCAAACATTCTGATTCTCGACGAGCCGACGGCAGTTCTTACTCCACAGGAGATAGAAAAACTGTTCGCCGTGCTTCGCAAAATGCGTGACGACGGAAAGTCGATAATAATCATTACGCACAAGCTTAACGAAGTAATGGAAATCTCCGACAGAGTTTCCATTCTTCGCAAAGGTGAATACATAGGCACGGTCAACACGTCAGAAACGAACGAAAAACAGCTTACCGAAATGATGGTAGGCAAGAAAATAACGCTTGAAATAAATCGTGCGGAAGTCGAGCACACCCGCCCTTTGCTTGAAATAAGGGACCTCAGCATTAAAGCCGACGACGGCAACGTCGCCATTAAAAACGTAAACTTTTATATTCGCGGCGGAGAAATTCTCGGCGTTGCGGGCATTGCCGGTTGCGGGCAGAAAGAGCTGTGCGAGGCGATCGCCGGACTTCGTAAAATCGAAAAAGGTTTTATAATGCACAAGGGCGAGAGCATCGTCGGTATACCGCCGAAACAGATAATAGAAAAAGGAATATCGATGAGTTTTATTCCCGAAGATCGACTCGGCATGGGCTTAGCCCCGTCGTTTTCCATCACCGACAACATGATGCTGAAAACATACGGTGACGGAAAGACGCCGTTTGTAAACAGAAAAACGGCACGCGCAAAAGCAGAGGCGCTTATCGCCAAACTCGACATCGTCACCCCATCGACCGAAACACCCGTAAGACGTCTTTCCGGCGGCAACGTGCAAAAGGTACTCGTCGGACGTGAGATCGAGGCCGGGCCGAACGTTATCGTCACCGCATACCCCGTCCGCGGACTCGACATAAACTCGGCATATGCAATATACGATATTTTAAACGAGCAAAAGAAAAACGGCGTCGGCATTCTGTTCGTGGGGGAAGACCTCGACGTTATGCTTGCGCTGTGCGATAAAATAATGGTGCTCTGCCATGGAGAAGTAATGGGCATCGTTCACGCTTCAAAGGTAACAAAAGAAGAACTCGGCCTTATGATGACGGGCGCGGTGAACCTCACGGTTGAGCAAAAAGAAAAGAACTTCGGCATTGCAAAAGACAGCAACCTGACCGAAGATGAATGGCTGAACGCCGCAAATGAGATGAACGGAGGAGATGACGACGATGAAAATCGAAAGAACTAAAAACGAACCTCTGTTCCACATTTCAAAAAATGAAAATATGACGCGGTGGAAGGCGCTGCTCGTAAGAGTGGGCGGTGTGTTCGCGGCTCTCGTGATAATAGGCGTCATGAGCGTGATTTTGATAAAACAAAATCCGTTTAAAATATACGCAACGCTCGTTACAGGCGCGTTTATAGACGTTTGGACGTTGCTTAAAGACACGGCGGTGTTGCTTATTTTCGGGCTTGCCGTTATTCCGGCTTTCAAGATGAAATTCTGGAACATGGGCGCAAACGGTCAGGTGCTTATAGGGTGTCTGGTCGCTATTGCGTGTATGAAATTTTTGACCGACAAACTCCCCGATTGGCTTATAATCGTGCTTATGATAATCACCAGCATTCTGGCGGGCATTATATGGGCGGTCATCCCTGCTATATTCAAGGCATTCTTCGGAACAAACGAAACGCTTTTCACCCTTATGATGAACTATATAGCGCTCGGTCTTGTCGCTTACTTTTCGTTCGCGTGGGATCCGCGCGGTTCGGGCAACCTCGGCATCGTAAACCTTATGACTCACCACGGGTGGTTTCCGAACATCGGCAACAAATACGTTCTGGTGATAATAGTAGCTGTGATAATCGACATTTTCATGTTCGTATATATGAAATACACAAAGCACGGCTTTGAGGTTTCTCTCGTTGGTGAAAGCGTGAACACCGCAAAATACGTCGGAATAAACGTTAAAAAGGTAATTATAAGAACGCTTATTCTTTCCGGCGCGATATGCGGAATCATGGGCGCGATCTTCGCCGGTTCCCTTGAACATACAGTCAACACCTCAATTTGCGGAAGCAAGGGCTTTACGGCAATTCTCGTTGCGTGGCTTGCGAATTTCGATCCGCTCGTTATGGTGTTCACATCGTTCTTTGTTGTGTTCTTAAACACGGGCGCAATAAACGTCAGCACCGTATTCCAGCTTAAAAGCACCGACTATGCAAACATCGTAATCGGCATAATATTCTTCTGCATCATCGGATGTGAATTCTTTATAAGATACAAGATAAAGCCCAGTCAAAGGATGCACGACATATTGGCGGGGATAAAGAAAAAATCTCACAAAGGCAAGGAGGGCAAATAAAATGTTTGATACGATCTCAACCATCCTTGTTGACGCCATCAGCATGGGAACAATCTTCCTCTTCGGCTGTATCGGCGAAACTCTCACCGAAAAGGCGGGCAACCTTAACCTCGGCATACCCGGCATCATGTGTATAGGCGCGCTCGGCGGAAGCTATGGCGTTATGCTCTACTCCGGCGGCGTTGCGGATCCCGCAAACATGAGCGGTTTTTGGCTTGTTCTCATATCGATAATCTTCTCTATGCTTTTCGCGGGAGTGGCGGGACTCGTCTACGCGTTCCTCACCGTTTCCCTGAAAGCCAACCAAAACGTAACAGGTCTTGCAATGACAACGTTCGGAGTCGGATTTATGAAATTCTTTGCAAAGCGCATCGATATGACAAATTTCGTCATGGCAAGCAAATATTTTAAAAATCTTTTCCCGTTCTCATCTGACATGGGCTGGTTCGGAAAAGTATTTCTCTCGCACGGTATTCTCGTTTATCTTGCGGTTATAGTGGCGATTCTCGCTTCCATTCTTCTCAACAAAACCCGAACAGGGCTTCATCTCCGCGCGGTAGGCGAGAACCCCGCAACGGCGGACGCCGTCGGCATTGACGTTGCAAAATACAAATATGCGTTCATTATTCTCGGCAGTGCCATAGCGGGTCTCGGCGGACTTTATTACGTAATGGACAAGACAAACGGCACGACGCTTGCCGAAGCCGCCATAGACTCGTTCGGTTGGCTTGCGGTTGCGCTTGTAATCGCTACCATGTGGAAACCCGTCGTCGCAATATTCGGCTCGATAGTTTTCGGCGGACTGTCAATTCTCGCTATGGATATAAAATCTCTTTCGTTTTTCCAGCTTAAAATCTTTGATATGTTCCCATATATAATCACTGTCATCGTTCTTATAATAACAAGCATCTTCGGCAAAAAAGAAACTCAGCCGCCGGCATCGCTCGGCGTAAACTACTACCGAGAGGAGAGATAACCCTATGCTTAAACTTGAAAGAACAGCTGTTATGAACCTTGAAAACGCAATGCGCGGAGCACGCAACCCGATGAACAGTTGGGCGCGTTCCGACAGCGCCTATGACGAGGACGGAAACTATATTCTCGGCGAAAACGACCTCGGCCTTGCCAAACGTCTTTGCGCCGGCGGCAGCGACGACAGAAAATTCATCCGCCAAATATTTGTTTCCGTCGACATCACGGGGCCTCTTTATTGGTGGAAAGAGTTTGACACATACAAAGTCGGAACGGTGGCTAACTCAACAAGCACAATGCACAAAATTCACTCAAAGCCGATAGAGCTTTCCGACTTTTCATATGATCATATGAACGAAACGTCGCTTAAATCCCTTAAAGCGCTTATAGTCGTGCTTGAAGAGCTGAGGAGTAAGTTTGTTGAAACAAAAGATAAAACATATTGGTACAGTCTTATTCAGCTCTTGCCCGAAAGTTATGAACAGATGAGAACGGTGACGCTCAATTATGAAGTACTCAGGAATATGTTTCATGCGCGTCAGTTTCATAAGCTCGACGAGTGGCACATCCTTTGCGATTGGGTGCGTTCTCTCCCTTATGCAAGCGAACTTATAATCGGCGATGAACAAAAATAAAAGTATTCAAAAAAGTATCCCGCAATGGGGATACTTTTTTTGCATGTCGCCGCTTTTTCTAACAACATTCAAAGCCGTGCCGTTATGATAAATTCATTTACAATTTATAAAATAGTTTTATAAAACGTTTTCCGACAATTAATTTTTTAATAAAGCAAAAACCGACAGCATCAAAAATTAAATGCACAAATCTGTCAGCCACAATATCATTCTGCCTGACTTTTGCGGTGCATTCGTAAGAAACCGTCGGTTATTCTTTTATTTAATTTCCGGTACTCTTTACAATTATAAGACTGCCGGAAACGGATGATATTTTGATTTTCGAGCTACCGTCGCCATAAACTTTCTTCCCGTCCGTTTCAGTCACGGGGAGTTCAATCGTGGTAGAGCCCGAAACCGTGTTAAATTCGACCGTAAAGCCGCTGTCCTCGGTCAATTCAAGCATTGTGCTGCCGCTTATAGTGGTAAATTCAACAGAATCAGCCAGCTTACTGTTACCGCAAGTAAGCGACCCGCTGACAGAAGAAAAATCTACGTTATTTATATCCGAGCCGCTTATGTGCAAACTTCCGGAAACCGACTCTGCCATAAGCGCATCCGACCTACAATCGCTTATTGTAACCGCGCCGGAAACTGTATTTGTGTCGATGCTTTCGGCGTTGATGTTCAACAATACTAAGTCGGACGATATGGAATTTATATTTACGTTATCAAACACGGTGCCTCTCGGAACGTATATAAAAAGCACCTTGCTGAAACTTTCAAGGTAGCGCCTGCCGGAATTGAGGAATTTTATCCTGAGCGTGTCACCGTCGAGCCACGTGTACATCGGCGCGTTTGACGACGTGTTATCGGAGCTCGCCTTTTCCTCGGCTTTAAACTTTCCGTCGTCGGAATATTCGATTCTTATTCTGCCCGCTATCCAGTCAATATCGAGATTTTTCGGCGATTCGTCAAGTTTAACGTCCCCCGCCGTATATTTTGACGCGTTGTCATACTTATACCAAGCGCCTATTTCGCAAGAACTGAGCGCCAATATCGCAAACGCAAGTATTAAACAGGCCGTAATTATCCTTTTCATGTTATCCTCCGAATTGTATTTTTCTGTCAGCGCTAAGCCGATCAAAGTTTTTCAAGTATTCTGTCAAGTTCAGATATATGTTTTATTATGTAATCGGGTTTTATTTCACCGCACTCTTTTCCGTCGGCGTTCACCCAAACGGTAATCAGTCCCGCGTTTTTCCCGCCGAGAATGTCCGATGTCAAACTGTCGCCCACCATCACACACTCCTCGCGTTTGAAGGATGGAATTTGAGCAAAGCATTTCTCAAAATACTCCGCCGACGGCTTATCGTGACCTATTTCCTGAGATATGAACAGTCCTTTTACATATTTGTCAAGCCCCGCGCCGCTTATTCGCATATGCTGCGTGCGGGCAAAACCGTTTGTGGCAAGATAAATATCATATTTTTCAGAGAGCGCTTTTATCGCCTCTTCCGCACCCGGAAGATAATAATATTTATAAAGCAACGCATCCTCATAAAAATCAGCCGCTTTTTTTGCGTCAACGTCTTTTCCCATTTCGTCAAAGAACAGCTTAAACCGCGTCCATTTCACCTCTGCGCGCGATATTTTCTTTCCTTCAAGCAGCTTCCATTGACCGATATTTATTTCGCTGTATCTGCGCGCTTTTTTGTCGCTCGGCTCCACACCGAACTCAGCCATCGTGTCCTTAACAGCTTCTTTTTCACATCTGAGAAAATCAAGAATTGTTTGATCAACGTCAATAAAAATTGTTTTTATCATTTGTTCTCCCGATTTTTCAAAAGCATTTCGCTTCCGTTTTTTTACGTTTTATATGTTTTTGCCTGATTTTTACAAAATAGCATTTGTTGTCGCTTTTGCATTTGCGTCAGGTCAAAGCCAACACATGACATATTTTACTGTTTTACCTTACAGCCGCAAACTTGCGTAAATATAACTTTTTCGCATGTCAAATTGTTCTGTAAAACTTTCTGATATTTCACCTTTAAGTCAACGCGGTTTTATTATCGCGTTTTATTATAACTTCACTCGGCAAATCAAGCGTGCCTATCTCTTGCCTTCGTCCACGGCGTTTGAAATGAGTTTTACAAGCATATCCGAAATTTTATCCATCGCCTCAATAGATACAAATTCAAACCTCGAATGGAAGTTTTCTCCGCCTGTGCAGAAATTCGGACAAGGCAAACCCATATACGAAAGCCTTGCTCCGTCTGTTCCGCCGCGAATCGGCACGACCTTCGGTTCGATTCCGGAGTCTTTCATGGCTTTGAGCGCGCGGTCAATTACATACATATGCGGTGTAAGCATTTCTTTCATGTTGTAATATGAATCTCCGACAACTGTTTCAACCGTTCCCTCGCCGTATTTTTCGTTGAGTTTTTGTGTTATTTCAATAAAATCACGTTTTTTCTTTTCAAATTTTCCCCTGTCATGGTCGCGGATGATATAATACAGCTTTGCTTCCTCAATACTTCCCTCAATGGACGAAAGATGGTGGAACCCCTCATAGCCCTCCGTCATCGACGGTATCTCATTCTTCGGCAGCAAATTGTCGAACTCTATTGCTATAAGCGAGGCGTTTTTCATTCTGTCCTTGGCGGAACCGGGATGTATTGACACGCCATGTATCGTTATATGGGCGCTTGCGGCGTTAAAGTTTTCATATTCAAACTCGCCCAAAGCGCCGCCGTCTACCGTATATGCGTAATCGGCGCCGAAACCTTCAACATCGAATTTGTCCGCGCCCCGCCCGATCTCCTCGTCAGGTGTAAAGCCTATTTTCACCGTTCCGTGCGGAATATTCGATCCGATTAGTTTGCTCACCGCCGTCATTATCTCGGCTACCCCGGCTTTATCGTCGGCGCCGATAAGAGTCGTTCCGTCGGAAACGATAAGATGCTGCCCGACGTAGTTTTCAAGATACGGATAGTCGCTTACTTTCGTCACGATATTTTTCTCGGCGTTGAGGGTAATATCTCCGCCGTTGTAATCGACGATACTCATCTTTATATCGGTATCCGACGCCTCGGAGGACGTATCCATGTGAGCGATAAGTCCTATTGTGTTCACGTCTTTGTCCGTGTTCGCTTCAAGCGTTGCGTAAACGTATCCGAACTCGTCAACTCTCGCGTCGTCAAGCCCCATTTCTTTCAGTTCATCGCAAAGCACCTCCGCCAGTTTCAACTGCTTTGCCGTGCTCGGAATAGTGTTTGAGTCGCCGTCTGACATTGTCGGGAACGCCGCATATTTCATAAATCTTTCGTATGCTCTCATTTTTTCCTCCGCTTTCGCCGCCCGTGTCGGCAAAAAATTCTCTATTACCGTTTTTATTATTTATCAAAATTTTAAATTGCCGTAAACCGCACTCGCTTTTGCAGCCGTATCATTCCCACTCTATCGTAGCGGGCGGCTTTCCCGTTATGTCATACACCACTCGTCCGACGCCTTTTACCTCGTTCGTTATTCTTGAAGAGAGCTTTGCAAGCAATCCGTAAGGTATCCGCGCGAATTGGCAAGTCATAAAATCGCTTGTGGTTACCGCCCTCACCGCCAGAGTATATTCATATGTTCTGAAATCTCCCACGACGCCTACGCTTCTTGTATCGGTCAAAACACAGAAATATTGATCTGCTTTCGTCCGTTTGCTCTTGCCTATCTCCTCACGCACGATAGCGTCCGCCTCGCGCAGAATATCGAGTTTTTCGCGCGTTATTTCGCCGATAACGCGTATCGCAAGCCCCGGCCCCGGAAACGGCTGACGATAAATAAGCTCATCCGGCAATCCGAGCAGTTTCCCTATTTTCCTCACCTCGTCTTTGAACAAGTACCTCAGCGGCTCGACAACTCCTTCAAATCCGAGATCCTCCGGCAGTCCGCCGACGTTGTGATGGCTCTTTATCACAGCCGACTTATTCTTGCCCGACTCTACGACGTCGGGATAGATCGTTCCCTGTGCCAGAAATTCCGGCTTTCCGAGCTTGCTCGATTCGCGCTCGAAAGCCCTTGCAAATTCCGTGCCGATTATTTTTCTCTTTTTTTCAGGATCTGTAACACCGCTTAGTTTTGAAAGGAAAATTTCACTTGCGTCAACTAAAACAAGGTCGAGATCACGCGCGCCGAAAATCGTTTTTATCGCCTCGCTCTCCCCTTTGCGCATAAAGCCGTGGTCGATATAAACGCATACGACCTGCCCGGGCACCGCGCGAGAAAGCAGAGCCGCGCAAACGGATGAATCCGCCCCGCCCGAAAGACCGAGCAGTATTCTCTTTTTGCCAACCTGTTTTCTCACGGCGTCAATTTGCTCTTCAAGGTAGTTTTCCATGGAATAATCGCCAACGGCGCCGCAAACGTCAAACAGGAATTTTCTTATCATTTCCGTGCCGTTTTCCGAATGTTCGACTTCCGGATGAAACTGCACACCGTAAATTTTTCTTTTGCCGTTTTCAAACGCGGCACATGGACAGATTGCGGTTGCGGCAATGTTGTCAAATCCTTGCGGCAATACGGAGATCATGTCCGTGTGGCTCATAAGTACCCGCTGCTTGCTTTCAAGTCCGCGGAAGAGGACGCTGTTTGTATCAACCGTGCAATCGGTTATGCCATATTCGCTTTTTTTGCACGGAATGACCTTGCCCCCAAGCATAAATGCGATAAGTTGCGCGCCGTAGCATATGCCGAGTATTGGCACGCCGAGGTTAAACAATCTTTCGTCACATTTCGGCGACTCAGCGTCATACGCGCTGTTCGGACCGCCCGTAAAGATTATGCCGCACGGGTTCATCTCATTTATTTTTTCTGTCGGCGTGTCAAACGGAACGATCACCGAATAGACGCCGCATTCTCTTACCCGCCTTGCGATGAGCTCCTTATATTGACCGCCGAAGTCAAGTATCACAACTGTTTGATTATTCATTTTTCCCTCCGCGAACGGAAATAATATTACATTTTATTATATCATATATCAAAAGAAAATACCATATTTTTTTATAAAATATGCCGGAATTTTTGCCCGAGATGATCCGCCGATTCATTATTTTAAGGTGATAAAATTAAAATCTCAAAGCCTAAGATTTTTTGGGAGAGCGTCGCCGTCGTGCTTGAAAATCAGACGCTGTCATTTTTGCCGTATCATGATGAAGATCCGCCGTTGTGACGGCGGATCTTCTGCTTTTTATTCTTCTGCTATTATGACGCTCTTTATCTTCTGCTCGGTCAAAGGTCTGTCGTAATAATCGGTTTTGACCGTCGCAATCTCGTCAAGCGTTTCAAATCCGTCCGTCAGTTTGCCAAACGCCGCATACTGACCGTCGAGATGAGGTGCATCCTTGTGCATTATAAAGAATTGAGAACCTGCCGAGTCGGGCATGCTGCTTCTCGCCATGGAAAGCACTCCTCTCGTATGGCGCAAGTCGTTCTTTACGCCATTAGCTGAAAATTCGCCTTTAATCTTCCAGCCGGGGCCGCCCATACCTGTACCGGTCGGATCTCCGCCCTGAATCATAAAGCCTTTTATCACTCTGTGAAAAATCAGTCCGTTGTAAAAGCCCTGTTTTGCGAGTTTTACAAAGTTTTCAACTGTTATAGGCGCTACATCGGGGTAAAGGTCCGCCGTCATTTTTTTGCCGTTTTCCATTTCGATTATCGCTTTCATATTTGTTCCTCCGTATTTTTTATTTTATTGTGCGCTCCGGGCGTTTTCTTTTGTCGGTATATCCTCTTTCGGAAGTTTGCGTTTCATTATTTCAAAGCACAAGATGTGCACAAACAACGTCACCACCCATGAAATAGGATATGAATAGTAAAGCCAGAAAAGTGAATGAAACTGTGCAAAAACCGTATATATCCAAATAATTCTTATTCCGCACACGCCGAAAATGCTAACTATCATAGGAACTATCGACTTGCCCATTCCGCGCATCATTCCAACCATTACGTCCATCGCGCCGCAGATGGCATACGTCACTGCTATCACCGCTGTGCGCTTGGCTCCTTCGGCAATTATATCGGGGTCGCTGTCATAGATGCCGATCAAAGTGTTTCGGAACAGGAACACAAACATTCCGCTTAAAATTCCTATCGCGCAAACGATTATAAGACACCATGCGCAAACGGCGCGCACACGCTTATATTTGCCTGCGCCCATATTTTGCCCCGTGAACGTCAGCGCCGCCTGATAGATCGAGTTCATCGCCGTCCATACGAACCCTTCAAGGTTCGCGGCAGCGGCGTTTCCGGACATTGTCATCGAACCGAACGAGTTTACCGACGACTGTATAAGAACGTTTGATATAGAGAATATAGAGCCTTGTATTCCCGCCGGGAGTCCGACTTTCGCGATTTCCCATAGTTCGTTCTTACTGATTTTCAGTTTTCTGAAATACAACTTACAACAGCCGTCCGTCTTTGCCAAACACACCGTAACAAGCACCGCAGACACAGTCGTAGAAGCCACCGTAGCTATCGCAACGCCCGCAACGTCGAGTTTGAAAACGATAACGAGCAGTAGGTTGAGCCCCACGTTGATTATGCCTGAAAGTGACAGGAAATAAAGCGGCCGTTTCGTATCTCCCATAGCGCGGAGTATCGCCGCGCCGAAGTTATAAAGCATTGTCGCCGGAAGACCGGCAAAATAGATTTTCACGTACAGCGTGGACAGTTCTATTACGTCGTCAGGGGAACCCATCCATGTAAGCAGCGTTCTCGCCATCAAAACTCCGAACACACCAACGCCCACTCCGCTTATCAAGCTGATAAACACAGCCGTGTGAGTCGCACGCGACGCCTTTTCGGTGTCGCCCGAGCCTATTGCCTTTGCAACAACCACACTTGCACCGACAGACAACCCCATAAACACGTTTACGATCAAATTTATAAGCGCCCCTGTCGAGCCCACTGCAGCGAGCGACGTTTTGCTGCCAAAGTTGCCCACCACTATCATGTCAGCGGCGTTATACAGCAACTGCAATATACCCGTCAGCATAAGCGGCATCGCAAACGAAAGTATCTTTCCCGCAAGCGGTCCGCTTGTCATATCAATTTCATATCTTCTTTTTGCCATTTTTTTGCCTTTTCATAAATTATTCCGATAAATATTACTACATTTTAAGTTATAAATCAAGTGTTATTTTATAAATAATATTTTTAAATTTGTTAGTTTACAAATAGATGTGAAACCGAAGAATAAAAAAGAATAGAAAAAGTGATTGAGAACCGGTAGAATAGAATTGCCCCTAACCCAAACACATCAGACATGACTCAATCACTCAATGAATATTATACCGCAAAACAAGCGACATTGTCCGCATGAAATCACAACAAAAGAATATTCTGTATGTACATTTGTCAATGATGTAGGACAAAAAAACTCTCTCGACACATTACCGTGTAGAGAGAGTTTATGCTTATTATTTTTTAAGTGCCCGCAAAGCATTAAGAACTGCAAGTATAAGAACGCCCACGTCGCCGAAGATCGCTATCCACATATTTGCTATGCCCAATGCGCTGAGAATAAGTATAAGTATCTTTACGCCTATCGCGGCAAAAATGTTTTCTTTTGCTATTTTCAGCGTTTTCTTAGCGGTCTTTATAGCCCCCGCGAGCTTCATCGGGTCGTCGTCGGTAAGTACTACGTCTGCCGCCTCTATTGCCGCGGCGCTTCCGAGCGCGCCCATCGCTACTCCTACGTCAGCGCGCATGATAACCGGCGCGTCGTTTATACCGTCGCCAACGAAAACGACGCTTGCGTCCTTGCTCTTTTCTTCGAGCAATCGCTCGACCTCTTTCACCTTTTCGTCAGGCAAAAGTTCCGCTTTGACTTCGTCTATATTGAGCTGCCGTCCCACGGAATCGGCAATGTTTCTGCTGTCGCCGGTCAGCATTACGGTTTTCTTCACGCCGAGTTTTCTCATCTCGGCTATCGCCGCCGCCGAATCATCTTTTATAGTGTCGGAAACAACTATCTTTCCTATATATTTTCCATCCGCCACGACATACGCCACACTTGAAACGTCGCCGCCGTCCGGAATTTTCACCCCGAGATCAATTAAAAGTTTCTCTCCGCCAACATATACCGCGCGGCCGTCAACTTCGGCGTAAATTCCCTTGCCGGCTATCGTTTTGCCGTTTGTCACACGGGATTTGTCTATCTCTTTGCCATAAGAGGCGACGATAGACTGACCTATGGGATGGTCGGAAAAACTCTCCGCATACGCGGCAATTTCAAGAAGCGCGTCTTTGTCTGTGCCGTCAGTTTCAATCGAAGAAACCTCAAACGTTCCCTTTGTCAGCGTTCCCGTTTTGTCGAAAACGACCGTTTCCGCTTTTGCGAGTGCCTCTATGTAGTTTGCACCTTTTATGAGTACGCCGTTTCTCGACGCCGCCCCTATCCCGCCGAAGAACGACAGCGGAACGGAAACGACTATTGCACACGGGCACGAAACGACAAGAAATTCAAGCGCGCGATAAAGCCACTCTTTGAAATCGCCTTTAAAAATGAGCGTAGGAACAAGGCAAAGAAGCACCGCGCCCGCAATTACGCAAGGGGTATATATTTTTGAAAATTTCGTGATGAATTTTTCGGTTTTCGCCTTTTTCTCGGATGAATTTTCAATAAGTGAAAGCACGCGCGCAACGGTACTTTCGTCGTAGACGCTCGTCACCCTCACCTTTATCACGGCATAAAGGTTTACCGTACCGCTGAGCACCTCGTCGCCGACGCTCTTACCGGCCGGGCGCGATTCACCTGTTAGCGCGGAGCTGTCAACACGCGTTTCACCTTCTTCAACAACGCCGTCAAGCGGTATCTTTTCGCCGGGATAAACCGCAATCACATCGCCTACGTTTACTTCTTTCGGATCGACGCATACTTCTTTTCCGTCATAGAGCACTCTTGCATATTCGGGTTGAAGCTCCATCAAATCGGCTATCAAATATCTGCTCTTATCAACCGCCGAATCACACACAAATTCGCCGAGCTGATAAAACAACATCACAGCCGCCGCTTCGGCAAATTCACCGATCGCCCACGCGCCTATCGTTGCCAAAGCCATAAGGAAGCATTCGTCGAAAAGCTCGCCGTGGATTATGTTTTTCACCGCTCCCCACAACACGTCGAAACCTATGATTATGTACGCCACGCCGAATATCACGGCAAGTATCCACGTTTGCGAGATATTGCCGAAAAGTTTCAGCGCCATTCCCACGACGAATATTATTCCCGAAATAATCAGCCGAGCCGGTCTGAACGGTCCTTCTTCCTCTTCTTCTTTTTCAACTGCCTTTTCTTCGTTCATTTTGTGTGCTCTCCTTCGTCCTCTGTCAAATGCTCATATCCCTGCCCGATGATCGACCTTACGTGATCGTCAAGCAGAAAATAATAAACCGTCTTTCCCTCTCGTCTGCAACCGACGAGCTTGTTGTTTTTCAGCACTTTCAGCTGATGCGATATTGCCGATTGCTCCATTTTCAGCAGTTCCGCGATCGCACAAACGCACAGCTCCGATTCAAACAGCGCATAGAGTATCTTTATCCGCGTCGTATCTCCGAATATCTTAAACAAGTCGGAAAGATCGCATAGCAGCTCGTCGCTCGGCAAATCGTGCTGTACTTCCCTCAAAATCGGGGTGTGGTCGTGATGCGCCATGTTTTTCTCCTTTCACGATATCAGTAAGCAATACCTCAAATGAATGATCGCTCATATGAATTTCCGTTCATATATTAGCACATCATCTCCGATTTGTCAATCGGTTTTTAAAATAATCTCAAATAATTACGGACAAGTCTTTTAAGCCCTTATCTGAGAAAAAACGCCGGCTTTGCATTAAAAGCCGACGTAATCATTTTATCCGAGCGCCACATCGAGCGTCATCATAAGTATAAATCCCAATATCGCGCCGCTCGTGCCCCATTTGTCCTCGCCGTGCGATTCGGGAATAAGTTCCTGAAACGAAACGTAAATCATAGCTCCCGCCGCGAAACCGAGAAGCCACGGCATTATACCGCCGAAAAAACTCGCCGCGGCAACAGCCAACAGTGCCGACGGAGGCTCAACCGTTCCGCTGAGCATTCCCCACGCCGCCGCTTTTTTCGAGCTGACGCCGTTTTTTCTCATCGGCAAGGAAATTGCGGCTCCCTCTGGAAAATTCTGTATCCCGATGCATATGGCAAGCGCTATGGCAGCTGTAAAATCGTCCTCCGCCGCACCGAGCGCAAACAACAGCCCGACAGCCATCCCCTCCGGTATGTTGTGGAGCGTCACAGCTGTTATAAGCAGTGTGTTTCGCTTGCCCGCGTCGGTAAGTTTTCCGTTCTCGGAAAAAGCATACCTCGATATAACGGCGTCCGTCGCCATGATAAATCCCGCACCGAGAAATATCCCCGCTGCGGCAGGTATAACTCCCTGCTCTCCTCCGTCGATAGACGGTATTATCATACTCCATACCGACGCGGCGATCATCACCCCGGCAGAAAAACCGATAAGCGCCCGCTGAAACGCTCCGTTTAATTCTTTTTTAAAAAACAGTGTCACGCACGCGCCGAGCGACGTCATAAGCAACATAAATCCAGAGCCGAGCGCGGTATACAAAAAAACATCTTTCATTAAAATCACCTTTGTCTTGATTAACGGGAATAAATCACTATCCCCTCACGGTCATTATATGCCAAAGACAAAACGGCGACAAAAAACGGGCGCCGCAGACGCGCCCGTTTTTCATTTTGATTCTCTGAAATTTTTAATTATGGTAAACGCCGTAAGCACTACGGCTATCGCCGAAACTACGACGATCAATATAACGCGGACTCGCTTCCCTTCCGGCGTGTCGCCGGCGGGATCGTAAACTCCCGTTTCCGCCGCTGCGACGGTCAACGTAAGCGACAGAATGAGAATTATTGCGACAAACAGAATGCTTAAAAACTTTTTCATTAAAATCTCCCAAACGTTTAAATTCGTATGACATTATATAACATTTTCAATATTTTTTCAATAGAAAACGCGAGTATTGTTTTCTTGTCCGACAAACAATTTTTATTATGTTGACAAAAAGCCGCCAAAAACAAATAGAAAATGAGGATTTATGTTTTCTTTTATGGGCAAAAATTATTGACACAAGTTTAATTTGTTGGTATACTATCGTTATGCAAATACATTAAAAGGAAATTTTTTTATGAACGGAGCAATGAATTGTTTTGTCGTCAACCCAACGGCCGGCAAAGGCGGCGGTAAAGCGGCACTTATTGAAAGAATCAAAGAGGTGTGCGAACGACTCTGCGAGAAATATGAAATACATATCACAACAAAGAAAGGCGACGCCATCGAATATGTCAGGCGCAAAAGCGAGGAAAGCAAAGATACTCCGGTGAGGTTTTACGCTTGCGGCGGCGACGGAACGCTTAATGAAGTTGCAAACGGTATTGTAGGGTGCGGCAACGCCTCGCTCGGCGCTATTCCGGCAGGCACGGGAAACGACTTTATCAAATCGTTTTCAAACAACGAAATTTTTTCTGACATTGAAGCTCAGCTTTGCGGCAAGCCGAAAGTGATCGACATAATAAAATTCGGCAAAAAAGTTTGCTTAAACGTCCTTAACATCGGGCTAGACTGCAACGTCGTCGCCGAAATGAAGAAAATAAGGCAAAAGATAAACGTTCCAAACAAAATTGCATATACGCTGGGCGTTGTAAAATCGTTCTTCGGCAAGTTCGGCCGGCGCTACTGCATTTCATATGACGGAGATGAGCCGCTCGACAAAACATTTACCCTCGTCGCATTCGGGAACGGTTCAATATACGGCGGCGGATACAAGGCGGCACCGTATGCAAGCATTGATGACGGACTCATCGACGCTTGCTCGGTAGATAAAGTTTCGCGTGGACAGTTCTTGTCGCTTGTCGGAAAATACAAAGCCGGTCTGCACGCCGACCCTGAAAAGAAGATAGATGTTGTTAACTATCGCAAATGCAAAAAGATCCACTTCAAGGCGGACGAGCCCGTCGGCGTTTGCTTTGACGGAGAAATAGAAGACTATGACGAATTTGACATAGAAATAATTCCGGGGGCGATGCCGTTTATTGTCCCGAGGGGAAGCGAGTGTCTTTTGACGAAAGACGCTGTGCAAGTCCCCGAAAAATACGTCTATCAGGAAAAATTATAAAATGAGGATATAAAAATCATGGCAAGAGAACTTTCAAAAACATACGATCCGAAAGAGATCGAGGCCCCGCTTTACCAAAAGTGGTGCGACAAGGGATATTTTACTCCCGCCCCCGATAAATCAAAAGAACATTTTACAATCGTTATCCCGCCACCGAACGTAACCGGTCAGCTTCATATGGGGCATGCTCTCGACGAATCGATGCAGGATACGATAATAAGATTCAAACGCATGCAGGGCTTCTGCACACTTTGGGTACCCGGCACAGACCACGCCGGCATCGCCACCCAGATAAAAGTTGAGGAAATGCTCCGCAAAGAAAAAGGACTTTCCCGCTACGACCTCGGCCGCGAAAAATTCACGGAGCTCGTCTGGGATTGGAAAAACAAATACGGCAACAGAATTTGTGAGCAGATAAAGGCGCTTGGCTCGTCGTGCGACTGGTCACGTCTGCGCTTTACGATGGATGAAAACCTTTCGGCAGCCGTTAAAAAAGTGTTTGTTTCGCTTTATAATGAGGGGCTTATATATCGCGGATTCAGAATAAGCAATATTTGCCCTCGCTGTGAAACGGCGCTTTCCGACGCCGAGGTTGAGCACAGCGACAAAGAAGGCGCGTTCTGGCATATACGTTATCCGTTCGCGGACGGCACGGGAGAAATTATCGTCGCCACCACACGTCCGGAAACGATGCTCGGCGACACAGCCGTCGCGGTAAATCCCGATGACGAAAGATATAAAAACGTCATCGGCAAAAAACTCATTCTTCCCATCGTCGGTCGCGAGATACCTGTCATCGCCGACGAATACGTTGAAAAAGATTTCGGCACCGGGGCGGTTAAAATAACTCCCGCGCACGACCCCAACGACTTTGAGGTTGGCGCAAGGCACGGTCTTGACAACATAATAGTTATCAACAGCAAAGGCAAGATAACGGAAGAGGGCGGCAAATATGCCGGTCTTGACAGATATGAGGCGAGAAAACAGCTCGTAGCCGATCTTGAAGCGGGCGGTTACCTTGTTAAAGTTGAAAAATACACGCATGCGGTAGGTCACTGCTGCCGTTGCGGAACGGTTGTAGAGCCGATAGCGTCAAGACAGTGGTTTGTAAAAATGGGTTCGCTTGCGGAAAAGGCGATCGAGGTCGTTGAAAGCGGCGATATAGACTTCATCCCCGACAGATTCTCAAAAATCTATATGAACTGGATGAAAGGCATCCACGACTGGTGTATTTCACGTCAGCTCTGGTGGGGGCACAGAATCCCCGCTTACTACTGCGACGATTGCGGCGAGATGGTCGTGTCGGAGACCGACGTTCACACATGCCCCAAATGCGGCGGCAAGCACATCCGTCAGGATGAGGACGTGCTCGACACTTGGTTTTCATCTGCCCTTTGGCCGTTCTCAACACTCGGTTGGCCGAACAAGACAGAAGACCTCGACTATTTCTATCCCACATCTGTTCTTATAACGGGCTATGACATTATCACGTTCTGGGTTTCCAGAATGATAACAATGGGTATGTACTGCAAAGGCGAAAAGCCGTTCTCGCACGTAATGATACACGGTCTTGTGCGCGACGCACAAGGGCGCAAAATGTCAAAATCGCTCGGCAACGGAATAGATCCGCTTGAAATTATCGACAAATGCGGCGCTGACGCACTCCGTTTTGCCTTGCTTACAGGAAACTCCCCCGGCAACGATATGCGCTTCTCTGACGAGAAGATCGAGGCGGCGAGAAACTTCACAAACAAAATTTGGAACGCGGCAAGATTCGCGCTGATGAACATTCCGGAAGAGCTTACCGACACCGCCCTGCCACAAGCAAACGAGCTTGCGCTTGAAGACAAGTGGATACTTACGCTGACAAACGACCTTGTAGGCGAAGTTGTTGACAACCTCGACAAATACGAGCTTGGAATTGCGCTCGGAAAACTGTATGATTTCTTCTGGGGCACGTTCTGCGATTGGTATGTGGAAATAATAAAACCGCGCTTGTTTGAAAAAGACACAAAAGATCACGAAAACGCGTGCAGAGTACTCGCTTATGTTCTTCGCACACTTATGGAGTTGCTCCACCCGTTCATGCCGTTCATAACAGAAACAATTTGGCAGCAGCTGCCGCACGACGGCGAAAGCATCGTGATCACTCCTTACCCCAAGAAGAACGACGCGCTGTCATTCCCTGCGGAAACCATAAAAATGCAGCTTCTCATCTCCGCCATAAGCGCAATAAGAGCGCGCAGAGCCGAGATGAACGTTCCGCCGAAGAGAACGGCAAAGCTCTATATAGTTTCGACCGAGAAAGACGTATTCAACGAAACCTCAACGCCGATATTCGTCAAACTCGCAAGTGCGTCAGGCGTTGAATATCCCGATGAGTTCAGCGACGATACAGCCGTTCAGATCGTTTCCGAAAAAGCGAAGATCTTCATCCCGCTTGCCGATATGGTAGACACGGAAGCGGAAATTGCAAGATTGCATGCGGAGGAAAAGAAACTCGAAGGCGAAATAAGCCGCATCGACGGCAAACTTTCAAACGAAGGGTTTGTTGCAAAAGCTCCCGCGGCGGTAGTTGAAGCTGAACGCACAAAACGCATTGGCTATGTCGAAAAGTTGCAGGCTGTAAGAGATTCACTTAAAAAATACGAAAACAAGTGAGAAAATCGGCGCGCTTCATCGACTAACTTAATAGAAATGCCAAAACGGCAAGTATTTTTCAAATGCACAGAACATATATTGACAAAAGTCATTTTATGTGATATGATGTATATGTAAATTATACTTGTCGTTTTGTTTCAAAGTAATATTATCGAAAGGTGGAAAAAACAATGAAAAAAACATTTGCCATTGTATTGGTTTTAACATTTATCATACTTGCGCTCTGCTCGTGCGGAGCAAAGCAAGCAAGTGAAGAACTCAATCGCGCGCAGGGCATTAGATATGACGCCGACGGCGTGATCAGCTATTCGGAATATGCAAACAAAACGTCGGCTCAAATAAGCGATGAGTTCACGAAAACACCGGTTGAATCTCCCGTTGACGAAAGCGTTTCACAAAAGCTCATAAAAAAGTATTCGTTTGTCATAGAATCGCTCGAATACGATAAGGCGAAGTCAACACTTGAAACGCTCGTCGCACGCTATGGCGGATATTTCTCGTCGTCAAGCGAATCGATAAGGAAGAGCACATATGCCGACACACGTTACGGCGCGTTCCAGATAAGAATACCGAGCGGCAGTGTAGACGCATTCGCCTCTGAGGTCAAAACGGTAGGCAACGTCACATCATCCACACTCAACACCGAGGATGTGACCGAGTCATACTATTCGCTCAAATCTCAACTTGAATCACTCGCGCTTCAAGAGGAACGCGTGCTTTCGATGATAGAAAAAGCGAATGACCTCAACACCTTGATAAAGCTCGAGGACAAACTCGCAAGCATTCGCAGCGAGATAAACAACATCAATTACAGAATAAAATATTATGACAGCGCGGTAGATCATTCATACGTTACCGTCAACCTTTCGGAAGTTGTAGAATATACCGAGGTACAAGACGAGGATACATTCGGCTCACGTCTGTTGCATTCGATTTCAAACACATTCGTCGTATTCGGCAACGTCCTCGGTGAAATACTCATCGTTTTCATTTGGATACTTCCCTTCGCGCTCGCGCTCGGAATAGTCGCGATGGTTGTCGTATTCGTGACAAAGAGAAACCGCAAGAAAAAAGCCGAAAAACAAAATCGGGAAAATCAACAATAATCCACATTTTAAAACAAAATAACAAACAGCGATTTTTCGTTTATGGCACTGCCGTTTATATGCTCTGAATGAAAAATCGCTGTTTTTATGCTTTTTCTTTCAACATAAAACGCAGCTTTGTCACTGCGTTCTTCAAAAAACGCATTACCAAGTATTCAAAATGTGATTTTTTAATTATAAAAAATATTTCATTTCATTTATTTGCAAAAAGATTTTGATTATGATCAACTGCTTTTGCCGCATAATTAAATTTTATAAAAAATTCATTAAATTCAACTTTTGCTCTATTGACTGTCACCTGAGATAAAGATATAATATATACATAAAGACATCTTAAAACCGTTGCTCGGTTTTAATGATAAAAAAACGGAGGAATATCAATGATAGGATTATTTATTTTCGGACTTATAATCGTTCTCGCCGGAGTTATTGCGATTATAACAAAGAACAAAACTTCAAAGAAACAGGTATTGACGATAGTAGCGGCGGCTTGCTTTGTCGTCGGAGCGATTGTAGTTGCAGTCAGCTGCGTTCGCACAGTACCTACCGGACACACGGGAATCGTAACGTCGTTCGGCAACGTTCAAGAGTATACATATGAAGCGGGTGTTCATTTTGTCGCCCCTTGGATGGAAGTTATAAACATGGATAACCGCAACCAGAAAAAGCGCATAGATCTTTCATGCTTCTCATCCGACATTCAGGAAGTCAGCGTAATATACACGCTCAACTACCAAATACAGAAATCAAACGCGCAGACTATATATAAAACGATAGGCTCGAATTACTATGAAACGGTAATCGAACCGAGAGTTCAGGAAGCGGTAAAGGGCGTTATGGCAAAATACACCGCCGAGGAGCTTCTCTCGAACCGCGCGGAGCTGTCAACTGAGATCAGAAACATTTTGACGGAAAAACTCGAAGCATATCATGTAGAAGTGCTCGACACATCTCTTGAAAACCTTGACTTCTCTGACGCATTTACCGATGCGGTTGAGGCAAAACAGGTAGCGGAACAGAGAGCGAAACAGGCGCAGATCGAGCAAAATCAAAAAACAATGGAAGCGGAAGCCGCGGCAAAGCGTGCATCGATTGACGCAGAGGCGGCGGCAAACGTTGCGGTTATAGCCGCAAAAGCCGACCTCGACGTTCAAAAAATACAAGCCGACGCCGCCGAATATGCCGGACAGAAAGACGCGGCCGTAATAGGACAGGTGAGAGATATATTCAGAAAAAATGAAGGTGAGCTCACCGACGAAGATCTTGAACATTTGCTCGTTTACTATTACGTTCTCGCATGGGACGGCAAACTTCCCGAAACATATATCGGAAGTGAAAACTTCTATGATCTTCTCGCTTCCCTCGCGCTAAAGCAAGCCGGCAACTAAGCAGCAAATAAAATTACAAAAGACGTCGAAAGACGTCTTTTTTTATTTTTTCCGCCGCTACTTATTTTGACATTTTTTTCGCCTGTCGGGTGATATTATCATTATATAAATAAAAAAGGACGGAAAACATTATGGACGCTTTAAAAATAACGCTTTCGGAGGGAGTTCTCACCGCAAAGCTGTCGGGAGATATGGATCATCACGGTGTAAGCGAGGTGAGAGAGACGATCGACGAAAACCTTTACCGCGCAATGCCGACAGTACTTAATTTAGACTTGTCCGGCGTTGAGTTTATCGACAGTTCAGGGCTGGGGCTTATACTCGGCAGATATGAAAAGGCGCGTGAGCTCGGAACTCAGGTCGTAATATCTAATCCGTCTAAACGGACAAAGAAACTTATAACGATGACCGGGATTGACAAAATGATGACGATAAAAGAGGAGGTCAAAAAATGAAAAAGCAACAGATAAACCATGTAACTTGTCGATTTGCCTCAAAATCACAGAACGAGGCACTTGCACGAAGCATCATAACGGGGTTTCTCCTCCCTCTCGACCCGGACGCGGAGGAGCTGGCAGACATGAGGTGCGCCGTGTCGGAGGCGGTGACTAACTGCATCGTTCACGCGTATAGAAACGGCGACGGTATAATCACCCTCGGCGCAAAAGCGTATTCCGACAGAAGCGTGAAAATCGTCATTTCCGACAACGGCTGTGGAATTGCCGACGTCGAGCAAGCACGCAAACCTCTTTTCACCACACTCCCCGGCGAGGACAGATGCGGAATGGGGTTTTCAATAATGGAAAGTTTTTCAGATAAACTCACAGTCATCTCTCACGTCGGACGCGGCACAAAAGTAACGCTGACACGTCGCTTAAACGACCGTACATAACGCGGGAAAAAGCTTCCCGTCGAACAAGAGGTGGGATATGACGGAGATGACTATACGTGAAACGCAGGATGAAAATCTGGAACTGATCAAAAGCGCGCAGGCGGGCGATGAGGGCTCAATGGAAAAGCTCATAACGCAAAACATGGGGCTGGTAAAAAACATTGCGCGGAGATTTATCGGTCGCGGCGCCGAGTATGAAGATTTAATTCAAATAGGAACGATAGGAATGCTGAAAGCGGCGCGCAGTTTTGATCTTTCCTACGGCACGGTGTTCTCAACTTATGCCGTTCCGCTTATAATCGGTGAGATACGCCGCTTTTTACGCGACGACGGAATGATAAAAGTCAGCCGAGAAATTCGGCGAAGAGGTACGGTGATTATGCACGAAAAAGAGCTTTTCATCTCGCAAAATCACCGTGAGCCGAAGCTGTCGGAGCTGGCTGAAATATGCTCTCTTTCCCCTGAGGATGTCGCTTATGCCCTTGATGCGGTGTGTCCCGTTTTCTCGCTTCAAGAAACGATAGGCAACAGTGACGACGACAGTGCGACGCTCGAAAACTTTATTTCATCCGATGAAAACGAAATTGACAAAACAACCGACAAGCTGGCGCTTATGCAAGCCGTCAGCAAACTTGATGAAACCGAGCAAAAAATAATTACACTGCGATTTTTCAAGGACCTTTCTCAACAGCAAACGGCAAAAATACTCGGACTTACGCAAGTGAAAATTTCACGCGAGGAAAAGAAGATATTTGAAAAGCTGCGACGACAGCTGTGATATATTGCGGAAACGGATCATTCAAAAGTTGTATTTGACTTTTTGAAAAGCTCCGCTTTCCGCTTTTTTTAATACACCGCCCCTGTCGCCGATATTATTCCGGCATTGTCGATATGGCGGAAAGGAAAAACATTTCCAGTTTTAATAACGCCGCCATGTTTTATCGACGTATTGTTCGTTTTCAACCTCCGGTTGATTGACATATTTATATATGAGTGATATAATATTCGCAGAAGATGACGCATGATGCGAAAAGCGGACGTCGAACGCTCTATTTGAGCTAAGGAGGATCGCAAAGAATTGTTTTGGGCTATATTTATTCCCGCGGCAATACTTATTATTGCGGCGGAACTTACGGTTCTCATCGTCAACTCATCGCACATGGCGCGTGAAAAGTTCGTCTGCCGCTTTTGTCGTAAGAGTTTTTACACGAAGTGGTATAAGTTGATGTTTCAGGAACGAAAAGCATTTGACCAAGCGTATCTGAAATGTCCGCATTGTCTGAAAAAAGGAATTTGCGACAAAGACGTTCACCATAAAAACGAAAGCTAAACGAGGTATTTTGAATGCTTAAAATCGAACATCTTACAAAGAAATACGGCGATAAAAAAGCCGTAGACGACCTCTCGCTTGAAATCAGAAGCGGAGAAATATACGGTTTTATCGGTCACAACGGCGCCGGAAAAACGACGACGCTCAAAAGCGTTGCGGGAATACTCAACTTCGACGAGGGAGAAATTTCAGTCGACGGAATATCCGTAAAAGCCAATCCCATAGAATGTAAAAAACGTATGGCGTATATTCCCGACAATCCCGATTTGTACGACTTTATGACGGGTATAAAATATCTGAATTTTATCTCCGATATATTCGGCGTGTCGTCGGAGGAGCGCCGCGAGCTTATTCACAAATATGCCGACGCGTTTGAGATTGAAAAAGACCTCGCCCAGCCGATCTCGTCATATTCACACGGCATGAAGCAAAAACTCGCCGTCATTTCCGCGCTTATTCACAAGCCGAAACTTGTGCTTCTCGACGAACCGTTCGTCGGACTCGACCCGAAAGCCGCGCACCTGCTGAAAGGCATTATGCGACAGATATGCGACGATGGCGGCGCGATATTCTTCTCTACCCACGTTCTTGACGTGGCTGAAAAACTCTGCGACAAAGTGGCGATAATCAAGGGCGGAAAACTCATCCGCTCGGGAACAATGGACGAAGTCAAAGGTGATGAATCGCTCGAATCGGTATTTCTTGAATTGGAGGGCTGACAATGCTTAAAGCTCTTATAAAAAAACAGTTTGCCGAGCTGCTGTCAGCCATGTTCGCAAAAAGAAACGCAAGAACAGGCAAAAAAGCAAGCCCCGTGCCGTATATTATACTGTTTGTGTTCTTATTCGGTTATCTGGGCTATACGTTCTTTACAATAGCCATGATGTTCGGCACACAGCTCGTCGAAAAGAACCTCGATTGGCTCTTTTTTGCAATAATAAGCACGATAGCCGTTTCATTCGGTGTGCTTGGCAGCGTGTTCAGCACATACACAGCGCTGTATAATGCAAAGGACAACGAGGCGTTGCTCTCGATGCCGATACAACCGTGGAAGATACTTCTTTCCAGAATGATAAGCGTATACGCCGTGGGCTTTGTTTACGAGGCTATCGTTTTCATTCCCGGCTCGCTTGCATATTTCATAATAAAGACTCCCGGAGCGTTTACATATATTTCGTGCCTTGTCATGCTGTTCATGCTCGGCACGCTCGTGCTGGCGCTGACGTGCATTCTCGGCTTTTTCGTGGCACTTATCGCCGCAAGACTAAAAAACAAAAGCATACTTACGGTCATAATTTTTGTTCTGCTTTTCGGTGTTTATTACGTCTTTATGTTCCGTTTTCAATCTGCTATGCAGAACTTTTTAGATCACGCAGAGCAAACGGCTGAAAATATAATCAATTCATTCTATCCGCTTTACATCATCGGTCGAGCCGGAAAAGGAGATATAGTGCCGCTTATAATAACGGTCGCCGCGTGTGCCGTTGTCACTGCGGTGATAGCCCTTGTTTTATCACGCACGTTTACGAAAATCGTCACGACGAACAAAGGCGAAAAGAAAAAGGTTTACGTCGAAAAAGCCTATAAAGCAAAGTCGGCGCGTCACGCGCTTATTATGCGTGAGCTGAAAAAATTTACGTCCAGCCCCGCCTATATGTTAAACTGCGGCTTAGGCATAATCATTATGCCGATAGCGGCCGTTGCACTCATCATCTACGCCCCGACAATACTCGTTCATATCCCGGAAATATCCGATAAAGCGCAGACGACAGTAGTTCCGATGGTCGCGGCGATTATAATAATGTTCCTTTCGTCGATGAACATTATAACGGCACCATCAATATCACTTGAAGGAAAAAACCTGTGGCTGCTTCGCTCACTTCCCGTTTCAAGCGCCGAGGTACTTATGGCAAAGCGCAATACTCAGTTATATGTTGTGTCTGTCCCCGCTGTTCTGCTTTCCATCGTCGCCTGCATATCGCTTAAACTCGGAATACTAAATCTTATAGCCATACCCGCCATTGTATTCTTTACGATAATGCTCTCGGCTAATCTCGGTCTTGTATTGAATTTAAAACACCCGAATTTGACATGGACAAACGTCAACACGCCGATAAAGCAAAGCTTGCCTGTATTTGTTATGACTTTTGTCGGAATGCTGTCGCCTATGTTTATTATTGGAATATACATGCCGTTCGGCTTGATATTTGATTTTCCCGCGTGGATATATATTGCGTTTGTCGCTGTGATATTTGCCGTTCTCTGCCTTGTGACGACAAAATGGATAAATAAAAAGGGCACGCGTATACTCGAAGAGTTGCAGTAAGCAAGATTACCTTGACGGCGCTGTAAAAAGATAATACACAAAAAAACGCACGCAAAAATTTGTACGTGAAGCGATAAAAATGATGGTAGACTCAAAAAGCGTCTGCCATCATTTTTTGTGGTGTACAATAAAAACAAAATAGAAGGAAGAAAAAACGAAAAGCCACAAAGGTGGGAAAAACAAAATTCACATAAAATAAAGAACGGCGGAATATCCGCCGTTTTATTACTGTAAAAATCCGTTTATTATCTGCTCTTCCGCTTCGTGCTCGTCCAAGCCGAGCGTCATTAACTTTATCAACTGTTCGCCGGCGATCTTGCCTATCGCCGCCTCGTGAACAAGCGATGCGTCAACGTTGTTGGCTTCAAGTCCCGGAACAGCCAAAATCCTTCCGTTATCCATTATTATCGAATCACATTCGGTATGGCCGTGGCATTCGGCGTTGCCGACGATCTTCGCGTCGAATTTTTGGAACGAATTATCTCTCGCCACCGATCTTGAAACGACGTCGGCACTTGAATTATCGCCGTTAAGCGTCACCGTGTATGTGCTTATCGCCTGCTGTTCACCGTGAGTCATAAGACGTTCCCTTACGACGAGCTTCGCGCCTTCTTTTAAGTCGGCTATCGTCTTTCTGTCGGTGTCGTCAACGCCCTTTATCTGCACCATTTCCATCTCCATGGTGCTATCCTCTTCCATATGAACTTCGGTTACGGGGTTAAGTATTCTCTTGCCCTTGCCGTCGCCCGAGCCGTAATGCTTTTCGACATATTTAACTTTTGCTCCGCGCCCGACGTAAAACGTATGCACTCCGTCGTGCTGAGAGTCTTGGTTTCCGCAGTTGTCGATGCCGCATCCCGCGACAATAACGACGTCAGCCCCCTCGCCTATATGAAAATCGTTATAAACGACCTCTTTTAGGCCGCTTTCCGTAAGGACAACCGGAATATGAACGCTTTCGTTTTTTGTGTTGGGCTTTATGAAAATATCAATACCGCTGACGTCGGTTTTGGAAACTATCTCAATGTTTTCAGTCGAGCGTCTGCCTGCCGACGTGCTGTTTGAACGTATATTATATGCGCCCTCCGGAACCTTGTGCAGATCCGCCACTTCTCTGAGAAGTCTTTTTTGTATCTCGTCAAGTTTCATCGCATCTACCTCTTTCTTTCTCACTGCTTGCGGCATTTAAGTGCCGACGAAGTGCCGATAAGTCCCGGCAGAATTTCGTCTTTTGTGCCATTGTCAACAACCGTTCCGTCTTTTATTACAATTATCTCATCGGCAATGTCAAGAATACGCTCTTGATGAGAAATTATAATAATGGATCCGTCTTTTATGTTATCTCTCATATGGCGGAACACGTCGATAAGATTCTGAAAACTCCACAAATCTATTCCCGCTTCCTGTTCGTCGAATATTGAAAGCGCGGTAGATCTTGCAAGTATTGTCGCTATCTCAATTCGTTTAAGCTCTCCGCCGGAAAGACTTGCGTTAACTTCGCGATCAACATATTCTTTGGCGCAAAGACCTACGGCTGAAAGATATTCGCAAGCGTCAGCGCCGGACAACTGCTTTTTTGCCGCTAAGCGAAGCAGGTCGATAACGCGTATCCCCTTGAACCTTACCGGCTGTTGGAACGCAAAGCTGATACCCATTCTCGCGCGCTCGGTAACGGTGCTTTCGGTTATGTCCTCACCGTTAAAGAGGATATTCCCCGACGTGGGAATTTCTATTCCGGCTATAAGACGCGCCAGCGTCGATTTTCCGCCGCCGTTCGGCCCTGTAATAACTATCAACTTCCCGTCGGGAATGACAAGATCCACATTTTTTATTATCTCTTTGTTTTGTCCTTCGCTTTCAACGTTGAACGAAATATTTTTCAGCTCCAACATAAGAGCAACCTCATTTCCTTTTAATTCAATAAAACAGTCTTGCGGATTTCCCGCAAGACCATTATATCACATCTTTATGCAAAAAAGGTGATTTTCATCATATTTTTACATTTTCTGCATTATTTGCGCGTTTACACGCACAAAAAACTTTCGATTTAATATGTTACATCGCGGTGTATCCGCCGTCAACGGGAAGATTTACACCCGTGACGTAAGACGACGCAGGAGAAGCCAAAAACAGCGCCGCTGTGTCGAGTTCACCCTCTTCGCCGTATCTTTCCTCGGGTATCATTGTCTTCGCGTTCTGCTGGAAGAAATCCGAATTGAGCGTATCACGCGTAAGGTCCGTATAGAAATATCCGGGGCAGATTGCGTTTACCGTAATGCTGTATTTACCCCATTCAGCAGCAAGAGCGCGAGTCATGTTGACAACGCCGCCTTTTGCCGCGTGATAAGGAGCTGAGCCGGCTATTTTGTTGCCGACAAGACCGTACATCGACGCTATGTTAATGATACGGCCGTATTTTGCGGGGATCATCGCCTTTTTCGCAACGGCTCTCGCTACCTTAAACGATCCGAACAGGTCGATGTTCATTTCGTTTGAAAACTGCTCGTCGGTAATATCCTCCGCCGGTGCTACGGCGCCTGTTCCCGCATTGTTTATGAGTATATCCACTCTGCCGAATTTTGCCAACACCGCGTCTACCATCGCGTTTACGGCGTCGGTGTCGGTAATGTCGCATTTTACGGCGAGCGTTTCCACGCCGTATTCGGCTTTTATTTTTGCCGCTACCTCGTCGATGAGGTTCTGTCTGCGCGCAACGGCGACGATATTCGCGCCCTGATTTGCAAGAGCTTTTGCCATTTGAACGCCGAGGCCCGTAGAGCATCCGGTGACTATGGCTACCTGTCCTTTAAGATCAAAATAATTTTTCATGTTAAATACCTTTCAAAAATATTATTGGCGAATCGGCAAAAGCCATCTTCGGTTTTCGGAGACAGGCGGTCAATTAAAAAAGGTCAACGCGATCTCCGTTATTATTGTACGCCCGTCATGCTTTGCAATGTGAAAGGCGTGATAAATCGTGCGGGAAAAACCACACATAAAGTAATTTTATTTCAGTCCTCAACGGGCTCGAACATATCCTTGCTTACGCCGCATATCGGGCAGCACCAGTCGTCCGGGAGCGCTTCAAAAGGTGTGCCGGGGGCAATTCCGCTGTCAGGATCGCCGACTGCCGGATCATAAACGTATCCGCATGGACCGCACTGATATTTCTTGTTTTCGTTTTCCATGATAATGCTTCCTTTTTTTATTTTTTGTTCTTTTCCCCCGCGGATTTAACTGCGGGGGAAAAGTCATTTATGAATGCTTAGCCTTTCGGCTGAAAAATGTTAAATTCCGTTATGTTTTGTCACTTACGCTTCCGTTGTTTCAACTGCGGGAGCAGCAACGAGTGCTTCATAGAAGTTTGTGCGAGCCATTTGATGATAAGGTGTAACCCAAAGCGTACCTACTCCGAATACAAGGCTTCCCACGCAGTACCAGCCGATAAAGCTGAGGTCGAGAACGAAGAGTTCCCATTTGTGGCCGTTCATGAGTTTTTTGCTTTCGTCAATGCATTTCTTCCAGTCATAATCGGGATGATCGTTTTTGATGTAGAACGCCATTGAATAGGAGTAAGTCTTAACGATTCCGGGAATGACAAAGAGAAGACTCCAAAGGCAAATAAAGATAGTTTGCATAAGGAAGAGAAGGAAGTTTCCGCCGAAATCACTTGTAAAGCCCTTGAACAAATCGCCTATGTTCATTTTGCCGCCTTCACGAGCCTGTTTTAAGAACAGATATGAAACGCCGTAAGTCATGGGTCCGCCGACGATAAGAAGAGCTACGCCGTACAAGCCGGATGCAAAACCGATGATGAGGTCATAAATAAGCAAAGCGAGAAGTGCAAACATCCATACGCTGCCGAAAATGTTTTGCCCGAGTTGCTGTTTAGCTTTTTCTTTAAGCTCAACTCTGTTGATTTTTGTTTTTTCCATTGTATAAATCTCCTTTTTATATTTTTCAGGCAACGCCCGCCGTTTTATCCTGAAAACGCGCGGTTTTGCCTGTAATGGACTTAAAAGGCTTAATATAATATATTATATACTCAATCTTTGAAAAATGCAAGTATTGCTTTATGAGTTTCGTAAACGTCGGTCTTTGCGACGACCTCAATAGGTGCGTGCATCGAAATTACCGGCACTCCGAGGTCTACGGTTTCAACGTTTTCTTTCGCTATGAATTTAGCAACCGTTCCGCCGCCGCCGCAGTCGACCTTGCCGAGCTCGGAAGTTTGCCAGATGACGCCGTTTGAGTCAAAGAGATTGCGGACATAGCCGACAAATTCCGCACTTGCGTCGTTTGAGCCGGATTTTCCGCGAGAACCCGTAAATTTCGTAAGAACTACGCCTTTGTTAACAAAGCAGGCGTTTCTTCTTTCGTTAACCTCGGGGAAGTTCGGGTCGAACGCGGCGTTAACGTCGGCGGAGAGGCACTTTGAGTTCTTTCTTACAACCGCATAATCCACGCCGAAAGATTTTGCAAGGTCAGCGATAATGTCAAAGTAAACGGCGCACTGCATTCCGCTGTTGCCCTCGCTACCTATCTCCTCTTTGTCGGCAAGGATAGCCATCGTCGTGTGGACGGGGTTTTTCGCCTCTACAAGCGCCGTGAGCGACGGATAAGCACATACCTTATCGTCATGGCCGTATGCGCCGATAAGCGAACGGTCAAGGCCGACGTCGCGCGCAGGGCTTGCGGGAACGGCGCAAAGCTCGGCTGACATGAAATCCGCCTCTGTTATGCCGTATTTTTCATTGAGAATGGAGAGAATGTTGAGTTTTATTCCCTCGCCCGTCTTTTCGGCGTAAGGACGCGAACCGGCGAGAAGGTTGAGCTGCTCGCCCGAAATACCGTCAGAGAGCGATTTTCTCATCTGATCTCCCGCAAGGTGCGGAAGAAGGTCGTCTATATAAAACACCGGATCGGTCGGGTCCTCGCCTATGCAGATATCGATCGTTTCACCGTCAGCTTTCGTTATCACACCGTGGAGCGCAAGCGGGATAGTCGTCCACTGGTATTTCTTGATACCGCCGTAGTAATGTGTTTTGAAGAAACCCATACCGTCAGCTTCATAAAGCGGGTGCTGTTTTAAATCTACTCTGGGTGAGTCGATATGAGCCGCCGAAATATGAACGCCGCGGCAGATGCATTCGCTGCCTATTACAAATGCCGCCAACGATTTGCCCCTGTTGTTGTAATAATATTTTTCACCCGCCGAAACTTTCGTGCCGAATTCATACGGTTTGAAACCCTCTTTTTCGAGCATAACGACAGCGCTCTTTACGAAATCGCGTTCGGTTTTTCCGCGGTTTATAAAGTCCTTATATTCCTCACAGTAATCGTACGCCTTTTTGATCTCGTCCTCGCTTGCAACCTCGAAAACATTTTTCGTCTTGTAAAAGAGTTTCTCTTTCAGCTCTTCTACCTTTGTTTTTTCTTCTGCCATAGCATTTTTCTCCTTTATATAAACATTTTTTGACGTTATTATTTTCGGCGTTTTCGCCTTTTGTATGTAAATGCGAAAAAAATTCAAATCGCTTTTAATACTCGAATTTATTTGTCATGTCCTCGCCGTCGAGCTCAATTGATTTTTCATAGAAACGCAATATCTTCTCAACGTAGTGCTTTACCCAATCATCAGGGATAGTGTCAACCGTCAGCCGCCCGTCGGGGAACTTGTCCTCATCGGCAAGCCAGCCCCTTACAGTGCCGATCCCGCCGTTATATGCCGCCGCTATCGTCGCAATCCCGTCGAGCCGCCAATCCAGCCAATGCAAATAATATGTTCCGCACATTACGCTGAATTTCGCGTCATAGAGTGCCTCCGGACCCTCTGTCAACCCAAGATTTGCCGCAACGTCTACCTCATAAGTTGATGGCTTCATTTGCATAAGCCCTATCGTACCAGGTGCCGTGGCGTAAGGGCGGAAACTGCTTTCGGTTTCTATCACAGCCATAACGAAATTATAATCGACTTTGTATTTTCTGCCGTACTCTATTGCATACCGCAGCACTTCTTTCCGATCTAAAACTACCGTGGTGTCCGTCTTTTCATCGCCGTAAATTTCATTATATCGAGAAAGATAATGATTTACCTTCGATACATATTTGCGCGTTTCCTTATACGGGATTTTTTTTATAATCAAATCCCCGTCGTCGTCCGTCATGTTGTCGTCGTCAAGCCATCTCATCACCGTTCCCGGTCCCGCGTTATACGCGGCAATGGCGGCGTTCGTTTTTCCGAAGTAATCAAGCCAATGAGAAAAATAATATACGCCGCACATAATATTCGTCCTCGGGTCGCTTAGCGCCGTATAGTAACCCACATCGAGCCCAAGAGCGTTCTTTATGTCGCCCTCGTATGTAGATGGCATTATCTGCATCAGCCCTATTGCTCCGACACGAGATACGGCGTCCGGGTCAAAATTGCTTTCCGCCTTGATTATTGAGAACACAAGGTTTTCGTCAACACCGTAAAACAGTGAATAATTCCTTACGTATTCGATATACTTTTTCGGGAAACTCGCCTTGTTCGCAATTTCTTTGACAGAAGCGGAGCTGCCGATTGCCGTCACCGCCGCAAACACGATAACAAGAGCTATTATTTCGATAACGAGTATCGGCGTCTTTCGGTCGTCGTTTTTTCTCATACGTCACGACCTTTCAAAAGCCGTATCAACTCTTCCGTTTCCGTTCTGAGTTTTTCAACGTTTCCGTCGTTCTTTATCGTAAAATCACTTCTTTGACTGTAAAACTCATTTGGCGGTTGGTTGTTCATTCTTGCCACTATGTTTTCCTTTTCAATTCCGCCGCGCGTCAAAGCGCGGTTCAGCCTATCCTCTTTGCTCGCCGTAACGCTAACCGTTATATCGCACTTTTTGTTGAGTTCGCTTTCAAACAGCAACGGCGCGTCGATGAGCACATCTTTCCCTTCCTCCGTAAAACGTTCAAGTCTTTCGAGCGTTATCCGCAATATATATCTGTGGCTAATGCGTGTAAGCGTCCTCAACGATTCCGCGTCGTAGAAAACTTTTCGCGCCAGCGCCGCGCGGTCTACCGCACCTGCTTTGACATATTCTTCACCGAATGCATCCCTTATTTCGGCAACGTAATCCGCTTTATCGTTTATTTCGTGGGAGATCGCATCGCAGTCGATACACTCAAATCCATGCTCTCGGAAAAAACCCGCGACGGTGCTCTTGCCGGAGCCGATCGCGCCCGTAAGTCCGACTATCATACTATCTCCCTCCTTTTTAAATGCTTATAATGTCATATCCCGCCGCTTTTATCATTCTGTTATATACGGCAAGCTCGACCTCGTCTTTGCCGTCGGAAATTGCATATATTCTGTCGACCGGCATATCGTCAAAGTTCCTAAGCGCTTTAAAAAGCCTGTGCGCGTGCATGGCGGGGTCGTTTCCCGCGCCGAGCGACACAACGTATTTGCCTTTTATTTTCGCCGCCGCCTCGTCGGAGCAAAGCACGCCCGTATTTTCATTTTCACTTATTTTTTTATTTATAAACTCCGCCGCGCGCTCAAAAAAATCTTTTCCGTCGCCGCAGATGAGCGTCATTTTGGCTATCGGCGCATAATGACGGTATTTCATTCCCGGCGCTTCCGGCTTTCTATCGTCGGTCGGCTTTTCGGTTATTACCGGGTCGATTTCAACTTTTCCCACGACCGCTTCCAGCATTCCGACGGTTATCCCGCCGGGCCTGAGCAATTTTACGCCGTCCGATATGGGCTTGACGATCGTCGATTCCACCCCGATGTTACATTCCCCGCCATCGATTACCATATCTATTCGTCCGTTCATATCTCGCATTACGGCGTCGGCGTCGGTAGGGCTCGGTTTTCCGGAAATATTAGCCGACGGCGCCGCTATCGGAAAACCGCAAAGCTCTATCAGCTTGTTTGCGACTTTATCCGAAGGGATCCTTACGGCAACAGTGTCAAGCCCTCCCGTGACAGCGTCCGGAATTATAGGCTTTTTCGGCATTATAACCGTTATCGGCCCCGGCATGAATGCAGATGATAATTTATAGAACGTTTCGTTTGTAAAACAATATTTTTCAGCGTCCTCGGGGCGGGAGATATGGATTATCAGCGGATTATCCGACGGGCGCCCCTTTGCCGCATATATCTTCTTTGCGGCGTCACTGTCAAGCGCACACGCACCGAGCCCGTATACCGTTTCCGTCGGAAACGCCACAAGCCCGCCGCGTTTAAGTATTTCCGCCGCCGGCGTCAGTTGGTCGTCAAGCGGTTTTGAAATATCCGCTTTTATAAATTCGGTTTTCAATTCTGTTCCTTGCTTCCTTTTAATTTTTCTGCCGTTTCAGCGGCGAGCAAAGCGTCCATTATCGAGTCAATGTCGCCGTTCATTATCGAATCTATCGAATAAAGCGTCAGCCCTATGCGATGGTCTGTGACCCTGCCCTGCGGAAAGTTATAAGTTCTTATCCTTTCGCTGCGGTCTCCGGTTCCTATCTGGTTTTTTCTGTCGCTCGATATTTTGTCGTCACGCTTCGTTTTTTCTATATCATATAGCTTCGCGCGCAGCAGCTTCATCGCCTTTTCTCTGTTTTGAAGCTGACTCCGCTCCTCTTGACATTCGACGACTATCCCGCTCGGCTTGTGTATTATTCGTATCGCCGACTCCGTCTTGTTTATATGCTGGCCGCCCGCCCCGCTCGATTTGCACGTTTCAATCTGCAAATCCTGCGGATTTATTTCAATTTCTATATCCTCCGCCTCGGTTAGCACCGCCACCGTTGCGGTAGATGTTTGAATCCTCCCCTGAGATTCCGTTTCCGGAACGCGCTGAACGCGATGAACCCCTGATTCATACTTAAAACGGGAATAAGCACCCGGCCCCTCGACCGTAAACGTTATCTCTTTAAACCCACCGAGCTCCGTAGGATTTTCCGAGATGACTTCGGTTTTGAACCTGTGCGCCGCGGCATACATCGAATACATTCTATAAAGCGCCGCCGCAAACAGCGCCGCCTCCTCGCCGCCCGCCCCTCCGCGAATTTCAACTATAACGTTTTTTTCATCGTTGGGGTCTTTCTCTATAAGCAGAACAGTGAGCTCCTCTTCTATTCGACGCATATTTTCACGCGCCACGCCTATTTCGTCCTGCGCCAGTTTTTTCAGTTCCGCGTCGCCCTCTCCAAGCAGCCCCTCCGCCTCATCTATACGGGCTTGCTCGCTTTTAAATTCGCGGTATTTTTCCACCACCGGTTCAAGCCGTTTGCTCTCTTTCATCAACTCTTTCAGTTTCTGCGCGTCTTTCGAGCACGCAGGATCCGCCAGCGCTGATTGCACCTGCTCGTATCTTATTTCAATTTCCGCGAGCTTTTCCAGCATTTCCTCTCTCCTTGATAAACAACTGCGCCTTTCAGCCTTATGCGTTAAATTTCTTTCACTATTTTCGTTCTTTTATTTTTCCGAGGCTATCCGCCGCAATGCGATTTTTCGGAAAAACAAAGAATAACAATTTATCCAAAATCAATTAAATATATTATACCTCATATATATGTTAAAGTCAATTATATTTATTAAATATCTGTCGAAAACCTCAGCCACAGCCGTAAAACCGCGGTCAAAAGGCAAATATATTTTTCCGCATAAACGTTGATTATTTATAAAAATGTGATATTATAATGGTTGAATAATATGAAGGGCGGCACAAATTTTATGGAAGAGATTTATCAGCGCACGGAACTTTTGCTCGGTCGTCAAGCCGTTGAAAAGCTGAAAAACGCACATGTGGCGGTGTTCGGCGTCGGCGGCGTCGGCGGATTTGCCGTTGAGGCGCTCGCCAGAGCCGGTGTCGGCGCGATTGACCTTATCGACAACGATGTTGTAAACCTTTCAAACATAAACAGGCAGATAATCGCCACCACCGACACCGTCGGCCAATACAAAACGGAGGCGTTCAAGCGTCGCATTTCTACGATCAATCCAAATTGCACAGTAACCGCGTTCAACATGTTCTTCCTGCCCGAAACGGCACATGAGTTTGATTTCGGTGTTTACGACTATATTATAGACGCAATAGACACGGTGGCGGGCAAACTCGCCATTGCCGAAAAAGCACAGCAGGCGGGCGTGCCTGAAATATCGGCCATGGGCGCGGGAAACAAGCTCGACCCGACGGCTTTTGAGGTAGCCGACATATACAAAACATCAATTTGCCCGCTTGCGCGCGTGATGCGAACAGAGTGTCGCCGCCGCGGGATTAAAAAGCTGAAAGTTGTTTATTCAAAAGAACCGCCCGCAAGTCAAGACGACATCGCGGCAAAAGAAATCGCAGACGCAAACACAAAACGCCGCAGCACGCCGGGTTCGGTTTCGTTCGTGCCGTCGGTGATGGGGCTTATAATAGCGGGAGAAGTAATAAAAGATTTAACCGGATGTAACAAAAACAGAATTTAAAGTTTTATTTCTTTTGATAAGCAGATAAATATGAGATTTTAAAAATTAAACAATTTTTATCCCTGTATAAAAAAGTTCTCAACAAAAGCAAAACGGTGTGACTTATAAAAAACGCAAATATCATGTTTATTTTCGCAATGCCGAAATGCTCGAATAATATCAAGATAAAAAAGACAGCCGAGCTGGTGCGGCGCACACGAAAAACACAAAGGACGTTATTTCAGCGTTTGCCGAAAACTTTGTTTTATACTTATAAACACGGTTCTCTCACAGTATTATGCGCGGCATATCTACAAGAGAGCCGTTTTTTTTCAATATTTTATAACCGTTTACGAGAAAACAGCATCGTTATCCCTGTGATCTTTTTGTAAATCACGCAGAAGAAAACGGGGCGTTTGAGGGCGATTTTGCGAGAAAAAACGAGTTTTCGGTATAGTAAATTGATTTTTTCGGATTTTTTTGCAAAAACCTATTGACAATATAAAAACCGCGTGATATAATTTCACCGTTGCAAAAAATGCGGCGTGTATCCGCACGCAAAAAATCACTATGGAGGAAATATAATGTCCACTTACATGGCAAAAAAAGAAACCGTTTCTCGCGGTTGGTATGTAATCGACGCGGCAGGCAAGCCCCTTGGCAAAACAGCAGTTGCCGCCGCTAACCTTCTCAGAGGAAAGACTCGTCCCGAATTTACGCCCAACGTTGACTGCGGCGAATTCGTTATCGTTGTTAACTGCGATAAGGCAGTCCTCACGGGAAAGAAACTTGAACAGAAATTCTATCGTCATCACTCGGGTTATATAGGCGGTCTTAAATCCACTTCCTACAAAACTCTCATGGCTACAAAACCCGAAATGGCAATGACGCTTGCGGTTAAGGGCATGCTTCCGAAGAACACCCTCGGCGCTACCGCTCTTACAAGACTTAAAGTTTACGCAGGCCCGGAACACAACCATCAGGCTCAAAAGCCCGTTGAGTTCGTTGTTGAGTAATCGGAAAGGAGTAAAGAACAATGTATACAAGTGCTAAACCTTATTTCTACGGCACAGGCAGAAGAAAGAAATCCATCGCCCGTGTACGTCTCTACCCCGGAACAGGAACAGTTACCATCAACGGCCGCGACATCGACGATTACTTCGGTCTTGAAACACTTAAACTCATCGTTAACCAGCCCTTCGGCGTTACCGAAACAACCGGCAAATTCGACGTTGTCTGCACAGCTGTAGGCGGCGGTATCTCCGGTCAGGCGGGCGCTATCCGCCACGGTATTTCGAGAGCGCTCCTTCTCGTTGACGAGTCTTACAGAGCTCCGCTCAAACACGCGGGACTTCTCACTCGTGACCCGAGAATGAAAGAAAGAAAGAAATACGGTCTCAAAGCCGCAAGACGCGCTTCTCAGTTCTCAAAGAGATAACGAGTTATCTATCACAAATCAAAAAACGGTGCGATAGTGTCGTCCCCTAAAAGATAGTTTTGCAAGAATACGGTATATCTCGAAAGAGGTAAGCCGTATTTTTGTATTTGTGGACACAAATGCAGTGCTTGTCAGGAAATTTGATAAGCCATATGTGAACAAAAAAGGCTCCCTTGTGTAAAGGGAGCTGTCAGCGAAGCTGACTGAGGGATTGTTCTACGAGGTGATCAATATATTCGCAAACATCCCGAAAGCTTTTATGTATTTCCGTATTAGGTATTCTTACAACTGTCAAACCATACTCTTCAAGAAAAACTGTTCTCTCTTCATCATATTGCTTTCTTTCTTCGGTATAATGCCCCGAGCCGTCAAGCTCTATGACGAGCTTGGCCTCTGAACAGTAAAAATCCGCAATATACTTTCCGAGAACCTTTTGACGAGAAAAACGAATAGGATAGGTGCGCAGGAAATCATACCAAAGGTGTTTTTCTTCTTTTGTCATATTCTTTCTTAACATCTTTGCGGTTGGAACAATATCTTTATTATGTTTTCTCTGCATTACAATCCCTCCGTCACGCTTCGCGTGCCACCTCCCTTTACACAAGGGAGGCTTTAGCAATCAGCATCCAATATTCAAATTCACATAAACATTTTAACATCACCGAGCAGTTTAATGTTCCCATTATCTACAAGAATTGCACCTGTTTAAGCAACAGTTGCATATACAGTTTTACCACGCTCTGAAAGAACACGTTGTATTGCTTCATTTTGTGCGGCGGTTCCCTCATAATGAACTTCCACATAAAAGTCCCGTAAATAAGGAATCCCATCATAATAATTAAATTCAGGGTAATCATTGTCTGGAGACAAATGATATTCAGCTAACTGAATAACTGCACCAGCACTGTAGCCCATGACTATTCCTTTGTGTTGCATCAAAGTATCATACAAATCAAATTCCTTAATTCTATCCATCATTTTGTCAGGCAAGCCACCAAGGAAATAAACGACATCGGCATTTTTAATCTTTTGTGCGGCACTTTCCTTAGTATCGGTAAAATAATTAATAAAAACAATGTTTTCTTCGGGGATACCATAGGCAGCAAAGCCACCAACAATTCCGTTATAAAACTTGCCAATTTTTTTATCATACAATGCATTCCAATCCGACAAGGACTTTACTCGATTATCTCTAAATGAAAATGCCACAACGGCGACAGAATGATTAGGTTGCATATATTTCTTTAATTCATTATAAAGCCATGGGGCATCAATGTTGTATCCTTCAAGTAATATGTTAATCATCCTATCCAATCAACCTCTCCATTATCAAAGCCATACAGTTGCATCTCCATGTCAAATTCAAGATTATCTAACACTTACATTATAACAAAAAATCCCCAAAAAGTAAATAGGACGGCTTGGATTTCACTCAAATCGTCCTATTTTGTTAGTAAACTTTACTTTTCGACCGCTACAGATCTGATCATTTTTCTGCCGGTAGGTAAAACTGTCCTTTAGGGTACAACCCTATATCGCACCGTTTTTATTTTTTAGCGGAAATATCATAATTTTATTCGCCCGTATATCTTTCAAACGTTACCGTATCATAAAAATCCGCGGCTTTGCTTATCTTAATTCCATCCGGGAAATAAACCGAAATAGCCTCGCCGTCGTTGTTTCTTATCCATACGTTATGATTTTTCGAATACGCCACCAAACCGTTATAGCTGACGGCTTCAATTTGCTCGCATTGAACACGAAATGAATCTCCCGCTCTATGTTTTTGAACATGGACAAATATTTCGTCATTTTTGGAAATAGAATGAGACGGCCCGTTTGTACCTTCCCGAACAAATCTATAAATATACTGATATTCGTTTACTTCAAGACTATAAAATACAAACCCTTCTACCGACAAATGCGGAATAACAAGCTCGTCCGGATTGTTTGGATCGATCAGGTCTTTTTTCAGTCCGATGTCTCCTGTGCTTTCTCTCGCCTCTTTCCAATCGCTTTTTACCTGTTCGATATCATACGAAGTATATGGAATGGGATCACCAATTATTTTTTCACCACAAGAGAAAAGCATGCCTAAAAGCAAAATAAACGAAAGTGCCGAAATCAACTTTTTCATAACACTTTTCCCTTTCAAAAACGTATTTTACTATTTAGTCGCAAAAATCAAGCGTTTTTCTCACCTGTTTTTTTCAAACACAACTTTCCATATCGAAATCATGGTCAAGCAAACCGCTCATCTTCGTATCTCTTTCGCGTCAGCGCTCCATCCGTGTAAGCGCGGAGCAAAATTCTTCAAATCTTTGCCTTGTATCGTAACAAGGAAATTGAAAAACCTGATATTTCCCTTTATCGTTCTTCCAATAGATGAACGTCCACGGTCCCGAGCTTCCCGTTTCATCGGAATCTTTTCTTGCACTTACCGTGCCGTCTTTCAAAAACTCCGAAAAGTTATTCCAATCATCTGCCGACAATTCAAACGTCCCGACTGACGTAATATCCTTTTCCGTTGTCGGTCCGTATTCACCCGGCTTTTCTCTTGTCTCGTGACAGAACATAAACTTATCGTCTTTTTTGTAAAAACGATATCTTTGATAAAAAGCATTAAAGTTGATATTCTCATAAGTATGGTAAAACTCTGTAATATCTTCGATCGGTATTTTTTTGTTTGTAACGGTTGCCTTCTTGTCTTTATTGCGCCAACCGAATAGTTTCCGAAACAGCATAATCAATAAAACTCTCCCTGATCGTTTTGTTTTATATAACTCATTCCGGTTCTTTCTCCGCCTTTTTCTCCCGCCAATATTTGTTATAGAGTTCCTCGGTTGCAAGCGCTATTTTCGTCACCGAATAGTCACTTTCGAGCGGATGAACGTACAGCGTGTCTTTAAGAGTATTAAGGTCAACGCAGTCGCCGTATTTGCCGAGATATTCATATTCTATATGAACCGAATATGCGTCAGGCACGGGAATGTTGAGCGAATAAAACTCGCCGTTGGCGTTCCCTTCAAGCGTAAAACCTTTTTCATTATGCGTAAATTTGGCGTTGCCTATATTTATGAACTTTTTTGCGTTCGGCAAAGCGTTTACGACAGAGTTTAGCGAAACCGAATATTCACCGCACTCGACCTCGTGACGCACGTTTGCCCTTTCCCATTCATACCAATCGGGAATATGCGAAAATTCAGTCACCCCGTCAGAACCCGAAAGCGTTCCGTCCTCGTTCATTTCCCAGTGCTTTCCGCAGAAATCGCATTTCAGCGTCGTGCCGGATGACGACATCTTGTATTCGGTTTCGCAATTCGGGCATTGATAGAGCACTTTGTGCAATCCCTCGGCGCGTTTCCTGTATTTTACAAGTATGCCTCTATCTTTCTGCCACTTGAAATCGTCATATTGAAACGCTTTCTCTATGCGCTCCATCACTTCCTCGTGCGAAAGTTCTTGAAGCTCCTCTGCCGTCGCCACACACGTCATCTCCGCCTCCGTCGGTTTAACTTTTCTATCTCCCACGTTCCAAAACGGTGAATTTACATGATGCCCGTGGCAAATAAGCGTCACAACCGGCACTTTAAGAAGTTTCGCCAGTTTTTCCAATGACTCCGGCAAAACAGCCGTCGTTCCGCAAAGCGAATATCTCGCCTCGGGATATACGGTTGCAATGTCGCCGTTGTCTATAACTTTTTTCAGTTGACGGATAAGTGTTATATCGTTTGTAAATTTGCGTTTGCAAATGCCGCCAACGGTACGAAGGAGTCCTTCTCTGCCGATAAAGCCGTCTATCGCCACAACATAATTTGCGCGATTCGGAAAACACGCCTTCACCGCCACTTTAAAATCCATAAACGCGTTATGATTGCACAAAAGCAGATACGGGGGCTTTACGCCCTCCATATTTATTTTTGTCAGTTTGTTTTTATGTGCCCACACGTCCGGAAAACACAACGCCCATATAAGCGGACGCAGCTTTTGCCTGCGAGGCGGCTCGTTCATATCAAATCGCGTTATACCTTCAAGCATATTTTTTCTCCAAAAAACAAATAGTTTTATTTATATTATCACAAAAAATCTCGTTTGGCAATAGAAAAATAAGCCGCCGGAAAAATCGGCGGCAAATATTTTATTTAAATATATTTTCAGGCAGAAGGCGATGCTCTTTATATTCGTCGAGATCATCCGGAACGTCAACCGACGTCGAGCCGAAATCGAGATATTCAACCTCAGCTTTTACGTCCGCCGAAAACGTCTTTGAAAGCACGACTGCATTGACGGAAAACGTCATGTCAACGTTTTTAAAACATCCTCCGTTGTCAAAAGTTATTATAACGTTTATATCAGAAAAATCGATCTCGGTGCTCTCTTCCGAAAGCGTCGCGACATAACCGATCACCGCGGCGTTCATCATCTGTTTTACGCCGTCATATATCGATTTATTTATTTTGTCTGTTCCTGCGGTGAGTTTCAGCGTCCTTAGTCCGTCCTCGTTTTTCTCTACTTTAACGCTTTTCAAATCTTCTTCGGAAAACAACGGCGTCACGTCGTTTTCATAGGTGTAATCCGACTTGAATTTCTCAATTTCCATCGGCATCTTCGCCTTTACACCCATTATTTTCGCATATACATATCCGTCGAGATACACAAGTTCGCTCTCAACGGTTATTCCCATTCCTATATCGGTTTTCACGGTAGACGATATGCTATCTCCGTCTTTTTTTACATGAAGCCCGTATGTTTTCTCTGCCGTTTTGCCGCTCTCGTCGGCTTTTAATTTCAGCGTTACAAGCGTTTTCGTCTCAAAATTATCTCGGTTTTCCTCGGCATTTTTTTGCGCGTTTGAATAAAGCCGATAAGCGCTCAACTCCCCGCATGAGCAAAGGGAAAAAAGAAGCAATACCGCAAGCGTCGCCGCCATCACTTTTCTCATATAATTACCCCCGTTGATTTGTGTAATTATTCAATAATTTAAATATATTTTATGTCGCGACGCACATCCTCAAACGTTGTTCATGTAAATTCTTTCAAGGTAATCTATTGCAAATTCAGCCCAACGATATTGCGACATAAATTCGCCTTTATAAGAATTCACCGCACGCACGTCGAGGTCGTTGAAGCGGTAATAATCGCAATCGAGGGTCGAAACGTCAACCGAAAAGCTGTTGAATTATTTTATCAGCACCTTTTCCGCGCCGATTTCCCTCAAAGTTTTGACAAGCGAAGTAAGAAGCTGCTGAGCATAGTTTTTAGATTTTGTGTCATATTCGCCGCTTTCAAAAAGCACCCCGCATATGTCTTTAAGCGAACATCCCGTTCCGCGCTTGTAGACGAGAAAAGCCAAGAGTTCTTTCGCCTTCGAGCGCGCAAAATGCACCGTTTTGCCGTCCGGCGTGAACACTTCAAAGTTCCCGAAACACTGCACCCGAAGCAGACGTTTTTCATCGTTTGACTCATTCTCGACGGGAGTTCTGAGATATTTTATCTCCTCGCGGACTTTGTCCGCCGTCACGGGCTTCATAATATATCCGCTCGCGTGGACGTCCATCGCTATTCCTTTATATTCGCTGTAACCTGTTACGAAAATAATGTTGGTAGCGGGGTTTGCGTCCTTTATCCGTTTTGAAAGCTCGATTCCGTTCATTGCGGGCATGTTAATGTCTAAAAATGCAATGTCGCTCTTATTCGCCGTGATAAAATCGATCACTTGCGAAACCTTGCCGAATTCCGCTATTTCCGCATTTTCAAATACTTCCCTTACGGCGTCCGCCAGCATTTTTCTCGCCGGTATCTCATCGTCAACTATAAGTATTCTCATCTTTTTTCCTCCTTCGGTATTTTTATCGTCACTTTCGTTCCCTCGCCTATGCGGCTCTCAACGTCCATCGTCGCGCGGCTGACAGAAGAAAGTCTCTCGCGCACGTTTCTCAGCCCTATATGCCGTCTGCCACCGTCAAACGATGCGTCCGTATCAAATCCTACTCCGTCGTCTGTCACGGTTATTACATATTCGCTTTCCGTTTCAAAAGTCGAAATATTCACCGTTCCGCCGTCCTCTTTTGCACAAACGCCGTGCTTGACGGCATTTTCCACTATCGGTTGAAGGGTAAGCGTCGGCAATTTAAAATCTTTTGCTTTAATGTCGTATTCAATGTTTAACATATCGCCGAAACGAGCCCGCTCTATCGAAAGATATGTTTCAACATGTTTTAATTCCACCTCAAACGCCACATCTTCGGATTTTTCAAGGTCGTCCATGTTTTTTCTCAGGTAATCGGCAAACATTATCGTCATCTTCTTTGCCGTTTTCGGATCTTCATCACAAAAATATGCAATCGACGACAGCGTATTATATAAGAAATGAGGGCGCATCTGCGACAGCATCAAGTTCATCTTCATGTCTGCAAGCAGTTTTCGCTGCTCGGTATAATTTTCCACATTAGCCTTTATCATAGCCATGAACATTATCATAATATCAAAAACGACAGCAAGGTAGAAAACGTTTATTTCGGCGATGTAGATTTGTATTATCAAAGCAAGAACGATAATCGAATAATAAAACACAAACATCAACTGTTCCTGCTTTTTCATCTTTTTCCCAAGGGCGATAAGATAGATAAAATCTATCATAATAAGCATTATTCCCACAATTCGCGTAAGCCAGTAAAGACTGCCGCGTGACATTTCATTTGTCAATGAAATTTTCATGTACGTTTCGCTCATCGCCATTAGGACCGCCGAAAGCATAACAACGCCGTAAACAAAATAAACGAACTTTTTCCAGCGGATGTTTTCTCCCGTTTTATCGGCGGAAGCAAACAAAAACAAGGAAAGCAAGAAAATGAAGCCATATGTACATATAAGCTCAAAAAATGAGCTGAGCAAAAGAACGGTTCCTGTTTCAGGACCTTCTCCGGTTTTGTAAATGATCATGACAAGCCCCGCCGTCATCGTCATCATGCTTATAAAGCATATGCCTAAAAGCAGCCACGATTGGAGCTTATCGACCTTTGAATTGAACCCTACGCCTATAAGCGCTAAAAGAGATATAAGTATGCCCCACAGTTCGAGCGCAATATTTATATTCTGTAACGCCATATATACGCCTCCCTTGTCATTTATTGTTTTATTATATCAAAAAATATGCGTTAAGTCAATGTTAAAGAAAAGTATTTATATTTATTATCTTTTTCCGCCGCACCAACGGCAAATACAGTCGGCGGAGAGATTGCTGTTACCGAGCCAAAAAACTTTTTTCGGTCGAGTTCGATTTTTTATTTATATTCACTTGCTTTTTTAAACGGATTTCATTATAATAAAAGTATCCTAATCTACATAAAAAGGAGATTATAATCATGGCAAAATCAAGCAAAGATTATTTCGGACTCTCGTGGATAGTAAGTATTATACTTGCTATCATTCCATTTACATCATGGATATGCGGCGCTGTCGTAAGATTCCAAGAAGGCAAAATAGTTGCGGCACTTATCAGATTGATCTTCGGCTTTACTATCGTATGGCTCCTCGACCTTATCAGCATGATAGTGAAACACAAGATCTGCCGCATACTCAATTTTTAATTAAAATCTCAAAACGCAAAATTCCCGCGACGCGGGAATTTTTCTTTTATTTTTTGGTTCATGTCGATTTTTTTAAGATATTTTTCATTTTGCACTTGTAATAAACGGAAAATTGTGATAAAATACGCTTGCAACGTTCAAGGAAGCGTAGCTCAGTTGGTCAGAGCGCACGGTTCACATCCGTGAGGTCATGGGTTCGAGCCCCCTCGTTTCCACCAAAAGCAAAAGACATCCCCTTGTGGGATGTTTTTTGATTTTCGCGAGCGGGCTCGAAGAGAGCGGTGCTGAGAAACAGTCCGGCGGACTGTTTCGACCGCGACGACCGAACGGCGTCGAGCCGTGAGAATCGAGGCCACCCCGTCTCGGCGACGCCCGCCACTTTGCTTCGCAAAATAGCGCATCCCCTCGTTTTTTTCAACTCGGGGCCCGTCTCGGCGACGCCCGCCACTTTGCTCCGCAAAATAGCGTATACACCATTTTCACCAAAAATAAAAACAGCACTTTTCGGTGCTGTCTTTTTATTCAGTTTACAGTTGCAAGTCTGTCAGTAATAAACGGCACAACGTCTTCCTGTTCGATATTAAGCACTTCCGCAAATTCTTCGTAGAGAATACGCTCAGCCGTTCTCATCGTTCTCTCATCCGAGATGCCGAGTTTCTTACCTTGTTGAGAAAGCGACTGTTTCTTTTCGTAAATTGATTTTATCAGTCGCATAAGCTGTTTTCTGTCGCCATTGGACAAGATTTTGTCAAACTCGACAGAGCGCACGCGGTTGTCATCTATCCAAAGAGATTTCTCACCGGGGATGCAATTTATAATGTCATAAATTTCTTTTTCCGAAAGCATAACTTTCATTTTGTTCATCAAGAGGTCGTTGTCCTCGGGAACAAAAATATCTTCGCTCGTTTTTTGGGCGGCTCTTCTGAGAATATAATACATCTTCTTTCCCCCTCCGAAGTCTTCTTCGCGGTAGTCGACGATGATACATACTCCGTTTGTTCCGTATATCACCTTTGTTCCGATGGACAGTTTCATTCTTTCCCCCCTAAACACACAAAAGCGGCTTGAATAAATCCTCGCAAACGTTCGGTTTTTAAGCAAGCCATATTTTGTTGACAAAAATCTTACACAAAAATTATATCATATTTTCGTCAAAATTGTTATTGTTATTTTAAACAAAATTTATTGTGCAATTTGCCTTTAACCCGTCTTTCCTTTTCTTTTTTACCGTCGAAAAATCCCGCTTTAAATCGGTTTTTCCGGTTGATTGTAAATTATTTCCGAAAAATTTTGCCCGCATATCTCGGTTATTCGGTTAAATGGTGCACGACCCTCAAACAAAAAACAGGAAGAGAATTTTTTCTCTTCCCGCCTGCTTTTTAATGTTTTCAGTTTTTGTTAATTTTGATGTCACGGAAATTTCGCGTGTCGCACTGACCGTATGTATTGTCACCTGTCGCAAGCAGCGCGCCGGAACGCGTGAGCGCTATCGTGTGGTTTCGTCCCGCGGCTATCGCAATTACGTTTTCCCAGCCGCTTACATTGCACTGACCGTAGCCGTTATAACCTGTGGCGATCACCTTTCCGTTTGCAAGCAAGCCGACCGTATGATAGTTGCCCGCCGCTATCGCACGCACGTTCTGCCAACGTGAAACCTCGCACTGATCGTTTGCGTTGTTACCTACGGCGACGCACGTTCCGTCGCCGCGAAGCCCTACTGTGTGAAGTCCGCCAGACGCAACAGAGCTGATACTTCCCCAACGTATCGCGCCCCACTGTCCGTCGGTATTGGCGCCGACAGCCACGATCGTTCCGTCGGCTTTAAGACCTACCGTATAGTTATATCCCGCGGAAATTGCGATTATATCCGCCCAATCTTGAACGTTGCACTGACCGTAAGTATTGTCGCCGGTAGCAACACAGGTGCCGTTTTCTTTAAGTCCCACAGTGTGACCGACGCCTGCCGAAACGGCGCAAATGTTTTTCCAGTTCCAAACATCGCACTGACCATACCCCGAATATCCGACAGCAACGCACGTTCCGTTTGATTTAAGTCCTACCGTGTGGTGATTTCCGGCAGCGACGGCGATTATAGACGACCAGTCGGAAACGTCACACTGACCGTATGTTCCATATCCGACAGCGAGCACACGCCCGCTCTCGGTGACAGCCGCCGTATGTAAGCCGCCCGCCGCTATCGTAAACGAAGATTGCGGCAGGAAGCGCGTAACGGAATTGCCCTTAGGGCTGACTTTAAACGTTTCAATACCGGTTGAGGTGTAAAATGCCGTTTCAATATCGGGTTTTGATATTTCAGACGATTCTGTTACGAGATGTTCTGTATCAATACGTTTATCGGTGCACACAAAAACGCTTGTCATCGAGCCGAGTTCCTGCTCACCGCCCATATCGAGCATCCCCTCCTTAGACGAGGAAAACTCTCTTGTATATCCACCGTTGGTGTTCACTGTCGTCGGTGCGTCTTTCAGGCTTATACCGTTGTGTTCGGTGGCGGCGGCTCTCATTTCCGCGTTTTGAATTCTTGCGGCGGGCGAATATTTATCGACCGAAGTAGTTTTTTTGCCGTCCTTTTCCATGCGGGCTATTTTTTCGGAAAGAGTCTTTGTCTTACGTTTTTCTTCAACAAGCTCGCTCGACAAATTTCCGACTGCAAACACGGGAACTATCATAAACAGCGATATTATGCAGAACACAAGCCAAACACATGCCGCATAAATGTCGCCCTTGCCGAATGCGTCTATCGCCATGGCAATGCTGGCCGCAAAGCCGCCTATGCCGAGGAATATCCCCACCGCTTTTACTTTTTTCGGAAAATTGTCGTTCATATTTTATCCTCCCGTCATCTACGGTTTATATTTTCTTCCACCGTTTTATACACGTTATCGAGTATCACCTCATACGCCCGTCGCGTAAGGTGCATATATTCGTCGTTTTGATATATCTTCTTTAAATATCCGTCGCCGTCACAAAGCAAAGGATATGTGTCGATAAAACACACGTCCTCATCTTCGCACACCTGCTTTATCCAGCCGTTTGCTTCCTCCACCGCCTCTTTTGTAAGCAGTTTAAAATGCTTTCGGGACTTGTCCGACAAGGGGAGGATAGATTGGACGAACAACACGGTATCGGGGCTGAAAGAGCGCACCGTGTCTATCATTTCTTTATAAATGCTTTTAAATTTGTGTTCGGGTACCATACCCGCGCCGCCGGAAACGCCAAGCGTTATAACAAGTATCGCCGGTCGCTTTTCGCTTACCGCGTCCGCCAATGAAAGCGAACGGTTTTCGTCGGCAAAATATACGGGGCAGATGTCGTTCACGCTTGAAAAAAGCACCGTGTTTGCTTGTCCGCTCCACACACGAGCTTCATCCACTCCCCCGCGCAGCTTCATATGAGCCGTGGTCGAGTCGCCGAAAAACACAACGTCGTCGCGGCTGTAAGGTTCAACGTCGCACGCCGACGCCGGTTGAATAAGAACGGCCGCCGTCAATACGAGCAAAACTATCGTTTTAATTTTCAAAAATCATATTTCCTTATTTTGAATAGCGGGAAACCTTGCTTCCGTCGGAAACGATTATCACCGTTCCCTCCTCGTCCGTTCTGTAAACGGTGGGACCGAGCTTGTTGAGCTTTTCTACCGTTTCCTTGTGCGGATGACCGTATGAATTATCTTTTGCAAGAGAGATGAGTACAATATCGGGATCGACGGCGCGGAGGAACTCCTCGGAGGACGACGTGCTCGACCCGTGATGGCCGAGTTTCAAAACGTCGCATTTAAGCTCGTTTTGGGAAAACGTCGCCAAAATTTCCGCCTCGCTCTGCGTGCAGGCGTCGCCCGTGAACATAAACGAATTCTCGCCGTACGTCACCTTGCAAACGATGCTGTAATTGTTGATATAGTCGCTGCCGCTTGTTGTGTTGAGCAACTTTTCCGACGGAGCGAGAAAAAGCACTGTGGCGTCGCCCACTTTTATCTTCTGACCTACCTCGGGAAAAATAACGTTTGAATTTTCCTCATCGATTTTTTCAAGAATCTTTGTCCATGCGGATGAAGTATAGTTACAATCCGGTATTATCGCGTTCTTTACGTCGAATTTCGCAAGCACCGACGTCGCCGCGCCTATATGATCCGAATGAGGGTGGGTGAGAAGCATATAATCGATCGTTTTTATGCCGAGTGAAGAAATATAGTCGGTTATGATCGACGCTTTGTGGCCTTTTGAGGTTCCCGCGTCTATAATCATAGTTTTAACGCTTGTGCCGTCCGGTATACACAAAAGATATGCGTCGCCTTGCCCGACGTCTATCATGTGAAGTTGGAAATTATCGGCGCCGATCTCGGTTACCGTTCCAACCTCGTTTTTCGGCTGAGTTCCAATATCGAAAAGTCCCTCGGTCAACCCGAAGTAAGAGCCCGCCGCCAAAAGTAAAGCTATTATTATGTAAATTACAAAACTAAGCGACTTTTTCTGAGCGTTTCTCCTGCCGTATTTCTTTTTCCGCGCCATGATTTTCCTCCGATTTTTCGGGTTTTATCAAATATACATTTGTATTATAGCAAAGAATAAAATATATTACAATATATTTTCAGAAAAATTTACAAAAATTTTAACGATTTCCGTCAATTAAACACACAACCGTCTTTGCATCGCTTTATTTGCTCGACGCGCAGTCGTTCGATGTGCTTAAACAATTATTGCAACACACGATCAAAACGACAAAACCTGTGTTTTTCAGCGCACCGGCTTATTATTTGTATTTTGCTCAAAAATGTTTCGTGATCATAAACAACAGGTAATGCGCTTTGACCGAAGAAACACTTTTTAATCAACAGAACATAAATGTTGCGCTTTACCCGAAGAAAGCGTCACAAACAATTTTATACATTTGTATTTAATATAAAAAGTCCGCGGTGCACGCGAACTTTTCCGTTTTATATATTTTATTTCAATTCCATTTTCTTAATGCGTTTTTTCATTTTTCTCAAATCCGACAGCATCTTTACGGCGTCTCTTAAAACCCTGACCTTCGATTCCCTGTGATTTATAATTTTCACCGGCATCTCTTCTATTTTAAATCCCGCCTTTTGCGCTATGAGGATCGCTTCCAGATCGAAAGCAAACCTGTCAACCTCGCAATTCGAGAAAACCTTGCGCGCCGCTTCACGGCGGAACGCCTTGATACCGCTCTGCGAATCGGAAAGTTTGAACCCCGCCGCTATCTGCAATATTTTAATATAAGTTTTCGACGCCAGCCGTCTTATAAACGTGTAATCTTCATAGCCGTCTTTTGTCAGGTTGCGCGAACCGATTATAATGTCGGCGTCTGTTTCGTCAAACATTCTTATCATCCGCCCAACGGCTTCCTCGCCGTATGCGTTGTCGCAGTCGGTAAACAGAATTATATCCCCCTCGGCTTCAAGCATTCCCGTTCTCACAGCACAGCCTTTTCCGCGATTGACATCATACCCGGCGAGCTTTATGCGCGGCTCTGTTTCCGACGCCGCAACCACGCTTTTATCGCAACCGTCGGTCGAGCCGTCGGTAACGAATATCAGCTCCCAATCTTCAAAATTTTCTTTTAAATATCCCGAAAAAGTCTTTATGGCTTCGTCAATAATAGAGCTTTCGTTATACATCGGGATAACAACCGATACTTTCATAATTTCCTCCGAAAAATCAATATACGGAATTTACCTTTACAAGTTTATATATCTTTGCGTCATATGGTTCCACTCTCGTGTTCTGGACGTAAGCGGCGAGATAATCGTTGTATATCGCACTGTAAACGCTCTGCACGCTGTCGCCGACCGACGAATACCTGAACATCGAGAGCGCCGTGTCGGAATTTGAATAAATGAAATCCTCGTCGAATCCCTCGCGCTTGATAATCGCAAAATAACCGGTTTCTTCGTCCGAATCACCCATAAGCAATCCGCTGTGCTCGCCGTGTTCAAGCGAGTGAACGACGTTTATGTTCACGGAACCGACAGAGCTGTTGTCGGCGGAATTAACAATACTACCGCTTGTGTCGAAATAGAAATCACCGACAAAATATGAATTGTTGGAATATTTTTCGGCAACCTCGCCGAAGTCGGCACCTTGATTTATCTCTTCAAGCGCCGCGGTAATGTCCGAATATGCTTTCATCTCGGCTGCGTCGTCGCCTTTTGTAAATTCGACGTAAACCTGTTTATAATGGTAATAACATTGTTCAAGATAGTCGGCAAGGTCAGGGACGAGTTTTTGTTTTATACGTTTTTCAAGCGTGTGTTTGTTGTAAGAATATTCAAGATACTCAGGTGTGAGATGAAGGTTGTCGATGAGTTTATCGTATAGATATTTCGCATAGTCTTCTTTCGATCCCTTAAAATCCTTTACGTCATCGTCGCTCAACCTTTCGGCAAAGTCCGCCACACGCGCTTCATAATCGTTTTTATATCGCGCAAGGTCGTCATCCGTAAGCCCCACGCCGAGCTTGTCCGCTAAGGCGACGAGCGCATAATATTCTGTAAGCTCGTCCTCGGTGTATTCTTTCAACACGGCCGTCTTTTGCTGATTTGTCGTCAAGCTGGCAACGTTGTTGGAATTTACTACCGTGTCGGAAACGAGCGTGGCATAATAAACGAAAAGATTTCTGTAAGTTTCAAACTCAACGTTGCGGCTTATTTCCCCGTCGCCCACGTCAGTCGTTATTGTCAGGATATAATCGACGTTCACCTTTCCATACCATGCGTAAAGCCCCGGGGCTTTGTCGCACGAGGTAAGAGTAAGCAAAAGCATAACCGCCGCCACCGCCACACAGATTATTTTCACAGCTTTTTTCATCACAATGCTCCCTGTTTTTATACTCCGAATAGAGAAAATGTTTTCCCTATGAATTTCAATACAGTTAATTTTACCACAATATCACAAAAAATTCAATTACTATTTTTATTATTTACATTTGTTCACATTTGCAATGCGATTTTTTGAAAAAAAGAGAAAAAGCGAAAAGCACCGCGCGGTGCTTTTCGCTTATCAAATAATATTTTGCTATCAAAAATCGATCACCCGAAAATCTCTTTTATCAAGATTTCCCTCGTCTTGTCTACGATTGAAAAATCCATTGCCGCACCATAGATTTTTTCGGTTTCGGCGTGGCAAACGCGTGCGCTTGCAAAGCATCCCGCGGCACCCTCGAAAACAGCGTCGGCGCATTTTTCGCAAAAGCGCACCCTGCCCCTTACATGTGCAAGTTTTTCTTTTTCAACAAATCGCATTACGTTTATTTTCTTGTCACTGACGCTGTCATCTTTCGCGTCGCAAATATATACATAGGTGCCGTCGTTTTCAAAATAAACAGCCTCTGTCTTAAATGGATCAAGCGGGGAAAGAAATTCGATAAACCCCACTCCGTTCTCCTTTGCCGTGCGGCACAGATCCGCCATAAAGCCATACCCCGCCCCGAATTTATCCGCTACGCAAATTTTTTCTTTTGCACGAGCTCGGTAGGAGTCGAAGCAAACACGTCCGAGAGAGCATATCGCGCTCGTATAAAGTTGCCGCTTTTCACCGCCTTTTGTCAGTGTTTTTACGATACGTTCGATCGTGCGCGCCGCTTTTTTGCGGTCATAGCAAGAAAGAACGAGTGCGGCTTTCTCCTCCTCTATTTCGCCCAGCGCACGCAAAAATCCGTATGCGGTCGCCGTATATCGCGCCGCCGTCTTGCCTTTTTCTATTATTTCGCCCCGCTGTTCTTTCAGCGCTTTCGTGTCAAGGCATCCGTAAAGATCTATCACTCTTTCAACTGCTCCGGGATATTTCGGGTCGGTCATATGAGGTGCCGTGCCGTCTATTATCGCCGCACCGCGCGCCGGTATTATCACGCCGTCAAGCGAGGTCGGGTCGGATGAGCAAAACACATATTCCGCGTCTATGCCGCGCCTCTCGGCCTCCTCGCCGATTTTTTTCATCATCGTAGACTTCCCCGTTCCCGATCCGCCTTTTATGATATACAGCGTATCGTATTTTTCGGGCGAAAATACATCCCCGAACAAACTGTAAAAACCGTGGCGCGAATTTGCCGCCGCAAAATATTTCAAACTATCGCTTTTCATAAAGTATGTATACCCCTCGGAATTTTGGTTTTTCACTTTATGTTATGCCGAATATTTTTTTGCGTTAGCAATTTTTTTAAGATTTCATCTTGACAGAGGAAATTTTTATGTGTATAATATCATGCAGGGTGAATGAAACACTCGTTAAATTTTCATGCTGCGAGGGGAGGGAAAACACACAATGGCAGAAGTTAGAGTTAAAGAAAATGAATCGCTTGACAGCGCTCTTCGCAGATTCAAAAGACAGGTTGCCCGCGACGGTAAGATCGCTGAGGTAAAGAAAAAAGAACACTACGAAAAACCGAGCGTTAAGCGCAAGAAAAAATCGGAAGCTGCAAGAAAGCGCAAATTCAAAAGCTGATCTGCAAAAGTTCCCGTTGCCTCGGAAAGCCGCATGAGCTTCCCGAGGTGTTTTTTCGTTTGCGGCAAACTTACGCTTTTATCAATTTTACTAACTTCCGTTTTTCGCTTTTTCAATTATTTCTTTTATTCGGTCGGTAAATACAAATAAAAATTTTTATTGAAATTCCGAATTGATTTTTAATTATGATTTTCGATATGGTTTTCAAAACTATATTTTTATGATTGTTTTGAGTTTTCTCTTGTTATTTTATGGGAGGATGTATTATAATATATACGCAACGGTGCTTGGCGGCGGTAGATACCGCGTTCGCTTTAATAATTAAGGAACGGTAAACGTAATGGAAAAGAAACAATATCTTGAAATAGGAAAAATAATAAACACGCACGGCGTTTTCGGCGAAATGAAAATAGACGCATGGTGCGACACTCCGCAAGTGCTTAAAGGCATAAAACATTTTTATCTCGGCGAAGGCACGGGGGAGCTTATCCCCGTATCGGTCAGAGTCGGCGGTCAGTTTCCTCTTATCAAATTCGAGGGGATAAACACGGTTGAGGAAGCGGCAAAGTATAAAAATAAGATAATATATGCGCATCGCAACGAGATAAAAAAGCCGAAAGATAAGCATTTCATATGCGACCTTATCGGGCTTGACGTGATAGATAAAAACACGGGCAGAGTTTACGGAAAGCTAAAAGACGTGCTTGAATACGAACCAAACGAAATATATGAAATATCGACCGAAAACGGCGATGTGCTCATGCCCGCGGTAAAAGAATTCATAAGCGAGATAGATGAGGAAAAGGGCATTTTCATAACACCCATCGACGGATTTTTCGATTGACGAAAAACGGAATAAAAATATTTATCATTCAAAACCGTAACAAATCAAAAAGTAATATCGGTCCGCATATTACGAATATGCGAAAGACCGGCTTTTGAGTTTTAATAATTATAGATACAAAACATTTTGTTTCACTCATTGAATACCGGCAAAAAGACAGTATATTTACGAAAGGAAAATCAAGATGCGCTTTGACATAATGACTCTCTTTGACGGGCTGGTAAGGACGGTGCTTTCGGAAAGCATTGTGGGAAGAGCCGAAAAAGCGGGTATAATAGAGATAAACGTGCATAATATAAGAGATTATTCAAAGGATAAACACCGCCGCGTCGACGACACTCCCTACGGCGGAGGCATGGGCATGGTGATGTCGGCGGTGCCGATATACGATTGCTTTGCGGCGATAACTTCGCCCGAGGTAAACGCTTGCCAAAAGCGCCGCGTAATATATATGTCGCCGCAAGGCAAGGTGCTGACGCAGGCGCGAGCAAAAGAACTTGCCGAAAATTATGACAACCTCGTAATACTCTGCGGGCATTATGAGGGCGTTGACGAAAGAATAATCGAGGAAATAGTTGACGAAGAAATTTCGATAGGCGATTACGTTTTGACGGGAGGAGAACTGCCCGCGTGCATACTTACGGACTGTGTAAGCCGCATGATAGACGGGGTGCTTTCATCCGCCGAATGCTATGAGGACGAGAGTCTTTCGGACGGACTTCTCGAATATCCGCAATATACCCGCCCTTATGATTTTCGCGGACGACTCGTACCCGATATATTGCTAAGCGGCCATCATGCAAATATACTGGCATGGCGCAAAGAGCAATCGCTTATACGGACGAAAGAAAAACGTCCCGATCTTTTAGACGATAAAAAGGAGAATTGAATGAAAGAACGCAGTGCGGCAAAGACGGTTTCAGCGATGATAATCGCCACGCTTTTCTCAAAGCTTCTCGGAATGGCAAGGCAGATAATATTCGCGTCTAAGCTCGGTGACAGCATCTACGCCGTCGCCTTTGCCTCTGCGTCAAAAATCACCCTCTCTGTTTTCGATATACTTTTTTCGGCGGCGATACTCGCCTGCTTTATTCCGTTCTACGGGCGGCTTAAAAAGCACTCTGAGGACGAGGCGCGCGGGTTTTCGTCGTCATTTTTAACGTTTACGGTTGTCTTAACCGCGGCTCTCGCCGCTGTCGGCGCCGTATTATCAAGGCAACTCATCTCGGTTTTTGCCCCGATGCTCTCAGACGAAGCGTCATCCCTTGCGGCACAACTGCTCTCGATAATGTTCCCGATGATGATATTCACCGCGGCGGCATATGTGCTTGTCGGAATTTTGCAATCGCACGACAGTTTCATTTTCCCGTCGATAATCAGCCTTCTTTCAAACGTTGTGATAATCGCGTTTCTTTTGTTCTACGGAGATATTGCCGACAAAACCGGTATCAAACTGCTCGCGGCGACATATGTGCTTTCGTGGTTTTTGCAGTTTGCAACACTGACCGTGCCGCTTATAAGAAAGCGCTTGATGCCAGGATTCTCTTTCCAATTTAAAAAGGCCGGGGTTTTCGACGCGTTGAAAATGTCGCCCGCCGTCATTGTCGGCGCTTGGCTTATGCCCGCCTCGACGCTTATCACCAACTTTTTTGCGTCGTTTGTATCCGACGCTTCCGTCGCCGTTTTCGATTATTCCATCTCAGTCTGGCTTATTGCGTCGGGGGTTTTGACATACGGCGTATGCAATTTCATTTTTCCGAAATTATCGGCGGTGGCTGAGGACGAGCAAACGTTTATCGAAGCCGCACGAGGAGGAATAAAAGCGGCGTTGCTGCTATCGCTTCCCGTCACGGTCGGGCTGTGGCTTTTGGGAGATAACGTCATATGTCTGCTTTACCTGCGCGGAAATTTTTCGCGTGAGCTTGCCGACGCGTGCGGAAAAACACTGTCGATACTCGCGTGGTCAACTCCCGCATATTGCATAACAGAGCTGCTTTCACGTGTGTTTTATTCCAAAAAAACCGCAAAATTTTCAATGATAGCGTCTGTCGGCGGAGTGTGCGTGTTCTTCGCCTGTTGCGCCGCGTCACGATTTTTGCTCGATGCCGGAATAGACGGTATCGCTGTTTCGTTCTGTATCGGTCAATGGGCGGCGGCGGGTGTGTCGATAGTGTTTGCTATGATAAACATAACCGGATTTATTTGCAAATCAGACATAAAAAAGATATTTTTCGGTGCGGTTTCAGCCGCGCTGCCAGCCGTTTTGGGCGCCGTTCTGTCGGTTTTATTAAAAAAAGACGCGGCAAATCTTTCAACATTTCAAAATTTTCTCGTTTGCGCTATTGTCTTTTCGGGTGAATGTGTGTTATATTATATTTGTATAAAGATTTTCGGCTTATTGCCGAAGAAACAGAAAAAGGAGGTGTAAGAGCTTGAAAAAGAAAAAAACAAAATCTTCCTTTTGGAGCAAGTTGTCAAGAACGTTCAAAAAGAGCGCCGTAATATACGGCATTTCAAAATTTTCGGCGTTTATATATAACGCCGTATCAAAAAGCATTTTCGCTAAGATCTTCACGTCCTACGACGCCGTTTCCGCTTGGGCGGCAGACTCCGCTATCGGTCACTCGTTCGGCGAACGAAACTATGACGAAAACGACAAATCGAGAAAAGTTCGCCGAAAAATCTCCTCTGCCGGAGAAAACAGCTTTTTCATCTCGTTTATAAAAAACTTTTTCAAGGGCATGCTCGTGTTGCCGATGCCTGCATTCGGAGTATTTCTGTTCTCAGTCGGTGTTTACGACACGGTAATTTTCCTGTTGAAAAAATACACGTTTGACATTGAAAAAACAGATGTCACCGACATTATAATAGGTGTAGCGCTTATAGCCGTATCGTTTGCATTCTTCCTTTCGAGGAAAAGCCTTGCTCAGTGCGTTTCGGAAAGCAAAATAATGCGGTTCGTGCTGTTTGATATATTCAACTTCCGTCCCGGTGAAATAGAAAACGCCGCGGCAAGACAGGCAAGCGCCGGAGTGAGCGTTTCGTTTGTATTAGGTATGGCGCTGGGGCTTTTGTCGATCGTTGTAAGTCCGTTTAAAATAGTGGTAACGATAGCGGCGGTCATCGCGGTAGCCATGACGATCTCCTCGCCCGAGTCGGCGGTGATATTCGTTTGTTTGGCGCTGCCGTTTTTGCCGACTATGATGCTCGTTGCCATCATAGCTTTAACCGCGCTTTCGTTTTTCTTTAAGATAATCAGCGGCAAGCGCGTCATCCGCCTTACTCTCATCGACGTTCCGATACTGTTCTTTCTCGTGCTGACCGTTTTCGGCGGCATAATCTCCAAGGCGTCGTCAAGCGTTGAAAAAATGCTCGTTATGGTATGCTTTATGCTCGCATACTTCATAATAAAGAATCTTATAAGATCCGAAAAACTGCTCGGAAAATGCGTTAACGCCATGGCAATATCAGGTTTTGCCGTGTCGGCGATTGGGATTTTCGAAAACTATTTCGGTTCCCCGTCAACAGTATGGCAAGACATATCCGCTTTCGGAGATATAAAGGGGCGAGTAGTATCAACATTTGAAAACCCGAACGTGCTCGGTGAATTTCTTATAATCGTAATTCCCATAACGGTGGCGGCGGCGATAGCGTCAAAAAACAAATTCAAAAGTTTATTTTTTGCGTTTGCCGCAGCTGCCGACACATTCTGTCTGTTGCTGACGTGGTCGCGCGGAGCATGGCTCGGATTTGCCGTATCGGCGGTGCTGTTTTTGTTGCTTATAAGCCGTCATTTTCTCTCCGCAGGAATATTGTTCTTCCCCGCGGCTTTCCTCGGTATGACGTTCGCCTCGGGAAGCGTGATTTCAAGGATAACAAGCATCTTTACGGCGTCCGACACGTCGTCAACTTACAGAATAAACATCTGGCGAGGAACGCTTAAAATGTTGCGGGAAGTTTTTGCAGGCGGAATAGGCATAGGCGAGCAGGCGTTCTCGGCAGTATATCCGACGTTCGCGCTCCGCGGGATCGAAGCCGCGCCTCATTCGCACAGCTTGTACCTGCAAATTACAACCGAGCTCGGTATTGTGGGAATTATAACGTTTGCCGTGTTCGTTTTCGTTCTCGTTCAAATGAACGTTTCGCAAATTGCAAATTCAACGCTCAAACGCAACAGAGTAATGGTGATAGGCGTTTTCTGCGGGCTTGTTGCATTTCTGCTTATGGGCTTTACAGACTACGTCTGGTATAATTACCGCATATTCCTTTATTTTTGGATCACCGTCGCAATATCAGCTTCCGCCGTGTCTGTTTCAAAAACGATGACGGGCGAAGCAGGCGATATGTTCTATTGATTTATATTTGATTTCTTTGAGAAAGGGGTTTTATATATGGAAAGCAAAAACGTCCAAAAAAGCAGATTCAACTTTGTAGACGTAATTGTTATAGTTCTTGCGCTGGCAATGACGGCGGCAATAGTTTACTTTTTCGTTTCAAGAAGAACCACCACCGCGCCGAGCGGCGACAAGACGGTGGTATATACGCTTAAACTGCCCGGCGTCAACGCCGATTATCTCGCTATGATAAAAGAAAACGACACAATAACCGATTCTTCGACCGGAAACGTTTTAGGCACGGTGAGAGAAGTTCAGGCGAAACACACACTTTATGTGGGCGATACGGTAGCCGATGACGGAAAAGGCGGAAAAACCGCTGCATATTCCGAATACGACAACCTATTCGACGTGTATATCACCATTTATGTCACAGCATCAGTTGACGATCGCGGCATAGCTTATATCGGCTCGAACAGAATTCTTGTCGGCTCCCCGTTTTACATCAGACACGGCGCATTTGCGAAAAAAGCGTACTGCACCGCTTTTTCCATTGAGTAAAGGAGTTGATCGCTATGGCAAAAGAGAACAAAAAGTTTCATTTCAGTATTTTTGACGCGATAATCATTCTCGCTTTAATCGCGTGCGTCGTCGGAATTGCTTTCAGATTCAGATTCATCTCGTCAGACGACTTCGACTCGAAAATCACAGCTGAGTTCATCGTCCCGGGAGTAATGCAGTCAACAGCCGAACAAATGACAAAAAAACTTACGGAAGGCACAAAACTGTATCTTTCAACAGGCGACAAAGAGATAGGGTATATCGTTTCGACAACTTCGGAAAAATCTAAGGTATACGCCACCGACGGCGACGGGAATCTGCAAAGAGTGGAGCATCCCGAAAATTATGACGTAAAAGGCGTGTGCGTGCTTTACGGAACCGCCGGAGAGTCGGGATTTCTCATCGGCGGAAATACTCTCGCCACAATATCTGAGGTCATATACGTTTACAGCACCGACATTGAATTTTCGATGACGCTGACGGACGTTTCCGTTTCTTCGGCAAAATAACAAAAAATATTCAAAAAACTATTGATTTTGACCAAATGATTTGATATAATAAAATATACTAATAAATTTCAGGCAATTATTTGTGCCGCATGACAATACCAAAAGGAGCGATAAGTATGATTTCCAGAGATGTTACAATAAAAAACAGTGTTGGTCTTCACGCAAGGCCCGCCACATTCTTTATTCAGAAAGCAAACACATATTCCAGCTCTATTTGGATACAAAAGGACGACCGACGCATCAGTGCGAAGAGCCTTCTCGGCGTATTGTCGATGGGCATCGTCGGCGGAATGACGGTAACTCTTATAGCTGACGGTCCGGACGAAACGGAAGCGTTGAACGGTCTTGAAGAGCTTGTAAACAACTCCCTTTGATATTATCTCAAACATTTCGCGGCAGGTAACGTTTTATCTGTCGCTTTTTATTTGAAATTCAAATGCCGTTTGACCGCGACTGCACGGTGACAATGCGGAAAGGAGAGATATTGTGGTAAATTCCAAATATGCGGAAAGTCTGCGTGAAAAAGCCGCGCTTTTGCCGCTTACGCCCGGCGTGTATATTATGCGTGACGCCGGCGGAAAAGTGATTTATGTCGGCAAATCGAAAAAACTGAAAAACCGCGTTTCTCAATACTTTCACGAAAACGATTTCAAGAGTACAAAGACGGATATTATGACGTCGCTCGTGCGTGATTTCGAATATATCGTCTGCGACACGGAAATTGAGGCGCTCTCTCTTGAAAACAGTTTGATAAAGCTGTATAAACCGCGGTATAACATAAAACTCAAAGACGATAAGTCCTACCCTTACGTCGTTGTGAATCTTCACGACGAATATCCGAAATTCACCGTTTCTCGCAGAAGAGATGACGCAAAAGCGACGTATTTCGGCCCGTACACCGGCACATCCACCGCATACGGCATAGTTTCAGCCATTGAAAAAACGTTCGGTCTTCCCCCATGCCGCAGAAAATTCCCAAAAGAAAAAGGCAAGGTAACGCACTGCATCTATCGGCAAATGGGATGTATTGCGCCATGCGACGAGGACGTGAGCACAGAGCAGTTTAAACAGCGCGTAAAGGAAGCTGTGGATTTTCTTTGCGGCAATTACAAGGCGACGATAGACGAGCTGACAGAGAAGATGACTTATGCCGCCGAAAACGAACTTTATGAGGCGGCGGCGGTTTACCGCGACAGGATTCGCGCGATAGATAAACTGAAAGACAAGCAAAAAGTAGTGGCATCGCCCGGCACGGAACGCGACGTTATCGCCGTATATAACGGCGACGCCGTAAGCGCCGTTTGCGTGTTTTATATAAGAAACGGCAAACTCGTCGATTCGGAAGTTATGTTTTTCTCGGCCGGCGAGATCATCGACTCATCGGCGCTCTGCACTTTTATCTGTGAGCTTTATTCAAAACGCGAATACGTGCCGTCGGAGATTGACGTAAGCGGAGAGCTGGACGACGATGATATAACGCTTATCGAGCAGTGGCTTGCCGACCACGGCGGGGGCAAATCGAAGATAGCCGTGCCGAAGCGCGGAGAAAAAGCGCTGTTGTGCAAAATGGCGGTGGAGAACGCCGAGCAGAAATGCAAAGAATATATCTCGGTATCTTCAAAAAACTCCGCAGTTCTTACAAGGCTGGCTCAGCTCGCCGGGCTCGAAACGGTGCCTCAACGAATTGAAGCGTTTGATATTTCAAACCTCGGCGACGAGCATATAACGGCGGGCATGGTGACGTTTATCGACGGAATGCCGAAAAAGAGCGAATATCGCGTTTTCAAAATGAAAACCGTCGATACGCGCGACGACTACGCCTCGATGAGAGAGGCGGTCGAGCGGCGTTGCTCGCATTTTGACGACGACAAAACGAAAATTCCCGATCTGTTTCTCATCGACGGCGGCGCGGGGCAAGTGTCGGCGGCAAAGGACGGAATGGCGCGCGCGGGAAAATATACGGCGGTTTTGGGAATGGTTAAAGACGATCACCACAAGACGCGGGCGCTCGTGGACGAGGATGGGAATGAGATAGAAATTCGTACAGAGCAACAAGTTTATTCGCTCATTTACAGAATACAGGAGGAAGTCCACCGATTCACCGTGTCAAAAATGATGGGTGCAAAACGTAAAGAGGGCAAAACGTCCGTGCTTGAAAACATTGGCGGCGTCGGTCCGGCGAAAGCCAAGGCGCTGCTTAGTCGTTTCGGCGGACTTTCGGGCGTAAAAAAAGCGAGCAAAAAGGAGCTTTGCTCGGTGAAAGGCATAAATGAAGAAACAGCGGAAAACATCATTGAATATTTTAAAAAATAAAAATCGGGAGGAAAGCAAGGTCGCCGCAGAGCGTGATGTCCTTGCAAAATAAACATGAGAATAATTACGGGAAGTGCGCGCGGCACAAGACTCGCGACGCTCGAAGGAGAAGAGATAACGCGACCGACGACCGAAAAAGTGAAAGAGGCAGTGTTCTCATCCATACAGTTTGACATCGAGGGCAGGTGCGTGCTCGACCTTTTCGCCGGTTCGGGGCAAATGGGACTGGAAGCGCTTTCGAGAGGAGCGGAAAAATGCACGTTTGTGGATAATTCCAGAGACGCGTCAAAAATAATCACCGAAAACGCGCAAAAAACGAAACTTTATCAAAAATCAAACGTCCTGTGCAACGATTACGCGCAATATATCAAATCCGCCGCCGGCAGAAGCAAGTTCGATATAGTATTCGTCGATCCGCCGTATGCAAAGCGCTTGATAAAAGACGCCGTCGTATCGCTTTACGACGCAAAAATGCTGAAATCAACGACGATCGTCATTTGCGAGGACGAGAGCGACGAGCTTACAAATGACGATGAAATTACCAGCCGATATACCATAACAAAGCAGGCGCGTTACGGAAGAGTTTATATCTTTTATCTTATGCCGAAATCGGAGGACGAAGAATGAAAACAGCGCTTACCGCGGGAACATTTGATCCGGTGACGGTGGGACATCTCGATATTATCCGCAGGGCGGCCGAAATGTGCGACACGCTCATCGTCGGCATTTTCGACAACGCCGAAAAGCATCCTGCATTCTCTATCGAAACAAGGCTCGAAGCGCTTAAAAAGGCGACGGAGGGAATTGAAAATGTGAAGGTGATATATGAAGACGGCATGCTGTTTGAATATGCGGTGAAAGAGTCCGTCGAGGCGATTATAAAGGGCTATCGAAACGAAAAAGATCGCAAATATGAAAAGTTGCAGGCGGACTTTAACCTCGCGCACTGCGGAATTCCCACGGTACTTCTTAAATGCAAGCCGAAATACAAAAACGTAAGTTCCACTTTGGTAAGAGATAAACTCAAAGCGGAAGAGGACGTATCTTCTCTTTTGCCGGAAGGGGTAGCAGAGATATTATATAAAGATATAAGCAAAGCATAATACAGCAAACCCCGTTATATACCGCTGTTTTCTACCGGCTCGTTCTATCCCGCGCGTGCAGAACGGTGTTACAGATATAAAATAATTATGTAAGCAAAACACAATGTTGCAAGCGCCTGCGTGATGTACCGACAGCTTTTACCGGCTCGTTCCCACACGCTTGCAGAACGGTGTTTCAAATATATTATATAAGGAAACAAACGATCGGTCGGTTACGAGAACGGGCGTGTGTGTTTTGTTAAGCGTTTGGCTTTACGGGGCTTTTGAGGATTTTTTATTAAATAATTGAATTACAACCCATTCTTTACACTGAAATTTCTGTTTTTGACAGAAATTTCTTTTTTTATTTTTAGTTTTTTTCAAAAAAAGTATTGTATTTTTTTCAGGTATAGTTTATAATTAAAACACAAAAGTGGCGATAAGTGGTGAAAAGTGGTGGTTTTCCACAGTTTCAACAAAGTTTTCCACAATCGCAGAAAGGAGACGGCAAAAATGTTCCTCGGAGAGTATTCTCACAGCGCCGATACAAAAGGGCGCGTGTTCATACCGGCAAAATTCCGCGACGAGCTCGGGGAAGGTTTTGTCGTTACCCGCGGAGTCGATCCGTGCCTTTGCGTTTATCCCAAAGCCGAGTGGGAAAAATTCTCGGCAAAAATAGAAGAGTTCCCCACCGTTCAAGCCAGAAAAGTTCGCCGCTTTCTTTACTCCGCGGCGACAGACCCAACCCCCGACTCTCAGGGCAGAATACTTATTCCGGCGGTGCTAAGAGAATATGCCTCGATAGAAAAAGACGTCGTCGTGATAGGCGTAGGGTCATATATAGAGATTTGGTCATCGGCTGCATGGGAGAAAGAAAAAGAGCTTGAAAGCTCGCAGGAGATAGAGGCGCTTATGCTGGCGTTGGAGGGCTGATGGCGGAATTCAGTCATTTTCCCGTGATGCTCGAAGAGTGCATCGACGCGCTCGATATAAAACCAAACGGAATTTACGTTGACGGAACGCTCGGTGGCGGCGGTCATTCGGAGCAGATTGTAAAACGTTTGAAAGACGGCAAGCTGATATGCATTGACCGCGATACGGAAGCGATTAACGCAGCGTCGAAACGGCTTGAAGCATATAAGGACAAAATATTTTTTATTCACGATAACTTTGAAAATATAAAAAATATAGTGTCGTCACTCGGAATTGAAAAAATTGACGGTGCGATGTTCGACCTCGGTGTTTCGTCATATCAACTCGACACAGCAGAGCGTGGATTTTCATATAACCTCGACGCACCGCTCGACATGAGAATGGACAGCGGCGCCTCCCTTTCGGCATACGACGTCGTAAACGATTATTCCGAGGATGATATAAAACGCATCCTTTGGGAATACGGCGAAGAAAACAACGCGCCGAGGATAGCGCGGGAAATTATCAAGCGCCGCGCCGAGAAGCCGATAGAAACAACGTTTGAGTTGGTCGATATAATAAAATCCGTCGCTCCGAAAAAAGAGCTTTTATCGGGGCACCATCCCGCGAAGCAAACGTTTCAGGCGATAAGAATAGAGGTAAACGGAGAACTTTCCGTCATTGCACCGACGATAGAGGACACGGTGTCGATACTGAACGAAGGCGGAAGAATTGCCGTGATAACGTTTCATTCGCTTGAAGACAGAGCCGTAAAGCAAGTGTTTGCACGGCTTGAAAAAGGTTGCACTTGCCCGCCGGATTTCCCCGTTTGCGTGTGCGGCAAAAAGCCGCAGGTACGGTTGCTTTCAAGAAAGCCGATACTTCCCACCGAACAAGAACTTACGCTTAACAGACGCTCTCACAGTGCAAAGCTGCGCAGCGCGGAAAAAATATGATCTCCTAAAACCGCAAAAAAACGAGAAAGGAAAGAGTATGAACACAAACAACCATTTTTCAAACAACTCCAAAAACTCCAAAAATTTATCCAACAAAAAAAGTGTTTTCTCTTCCCTTTCCGATGCTTGCGGAGGAGGAGGGGTGAGATACAACACGGTTAAATCCACCGAAAAAAAGCCACTGCCACTGCTTATGATAGTTGGCGCTGTGGTGTTTACGGTGCTTTTCATGTTTATCATCTTTACGTTCGTTCAAATATCCGATCTTTCCTCGGAAGTGTCAAAGATGAAAAACTCCCTCAATGCTCTTTCGTCCGAGGAGCAAACGCTTAAAGGTCAGCTTGATTACAAATATTCTCAGTTTGAAATAGAAAGCACTTCGTCACAGCTTGGGCTTTCGTCAAAAAAGAACACCACGGTGTATTTTGAAAGTGAAGAATCCGCCGACGTAAGCGAGGTGATAGAGCCGGAAAACACACTCGGCTCGAAGATAAACACCCTGCTCGGCGCAATAAGCAAAAACTTTGAGAAACTCATTGATTTTCTCAACTGAAACGTCTTATTCTCTTTTTTGCCTGCATATTTTCGCGCGGCAAAAATATAATGTAATATCGTCATAACTTTTTCAGAGTGAGGAGAATATAATATATGCTCTTTACTCTTTTTGTTATAAAACCGAGGAGAAATTTAAAATGGCAAGGCAAAACGACAAACCGGATTCGATACTCGGCCGTCAGGGCAGCACGATTCGTTCGCGCTCTTTTTTGCTGTTTGCCGCCTGCACACTCGTAGCCGCCGTGCTTTTCGGCAGACTGTTCTATCTGCAAATACTTAAATATCAAGACTATCGCACAGCTGTTATAGAACAGATGATATACGAAACGCCGATAACGGCGGCAAGAGGCACCATTACCGACAGAAACGGCATAGTTTTGGCAACAAACTACACAACCGAAAGAATATTCATCTCTCCCCATGACATTGAAAGCGAAGAAGAACGCGTGCTTATCTGTCAAGGACTGAGCGATATTCTCGGCGTTGATTACGACTACATATACGAAGAGGCGCAAAAAACAAGATATAAAGACAGAACGATAAAGAAAAACGTCGATGAAGATACGGCGGACGTTGTTCGGCAGTTCATCGCCGACAACAACCTTTACCGCAAAATAAATTTAGCGGAAATGACGACGCGCGTCTATCCGTTCTCTACCCTTGCAAGCCACGTCATAGGCTTTTGCGGCACAGACGGCGGCAGTTACGGGCTTGAATACAGTTATAACAGCGTCCTTTCAGGTACGAGCGGGAAAATAATGGCGGCAAAGAACGGCGGCGGCGGGTCGATGCCGTATAACTATGAAACATACATCGACGCGTCAAACGGTGCGAATCTTACGTCAACGATAGATTATAAAATACAAAGTATCGTCGAAAACTATCTCGAACAGGCGGCGACTGAGGCAGGATGCAATTCCCGCGCGACAGCGATAGCCATGTCGCCATCAAGCGGCGAAATTCTGGCATGGGCGGTATATCCGAGCTTTGATCTTAACAACCCCATGCAGATAGTCGATTATTACAACAACAAAATAGCAAGCGCCGCCGCCACATACGGCGAGGACACGGAGGAATACAAAAAGGCGCTGTCGGGGTATTTGCTTGAAATGTGGAACAACAAAGCGCTCTCGGAAACGTATGAGCCGGGATCAACGTCAAAAGTATTCATCACATCAATGGCGCTTGAAGAAAACAAGGCAAAGCTGACTGACACTTTCTATTGCCCGGGTCATTACGTCGTGCTCGGCACAACTATCCACTGTCACAAGACGACCGGTCACGGGCTTGTCGATTTTGCACGCGGACTTCAACAATCGTGCAACCCCACAATGATGATGCTTTCCGAAAGAGTGGGCGTTGAAACGTTCATGAAATATTTTTCGGCTTTCGGACTTGACGCAAAAACAGGCATAGATTTGCCCGGTGAAACAAGTTCGGTGTATATGTCGCCAAGCAAAATGACGATGCTCGACCTTGCGGTGTATTCGTTCGGGCAAAGATATAACGTCACCCCGATACAACAACTTACGGCAATATCGGCGGTTGCCAACGGCGGAACGCTTGTAACGCCACATATAGTAAAACAGATAACAGATGACAGCGGAAAGGTGTTGGCGTCGTTCGGAACAACGGAAAAAAGACAGGTGATAAGCCAAGATACGGCGAAAACTATATGCTCTATTCTCGCCGAAGGCGTTGCAACCGACGGCGGAGCTAAAAACGCATACGTCGCGGGATATTCGGTCGCCGCAAAAACCGGTACTTCTGAAAAAGGTTCTGTCGGCGACAAACGCATAGCGTCAACCGTCGCGTTCGCTCCCTCGTATGATCCGCAGATAAGCATAATTCTTATAGTTGACGAACCGACGATAGGTTCGCGCTACGGAAGCACTGTCGCGGCACCTTATATAGCAAAAATGCTCTCGGAGATCCTTCCCTATATGGGCGTTGAACCGGTGTATACTCCCGCCGAGATGCAAAAATTGCAGATAACGGTAAAGAATTATCGCGGTCAATCGCTTGACACGGCGATAAACAGCCTCAGCGCCGACGGACTCACGTATGAAATTGTCGGCCAGGGCACGTCTGTTATAAATCAAGTACCGACGTCCGGCAGTAAAATGTCGGCGGAGAACGGCAAGGTCATCCTTTACACGTCCGGCGCCGAAAGTTCCGCCATGGCGACGGTTCCGAGCGTCATCGGCATGACAGCCGCCGACGCAAACAAACGTCTTGCTGACGCGGGCTTTAACATTTGTCTTTCGGGCGCGACAAACGGCACCGGCGCTACGGCAAACAGCCAGTCGCTCTCGCCGGGAACGGTTGCGGAAAGAGGCACGGTCATCACGGTCGATTTCAGATACAGCGAAACGTCGGATTGACGTGTTTTGAAAGAAAAAAAGAAGAAGAATTTTACGGATAAAACAGCTTTTCATGTTTTTTCCGAGGAAGTTTGAAAATAACAAATTTTTTCTCGGAGGGACCTATGAAATTAAGCGATATATCGGCATTTTTCCCCGCCGGCGGATTACCGGCAAAAGAAAGGGACGTTGAATTTAACAGCGTTTGCCGCAACAGCAAAGAAGTAAAGAAAGGCGACGTGTTTTTCCTGTTTTCAGGTGAAGAAAAACACATTAAAGAAGCGCTGTCAAACGGCGCCGCGGCAGTCGTGTGCGATATACGGGTAAAGGAGCAAAGCGTTCCCGTATTAAACGTTGACGACGTTCGCGCGGCGTTCTCGCTCACGGTTCTGCGCCTTTGCGGAGATCCGCAGAAAAAGCTCCGCATTTGCGCCGTGACAGGTACAAACGGAAAAACCACAACGGCTCATATGCTGGCGCATATTTTGCGATACGTCGGGTATAAATGCGCCGTGATCGGCACGACCGGCGCCGAGTTTGACGACGAAACGCTCGACACGGGCTACACTACCCCGCCCGCTGAAATAATGGCGGAACTATTAAAAAAAGCCGATGACGAAAACTATGATTTTGTTATTGCGGAGGCAAGCTCTCATGCGCTTGCGCAGAAGCGCCTTTACGGAATAAATTTCGACGTTGGTATCTTTACAAATCTTTCTCACGACCATCTCGATTATCACAAAACTTTAAAAGACTGTGCCGAAGCCAAGGCTTCGCTTTTCACCCAATGCGATCATGCCGTGATAAACTATGATGACGCGCACGCTTTTGACATGGCATGGCGCGCTACGGGCAGCATATGGTATTTCTCGCTTTACGACAGGTGCGCGGACTTTTTAGCCCATAACATAGAAACGACCGCAAACGGCGTGTCGTTTGATATAGACAACGGCGGCTCGACCGAGCATTTTTCTTCATCGCTTTACGGGCGGTTTTCCATTTATAATATGCTATCGGCGGCGTCTGCCGCGGCTGTACTGGGAATTAAATTCAAAACGTCGGCAAAGGCTTTGGAGAGTTTCATCACGGTTGATGGCAGAATGGAAAAAGTTAGCGGAAAGTCGGATATAAGCGTATTTGTGGACTTCGCCCACACCCCCGACGCCATGGAAAAAGTGCTAACGGCGGCAAGGGAGATAACAGAAGGAAAATTGATATGCGTTTTCGGTTGCGGCGGAGAAAGGGACGCCGAAAAGCGCGGCGCAATGTGCAAGACGGCTTACAGAAACGCTGACGAGGTGATTATAACAAATGATAATCCCCGATTTGAAGATCCGAAGAAGATAATAGCGCAAATTGTAGACGGTGCGCCGAGAGGTGTCAGTCCTGTCGTAATAGAAAACAGACGGGAAGCGATAGAACACTCAATAGAACTTGCCGAGGGCGGCGATTGTGTGATGATACTCGGCAAAGGTCATGAAAAATATATTGAATACCGCGGGGAGAAGATACCGTTCTCCGACGCGGATGAAGCAAAGAAGATATTAAAAGAAAAAGGAAAGTGATCAAAGGATGCATCTTGATTTATTTGAAAACGGAATAGAGGCGGAAAAGTTCGCTCTGCTTTGTGAGGGCGACGTGCGTTTTAAGTTTTGCTCAAAAAAGGTGACCGGTATTTCAATAGATTCGAGAAGTATCGAAGACGGCGACGTTTTTTTCGCTATACGAGGGGAAAACTTCGACGGACACGACTATGTCGTGTCGGCTTATGAAAAAGGGGCGGCGTGCGTCGTTGCCGACCACATGGTAAACATTCAAATACCGCAGATAATCGTGCACGACACGAGAGTTGCGCTCGGTTGCTTTGCAAAAAACTACAAACGTCTTCTTCACCCGATGACGGTTGCAGTGACGGGCAGTGTCGGGAAAACGACGACAAGACAATATATTTACTCCGTTTTAAGCACGCGTTTTCAAACGCAAAAAACAGAGGGTAACCTGAACAACGAAATCGGACTTCCCTTGACGTTGGCGTCGCTTCAACCCACAACGCAGACGATCGTGCTCGAAATGGGCATGAGCGGCAAAGGTGAAATATCTGCCCTGTCAAAAATTGCTTGCCCCGATATTGCGGTAATAACAAATATAGGTACATCTCACATAGAATATTTGGGTTCGAGAGAAAATATCCGTGACGCAAAGCTGGAAATCGTCGACGGTATGAGCATGGGCACGATATTGCTAAACGGCGACGAGCCGCTACTATATAATTTAAAAACAGTAAAACACGCGATGAGCTTTTATTTCGGCATTGACAACCCGGCGTGCAATTACAGGGCGACAAATATTCGTTTCGGCGACGGTGAAATATTGTTTGACGTGATTTGTTCAAACGGCAAACAGTTGTGCGATCTGAAAATAAACGGATATGGAAAACACAGCGTTTACGACGCACTGGCGGCAGTAGCAGTTGGCATTATAATGGAAATTAACGACGAAAAAATAAAAGAAGGTTTAAGCAATTTTACACCGGTAAAGATGCGTCAGAATATAAAAAAGAAAGACGGCATTACAATAATCGAGGATTGCTACAACGCCTCTCCGGAATCGATGGAGGCAGCGCTTGAAGCGTTAAACAGGGTGGCAACCGGCAGAAAAATAGCCGTATTAGGCGACATGAAAGAACTTGGGCATTATTCGTCTCGGCTTCATTATTTGCTGGGAGAAAAAGCCGCAATGAGCGGGCTTAACTATCTTATCACGATAGGCTCCGAGGCACAAAAAATTGCAAAAGGCGCATACAGCGGCGGCATGCCGTTGTCATGCATTTTGGCAATAGACAGCGCCGATGACGCCGAGAATTGCGCTCGAATAATACGGGAAATTATAAAAAAAGGCGACACGGTATTGATAAAAGCAAGCCGCGCGCTTGCACTTGAAAGAATATCAAATCTGCTTCTGACGGAGTAAAAAATGACTGTATATCTTATAGTTTCAACATTGTTATCGTTTGCCGTATCGGCGTTGCTCGGAAAAATATTTATCCCAGTGCTTATGTCCAAAAAGCTCGGGCAACCGATACGCGAAATCGGGCCGCGTTGGCATAAATCAAAAGAGGGCACACCGACTATGGGCGGGCTGTTTTTCATCGCGTCGACGGCATTCGCATTATGCGTTTCGTTTTTCTTCTGCGACGCAAACACGCTTATAAAATTATGGATAACATTTGCCATGGCGCTGCTGTTCGGGTTTATTGGTGTTATTGACGATGGAAAAAAGTTGTTTGAGCACAAAAACGACGGGCTTAAACCATATCAAAAAATACTCCTTCAACTCGTAGTTTCCGGCGCATACCTGTTTGTCATGACAAAGCTGGGATATATAACCACAAATGTGCATATTCCCTTCTTTTCGGTAAACGTTGAGTTTGGATTCTTCTTTTATATTTTAGCCATATTATTTATTATTGGCACGGTAAACGCCGTAAACTTTACAGACGGTGTAGACGGGCTCGCTTCATCGGTCACAGGCGTCATTTGTATGTTTTTTGCGGTAAGCGGAATCACCTCCGGCGACAATGCGACAGCCGTGCTTTCATGCGCGGTGTTCGGAGGTCTTGCGGGATTTCTTGTATTTAACGCACATCCGGCGAGAGTATTTATGGGCGACACCGGTTCGATGTTCCTCGGCGGAATTGTAATAGGACTTGCATTTTTGATAAATTCCCCGCTTATAATCGTTGTGTGCGGAATAATATATTATATCGAGGCACTGTCGGTTATTCTTCAAGTCGCCTATTTCAAAATTTCTCACGGAAAACGAATTTTTAAGATGACGCCCATTCATCATCATTTTGAAATGTGCGGCTTCGGCGAAAATAAAATAGTTTTTTTGTTCTCGGCTGTCACAGTTGTTTTTTCAATTATCGCATTTTTCCTAGGATAAGTATTTTTTTAGCAGATCTTTATTTACGACGCACCGCGATGGCACAACGTGCCTTTGCGCCGCCGATTAAAAGTTGAAATTCCCATCATATCCCCGCACGGCGGCGCGGGTTTCCGCCGCAGGCGGAAACCCGCGGTGCGCCAAGCAAAAAATAGTAAAGGAGCAAAAAAGGATGAACGGCACAAAACCGCAAATAACTTCTCCCGAAAAACAAAAAAATAAAAATTCATTCATTCAAGAGCTCCTTCACCCCGAAATCAGCACCGTTTACAGAGTTCGCGGAGGAATGGATAGGATATTCCTCATTATCGTAATACTTCTTCTCTGTTACGGCTCTGTTATGGTGTTCTCATCGAGCTACGTCTATGCGAAAAACAATCAAAACATTCAGGATAGTTTCTATTTTGTAAAAAAACAAACGTTTTTTGCAATAGCGGGCGCCGCAATAATGATTATTGTTTCTTTTATAGATTACGGTTTTATCAAAAAATTCACTGTGCCCATATTCGCCGTAAGTTTTCTTTTGCTTGCGGCAGTGCCGTTTTTGGGTCAAACGCTTAAAGGGGCGACACGGTGGATAAAAATCGGGCCGTTGCAGTTTCAGCCGTCGGATATTATGAAATTCGCGCTGATATTGATGTTGGCAACATACATATCGTTTTATAAAGATAAGATAGGTCAGTTCAAATACGGCATACTCTTCCCCGCCATGATCACCGGTGCGGTGTGCGCTGTGACGCTTCTCGAACATCATATGTCGGGAACGATAATACTGTTTCTTATAGGCGTAAGCATGATATTTATTTCAGGCGCAAACTGGAAAATACTCGCGGCGTTCGGCGGATCGTTTGCCGCGGTCGCAGTACCGATAATGCTCTTTACCGACTATATGAAAAAACGCATAGACGCATGGCTTCATCCGGAACTTTACCTGCAAACAGGCGGCTGGCAACCGTATCAAAGTTTGCTCGCAATAGGTTCGGGAGGTTTGTTCGGAGTTGGGCTCGGAAACAGCTATCAAAAACATATGTGGCTGCCCGAACCGCAAAACGATTTCATTTTCGCCATTGTCTGCGAAGAACTCGGGATGATAGGCGCAACGGTGCTCATCGCACTGTTTTTGATGCTTATCTGGCGCGGATTTGTAATTGCAAAGCGCGCCCCCGATATATTCTCGTCGTTGTTGGTGACGGGGCTTACGGCAAAAATCGGCATTCAGGCACTGCTGAATATCGCCGTGGTAACGGTTGCCGTACCGACAACAGGCATCGCTTTGCCGTTTTTTTCATACGGCGGAACGGCGCTCATAATGCAACTTGTTGAAATGGGAATGATCCTTAACGTTTCACGCTATTCATCACAGAATTCACTTTGATTTTGGCAGGAGGAAAATAGATTGAGAGTACTTCTCGCAGGAGGCGGCACAGGCGGACATATTTACCCCGCCATCGCTATTGCCGACACAATAAAAGCATATGACAAACACGCCGAAATCGCATTTATAGCGACAAAAAACGGCATGGAAAAAGGGCTTATAGAAAAAGCGGGATATAAGACGTTTCACATCGAGATGAGCGGACTGCAACGCAGCCTTTCACCGCGTAACATAAAAACTGCGTATTGCTTTCTTACAGCACCGATAAAAGCAAAAAAACTGATCAAATCTTTTAAACCCGACATTGTAATCGGCACAGGCGGTTACCTCTGCTGGCCGCTTTTGCATGCGGCGGCAAAGCTCGGCATACCGTCGATCGTTCACGAATCAAACGCCATACCCGGCAAAGCCGTTAAAATGATAGAAAAAGAAGTTGACGAAATACTCGTCAATTTCGACGCTGTAAAAGAATATCTGCACTGTCCCGAGAAAGTTGTAGTTGTCGGCAACCCTCTCGTGTCCGACATTTCCGGCGAAACACAAAAAAGCGCAAGAGAAAAACTCGGCATAAGGCCGAATTTCAAAAAAGTGCTTTTGTCGTTCGGTGGAAGTCTTGGGTCTAAAAAGATAAACGACACGGCGCTGACGATAATGAAAGAACTTGCCTTATCGCACCCCGAAGTGCTTTACGTTCACTCCACAGGCAAAAACTACTTCGACGCCTTCATGGAAGAGTTTAATGCCGCAGGACTTGATAAATATGATAATCTTCTCCCGATGGAGTATATATACGATATGCCCGTGTGGGAGGCGGCCTCCGACGCCGTCATGTGCCGTTCGGGCGCAATGACGCTATCTGAGATGGCGCTTTATGAAAAACCTTGCATTCTCATTCCTTCCCCGAACGTTGTAAACAACCACCAGTCAAAAAACGCGCAAAGCCTTGCGCAAATGAAGGCGGCTGTTGTGATAGAAGAAAAAGACCTTTCGCCGGATAAAATAATAGAAAGCGTAAACGCGGTGCTGTTTTCATCAAAGCGTGAAATACTTTCCGAAAATATAAAGAAATTCACCGCCCCCGACGCAAAAGAAAAAATATTAAACGAAATAATAAAACTTGTCAACCGTGATATACTGACGCTGATGGATAAGGAAGAAAAATGAACAAGACGCCCGAAATAAACGCAATGAGAAGAAAAGAACGCCTGATCCGCGTTCTTTTCGTGCTGGCAACGCTTGTTCTCGTTGCGTCGTTTCTCGCATTTTGCAGAATAAAAACCGTCACCGTAGACGGCAACGTTTACACAAAAACCGAAGATATACTCTCTTCCGCATCTATCAAAATAAAAAGCCACATTTACTCTATCGACAAAGACGCGATAGAGGCAAAAATAAAATCGACAAACCCATACGTCACATCAGTTCTTATTCGCCGAAAGTTCCCTGCGACGTTGAGGCTTATAATAACCGAGGACAAGCCCTTGTTCTATTCGCTTATCGGCGAAAGTTTCTATGTAATATCATACGACTTGCGCGTACTCGAAACAGCTGAAACACCGAATGAGTTTTCAAGCAGAGGACTGACGCCGCTTATTTTGCCGGAAGTGAAAAAAGCGGAGCTTGGAAAAAAACTCGTGTTCGCCTCCGACAGCGATTATGAAAAAAACACGGCGATAATTCACGCCGTAATGTCATCTTCTATGGCTGAAAACATTACGTCTGTCGATATTTCAAGCAGATTTAATATAAATATAATGTATAAAAGCAAATATACAGTTGTATTCGGTAACGCCGAAGGCATGGAAAAAAAGCTATCCTTCTGTATAAAAACAATTAAATATCTCGAAGAAACCATGCCGGGCGTGTCAGGTGTCATACACGCAGAAAAAACGGACGAGACCTCGTTTGAAATAACGGGCACAGTCGGGTGACGATTTTATACAAACGATTTTCTTACGAAAAACATGATAAAGCGGATGCGTTGGCTTGCAAAAAACACATAAAGGCAAAACTTTTCTCACACACAATGAAGCTAAAATGCCTTAAAACAGGAAATTTTTATGACGTATTTTTAATATAAAAGCAAATTTTTGATAGTTTTTTGTGTTTTTTTAATATTTTTTATAAAAAGATATTGCAAAATTGAAAAATAAATATTATTATATTAGTGTATCTTAATTTTTTCTTTGGAGTTTATTTTTCAGGAGGTTAAAAAATGGGATTTGAATTTGACAAAAATTATGACAGCGGCGTCAAAATAAAAGTCATCGGCGTAGGCGGTGGCGGCGGCAACGCTGTAAACCGTATGATAGAGTCCAACATTCAGGGCGTTGATTTCATTACGGTAAACTGCGACAAGCAGGTTCTTCTCACATCCAGCGCTCCCACAAAGATCGCTATCGGTGAAAAGGTTACCAAAGGACACGGCGCAGGGGCCGATCCCGAAGTAGGAAAGCGCGCAGCAGAAGAAAATATCGAAGATATTCAGAACATTATCCGCGGTGCTGATATGGTGTTTATCACTACCGGTATGGGCGGCGGAACAGGCACAGGTGCCGCTCCCGTAGTTGCAAAGGTCGCAAAGGAAATGGGTATCCTCACAATCGGTATCGTTACAAAGCCCTTCTCTTTCGAGGGAAGAAAACGTATGATACAGGCAGAACAAGGTATCGTTCATCTCCGCGATTACGTTGACGCTCTCGTCGTTATCCCGAACGAGCGCTTAAAACAGATCTCCGAGAACAGAATCACACTTGCAAACGCTTTCGAGTATGCCGACGACATTCTCCGTCGCGGTGTTCAGAGCATTTCCGACCTTATCAACATCCCCGGCCTTGTAAACCTTGACTTTGCAGACGTTTCCGCAGTTATGCGCGACGCGGGCTATGCTCACATGGGCGTAGGCACAGGCACAGGCAGAGATAAAGCAGAGGTTGCGGCTAAATCCGCTATCACAAGCCCGCTTCTTGAAACATCAATCTCCGGATCCACCGGCATACTTATCAACATAACAGCTTCTTCCGACATATCTCTCGACGAAGTAGAAACCGCATCTTCCATGATTTCAAGCGAGGCTCACCCCGACGCTACGATCATTTGGGGTGCTACGATAGACAATTCCCTTGAAGATACAATCAAGGTCACGGTAATCGCTACGGGCTTCAAGAGCGAAGAGGCCGCAAAACACACGGCTCCCGTTCAGCAGGCTGAGGCTTCGTCCTCTCAGACAGTCGCAAGACATGCCGACGTCCCCCCGATGAGAGTTTCTCGCGATGAGGAAGCGCCCATCGTTTCCGACGACGACATAAACGATCTTATGTCGATCCTCAAAAAGAACTGATTTAAGCCAATATCAAAAATCGCACCCGCTCGGGTGCGATTTTTTTGCCAAAGAAAAAAGCCTTTTGCAAGGCTTCTTTTTTATTGTTCCTGTTCGGTTTCGGCTTGTTTTCTGAAATCGACTTTAAATGTATTTACTGCCGCAAGTGCGTTTTCAATAATTCCGCTTGTGTTTATACCCTCTTCAATGCACTTCGCTATCTCGCCTTTTTCAGCCGCCAACACAGACGCTGTATCGGTTGTAAAACGGCAATTCTTATAGCCTTTGATTGAAAATTCAAAACCTACGTTTTCAAGGTTCACGTCATATGCGTTAAGGGCGTATATCGACGTTATTATTCCCATTTCCGCACTTTCGACGTCTGTCGGGCTGTCAAGATAGATCGTATCGATTGTCTTTAAGTTTTCAAGCGAGAAATCGTCGTATGAGTCAACAGTTCTGAAACTGTAATCGGTGTTTTCTTCGTTGTAAGGACGGAGCCAACGAATATTTGAAATATATTGAAGCGAAGCGGTATACGCCACAGCGCTGTGAAGCTCCGCCAGCGCCATCGAATTTGCCCTTGAAACAGAGTAACCGTCCGTAATGAACATATTAGGATAAACGTAAACACTGAACTTTGTGCTGTCGTTGTCGCAGACAGCGTCTATTTCATAACGTCCATTTGAATTGTTGTTTTTCTTGTAAGCGAGCAGTCTGAACGTTTTTTCAGGATATTTTTTGTTCAGATGCTCGAACACCGCTTTTTCATATCGCGCGGACTGCGAACAGGCGCTTAGCAGCGGCACGGACGCCACTATCAGCAACGCCATTATCAATCCTAAAATTTTACGCATATTCAATCCCCCGTAAATGCGTTTATGATGGCCGTTCCGACAGCGCGGGTAATATCCGCCTGTTTCATGAAAACGGCTTTTCCTTGCGCTTCCGAATATGGCACGTGAATAAACCCTATCGGTATACGCCCCTTGTCCTTATGATTTTTTGCAAGTGCCGAGAAAAGCACGTAATTGCAGATATACGTCCCCGCGGAAAACGAGTATGTCGCGGGAATATTTTCGGCACGCAAACCCCGAAGTATCGAGGCATAGTCGAAAGTTGAGAAAAATGCGACCGGCATCGCACGGTCTATCGGCGTCTCGCACGGGCTTTCTTCTCCGGAAGGGTACTTTCCTCTGTTGTCTTTTACGGCGCCGCAGAGGTTTATCCCCACGCGCTCAATTCTTATTTTGTCAGCTCCTCCGGCGAGCCCCGTCATTATCACGGCGTCGGGAGAGGTTTTTTCCCATATCGAGATAAGTTTTTCAGCAGACGTTCCCCATTCTACGGGAAGCACGGTTTTAATAAGTTCCATGCCGTCCGGCGACGAAAGATTCATCACCGCCTCATACGACGGGTTGATGCTCTCACCGCCGAAAGGCTCAAAGCAAGTAAGCAAAATTTTTTTATTCATTTTTATTCATCTGACGCCGTGTTTCGTATAATAATCCTTATACTTATGCCGATTATACCATAGATTTTCAAAAAAATCAAGTATTTCCGCCATTTTTTATGGTTATGGCATTTTTTGCCACTTTTAAGGCGATAATTATTCTTTTGTCGATACCGGCTTTTGTCGGCTGCTATCGCTGTATTTTGAAAGTTTTTTCATTTGATTTTTATATATTTTCACTTTTGCACGACACCTTCCGAATATAGTTTTTTCTTCTGCTGTTATATTTTATGCAAGCGACCGGCACCCAAGTTATAAATTGCGGCTTTTCTTTGTCAAAAAACGTCGCTTGCAAATAAAATAATATCAAGGGCAACCGCAAATTCCGGGTTGCTCCGGGAACAATAAAAACAATGACGAATTTTGAAGATATTTCCTTGATTAAAACATGTGTATCAAAGGGAAAAATAAAGATGAAAGGTAAAAGCCTTCCAAGTTCATAAAAAAGAGAGTGTGAAAAAATTGAACATCAAACGCGGAGATATTTATTATGCTGATCTCAGCCCCGTTGTCGGCAGCGAGCAAGGAGGTCTGCGGCCCGTGCTTATAGTTCAGAACGACATAGGCAACAGGTACAGTCCCACGGTGATAGCCGCCGCCATAACAAGCCAGATAAGCAAAACAAAACTGCCCACGCATATTGACGTATATGCCGAATCGGTAGGATTGGCAAAAGATTCCGTCATCCTTCTCGAACAAATACGGACAATCGACAAGCGACGCCTGCGCGAAAAGCTCGGGCATATCGACGACGTACTTATGCAAAGGGTGGACAGCGCCATCACCGTCAGTTTCGGATTGGGCGGAGAGAACACCCCGCAGAGCGAAGAGCCGACAAGAGCTCCGCAAACAGCGGAGGGCATACCCGCCGTAACGGCGTGACGGTCAAAAGCCGAAGCATCATCGACGCTTTGGCTTTTTATTTATAATCAAAGAAATGCGATGTTTCACATTTTTTCTCATAAAAAACTGTTTGATGTGATTTAATTTTTTATGTAATAACATTTCTCGAAAAAATCCATTTATTATGTTTCTTACACAAAGCACCGTTATGTTCAAGTAATCGATTTATAAACGCAATTAAAATAAAATGTCAGCAATAATGACAAGCGCGTTTATTATGTTATTATCAAAGTTTATCCGTTGCGATGCTTCAACCGTCTGTCGGGACGGGCAACTTTACGCTTGTCGAGCAGTTTAAAGCCGCGCATAATTCGTAACCATCAAAGCCGCCGCGCAACATAACAAATAATTCAACATTTTTCATGTTCAATAAATGTTTACGAAATATATACTTGAAAAATGAGGAAAAATATTGTATACTATAAAAAAAATTAATTTGTGAGGTATTTTTCAATATGAATTTCATGCTTCTTGCAGAAACTGCGGCGACAGGCCAGAACGGCACCCTCGGCGGACTTATCACATTTATTCCGCTTATACTCATCGTCGTTGTATTTTATTTTCTCGTCATACGTCCTCAGAAAAATCAGGAACGTCAGGCAAACGAACTCAAAAACAGCCTTCAAGTGGGCGACGAGATAACGACAATCGGCGGTATTGTCGGCGTTGTTGTAAGAGTTAAGGACGATCTTTTCACAATAGTTACAAGCAACGAAAAAACACGCATCACATTCCAGCGCTCAGCTCTTCGCAGTATCGACATGCGTGACGGCCAGCCCTATACTCCCCCGGCACCCGTAAAAACGCCCAAAAAGAAAAAGGGCGAAGATGAGCCGACAACCGATAAAAAAGAGGAAAACAAATAAAAAAACAGACTTGCCTTTCATAATTTGTCCACCGCGAGCATAGTATTAAGTAACGCTAAGCCCAAAACGGAGGATGGTTATGAATAAAACGGCAAGATCGCGTTTCACACAGACTCAACCGACAGAAAAAAACTTTTTTATTTGCGTGCTTTTCGGCACGCTTTGGGGAATTGCCGCAGGCGTCGTTCTGCTCGCGCTCTGCGCCGTGGCCGGCATTTTCCTTGACGATCCCGATAAATTTGCGCCGATAATGGCGCTGGCGGCGTTTTTCATTTCGAGTTACATCGCGGGATATAAATCCGCCGCATACAAACGCTCCGGCGGTGCCGTGACAGGCCTTGCGGCGGGCGCAACGTTTGTGCTCATCGTCGTGCTGTTCGCTTTGGCGACAGCTTCAAGCATAAAATTACCGCTGTTTGCGATATGCGCTCCGGCGGCGGTTTTGACATCGGTTTTCGCAGGGATAGCAGGCGCGGGAAAAAAGCAAAAAGCGCCGAAAAAGCACAAAATCAAAAATTTTTAAAACAAACGTCAAAAAGCAGGCTGTTTTTTCAGCCTGCTTTTTTCATATTCTCTTTAAGCATAAAATCACTTGTAAATCGTTACGCCGGATTTGCCCTTATTTTTTATCTCCCCCGTCAGCGCCCGCCTTGTCATCGGATTTAGCGTCGGAAAACTCTTTTATTCCGACTACCCCGTCCACCGGCAGCGAAAAGGCAATACCGTGCCCATCCGTATCAAGTCCGACAGAGCGGTAAAGCCCATGCATAATGCCCTCTTTTAGTTCTTTTTTGCACAATATCATCACAATCTCTTTTTCGGGCTGAATTTTTATGTTGAATATCTTTTCAGATTCAGGGTTTGCCGTGCCTCTCGCACGAAGCACCGTCCCGCCGCGTGCGCCGAACTGACGCGCCGCGTCCATCACCGCCTCGCTGAAACCGGCGTTTACAATGCAAAATATAATTTCGTTATCGTATTTCATTTTTACACCTCACATTCTTGCGTTGCTTAAAAACTGGTATGCCGCGACGCCGAGTGCACTTGACATCGGCACGGTGAACGCTATCCCGTCGCCGTTCTTTACGGTTTTGAACTTTTCTTCAAGCATTTTCAGCGCCGCGCCCGCTCTGTCGGAACGGACGACGCTTAATATAAGCACCTTGTCGCTTTCGGTAAGCCCCAACAGCTGTAACGTTTCGGTTTTGGTCGTTCCGTGAGCCGCCACAAGCATCTGCATATTTATATCAAACGGCTGCAAAAGATCGGTAAAAAGTTCGCCCTTGTTTCTGTTTACTATCGTGAAAAGAAGTTTAAGTTTTTTCGGCGACGGTTTTTTTCGTGCCGATACTTTTTTCTTTTCTTCCGTCAATGTTTTTTCGTCTTTTTTCACGGTCATCCTCCGTCACATAAAATCTATTATTTGCTCGTCGTCAGAACTGAGTATACGTTTCATCGCCGCTTTTTCGCTCATACGCTTTGACATTACCGCGCGAAAACCAAGCAGCTGTATCGTTATAAGCGGCGTCATGGCAACCATCGCCACGATTCCGAACGCGTCGGAAAGGATCTTACCATCGCCAAGCAAATTATAGCATGCGCCTATTGCGAACGGCAATATAAAACCTGACGTAAGCGGGCCGCTGGCAACGCCGCCCGAGTCGAATGCTATCGCGGTATATATTCCGGGAACGAAGAACGAAAGTCCAAGCGAGATAAGATACCCCGGAATGAGATAATAAAGAATGCTGAAATCGAAGATTATTCGTATCATAGATAGGCCTATCGATATGCCCACGCCTGCCGACAGCGCTATCATCATTGACTTTTTGCTCACCGTGCCCTCTGTGATCTCCTCTACCTGACGGTTAAGGACGTGCACCGCCGGCTCCGCAAGCACGACTACCATGCCGAGTATCAGTCCGAACGACACAAGCCACACGGGCGCGTTTGAAGAAAGTTGATAACCGAGTTTATATCCGACAGGCATAAATCCAACCGTCGCCGCCGTTAAAAAGACGACAAGACCGACGAATGTATAAAGAATGCCCACACCGATGTGGATCAGTTTCTTTTTCGGCAGTTTCAAAAATGCAAACTGCAATATCACAAAAAACACAGTGACAAGCCCAAGCGCCACTATCACGTCTTTTGCTGTGTGAAGAACGGTTGTAATAAAGCCACCGCCGAGATGGCTTTCAATCGAATAATCGGGCAAGGAATACGTCATATTTCCTTCTGCCGATATGCCTAGTATCAACACCGAAAGTATAGGCCCCACCGAGCACAGCGCGACAAGACCGAAGCTGTTTTCCCCAATGTCGCGGCCGCCTATCGTCGCGGCAATGCCGACGCCGAGCGCCATTATAAACGGAACGGTAATAGGACCGGTCGTAACTCCGCCGGAATCAAATGCGAGCGGAATAAAGCCGTTGTTCCCGTTCGTCATGACAAGTGACGCCAAAGCGAAAAGCGCCATATAAAAGAACAAAAGTATCGCCGAAAGTGACTTTCTGTATGCAATTTTAAGTACAGCCAAAAGGAGAAACAGCCCTACACCGACGCCGACTGTGATAATAAGCGCCGTGCCGTTGATAATATCCGAAACTTGCGCCGCAAGCACGGAAAGATCCGGCTCGGCGACGGTGATAAGCACACCCATGAAAAAGCAGACGGCAAGAAGCACACCGGTTTTTCTCGATTTTGTAAGGCCTGCGCCTATATGTTCCCCCATTGGAGTCATGGCTAGGTCAGCGCCGAGATTGAACAGACCTATTCCGAGAACAAGAAACACCGCCGCCGCTAAAAATATCAATAATTCTTTTAAAGTTAAGTCCACAAGCGGCGTAAAATTTAAAATTACAACCATCGCCGCCACCGGAATTACCGAAAGGAACGCCTCTCTGAGTTTTGCCCTTAATGCTTTCAATGTTTTTATCCTTTCATATCGTCATATCGAGATGCCGTCAAATATATTGTCATATAGATTTATTTCAACCGTGTTTGCAAGCGAGTTCAGCATTGATATAAATCTTTCGCCCGCAATTTGCGCCTTTATCTGCGCTTTATATACGGGCAAGCCCTCGCCCGCAAAGAACAGTATATAATATCCGCTTATGTTTTCCGTCATTATGCCGTCCGTAACGGCAACAACGTCGCAATCGCCGTATTTGCGCGTCCCGTCAAAACACCAAGCGTCAAACTCGTCATAAGTGCTCCCCTCGGTCACTCCCTCATAAAGTCCGCCGTCGGATGCGGTTACAAAATCACCGGAGTAAAGCCGCGCGAGCTTTGCAAAATAGTTTTCGTCAGCCGTGCCGCCGCGCCATTTCTCAAAGACTCTTTCCGCTGTTTCCGCCGCTTTTTTCGTGCTTCCGCAACTGTGACTGTCAAGCATTATGTTGCGGACGTTCACCGTCCGCTCCGTATCGGGCGATGGAGATGAGGTCAGCATATAAACGCTCACCTGTCTGTCGGTTGGATAATCGATCACCTTTGTATCGTTCACAGCCGCACCGAACAGAAATTCCCCTGCCTCGCTTTGGGAGTAAGCGTCCGAAAAATCGACCGACGCAAGCGCTTTTTCAATATCGCCGTCGCTCGCGCCGAGGTCTTTCAGCACGTCCGAGAGATTTTTTTCAAACTCGCCGGCGTTTGCGGCCCGGGCAATTTTTTCCGCCGCCCTCATCGCCGCTTCCCTGTCAAAGCCGCCGTCCTCGCTGTATTCAAACGTATATCTCTTGTATCCCGCCTTGTCAAAGTCGGTCTTATGTGAAGCGTAGTATTCGTCAATATCGCCCTCTGTTATGCCGTATGAATCATAACAAATATTTTTATACTTTGCCGCAAGAGCAAGGAGCGTCATCGCACTTTCAACGTCGGCGCGTTTTACGCCGTTGCCGCACTTTTTCAGTTCAAAAAGACTCGCCATTTCATTTACGGCTTCTTTTTCTTCACCGTCAAGTTCAACCCCGTCGGCATATGCTTTCTCGCAAAGCAAAAGCGTATCGTTTACGGTTGAGCTTGCCTCGTGAACGAAATAGTCATACCAAGTATCAAAACTGTCGCCGTAATACGTCTGTTTTTTAAGCGGTTTTGACGTATCAAGCCCGAGTTGTCCGATGTAATTTCCGAAATAGCCCTGAAAATCGCTGTAAGCGTCATAGATAAAATATGCCATCTCAGCGCCGTTGACTGAAAAATGCTCGCTTTCAGCCGCCGTTTTCTTTCTCAACTCCGTCCCCGTTGCCTTATATATGAATATCGCCGCAATAAATATCGCCGCAACCGCCGCAACCGCGGCCGCAACCGTAAGCGCCGTCTTTAAGGTTTTCTTTGTTCTTTTGCGTTTTGCCTCGCGTTCTGCCGCCGCGAGCTTTGCTCTTCTCGCTTTGGCGGCAACCGCCCCTTTGTTCTTTTTTCCGCTCGACATACGGCAAAACCTCCATTTTTTTAACGAATGATTTTTTGTTCCGATTTATATTATATCAAAACTTTTTCCGTTTGCATATATGTAAAAGCAAAAATTTTAACAAAAAACAAAACGTTTTTTTGTATATTTTTCGTTTTCTTTTTTAAAACGTATTGACAAGAGAAATGTGTTGTGATAGAATACACCCGTCAAGGGCGGCAAATGAAAACAATTTAATAAACTTTGATAGAGGCGCGAAAATTAAAAGTAGGACGTTTGAGGCTGAGGAAAGCCGCGGATAACGTTTGAAAGGAATTTTCGCCGAAACGAATTTGCGTTCCCCGCAATTTCGTTGGGCGACGGAGAAATACTCCGGCGACTGTCACACAAAGAGTGTGGAGTGCTATCGTTTCGCTGAAATTAACCGAGCGGTCGATGTGCATTCATTGACCGCTTTTTGATTTATATTTTTTAAGGAGGATCTCGAAATGAAGAAGATCTTATCAATGGTTGTTGCAATCGCTCTCGCGCTTTTGGCGCTCACGTCCTGCGGACAAAGACAAAAAGTAGACATAAGCAACATTAAAAGCATTTCCGAACTCAACGGCACAGGCGCAAATATTGCCGCTCAAACAAACACGTTCCACCTTGACGCTCTCAGAGCACAGGTGACGGGCGTCAATATAAGTGACTATGACTCGTTCTCATTGCTGCTTAACGCCCTCAATTCCGGCGCTATCGACGGCTATGTGGCAGAGGAGCCGACCGCTTGGTCAGTTTGCGCAAAAGACAGCAGCTGCGATTACATAAAACTCGAAAATAACACGACGGGCTTTAAAGCCACAGCGGCTGACGTCGGTATTGCCGTCGCGTTCAAGCTCGGCAGTGACAAGGTTGAAAAAGTTAACGCTGTAATAGCAGGCATATCCGAGCAGACAAGAGAGGCGCTGATGCGTCAGATGGTGACGCTCTCCGAGGATGTAACTGCCGTTTCAAGCGACGCGCCCGCGCTTGTTTCATCAAATACCGACACGTCCAACGGTACGCTTAAAATCGCCATGGAATGCGACTATCAACCGTATAACTGGACACAGCTTACAGACGTAAACGGCGCGGTAAAGATAGCCAACAGCGCCGGATACGCAAATGGATATGACGTTCAAATGGCAAAATACATTGCGGCTGAACTCGGTATGAAACTCGAAGTTTACGCTTACGCATGGGAATCTCTCATTCCCGCAGTTCAGTCGGGTACTATCGACGGCATCATAGCGGGCATGTCACCCACAGAGGAACGTCAGGCACAGGTTGCGTTCACCGATTGCTACTGGTCATCCAACCTTGTTATCATAATCAAAAAATAAGGACAAAATATGAACTTTTTTCAAGACGTAATCGACATTATAAAAACATATTACACGGTGTTGCTCGAAGGCGTCGGATATACGATGCTGATAGCGCTGACGGGCACACTGTTCGGGCTTGTTATAGGACTCCTCGCCGGTATAATTCGCACGATACCCGAATCTAAAAAAGCGCCGGTGCGCGTAATACAGAAAATAATAAACGCCGTAATTTCGGTATATGTGGAAATATTCCGCGGAACACCGATGATGGTTCAGGCGATGGTGATCTTCTGGGGATATGCGTTTATCAACGGCGGTCTTACCCTGCCCCTTATACCCGCGGGAATATTCATCGTGTCGATAAACACAGGCGCATATATGACGGAGATCGTCCGCGGTGGGATAATATCTATCGACAAAGGTCAGTTTGAGGGCGCTTACGCCATAGGCATGAATCACTGGCAGGCGATGATACAGGTTATCATTCCGCAGGTGATGAAAAACATACTGCCGTCTATTGCAAACGAGTTTGTCATAAACATAAAAGACACATCCGTGCTCAACGTAATAGGCGTAACCGAGCTTTATTACTACGGCGGAGCTATTTATTCGATGAACTTCAAGATTTTCCAGACGTATGCCGTAATATGCGTGATATATTTCATTCTCACGTTTACCGTCACGCGCATTCTCAGACTCATCGAGAAAAAACTGAGCGGAAGCAAAAACTACACGATTTGCGGCTCGCAATCAGACCCTGCCGCCGAAATACACGTTCACGAGGAGGGTTAAGAAATGGCCGAAAAAATAATTGAGCTTATCCACCTTGAAAAATCGTTCGGCGACCATGAGGTGTTAAAAGATATAAACCTCACCGTAAGTCGCGGCGAAGTAATAAGCGTAATCGGCTCGTCCGGTTCTGGCAAAAGCACGATGCTCAGATGCATCAACCTGCTCGAAGAACCGACGGCAGGCACTATTCTTTATAAAGGCAACGACATACTGGCGCACGATATGCCCGTGTCGGCGTATCGCTCAAAGGTGGGCATGGTGTTTCAGCAGTTCAACCTGTTCGGCAACATGAACGCCCTGCAAAACTGCGTGCGTCCGCAACAAATAGTGCTAAAACGCTCACGCGAAAAGGCGGTCGAAAACGCCATGTTTTATCTCGATAAAGTCGGTATGAAAGACTTTATCAACGCAAAACCGTCACAGCTTTCGGGCGGTCAAAAACAGCGCGTCGCCATTGCGAGAACGCTTTGCATGGAACCGGACGTTATACTCTTTGACGAGCCGACCTCCGCCCTCGACCCGGAAATGGTGGGCGGCGTGCTCGAAGTAATGAAGGGTTTGGCGGCGAGCGGAATGACGATGATAGTCGTAACGCATGAGATGGGCTTTGCGAAGGACGTTTCCGACAGAGTGATATTCATGGACAATGGCTATATCGTAGAAGAAGGCGACCCGCGGCAGATATTCACGGCGCCGAAAGCAGACAGAACACGCGAGTTCCTTTCGCGCTATCTCGAAAGCTGAAAAAATAAAACTCTCTTGAAAAAATGCACGATTTGTAAGGCTTGCCGTTAACGCGGCGACGCGCCGGACAAAAAGTGGAGAACAAGAGAGTTTTTTGTTATTTTCATCTTGACAAAAAAGGCTTTATGTGATATATTTTTTTCATTATTTTTCTTACCGGAGGTTTGTCAAATGAGTAAAACGTTCATTCCCGATGGATACAAAAGCGTCCTCGGCATTTACGACACGCAAAAGGCAATAGGCCTTATACACAGCATATTCGAGGAAAAACTCGGAAACGCACTCAATATTCGCCGCGTTTCGGCTCCGCTTTTCGTCGAGCCGCAATCGGGACTCAACGACGACCTCAACGGTGTGGAACGTCCCGTGAAGTTTGATATAAAAGAAACGGGCACGGACGCCGTCGTTGTGCACTCACTTGCAAAATGGAAGAGAATGGCACTTTACCGCTACGGTTTTCCCGAAGGCGAGGGGCTGTTCACCGATATGAATGCAATACGCCGCGATGAAGAACTCGACAACCTACATTCGATTTACGTTGACCAGTGGGACTGGGAAAAAGTCATCTCGATTTCAGACCGCACGACCGAATATTTAAAAACCACGGTTAAATCAATTACCGCTGCGATATATGAAACTCAACGGGAGCTTAAAAAATACTTTCCGCAGTTGCCGAGCAACATAGAAAAAAACATTACGTTCATAACTTCATCCGAGCTTGAAACGATGTTCCCCGACAAAACTCCGAAAGAGAGAGAAAACATTTTCACAAGAGAGCACCGCGCGGTGTTTGTGATGCAGATAGGAAAAAAACTTCCGTCGGGCAAAGTTCATGACGGCAGAGCCCCCGACTATGACGATTGGGAGCTTAACGGAGATATTCTTTATTACAACGACGTGCTTGACTGCGCGTTCGAGGTGTCGTCGATGGGTATAAGAGTAAGCCCCGAGTCGCTTGACAGACAGTTGAGCGAAGCTAATGCAGACGACCGCCGCGCGCTGCCTTTCCACAAGATGCTGCTCGAAGGCAAGCTGCCGTACACGATCGGCGGAGGAATAGGGTAGTCGCGCCTGTCGATGCTCTTGCTCGCCAAAGCACATATAGGCGAAGTTCAATCATCCGTATGGGATAAAGAAACTCATCGAATTTGTGACGAAGCCGGCGTTATATTGCTTTAAAAAACAAAATCCGAAAGCATTTACTTTCGGATTTTTTTATTTCAGCCCGTTATATCGTGCAGTATAACAGCGCTGTAATTTCAGCCGCAGTTTTTCAGGCATTTTTTTGCTGATTATTCGCCGTGCAAGTGATAAATCACCCGAAAAAAATTGTAGAAAAAAATGATATTAAACTATCCGTAACCGTTTTTGTTTGCTTTATCTGCTTTTCAAAATGGCGAAAGTCCACAGACAAATAACAAAAAGGCAGGTGTTCCCTGCCTTTTATTATTCAGCCTGTTGATTATCGGAAAGCTTTTTTAATGTTTCTTCGGTGATCTCGTTGGATTTTTTCGCTTTCTTTTTCAGGTCAAATCTGATTATTCCCACAATGGAAGAGATAAGCGTGAACGATTCGTTGAGTATTCCGAACCATGCCACTTGCCCCGTTCCACCGAAGATGTCATAAACCATCATTCCGGTTGAATACGGAAAAGCAATAATGCGTGATTTTGGCGGCGAGCCAAGCCAGAAACTGAGCGCTGAAATAGCCGAGGCCAAACCGGCGACGACGCTGAGAAACGCCGGCACGACAAATTTAAATCCGCCGTCAAACGTGATAGCCGAACTTGACGCGGCAAGCGTCATGAATACGACAAGCCAGCCCACGCCGACTTTCTTTTCTTTTTTTGCATAGATTATGTAAACTATTTCACGAAACATTGCGACGACGCTCATTATTGCCGCCGTTTCCTTGCCGGTGGAATAAAACTGCAATCCCCACACGATGTCTGAGATAAATTTCCAGTAGAGCAGTCGGCGCCTGTCTTTTTGCTGATAAATTATCGCGCTTACGGTAACGCCGAGTATTCCCGTTATCAGTTCAAGTATTTTCATTTTTATGTCAGAGCTTTTTTAAGCCCTTCTCCGTTTTAGTTACGTCTTTGATATTGCTTTGCCGATCAGCGTGCAACCTTGTATATAATAACACAAGTATAATTAAAGGTCAATATGATATTCAACAAAAAAACGCGTGATATGACATATTTTTTCGGGATATTTTAAGGCGTATTCTGACGTGTAAAATGTTGACATTTAACATAATAGGTGATATAATATGCTTGAAATGATATTTTTTATCATAGAAAATGTTATTTTGTAACATTTTTCACACATCTGTGAAAGGAGGAACGTATGGCACAGAAGGAACGGCTGGACGCTATCCGCGATATTCTTCAATCATCTCCGTTTGTGTCGCTGAGCGACCTTGAAAAGCGCTTTCCAACCGTCACAAGCATGACGCTGAGGCGCGACATCGATAAGTTAGAGGCGCGCGGAGAGTTGATAAAGGTTCGCGGCGGCGCGAGATCGATGAAATTTCTCACATCGTCCGCCGAGGATAACTTTGGAAAACGCTTGTATGAGGCGACCGGGGAAAAATCGAAAATAGCTGACGCCGCAGCTGAAATGACAGCCGAGGGTGCGTCGATATTCATCGATTCCGGCACTACCGCCCTGCGGCTTGCGTCGGCTATGCCGGACATTCGTGCAACCGTGACGACGACAGGTCCGCACGTGGCGATAGAACTTGCAAAAAAGCAGCGCACAATAGTGAACTTGGTAGGCGGAATGATAAACCGCGAAAATCTGTCGGTATCGGGAATGCAGGCGATGAAATTTATTGACGGAATCAACATAGACACCGCATTCGTGGTGCCATCCGGGTTTTCGGTTGAATGCGGATTTTCCTGCGGCAACTACTCGGAATGTGAACTGAAAAAATACGTCATATCAAAGGCGCGCCGCGTGATAATGCTCATGAACAGCGGAAAGCTCGGCAAAAACCTTCCGTATACGTTCTGCAAACCGGATGAGATTTCAACCCTTATCACCGATTCCGCACTGCCGGATGAAGTAGAGAAATTCATAAAAATGTCCGGAGCACAGATAATCTATGCAAAATGACAGCCGCAAAGCAAGACGGAGTATGCGGCATAAAGAAAACGCTCCGTCGGAAATGGAGAAAAAACTAACATGGCAAATGCTGTAATCATGCCGAGACAAGGTCAAAGCGTCGAAAGCTGCATAATCACCGAATGGAAAAAGAACGTCGGTGACACAGTCAAAAAAGGCGACATACTGTTCTCTTATGAAACGGATAAGTCGAGTTTTGACGAAGCGGCCGAGGTTGAAGGAACACTTCTCAAAATTTTCGCCGAAGCAGGCGACGAAGTTCCGTGCCTTGACACCGTATGCATCATAGGCGCCGAGGGTGAGGACATTTCATCACTCATTCCCGCAGGTGCCGAGAGCAAAAATGAAAAGCCCGAAACGGAAAAAGAAAGCAAACAAGAAGAGCCGAAAACGACGACGGTCGTTTCCGCCCCGGAAGCAACGGGCGAGGTCAAATCCGGTGAAAGACTCAAAATATCACCGAGAGCAAGGGCTCTTGTAATAAAGACGAACGCAGACCTTTCGTTCGTTTCGCCCACCGGCCCCGACGGAAGAATAATCGAGCGCGATATTCAGGCGGCGCTTGACGCCGGTCATACCGTAAGCGCGCTTGTGTCCGAAAATCAGCTCGCGGGCAAAATCGAAAAACCGACCGAAAAAGCGGAAACGCCCGCTGTATTCACAACAGCTCCCACGTCGGCACCCGCGCCGGTTTCCGACTACACGGACGAAAAGATGACGCAGATAAGAAAAGTCATCTCGCGTTCAATGCATACTTCCCTCACGGAACTTGCTCAGCTCACGCTCAACACGTCATTTGACGCGTCAGCCCTCGTTGCCCTCAGAGCGAAGCTGAAAGCAAACGGAGAGGCGCTCGGCCTTGCCAACATCACATACAACGATATGATCCTTTTCGCCGTTGCAAAGACGCTTGCAACAGGCAAATACAAAGCTCTTAACGCCAACCTTATCGACAACGGTGAAACAATGAGATACTTTAACGGCGTTCACCTCGGCGTAGCGGTAGATACCGACCGCGGCCTTATGGTTCCGACCGTATTCGATTCTCAGAAGCTGACGTTAAACGATCTTGCAAAGACGACGAAAACTCTCATAACCGATTGCCAGAGCGGCAAAGTCAACCCGGATGTTCTTCGCGGAGCTTCATTTACGGTAAGCAACATCGGCCCCACGGGCATCGAGAGTTTCACCCCCGTTATAAATCCCCCGCAGACGGCGATCCTCGGCGTTTGCTCGCTTACAAAGAGAGTTAAAGAAAAAGACGGCGCACCCGTTTTCTACCCGTGCATACCGCTTTCACTTACAATAGACCACAGAGCGGTCGACGGCGCACCCGCCGCTAAATTCCTTTCGGATCTCGTAAAGAATCTCGAAAGTTTCGACCTGCTTCTCACAAAATGATCGGAGGAATGAAAAATGTATGATCTGATCGTTCTCGGCGGCGGCCCCGGCGGATATAACGCCGCGGAGCGTGCCGCGCATGCGGGGCTCAAAACCCTGGTATTTGAGGGAAGAGAGCTCGGCGGCGTATGTCTTAACGAAGGTTGCGTTCCGACAAAAACTCTTCTTTACAGCGCAAAAATTTTCGATTACACAAAACACGGCGAAGCATATGGCGTAAAATGCCAGGGTTCGTCCATTGATCACGCTTTCGTCGTAAACCGCAAGAACAAAGTTGTAAAACAGCTCACCGGCGGCGTCGCGATGCAGCTGAAAAGCGCGGGAGCGGAGGTCGTTCGCGAATTCGCCGTAATTAAAGGCAGAGATGCCGACGGCGCGTTCACGGTTGAGGCGGCGGGCAAAGAATATAAAACAGCACGCCTGCTCATTTGCACCGGTTCCGACGCCGTTGTTCCCCCGATCGATGGGCTGAGAGAATCCGTTGCAAACGGATTTGCCATGACTAACCGAGAAATTCTCGACATGACGACCGTTCCGCAGAATCTTACCGTAATCGGCGGCGGAGTTATAGGGCTTGAAATGGCGTCATACTTCTGCTCGATAGGTTCAAACGTTACGGTAGTTGAAATGCTTGACCACATCGCCGGCCCCACAGACGGCGAAATATCAAAAATACTATTCAAAAACTATCAGAAAAAAGGCGTCAATTTCATTCTCGGCGCAAAGGTTGTTTCAGTAAAAGACGGCAAAGTAAGCTATGAAAAAGACGGCAAAGTCGAAGCAGTTTCAGCCGACAAGGTGCTCGTTTCGATCGGTCGCCGCGCGCATACCCAGGGCGTCGGTCTTGAAAGCATAGGCGTGCTGACCGAGCGCGGCGCTATCGTCACCGACGAATGTTGCCGCACAAGCGTTCCGGGCGTATGGGCAGCCGGCGACGTTAACGGAAAGTCAATGCTTGCACACACAGCTTACCGCGAGGGCGAGGTTGCCGTTGCAAACATGCTCGGCAAAAAAGAAAAAGTAAATTACCTCTCAATTCCTTCCGTGATATACACAAATCCCGAGGTTGCCTCGGTAGGTGAAACAAGCGAGAGTGTCAAAGCAAAAGGACTTGATGCAAAGACTGTTTCCGTAACGCTGAAATACAGCGGCAGATACGTTGCCGAAAACGAAGGCGGCGACGGTATCGTCAAACTTGTTATCGACAAAGAGCACAACACCCTGCTCGGCGTTCACATGATAGGAAATTACGCGTCGGAGATTATTTACGGCGCCGCGATGATGGTTGAAAAACAAATGAGAGTTGACGACGTAAAGAAACTCGTCTTCCCGCATCCCACGGTGTGCGAAGTTATTCGCGAAGCAATGTTCCAAGCATAAAATAAATGAAATATATACCGCTTTCCGTTTCGGCGGCGGAAAACGGCACAAAACAAATCGCCGGAGAAAGAGAGAAATAAACTATGCCTAAGAGTCAATATGTCGATCCCAACAGAGTGTTCGACCCCGGTTATATCAGATTTGACGATATTCCCGTTTGCCGTTACAGCCTTACGCTCAACGACGAAAAGAAACTTTATTCAAAAGAGGACCTCGTCCGCATCTATCACGATATGGCGACGATCAGAGAATTCGAGACGATGCTCAACGAAATAAAAACGAAGAGCGTTTATAACGGCGTTGAATATAACAACCCCGGCCCCGCTCACCTTTCGCTCGGTCAAGAAGCGTCAGCCGTCGGTCAGGCTTACTGCCTTGACAACAACGACTTCACGTTCGGTTCTCACAGAAGCCACGGTGAAATAATCGCAAAAGGTCTTTCCTCTATTAAAAAACTCTCAAACGACGAGCTTTATGAAATAATGAAAACATTCCTCGACGGAAACATACTCAAAGTTGTCGAAGGGAAAGAAGAAGTTAAAGGCGACGTAAAAGACCTGGCCGAAGACTTCCTCCTTTACGGCGCGCTCGCGGAGATCTTCGCGAGAAGAACAGGCTTCAACCGCGGTCTTGGCGGCTCGATGCACGCATTCTTCATCCCGTTCGGAATTTACCCCAATAACGCAATCGTCGGCGGCTCGGCAGCAATCGCACTCGGCGCCGCACTGTTTAAGAGATCAAACCACAAGCCCGGCATCGTAGTTGCAAACTGCGGCGACGGAGCGCTCGGACGCGGCCCCGTGCTTGAAGCTCTCAACATGTCCTCGATGGACCAGATAAGAGAACTTTGGGGCGAGGGCGGCGGTATGCCGATACTCTTCAACGTATTCAACAACTTCTACGGCATGGGCGGTCAGACCAAAGGCGAAACGATGGGCTGGGGACACGCCGCAAGAGTTGGCGCGGGCGTCAATCCCGATCAGATGCACGCCGAAGCATGCAATGGCTACGATCCGCTCGCGGTCATCGACGCTACCACAAAACAGAAAGATCGCTTGCTTCGCGGTGAAGGCCCGGCGATGCTTGAAGTCATCACATACAGAACGACAGGTCACTCCCCCTCCGACTCTTCCACATACAGAACGGCGGAAGAAATCGAAGCATGGAAGAATGCTGATCCGATCAAGGCTTTCAGAACAAAACTTATACTCGGCGGAATTGCGACGGAAGCTGAACTCGACGAAATTCACGACACGATCGTTCGCCGCATGACGAAGATCTGCCGCATGGCTGTTGACGAAACGATCTCTCCGAGAATGGATCTCACAAAAGAGCCGGACGCAATCTCCTCTATCATGCTTTCCAACAAGAAAGTTCCGAGCATGGACACAACAAGAGAGCCCGAAGTTCTTATTCCGAAGGAAGAAAACCCCAGACTCAAATCGCTTAAAGTCAAATCCCGCTGGGCATATGACGAGAAGGGCGAAAAGCTCCCGAAGATGAAGGTATACGGTCTGCGCGACGGTTTGTTTGAGCCGATCCTCGACAAATTCTATGAAGACCCCACACTCATCGCTTACGGCGAGGACAACCGCGACTGGGGCGGCGCATTTGCCGTTTACAGAGGACTCACCGAAGCTCTTCCATATCACCGTTTCTTCAACGCTCCCATATCGGAATCCGCTATCGTCGGTTCCGCCGTCGGTTATGCAATGGCAGGCGGCCGCGCGATAGTTGAGCTTATGTACGCCGACTTTATCGGCTGCGCGGGCGATGAAATATTCAACCAGCTTTCAAAATGGCAGTCGATGAGCGCAGGCATACTCAAAATGCCCGTAATCCTCCGCGTTTCCGTAGGTAACAAATACGGTGCTCAGCACAGCCAGGACTGGACCGCGCTCTGCGCCCACATCCCCGGACTTAAAGTCGTATTCCCCGCAACGCCTTATGACGCGAAGGGACTTATGACGGAAGCTCTCAACGGCACAGACCCCGTTATATTCTTTGAAAGCCAAAGAATATACGACATAGGCGAGCAGTTCCACAAAGGCGGCGTTCCCGAAACTCCGTATGAGATAACGATAGGTGAGCCCGACGTAAAACGCGAAGGCAAGGACGTAACAATTCTTTCCATCGGCGCTACCCTTTACAGAGCGCTCGACGCGGCAAAGATACTCAGCGATAAATACGGTGTTGAAGCGGAGGTTATCGACGCCCGTTCTATCGTTCCGTTCGATTATTCCAAGGTCATCGAATCCGTAAAGAAAACGGGCAGAATAATCATCACCGGCGACGCTTGCGAGAGAAACTCGGTAATGCGCGATATGGCTTCCAACATAACGGAACTCGCGTTCGATTATCTCGACGCTCCGCCCACAGTTGTAGGTTCGAGAAACTGGATCACTCCTTGCAAAGAACTCGATCCGTTCTTCTTCCCGCAGGCAGACACGATCGTTGACGCCGTAAATGACAGACTCATTCCTCTTAAAGGTCACGTTTCCACGCATAACTTTACAGACGTGGAAAAGATTGATAGAGCTAAAAAAGGTATTTGAGTAATATAAAACAAAAACGCCCCGCGGGGCGTTTTTGTTTTGCCGCGCTTTGCATTATACTGCGTTTTTTATAGGAACTATTGACATATGGCTTAATTGACGGTATACTGAACTTGCAAAGCCCAAATAAAACATTAAAAGGAGAAAATTTATGGATCAAAACAACAATAATCCGAAAAATATTTTGAACGCCCTGCCTGACCTCCTCATTAAATTTCTTCCCATAATCATAGCCGTGTGCGTTGCGCTTGCCGCAATATCGTTTTTGTTTTATTTTGTATCCGGCGTAATCAGCTTTCTCGGCGGCGCAGGATTCAGAGTGATCATAAACGGTTTTGCAAACGGTATAAGCGCCTGCGCGAGCCACATCGTATTTGCAACGATACTTGCGGTACTTAAAAAGATCTTGGAAAAATAAATATTTCCGTCAAAACTTTGTTACATATCGCAATAATCACGTTTTACAAAAGATTGCCGAGAGCGTTCACGTTCTCGGTTTTTCTTTTATTTTATTGACTTTTTTGTCATTCGGTAGTAGAATAAAGTGAATAAACTTTACACCCCCAAAGGAGAGAACGTAATATGGATATTTCGGGAAACAGAATGTATCAAACACTTAAAAAATTTGATTTTGTTCGTCTTTCCACATATGAAGGCGAAACAAAAGCGGCGGAAATGCTTTGCGATATGCTAAGAGAGATAGGAGTCGAGCCGACGGTAGAAACATTTAAAGCGCCGCATTACGAGGTAAAAACGGCAAAGCTCGAAGTAACTGAACCGTTCAAAAAAGAATATACCGTAACAGGCTATGGTTTTTCCGGTAGTACAGCCGAGGAAGGAATTGAGACCGATTTTACATACGTCGATGGTTTCGACGAGCTGGATCTGCTCGACGTCAAGGGCAAAATCGTGCTGTTTTGCGGCGGCATCAACGCAAGCGGCTTTGAAAAACTTATAAAAGCGGGTGCTGTGGCGCTGATCGGCGTAGGCGGCAACTGGCTTGACAAAAAAGGAGAATATGATCTTGACGAGCGTATGCTCCGCCCCGCAATGATCGAAAAAGGCGTGCTTCCCACTGTTTGCATTCATATAAACGACGCACAGCAGATGATAGAAAAAGGCGCGAGCCGCGTTCATCTCACGCTCGTCCAAGACGAGGGCGAGGCGGATTCACGCAACGTTATCACCGAGATAAAAGGCACCGAAAGATCCGATGAGGTAATAGTTTTTACGGCTCATTACGATTCAGTCGTGTTCTCTCACGGAATTTTTGACAATCTGACAGGCGTCGTTACGTTGCTTGAAATGGCGCGTCACTATGCAAAAAACGCACCCAAGCGCACCGTAAGATTTATTTTCACAGGTTCCGAGGAGCGCGGACTTCTCGGAAGTAAGGCTTACGTTGCAGCACACGAAGATTTGCTTGAAAACATTCGTCTTTGCGTAAACGTAGACATGACAGGTCCCCTTCTCGGTCGCGACTGCGCGCGCGTAACGGGCGAAGAGGCGTTAGTTCACGCGATAAGCTATATTTCAAAAGAGATCGGCTTCCCCGCCGCAGTTTGGCAGGATATTTACTCGTCAGACGGCATCCCGTTTGCCGACAAAGGTATCCCGGCAATCAACTTCCTCCGTCAGGCAGCCGGCGGTTTCTCTCAGATTCACTGCCGCCATGACGTAATCAGCCGTCTTAACGCAAAAACTCTCGCCGCGACGGCTCAATTTGTCGAAATCGTCTGTGACAGATTTATCAACTCCGTGGTGTTCCCCATTGACAGGAAAATGCCCGACAACATGGTTGAAAGAGTCAATAAATATCTCGGCAAAAAGCCGGCGGAAAAGAAATAAACAACAAGTTAAAACAGAAATAAATACGTTTGTATAATATCAAAAAAGCGAGGTGGCGTCTATGGATTCCATATATAAGACAGTTGAGGGCGTGTTTGATATGATCATTCAATACGCCATATTGATAATAGAACTTATCGGCGTTTGCGTGTTGATTTGGGCAATCGCAAAAGCGGTGATAGGGCTGTTCAAAAAGAAGCCGCGCCTGCGTCTTGATTTAGCGGAAGGAATTGCACTTGCGCTGGAATTTAAGATAGGCGGAGAGCTTCTCCGCACAGTGATTGTGCGCGACTGGGAAGAATTGCTTATTCTCGGCGCCGTAATTTTGCTCCGTGCGGCGTTGTCGTTCCTCATTCAATGGGAGATCAAAACCGAAAAGAAAAACTCTCTTGCGGAATCGACAAAAGGTGACTCGGCAAAAGAGGAAAACAAAAAATAATTTTATTTGATAAATCACAAAAAGTCCTGCTTGTGCGGGACTTTTTTATATTTAATACGATTGTGTAAAATCATGATTTACCCGCGTAACGTTTTGTTTGTTATGTCTTTCGCCATGTTAATAAACAGTATCGGCTTATTTGCAGAAAAATAACTTATGTCTTTATTGACAATACGGTAAATCAAAATTTCTTATTATAAATACGCGCTGTTTGCATCATCGGTGCAATTTTTTCTAATTCCACCCTTCCCGCTTACTTTTTTCCGATTTTTGCATAAAGTTAAAAAACAAGGCAAAAATACATTTGAAAAATTTTATCGCCAAGTGCGGAAAGGAAAAAATTAAACATGAATAAAAATCAAAAGAAAAGACAACTCAACCGTGGGCTTTCGATAGCGCTGGCGTTGTTGCTCGCCGTAACGGTCAGCGTCACAATCATCGCATTTGCCTCATCAAGCCGCAAAAAGCCGATCGAGTCAACAAACACCTCAGAAACGTCGAATACGGAAACAACGTCATCTACAACGACGACCGCAACCGAAAAGCCGACCGACAACCCCGTTGTAGCAAAACCGGATGAGATCATCTGCCCGGTATCCGGCGGTGTACTCGGAAAAGTATTTTCGGCTGACGTTCCCGTGTGGTCGCTCACAATGGAAGATTATCGCGTTCATTCGGGCATCGATATTACAGCCGACGCGGGGACGGCGGTCATGGCTTGTGCCGACGGAACAATAACAGAGGTAAAAGCAGACCCGATGATGGGACAGACGATTACAATCACCCATGCGGAAGGATACCAAAGCATATATAAAAATCTGCAAACAAAACTACCTGAAAACATTAAAATCGGCACAAAAGTTTCGGCAGGCGACACTATCGGATATGTAGGCGACACGGCGCTTGTCGAAATATCCGATTCACCGCATCTTCACTTTGAATTTATCGGTGAAAACGTATCTGTTGATCCGCTTACGTTCTTTGCCGTTCCCGTTTCAGATTCAACTTCAAATTATGAGGATTAATTCAGAAAGCCTTGCAACAGCAAGGCTTTCTATTTTTATACATAAGTATAAATCAGTTTGTGTTCGTTGTTTTTCAAGCGATTTTATATACATTTTTTCGGAAATATGATGCGTCAACCGCGTCGCCGACCAATATTTGCAAAAGAAAAGGAACGGTAATCCCGTTCCTCTTCTTTTTCAGTTTTCGTAGTCCTGCACAAGTGTTTCAAGTTCCTCATCTGAGAAAACCTCAATACCTCGGTTCAACAGCTCCCTGTCGTTGTCGGTTAAGAATTTCACCTGCGTCACAAGCGTCCTCACGGTCTTGCCGTCGGCGTCCTTTACGGCGATAACGCCGTCCTCGGAGATAAGTTTGTAAAGCGCTTTTTTCGTTTCTCCATCGTTTTTTGTCGCCGTTTTGTCCGTTGCCGCAGCCGCTACCGCGTCGTCCGGCTTTCCCGCGCTTGCCTCAACCGTTGCCTTTATTGAAAAGCACACCGACATGGTGATGACGGCAATTATGACCGCCACAACCGAAAGCAGGGCGATCATCCCCGCCGCAAATCTGTTTGCAGTTTCCATTTTACCACCTCTTGCCATATTATATTGATCACACATATTATTGACGAACAAATCCATAATATTCATATAATATTTTTAATCGGGTGAACATATGAAAAAACCTCTGCGTTTTCTCGGAAAAACGCTGCTTTTCCTTTTTCTCGCGGCGATAGTATCCTCCGTGATCGTCGCCTCAGTATTTATAAATTATGCAAAAACAATAGATGCCACGCTCAATATAGACGAGCTTTTCTCTGAGCAAGGACTGACGACGAAAATTTACGCTTTGAATTCGCTCGGCGCATCGATCGAACTTGAATCTCAGCGGTTGTATGGGGCGGAAAACAGGATATTCGTCAGCATCGACGATATTCCCCAGCACGTCGTCGACGCGTTTATTGCAATAGAAGATCACCGCTTTTGGCATCACGGCGGATTTGACATTTACCGCACGCTCGGGGCGGTGATAAACTTCATCACCCCGTCGGCGCAAAGTTACGGCGGCTCGACGATAACTCAACAGTTGATAAAAAATCTCACCGGAGAAAATCAAATAACGGTGAAACGCAAGCTGACCGAACTCTTACGCGCGACCGACATTGAAAAGAAATATTCAAAGCGGGAGATAATCGAGATGTATCTAAACACCGTATATCTTTCACAAGGCTGTTACGGAATAGAAACAGCGGCGGAAAAATATTTCGGAAAAAAAGCGACGGAGCTGACGATAGCCGAGGGAGCATCCCTTGCCGCAATCATCCGTTACCCGACAAGGTATGACCCTATTGCAAACCCGGAAAACAACATAGAGCGACGCAATGTGATACTCGCAAGAATGAACGAGCTCGGTTATCTTTCAGACGAGCTTTATAACGTTGAAAAGGATGCGGAATTGGGGCTGAAAATAACTTTGCAAAAGAAATCGGCAGCTAAGAACACATGGTTTACCGATTGTCTTATAGAACAGGTGATAGACGACCTATGCCGCGAAAAAGGCTTGTCGCGAACTGTTGCGGCAAACCTGCTTTACGGCGGCGGACTAACAATATATACAACACAAAATATCGAGATGCAGTCGATGTTATCCGAATATTATACAAACGTATCAAACATCCCTTCAAATACGTCGGGAGTATCGGCACAGTCGGCAGCGGTGATAATGGATAAAAGCGGAGGGGTGCTTGCGATAGTCGGTGGAAAAGGCGAAAAAAGACAAGACAGAAGCCTTTGCCTTGCTACGGGAATGTTGAGAACGCCGGGGTCCGTCATAAAACCCGTTTCGGTATATGCGCCGGCAATAGACAAACAAATCATAACATGGGCGAGCGTATTCGACGACGTGCCCGTTTCGTTTGTCGAGAGCGACGGCGGGCTTGTCGGTTGGCCGAAAAACAATCCAAGGGTATACTCCGGGCTTGTGAACGTAAATCAAGCGATAAAAACTTCGATAAACACCGTTTCGGTGAAAGTGCTGGAAAAACTCGGTTATCGCACGTCGTTTGATTTTCTTCGAGATACGGTGGGCATCACGACTCTCGTCGAGTCGAGGAGCGCCACGGGCGGCGTTGTGTCCGACGTCGCACCGGCACCTCTTGCATTGGGGGCGCTGAGCGACGGCGCGTCATTGCTTGAAATGACTGGCGCTTATACAATGTTTGCAAACGGAGGATACGTCAGCACGCCGCATTTTTATACAGCCGTATATAATAAAAACGGCGAGCTCTTGCTCTCCTGCGACGGAAATGCGCGAGAGGCGATTTCCCCTGACACCGCCGAGATAATGACGCGATTGATGCAACAGGTTTTGACACCGGGAGGCACGGCGTCATGTATCACATTGAAAAACAGGACAGATGTAGCCGGAAAAACCGGAACGTCAAACGCAAATACAGACAGGTGGTTCATCGGCTACACGCCTGACCTGATATGCGGAGTGTGGTATGGGTATAAGGACGCGCGCGATCTCGGCAGCTTTACGGCAAATCCGGCGGCGCTGATTTTTGACGGAGTGATGACGCGCGTCACAGCCATGCTCGACTCACCGAAAACAAAATTTGACCACAGTGAAAACGTCATTCAATGCACTTTCTGCAAAGATTCGGGGATGCTTGAAACAAGCGTTTGCTCACTTGACCCGAGAGGAAAAAGAAACGAGGTCGGATATTTTATAAAAGGTACGGAACCTACCCTTTCATGCTCGACGCACGTTGAGGTTGATATTTGCGAAAGCGGCGGGGTGTCGCTCGGGAATTGCCGCGAGCACACGCACAAAGCCGCACTCATAAAGGTAAATCGCAGTTTTCCAACTCAGGTGAAAATAACCGATGCGCAATACGTTTACAAAACACTTCCGTTCGGCATGGAACCCTCATATGACGAGAGCACGGCGTTTTTTGACAGTCTGCGCCGGGAAAACGAGTTTTTCGGCACGTCGGGTGTTGCAAAAGCGTACAATCGCGCTTGCCGGCATTTCAACACACGCTACGATATTTTCGACTTTTTCTTCCGCCGGCGCGGCGTTGACGGTAAAGATCCCGTTGCAGATAGCGGATAATTTAAGAACACGGCATTTGCCAACGTTCGTTTGTATCAAACAAACGGTGCAACCTCCGACAAACAAAGTTTTTAAGCCCTTTGCGACTCATGTATTTTCTGTTTTTTTATTCGCAAAAAAAGAATTTTTATATAACCGATTGACTTTTTCTGCGTGTAATGATAGAATTTTTGCAGAAACAATATCAAACGGAGGTATAGTATGGAAAAGTTATTTGTTTATTACAGTTTAAGCGGCAATGGCGACGCCGTGGCGAAAGAATTCAGCAAGCACGGATATAAAACGGTAAGAGCAGAGGAAACAAAAAGCATGCCGAAAAGCATGGTAGCCCGCATACTTAAAGGAGGCTTTCTCGCCAGCATCGGGCATAAGTCAAAAATAAACGACCTCGGCGTAGATTTCAGCGACTGCGAGAGAATAGTTGTCGGAACTCCGATTTGGAACGCACATCTCGCATGTGCCGCAAATACGATAATAGAACTTCTCGGTGACAGAACGGAGGGTGTTGATTTCGTTCTTTACAGCGGAAGCGGAAACGCAGAAAAAGCAACGGCAAAACTGAAAGAAAAATTTCCGGCAGCAAAAGTGCTTTCGTTGAAGCAGCCCTTGAACGAGCCCGAGCAAACTGTGAAAAGTATTGAAGATTTTGTTTTGTAAATAAGCATCAAAAACCCCTGCCGGCTCTCGCCCGCAGGGGTTTTATACATGAGTATAATATATTGATTATCGTTTTACTGTAAGGTTTTTTGAATTTACATCCGTTTGTTCTTCGGGCATGCCGCCATGCAGAGTCCGCACACGGCGCCGCGGCCAATGTTCTTATATGTTTTCATATGTTCCGAGCATTTCTTCGCGTCAAATATCGTATTTCTCGGTGCGCCGGGAACGTATATCTCGCCCGTGATTGCGCCTGCCGGACATGCGTTTTTACAGATCATACAATCACCGCACAAACATTCAAGCATCGGTCTTTGAGGTTCAAGCGGCATATCGGTAAGTATTGTCGCCATTCTTACGGCTGAACCGAATTTTTCTGTGAGCAAAAGCCCGTTTTTGCCTATATATCCAAGTCCGGAGAGCACCGCGCCCGTTTTGTGTGGGAATATCCCGCGATATTCTTCTTTTTTATCGGGCGTGCTTTGTGAGGCGGCAACCGGCAGCGCCAAATATCCCATGTCCTCAATAAACGAAATTCCGTCAAGGGTGATACTGTCAAGCCTGGCGTTTGTGGCACGGTAATGCTGAAAATATGCCATCGTCGGCGCACCGTCAATCGTATCCAACACGGCCTTTGATAGCCGACGCAGAATCGTCACCGCATATTTATATTGCGGATAATCGGGGCTGACGCTGTCGCCGAGATATGAAAAGCCGACCATATCCGCTCCCTTTTCCGTGAGTAATTTTTCCAGTTCTTTTTCGTACATATAAAAACTTCCTCCGTTTTGATTATGATAGCACAGTCGGCGTTTATTTGCAAGTTTTTTGTTTTATCGCCCGCGACGGTTTTCGCCGTCGGCGAAAACTATCGCGCCGCGGCGTGGCGTTTTTTATTTATTCCTACAATACCTCCCGCCGCGGCGCGCCGGGCGCTTCGCGCCACGTCGCGGGCGTGCAAATTTGAATTTTTATATTTTCCCACAGGAGAAGAACCTGTACACGCCGTTTTTCTTTTTTAACTCGCGGTAAGTATTCATATCTTCCGAGTCTGATTTCATTTTTTAACGGTTAATTGGTTTATTCTCTTTTTTGCTGCCGCGTTGCTTGCGGTTTTTCAGAATGTTTCTAAAAAAAACATTTATATCGTTTTTCCCTAAACTTACTGTAATACAATCCAAAATTAATGCAGTTAAAATAAAAAATATATTATAAAGGCCAGTTAAACTCTTGACAAAACAATATTATTTGGTATAATAAATAAAGTTTAATACCCAAATATTAAAGGCAATGACAAAGACAGTAGCGTTGCAAACTTTTTCACAGCGAGCCGACGACGGTGTAAGGTCGGCAAAAAAGGCAACGGCGAATATCACTTTCGAGCTGCGTGGCAGAAAGCAAATTATGCAATTAAGCTGCGACGGGATCCCGCCGTAAAAAGGGAGGCATATGACGTATGCTCTTGCGGGTGGTTGCGGAAAAATATCTCCGTCCCGTTTTGCGCGGGCGGATTTTTTATTTTTAATTCATTTTTACGGAGGAAAAAACTCAATGTACGAAAAGGTATCTCCGAACCAGAACGTCGTCGAAAGAGAGAAAAAGACAGAACAGTTCTGGAAGGAAAATCACATTTTTGAAAAGACGGACGAGCTCCGCCGAAACGGCAGGACGTATACGATTTACGACGGACCACCGACAGCCAACGGCAAACCGCACATCGGCCACGTCCTTACCCGTGTAATAAAGGATCTCTTCCCGCGCTATCACTGCATGAAGGGTGAGCATGTCACGCGCAAAGCCGGTTGGGACACGCATGGACTTCCCGTCGAGATAGAAGTAGAAAAGCTCCTCGGGCTCAACGGCAAAGAGCAAATAGAACAATATGGGCTGGCGCCGTTCATCACCAAATGCAAGGAAAGCGTCTGGAAATACAAAGGAATGTGGGAGGATTTCTCCTCTACCGTGGCGTATTGGGCGGATATGGAGCACCCTTACGTTACGTATGATAACAACTATATAGAATCCGTTTGGTGGTCTCTTAGGCAAGTATGGGACAAAGGCCTGCTTTATAAGGGCTTTAAAGTAGTGCCTTACTGCCCGCGATGCGGAACTCCGCTTGCAAGCCACGAGGTAGCGCAAGGGTATAAAGACGTAAAAGAACGCTCGTGCATCGCAAAATTCGCGGTAAAGGGAGAGGAAAACACGTATTTTCTCGCGTGGACGACGACTCCTTGGACGCTTCCGTCAAACGTTGCCCTCTGCGTCGGTCCCGACTTCGATTATGTTCAAATAGCGACCGAGGACACACATTATATTCTCGCCGAAGCGTTGCTCGGCTCGGTGATAAAAAGCGAATACACGATAGAAAAGCGCTGGAAAGGCAGAGAGCTGGAATATAAAGAATATATCCCGCTGTTCGATTTCGTTCAACCGAAAGAAAAAGCATATTATGTAACACTTGCCGACTATGTAACGCTCACCGACGGCACCGGCATCGTTCACATAGCGCCCGCTTTCGGCGCCGATGACGCGGAAGTCGGCAGAAAATATGCTCTGCCCTTCGTTCAGCTCGTAGACGCGAAAGGTCTTATGACAAAAGAAACAAAGTGGGCGGGAATGTTCTGCAAGGACGCCGACAAGGAAGTATTTGCAGATCTTAAATCCCGCGGACTTCTCTATGCCGCACCTCCGTTTGAGCACAGCTATCCGTTCTGCTGGCGCTGTGATACTCCTCTTATATACTACGCGCGCGAATCGTGGTTCATTCAAATGAGCGCCGTGAGGGATAAGCTCATAGCGAACAACAACACGATAAACTGGATACCGGAATCCATCGGTAAGAAACGTTTCGGCGACTGGCTTGAAAATGCGATCGACTGGGGCATTTCGAGAAACAGATATTGGGGAACGCCGCTTCCTATCTGGGAATGCGAATGTGGTCACAAGCATTGTATCGGCTCGATAGAGGAGCTTCGTTCGATGTCAGACAACTGTCCGGAAAACATAGAGCTCCACCGCCCGTATATCGATGAAGTGACGATAAAATGTCCGCATTGCGGAAAAGAGATGCACCGCGTAAAAGAGGTCATCGACTGCTGGTATGACTCCGGCTCCATGCCGTTTGCACAGTGGCATTATCCCTTTGAAAATAAAGAAGTATTTGAAAAGAACTTCCCCGCCGACTTTATTTCCGAGGCTGTCGACCAAACGCGCGGCTGGTTCTATTCTCTGCTTGCGATTTCAACTCTCATCTTTGACAAAGCCCCCTATAAGAACGTCATCGTTTTAGGGCTTGTTCAGGATGAAAACGGACAAAAGATGTCAAAATCGAAAGGCAACGCCGTAGATCCCTTCGACGCGCTCGCCGAACACGGCGCCGACGCTATCCGCTGGTATTTCTACACCAACAGCGCGCCGTGGCTTCCCAGCAGATTCTACTCCGCCGCAGTAAGCGAAGGTCAGCGCAAATTCATGGGAACGCTTTGGAACACATATGCGTTCTTCGTGCTTTACGCGAATATTGACAATTTCGACGCGACCAAATATTCGCTCGACCGCGCGTCGCTTACCGTTATGGATAAGTGGCTTCTTTCAAAACTCAATACGCTGATAAAAGACGTTGACGACGGACTTGCAAACTATAAAGTCACCGAAACGGCAAAACTCCTTGAAAACTTCACCGACGAGCTTTCTAACTGGTACGTTCGCCGCAGCCGCGAGCGCTTTTGGACGCCCGGCATGGAACAGGACAAGATAAACGCGTATATGACGCTCTATACGGCACTCGTCACCCTTGTAAAACTCTCGGCTCCGATGGTTCCGTTTATCAGCGAAGAGATTTACCGCAACCTCGTCTGTTCCTGCGACGACGCCGCCCCGATAAGCGTTCACCTCTGCGACTTTCCCTCCTGCGACGAATCGCTTATCGACCGCGACCTTGAAGAAAAGATGGAAGACGTGCTCGATATTGTCGTTCTCGGCCGTGCGTGCCGCAACAATGCGGTGATAAAGAACCGCCAGCCGATAGCGCAGATGTTTGTAAAAGCCGACTTTGAACTTCCGAAATTCTTTTCAGACATTGTTGCCGACGAGCTCAACGTTAAAGACGTCAAATTCACAAAAGACGTAAGAGAGTTTACCACATACACGTTCAAGCCTCAGCTTCGTACAGTCGGTCCGAAATACGGCAAATATCTCGGCAAGATCCGCACGATGCTCTCGGAACTTGACGGAAACGCCGCGATGGACGAGTTGAACTCCACAGGCATGCTCAAACTTGACCTCGGTGATATGACAGCCGAGCTTACAAAAGACGACCTTCTCACCGAATCGGCACAAAAAGAAGGTTTCGCCTCGGCGTCAGATCACGGTATTACGGTCGTGCTCGACACGAACCTCACACCCGAGCTTATCGAAGAGGGATTTGTGCGCGAGATCGTATCCAAAATCCAGACGATGCGTAAAGACAGCGGCTTTGAAGTTATGGACAGAATAAACGTCTATTTCGGTTCAAACGAAACCGTAAAAAAAGTAGCGGAAGCGAACAAGGACGAGATCTGTTCAAACGTTTTGGCAAACGAACTCTTCTTCGACGCCGATAAAGACGGCGCAAAAGATTGGAACCTCAACGGCGAGGATGTAAAGATAGCCGTAGAAAAGGTCGCAAAATAATATAATAATGAAGTAATTATTCTTCGCCCGACGCAATATAATGGTACAAAGCCTATCCGCGCCGGGCGAAATATATTGTCAAGTCTTATAAATAAAAATCCAAAAAAAGAAAGTTTTATCCCCGAATTTTTGATTTTTTTAGTTATTTTATGCAAAAAATCCTGTTTTTTTTCAGAAAAACCGCTCTTTTTTCGCTCGTTTTTTTATATAACACTTGACAAATCCGAAAAATAATGATAAAATGGCAGTAATCACAGTATCGAGTGCTTTTCAGACGGTATTCGGTGCGGTAAAAAAATTCTTTAATATTCTTAAAAGGAGATTTTTTCATGAAGAAATTTTTATCACTTCTTCTCGTAGTAGTGATGGTTTTCGCTGTTCTCGCAGTTGCAGCTGGCTGTGATAACAAAAAACCCGTTGAGTCGGACGTAACGACAACAACTGAGGCAACAACGACAACCACAACAACGGAAGCAACGACTCCCGCTGAAACAACAACGGAAACAACTACGACAGAAACCACAACGACAACAACGGAAACAACAACAACGACTGAAACAACAACGACTGAAACCACAACAACGACAACTGAAGCAACATCGGCTACACAGCCTCCGGTTGTTACAACGACAGGCGCTCCGATATTCGCTCGTTTCGACTTCGGTACCAAGACATACGCTGAGGACAACGGCCTTACTTCCAACGAATACCTCATGGGACTTCTTGAATACGACACAGATCGTCTTCAGATCACCTTCAAAGAGGACTCTTGGGAAATCTGGACAAAGAAATCCTATAACTCCGCAACAGACGACGGCGCAAACATGAGAACAGCTTTCGCTCTCCAGTTCAACGACCTCGTAACATTCGATTTCGATGACGAACTCAAAACCGGTTACGCTCCTAACCATCGTTACGTAAAAGTTCGTATGATCCACAACACCACCAACAACATGATGGCTATCTACTTCAGATCTCCTTCCGACGGCGGTTGGTACACAAACACAATGGCATCCAACATGTACATAGTTCAGGACGGCAACTATGCGAAAACATCCGCAGCGGCTAAATCCGAAGAGTGGATCGTTCGTATCTACGACATGGTTCTCTGCGCTTCGTTCACATCCGGTAAATATGCTTCCGGCATAAGCAAGAACTCCACATTTAAGCAGCAAGTTGCAGCTATCGAAGCAGCAGGCGGCTCTATCCCCGGCAACAACTGGGGTTGGGGCGGCGGCAAACAGCAGCTCGGTCTCAGATTCTTCTTCTTCAGCGGCGTTAACCTCTTTAACGGCGGTGAAATCCCAGACGCTGACTCTCGCGCTTCCATCGAACGCGGTTCATATGTTGACGTTGACTATGTAGTATTCGGTTCTTCTACAGAGCAGCTCATGACATACAAGAGCTACGCAGAGCAGGCAGCTGAAGCTAAGGCATAAGTTAAAGCTAACTAAGTTAAAAAACAGCACTCAATCGAGTGCTGTTTTTTTTGTTTCATTTTTTTCCTTGAATAATATCTCGCGGTTTTCGATATTACTATTCGTGATGAACAATGGACAATTCACAATAAAATTATAATGTCACGAAAGGATATTGATTTATGAAAAAGCATTTTCTCATTTGTTTCGCCTCCCTGCTCTGTGTTTCGATAATTTTTTCATGCGCCTCCTGCGGCATGCGGCAAGGCACAGAAGAGTCGTCGTCAACGTCGTCAAGTTCGTCATCCTCATCGTCATCATCTTTGATAATTGCAGATAACGGCACGTCATCATCTGAGAGCGAAACGACCGACAACACGCCAATGGACAGCACCGGAGGACTTATTGACACAAAAGCGACGCTTCCGATATTTGCTCGATTCGACTTCGGCACAAAAAGCAAGGCAGAAGAAAACTCACTTACAAGTCACGAATATATTTTGAGCATTCTCGAATACGACGCCGACGCGCTGTCAGTCACATTCACCGAGGACTCAATGATACTCACCGCCCTTCTCGACGGAACGTTTGAAGCCGCGGGCGATCAAGCGTCGCTCGCCGATTCCGATCACTTCATCCGCGGCACAAAAACGTGCTATCGTCCTATGAATACGTTTGCAGTAAAATTTGACAACATGGTAACGTTTGACTTCGACGACGAGCTTCGTTCGGGTTACGGAATGTGGCACAATTTCCCGTTCACCTATGACAATATGATAAACGACGAAAACTGGCGCGGATACCACCAATTCATGAAAATACGCATAAAAAATCCGACGGACAATTCCGCTATTGCCATGCAGTTCAACAACTCTACTGCATTTGCAAGCACGCAGTTTGCCGTGATGAGCGTCGGCGCAGACAAACCGGATTACACCTCTTATATTTATGACCTTTGCTACGCTTCCACCTATCCTTCCGGTAAGGGCGTCCTGCTTGCCGGCAGCAACCCCGGCAACAACTGGACGTGGAAACAGAATATTCAGGTGATAGGGCTTCGCTTTCATCTGCTCGGTTCAACTTGTTCTTATGCAAACGCATATTTAAACAACGTTTTTGACGAGGGTGAAAGCGCCGCCGACTATGACGCTTACTATGAATATTTCAAGCGTCTTGACACTCGCGCGGCTATAAAGAAAGGCAATTCGGTGGAGATAGACTATATCGTCTTCGGCTCCGATCCGAAAGATCTTTACAACTATCACAGCAATATTGAGACGGCAACCGCCGAAAATTGAAAGGGAAAAGAGAAGTCTCGCGCTTCTCTTTTCTTTTGTATCTTGACGAATTGCCCATAATGTGCTAAAATATAATTAAAGCGGAAACGCAAAAAAAATTACAAGGGGATCAATTTAAATGAAAAAAATCATTTCATTGTTTCTTGTGCTCGTAATGATCATTTCCGTCGTTGCTCTTCTTGCTTCGTGCGATGACAAAAAACAGCCCGAACAGACAACAACGGCCGAGGAAACGACAACCACGACAGCCGAAGAAACTACGACAACTACAACAACTACCACAACAGAAACAACAACCGAAGAAACCACAACGACAACGACGACAACGGAGTCTACCACCACAACCACCACAGGCGCTCCGATATTCGCTCGTTTCGACTTCGGCACAAAGACATATGCCGAGGACAACGGTCTTACGTCAAACGAATATTTGATGGCGCAACTCGATTACGACAAGACACGTCTTGAAATCGAATTCAAAGAAGACTCTTGGCTCATCAAAACAAAGAGAGGTTACAATTCCACGCTCGACGGAAAAGACCCCAAGACAGAGTTCTCCGTTCAGTTTAACGACCTCGTTCAGTTCGATTTCGACGACGACATCAAAACAGGCAACTCCCCTAACCACCGTTATGTAAAATTCCGTCTTATACACAGCTCAACAAACAACATGATGTCGATCTATTTCAGATCAACGTCCGACGGCGGCTGGTACACGAACACAGTCGCTTCCAACATGTACATTGTTGAAGACGGAAAATATACAAAAACATCCACCGCGGCTAAATCCGACAAATGGATCGTTCGTACATACGATATGTCCCTCTGCGCATCCATGACGTCCGGAAAATTTGCAGAAGGCGTAAGCAAAACCTCCACATTCAAACAGCAGGTGGCTGCTATCGAAAAAGCAAACGGTTCAGTTCCGGGCAACAACTGGGCATGGGGCGGCGGCAAACAGATGCTCGGCCTTAGATTCTTCTTCTTCAACGGTCTTTCCCTCATGTCAGTTTCCGACTGCGACACGCGCACACTTATCGACAGCGGCGCATACGTTGACGTAGACTATGTAGTATTCGGCTCTTCTGTTGAACAGCTCGAAGGATACCACAGCTATCTTGAACTTGCACAATAATTTCATAAAGCAAAACAAACCGCGGGGAATTACATTTTCCCCGCGATTTTCTTTTTCGTCATTTTTGCATTTTTATTCGACTTTTTTTGTTAGTATTATATAAATTTACATTTATGAATGATTATAACTATTGACAAAACAACAGATAAATGATAAAATATATTAAACGCTTTATAAGCGGAAAAATCCTTTGATTTTGACCGCTGCGGCGACAAAAAAATCTAAAAAAGGAGATTATTTTATGAAGAGAATACTCACAATTCTCTTGGCGCTTGTTATGGTTGCAACCATTTGCGTTTTTGCTGCTTCTTGCGGCGGAGAGACAACTCCCGAAACAAAAGCGACAACAAAAACCGAAACCACAACAAACAAGGGTGAAAACGATCAACCCGTAGTTCCCGGTGGCGAAACAACAAATGGCGGCGATACAAACACAGAAACCACAAGCGGCGGAGATGTTGTTACCACCGACGGCGGTAAAGAGTCTGAAACGACCGCCGGAACGACTCCCGGTAACGACTTCGATTCATGGGACGGCAAAACAAAGATGCCCGGCAAAGCAAGTGTTGACTTCGGCGGAAAGACATTCCTTATCGCTTCCAGCACGCAGGACCAGGCAGGCGATTTCAACAACGCAAGTGAAATTTGGGTTGAAAGCCTCACAAACGACGCTATCAACGACGCTGTCTTTGAAAGAAACCAGGTTATGAGCCAGCTTTATAACTGCACTATCGCAGTTGACGACGGCGGCTGGGAAAACGGCTTTAACGCTGACGTTTCCGCAGGCGGCGGCAAATATATCATCGGTTGTGCTGAATACAACTGGGGTACAAGCGGTGCTTATTACAACCTTCTCAATCTCGACATCGACTGGACACAGTCATGGTGGGATCAGAACCTTATAAGAGATATGTCGGTCAACAACAAGTTGTACGCTATCACAGGCGACTTCGGTTTCCACAATTTCGTAACAACTTGGATCATAATGTACAACAAAGACGTTTATGATCAGAACCTCGCGTCATCGTATGATATTTATCAGCTCGTTCGCGACAACAAGTGGACAATCGACATGATGCTCACAATGAGCCAGAGCGTTCTCAGCGACGGCAACGGTGACCAGGCATACACAACAGACGACAGCGGCGACATTCTCGGCACACTTTCAACCGTTCAGGACCCCAGAGCTATGTATTGGGGCTGCGGCGAAAGAATCGTTGACAAAGACGAAAACGGCAAACTTATCTGCGCTCTCGCTTCGACAGGCAGAGGCAGCGATGTTTTCGACAAGATCAGAGAACTCACAACAGACGATTCATTCCTTGAAGTAGGATACACAACAGTACAGAAAGCCCTCCAAGGCGGCACAACACTCTTCGGAACAGAAGTTATGGACGTTCTCAGAAGAATGTCTGACCAGGAAGGTATCAGAGTAGGCGTTGTTCCTCATCCGCTCTTCAACGAACAGCAGGAACGTTATTACAGCTATGTAAACAACCAGTGCCCGCTTTATCTTGTTCCTACATCCTACAAGAACATGCAGGAAATCGCTGATTTCTTTACACTCTTCGCTGCTCATTCCAGCAAGATCGTTCGTCCCGCGTTCATCAACACATACAAATATTCTTACGTAAGTGATGAAGAGTCATCCGAGATGATCGAGCTCATCCTCGACACTCGTATATTTGACCCCGGCTATCACTATGGCGTAGGCAGCAGCTTTGAAGGCTTGATCGGCACGATGTTGTCCAAGACCGGTAAGAACCAGTTCGCAAGTGCAGTAAGAAAGTGCACAAGCCAGGTTGAAGACGCTATCAACAATCTTGAAATCAAAGTCAACGCTATTGACGACCCCGTATAATCTTTAATTATATAGGAAAGAATACCGCGCATACGCGCGGTATTTTTTTTATTTATAATATGTAAAATTCCTCTTGTCAAAACAAAAAACACATGATAAAATAAAACCAGACGGTATTTAATAAAATATCAAAACTTTGCGGAGGGTAAAAATGAGAAAAATAACAGCGATATTCTTAGCATTTCTTATGCTCGCGGTCGTGTTTCTCTTTGCGGCGTCGTGCGGCGAAGCAAAGACGCCGGAGAGCACAGCTACCACAACGAATGTAAATGCCGCGACATCATCAACAGCGGAAAACACCGCTAAATCATCAGATGGCGGCAATGATCAAACCGAAACGACAAACGGCGGCGGCACATCTTTGATAACAGAACCGACAGACACAACATCTGCCGATAAGCCGATAGACGACCTTGAAAACTGGGACGGAAGAACAAAACTTCCGGGCAAAGAAAACATCGATTTCGGCGGAAAAACGTTTCTTTTCGCATCAGCCGAAGATACCGACACCGGCTGGGCAAATGCGGATGAAATCTGGGTCGAATCGCTTACAAACGACGCGATAAACGACGCAGTTTTCGAGAGAAACCAAATAATCGGAAAACTTTATAACTGCACTATCGCGGTTGATGACGGCGGTTGGGCAAACGGATTTGACGCTGACGTAGCCTCAGGCGGCGGGAAATACATAGCCGCATGCAATGAATATCTCACAACTGCAAAAGCGTTCCATTCGGGAAACTTCTATAACGTTTTAAATCTCGACATTGACTTTACAAAATCCTGGTGGGATCAAGCCTATTTCCGCGACCTCGAATGCAACGGAAAATTATATTCGCTCTGCGGCGATTTTGCCTATCATCAAATGAAGGCGACGTGGCTTATGTTCTACAACAAAAACGTTTACGAGCAAAATTTCCCCGATACCGATATTTATCAGCTTGTTCGCGACAAACAATGGACGCTCGACAAACTTATTGAAATGTCACAACAGGCGACGAAAGACAACGACGGCGATACGAATATTACCTTCTCTGAGGGAGATCACGCTGACATCATCGGCGCAACATCTCACCCGCACAATTACAGGGGACTTTATTTTGCTTGCGGAGAATTCTTTGTTTCTCATGACGAAAACGGAAAAATGGTATGCGCAATAGAGTCAAGCGGGCGCGGCTCGGACGTTATAGACAAAATAAGAGAATTGACGACAAGCGACTTTTATGTTGAGATGGGCTATACAAACGTAAGAAAAGCGATGGAAAACAACACTGCCCTGTTCGCATTTGAATGTATGGGCGCAATTCAGCTTATGGCTGACGTTGAGGGGCTTCGTTTAGGCATCATTCCCATGCCGCTCTACAACGAAGAGCAATCTCAATATTATCACTATGTGAACAACCGCGGCTCGGAATACGGTATTCCGATAACTTATAAAAACATGCAGGAAGCAGCCGATTTCTTCACGCTTTTCGCGGCACATTCTCAAAAGATCGTCCGCTCGATATATATTGACACATTCAAATATACATATGCAAGCGATGAGGAATCCGGCGAGATGTTGGATCTCATCTTTGACACACGCACATACGACCCCGGCTATCACATGGAGCTCGGTACGTCTATGGACAGCACCCTTTCTTCCATGCTTGCAAAAGGCGGCAGAAACCAATTTACCTCTGCAGTGAAGAAATATTCCGCGAATATAAACAATAACATTGAAGATCTTGAAACAAAGCTCGCGGCAATAAAAGACCCGGTATAAAAAATTTAGAGCAGGCAAAAAAGCCTGCTCTTTTTTGATAGTTGTATAAATTGAAACAAAACAGTCATCTTGTCTAAAACGGTAAAAAATCTACGCAATCGTGATAAGTTCTTCATTTCTTGCCTTACAGGCAGAGAATATGAAAAAACACTGCGGCATCACATTTTAAAGATCCGTCAGGCTGTCATCAACAGCCGCTCTCGCGTAAAATAACAAGCCGTGAGTGTATTATTTATTGTTTAGCACATTGTACCGTCTAAAAAGCAAACAACGAAAAAAGCGCCGCTTTTCGCGGCGCTTTTGTTATTGAGCTTATTCGTTTACTTCTTCTTTTGTTTCGATAGTTTCGGAAGTTTCCACAGTTTCTTCGGAGGGCTTTTCTTTGCTCTTGGAAACTATAAGGTTTGTAATTATACCAAGGATGAGCGCAACCGCAACTTCCGTAAGCGTTACCTGACCGATTTTCAACGTCATGCCGCCGATACCCGCTATAAGTATTACAGACACAACAAAGAGGTTTTTGTTCTGACCGAGGTCAACTTTCTGAACCATTTTAAGTCCCGATACTGCGATGAAGCCATAGAGTGTAATGCACACGCCGCCCATTACGCAAGAAGGGATCGTTGCCAAAAACGTTACGAACGGAGCGAAGAACGAAGCCACTATCGCCATTATTGCCGTTACTAAAATTGTTGCAACGGAAGCGTTACCGGTAATAGCTACACAACCAACGCTTTCACCGGATGTGGTGTTGGGGCATCCGCCGAAGAACGCGCCAGCGATGGAGCCAACGCCGTCGCCGAGAAGCGTTCTGTGAAGACCGGGCTCTTCGAGGAGTTCCGAGCCGATGATAGTGCTGAGGTTCTTGTGGTCGGCGATGTGTTCGGCGAATACAACGAATGCAACGGGGATATAAGCAACCGCAAGCGTTGCGATATACTTGCCGTTGATTTCCTTGATTCCGTCAAACGCTTTAACAAATGTAAAGTCGGGAACCCATCTCATGTTGTTGAAGAGTGAGAAATCGATAATTTTGAGAGCGTCGTTGTTTGTAGCGTTGCCGATAAGAGTAAATACCGTAGCAACGAGATACCCCCCGACGATACCAATGATAAACGGAATGAGTTTAGCCATTTTCTTTCCGTAAACGGAGCAAATGATTACAGTGAATAGTGTTACAAGCGCGCATATAAGGCAAACCCATGCGTGAGCGTTCATTGAAAATACACCGCCCTCTGACGCAACGCCGACAGCGTCGCCAATAGCGTTACCTGCAAGCGAAAGACCGATGATCGCTACCGTAGGTCCGATAACGACTGCGGGCATAAGTTTGTTTATCCACTTAACGCCTGCGAATTTAACGACAAGCGCTATAACTACGTAAACAAGACCTGCGAATATCGCTCCGATGATTATTCCCGCGTGTCCGGCAGCTGTGGACGCCGCACCGGCAAAAGCAGCAAACATGGAACCGAGGAAAGCGAATGAAGAACCGAGGAAAACAGGGCTCCTAAATTTTGTGAAAAGAAGATAAACTATCGTGCCAACGCCTGCGCCGAAAAGCGCCGCCGACTGCGACATGCCGTTTCCCACTATTGCGGGAACAGCTATCGTTGCCGCAAGGATAGCCAGCAGCTGCTGGAAAGCGAAAACGATAAGTTGACCGAATTTCGGTTTGTCTTTTACTCCGTAAACTAAATTCATTTTGTTTTTACCCCTCCGAGTTATTTTTTTATTTAAACGCTTTCGCGTCAAATACTTTTTATGGCGATCTCAAGTTTTCCGTCATATTGCGGAACTTTTACCATTATCACCTCGTCAAGCGACGTGGGGATGTTCTTCCCTACAAAGTCGGGCTTTATCGGCAACTCTCTGTGTCCGCGGTCTACAAGCGCCGCGAGTTGTATCTTTTTCGGTCTGCCAAGGTCAAACAGCGCGTCTATCGCCGCCCTTACCGTTCTCCCGGTAAATATTACGTCGTCAACAATGATCACCGTTTTGCCCGTAATGTCAAAGCCTATGTCCGAACCGTTTACTCTCGGCGATTCGGAGAGCTTTTCGAGGTCGTCGCGGTAAAGAGTTATATCGAGATACTCGACGGGAAGTTTTATCTGAGTTATCTTCTCTATCCCATCCCTCAACATATCAGCCAAGGCCGCCCCGCGCCGCAAAACACCCACAATCACAACGTCGCTTAGATTTGCATTTCGTTCAATTATTTCATGAGAGAGCCTGGCGAGCATTCTTTGCATTGTCGCCGTATCCGCAAGGATCTTTTCCATACTTTTACCCCTCTTTCGGTAATATAAAAATGCCTCACCGACATCGGCAAGGCATAGTTTTTCCTTTGAAAGTTCGTGTTCCTTGTCGGCATCTCTGTACCGCACTTAAAGGCGTGTTATTCAGTTTTGCATATTATATCACATCGTTTTGCGGTTGTAAATATGAAATTTCAAAAAAATTCAACTTTGTAAACAATGCACAAAAATATGCATTTTTTCGCTTTATTTGTTCTCTTCTACATATTTTGCAACGTCACCGACGGTTTTGAGGTTTGCAATTTCATCGTCCGGAACCATAACGCCGCATTCATCTTCTATCGCCATCAGCATCTCTACAACGTCGAGCGAGTCAACGCCGAGATCCTCGCGCAAAAGAGTATCTTCGTCTATATCGTTTTCATCAATTCTCAACTGTTTTGCAAGTATTTCTTTTATTGTATCAAGCATATTGTTCTCTGTCTCCTCTTATATTTTTGGGTCTGAAAAGATTATAGAATAATCATCGGCTTTTTTCAAGTAGTATTTTAAAAAAAGTTTTGTTTTTCATAATATTTTGTTTTCATAAATCATAACGGCCCCGTTTTGAAAATAACCTCGCTTTACCGTCCACCCTGCCCGCCGCCGTTTTGCTTTTTATACCACTCCTTTCTCCGTACCTCAAATTCCCGTGCTTTGATGTTCTTCGCCCGCCACGTTATTATTTTCCCCGCGATTCGCTTTGTGCGTTTAACCGCCGACGCCGATTAAGCATATCATAATATAAAAACAAGACGAAAGGAAAAATTACAATGGAAATAAATAAACAAATGTTAAACACTCTGCTTTCATTTGACGACGACACGCTTCGTGCAAAGCTCGTTGAAATATCGGAGTATGTCGGCATCGACCGCACGGAAGCCATAAAACTTACAGCGGATATTCCGCGCGTGAGGGCAATGCTTTCGATGGTGTCCGACGACGACGTGCGCGGATTTCTTTCAAAATTCAAAAAATAATCCGGAGGGATCATAATGGACGCCGATCTCATGTCAAAACTGTCGAAAATAATATCCGATCCGTCAACTGGCGAAAAAATAAAAGAAATTATATCATCTCCGCCGTCAAGCGATGAAAAAGCAACCGCGCTGCCGGCCGCTACATCTATATTGCCGCCCCCGCCGCCGACGTCGTCTTCGTCCATAAAAAACGGCCGAGCCTTACTTTTGGCGCTTCGTCCGTATTTTGACAAGCCCCGACGCGACAAAATAGATAAAATTCTTGACGCGATGAAACTCGGCGAATACGCACAACTATTCAAAACGATAATGTAGGAGGAAAAACATGTACAGCAGAATCTATAACAGCGGCTCGCCCGTGCGTGTTCCGCCGGATTACAGCGGAAATGCAATAAACATAAAACATCACCCGCCGACGCCGCCCCCTCCTCCCCCGCCGCCGGAACACGAACATCCGACAGCACCTCCGCCGCCTCCGCCGGTTTTTCAAAACGACGAGTGCGTATGTGAAAAAGAAAACACCGGAGGACCGCTGAAAAAACTTCTTTCAGACCTTTCCGCCGATGATTTGATAATTTACGGTGCCGTGATATTCATGGCGCTCTCCGACGGAGATAACGACATGATACTGCTTATTTTGCTCCTGCTCGTTTTATTGTAAAAAAATGCTGCCGTCTACCTTGTCGGAGATAAGCAAAACCTCTATAATGAGGCTGGGAGAGTTGTTTTCAAATTGTTTTAAACTTATAAGACGCATATCCGACATTGATATTTTTATATCATATACCTCGTTTTTTGCCGTATCATCAAGTATTGCCTCAAATTCGCCGTCATCGGAATTGGTGTAAATCACGTTACAGTTTTCACTCATAACCGACGCCATATCCGGCATTGGCGAAATATCGTAATATTCCATGCTTTCCAGCTTGCGTTCCTCACCGTCGGAATTTACCATAACAATGATTTCCCCGTCGAACGTAATATCATATTTTTGTGCGCCGCTCACGTCATATTCGACAACTCTGAACTTTTCGTCGAGCCGCCAAACGTCGAAAATAGCGGTTGAACTTTGATCATCCGTTATTTTAACACAGCTCAATCGCATATAGATTTTTTCCGAAGAAACAGTTTCGGTGATCAGTTCTTTCAACGTATCACTGTCGTCTTCCGGAACATACAGCTCCTTTCCGGAGCTGTTTTCTTTATGCAAAACCGACAAAATGTCGTTCGACGGCGCCTGTTCGCTTTCCTCGGCCTTTTCTTTTGATAAAAACGCCGGAAGCTGCAAAACGCCCATCTGCAACATAAGCGCGAGAACGCTGCCGCATATAGCCGCGAAAACAAGCACTATCGACAATATCGAAAGGAGCGAGAAGATCTCGTTCCTTACCGTTTTTTCCCCGGAAGTTTTTTTCAATCCGCTCGCCCCTTTCTATTTCATTTTTTTATATTGATTCTGCCTTTTTGTCTTTCTCAAAGTCAACAGACGCCGCCGCAACTTCACCTTCCACCGCGTCCGCCGTCGTTTCGGTTTCAATGGGAGTTTCTTCCGTCTGTTCCGCCGTCATCTCTTCTGCTGTCGGAGTTTCAGCCGTTTCACTTTCCAAAACTTCCGCCGTCGTTTCGGTTTCAATGGGAGTTTCTTCCGTCTGTTCTGCCGTCATCTCTTCTGCTGTCGAAGTTTCAGCCGTTTCACTTTCCAAAACTTCCGCCGTCGTTTCGGCTTCAACGGGAGTTTCTTCCGTCTGCTCCGCCGTCATCTCTTCTGCCGTCGGAGTTTTTATTTCTTTTGACTCTTCGGACGAGCTCTCTTTCACCGATTTGTCGGCTTTCTTACGAGTTTGCTTCTCTGCTTTCTCAGCCTTGCTCTCGTCATTATCGTCATTGTCGTTTGAACTTATCGCCGCCGCAAAAACTGCTTTTTCCGCCGTTCTGTCTTTTGCTTTCTTATCTTTTTTGTTGTCTTTTCTATCCGAATGATCAGCTTCTTTTTCGCCTCGGCTGCTATTTCTTAACTTTTCTTCCTTTTTGTTTTCTTTTGCTGTTTTTTCTGAACGTTCTTTTACACCCGAGGAGTCGCCGTCGTAAACATCGTCTTTAATTTTATCGCCGATCTCTTCGCCGGGTTCGCTTTTACCCGCAGAATTGTCTTCGTCATCCGCTTTGCTTTCGTTTGAAGGTTGAGCGTTCTCGACGGTTTCGACGTTTTCATTGCCGTCGGACGTCACCTGCTCGCCCGATGTTTTTTCTGAATTGTTTTTCGTTTTTACCTCGCCGGGCAGGAGCTTGTCAACGTGTTTAAGCAAGAACAGGAACAGGAACATACAGCCGGCAATAATAAGCGCCGCCATTTTGTTGTAAAGCGAGAATATCGCCGCGCCGCAGAACACGGCTGACGCAATGTAAATAATCGCGACGGCTTGTTTTGGCGAGAAGCCGATGTCTACAAGTTTGTAATGAAGATGCGAACGGTCCGGCTTGAACGGGTTTTTCCCGCCGGTTATGCGATCTCCGAACGTAACGATAACATCGACTACCGGAAGTGCGAACACAAGAGCGGGTGCGATGCTTGAAATGAGCGTCGCCCCTTTGAAGAAGCCGAAAATCGAGATGCACGCCAGCACATATCCAAACATCGTCGAGCCACTGTCGCCCATAAACACAGCCGCGGGATTTACGTTGTAAGGCAAAAAACCTATCGACGCGCCGCAAAGCGCCGCCGCGATTACCGCGCACACAGGCTCGCCCATAAGAATTGCGATGATAAGGAGCGCAACCGACGAGAGGAACGAAACGCCGCAAGCGAGTCCGTCAAGTCCGTCGATGAGGTTCATTGCGTTGATTAAGAGCACTATCCAAAGAATAGTGACGGGTATTGACCAAATACCGAACACAATCGTGTGCCCGAAAAGCGTGGTATACTCAATCGCCCCGCCCACAAGTACCGTCGCTACGGCAACACATATCTGAACGAAGAATTTAAGCAGTGCCGGCAAATTGAATATGTCGTCAACAATGCCGAATCCGCACACGACAAGACCGCCTATGACGGTTATCAGCATTTCTTTTGACACTGTTCCCTTAAATATTATCTCGGCGCATATTGCAGCCACCGCAAATCCGAACGCTATGGCAATTCCGCCCAAGCGCGGCGTCGGCGTGCGGTGAAATTTGCGTTCTTTATCGGGAACGTCTACCGCGCCCGTTTTCTTTGCTATTATCCTTGTTACAGGGGTAAAAAGGAAAGTGATGATAGCCGCTATTGCCAAAACAAGCAAATATAGCAGGTTTTCTTTAACAAGTATAGGTTCGTACATTGTTTTCACCTTTCAATCGTTATTTTGTTTGATAAAATCCTATCTTGCGATATACTTTCGACAACGTTTTTGACGCAAGATATGACGCATATGACGCGCCTTCTTTAAGTATACTTTCAAGATACCCCTTGTCGGCCATAAGTCGAGCATATTCCGCTTGCAAAGGCGCCAGCCCGTCGGCACACGCCTCGCCAACGGCGAGCTTGAAATCGCCGTAACCGCGTCCGTCAAACTCTTTTTCTATCTCTTCCATGCTCTTTGACGTAAAGCATGAATAAATCGTCATAAGGTTGTTTATTCCGTCTTTCCCTTCCGCATATTTAACGCATGTGTCGCTGTCCGTCACCGCGCGCTTAAATTTGCGGATTATCGCGTCCTTTGTATCAAGCAGTTTTATTGACGCGTTTTCGTTCTCGTCCGATTTGCTCATTTTTTTCGTCGGCTCGGCAAGAGAGAATATTTTTGTTCCGGTTTTGGGCATATACGGTTCGGGAATGACGAACGTTTCCCCGTATATTTGGTTAAATCTCTCAGCCACGTCGCGTGTTATCTCTATGTGTTGTTTCTGGTCTACCCCGACGGGGACAAGCGCCGTTTTATAAAGGAGTATATCCGCCGCCATAAGCGATGGATAAGTGAACAGACCGGCATTTATATTCTGCGCGTTTTTGGCGCTTTTATCCTTGAACTGCGTCATTCTGGAAAGTTCCCCGAACATCGTGTAACAGTCCAGCACCCATGCAAGCTGCGCGTGCGCGGGAACATGGCTTTGCACAAACAACAGGTTTTCCTTCGGGTCAAGCCCGCTTGCGATATATATGGCAAGCGTTTCAAGCGTTCTGCGTCTAAGTTCTGCCGGGTCCTGTCTTACGGTTATAGCGTGCATATCCACTACGCAATAAATACAGTTATATTCGTCTTGAAGCGTTTTCCAGTTCTTTATAGCTCCCAGGTAGTTGCCCAACGTCAGATTTCCCGACGGCTGTACCCCTGAAAAAACTATCTTTTTATCATTTGAAAATTCCAATTTGTTTCACCGCCTTTTAATTTGCAAAGAAGTAACTATTTTTATACTTATACATAATATATAATATCATCAATTTCGCATTTTTTCAAGTATGCGGATAAATTATTTGAAAAAATGCCCTCGTTTTTATTTTTTTGCCGTCAGAGAGGGGGCGCCGGGCAGAAACGGCAGAAATACCAAATTTTTTGCTCTATCTTTTTTGACCGCCATCTGTTATAATCTATTCGCAAATATAATTTTGTACGGAAGTGAATTTGTTTATGGAAATGACTCTGCTTGAAACGGGAAAACTGAAAATATGTCTTACTCCTTTTGATATGGTCAAATATGACCTGACGTGCGACAAAATAGATTATGACAACACCGAAACCCGCCGCGCGCTTTGGGTGATGCTTGACGAGGCAAAACACAAAACGGGCTTTGACGCCGCAAGCGGCAGGATATGTATTCGGGTATATCCCGAAAAAAGCGGCGGATGCGAAATTTACATAACGAAAATGGAGCGAAAATCAACCGACCTGCCCGAAGAAGAGATGCCATATGCTCAAAGCGTAAAAACCGAATCGGTCTATTATTTTCCGGCTCTTGAGAACCTGCTTTCCGCCTGTCTTGCCTTGTATGACAACGGCTATGACGGGAAAAGTGACGTATTTTATGTAAAAGAAAAGGACAAAAACGTTTATTACCTTAAAATAACCGAATCTTCGCCCGCAATTTACGGGCGGCCGACTATCTCGTGCGAAAACATTTTCATGGGTGAGTTCGGGCGAAAATGCACCTGCGAGCAAAACGAGGCGTTTCTTTTTGAACATTGCACACCGATTTGTGAAAATAATGCCGTGGAAATTCTTTCAAAACTCTGTTAATTTCGCCGAAGATATGATATACTCTGTTTAAGCCAACCGTATCGGAGGAATTTTAATGGAAACAAAAACGCTTATGCAGGTAAAATCCGAGTGTGAAAATTGCCAAAGATGCCCGCTGGGGCAAACTCGCACGAATGTTGTGTTCGGCGTTGGAAACCCGAATGCTGAACTTATGTTTGTGGGAGAGGCGCCCGGGGAAAAAGAAGACCTGAGCGGCATACCGTTTGTAGGTGCCGCGGGAAAACTGTTTGACAAGTATCTCACCGCCGTAGGAATCGAGCGCGACGATGTTTACATAGCGAACATTCTCAAATGCCGCCCGCCGAAGAATCGCGACCCCAAGCCAGAGGAAGAGGATATGTGTATAGACTACCTCCGGGGGCAGGTGAGAGCGATAAAACCGAAAATGATAGTGTGCTTAGGCAGAATAGCGGCTATGCGACTGATAAAGCCTGATTTTAAAATCACATCCGAGCACGGCGTTTGGTTTAAAAAAGGGAATTTCGACATTTGCGCCGTATATCACCCGTCGGCACTTTTGCGCGACCCGCACAAAAAAGACGACATGTTAAAAGATATGCTTGATATAAAAGCCAAGCTCGATGAACTGCAATAAATCTTTTTGATTTACCGCTTTATTTCGCTCGGCAGACTTTTCAACGTTAATATACTTTTCCGGAATAAATTTTAACCGTTTTTTGCGATAAACTCGGCAAAAGTAACACGCTTTTCGTTTTTTCTCATGATAAAAAAACATCAAATATTAAAGCGGCAACATAAAAAACGCACCGACTTCGGTGCGTTTTCCTTTTATTTTTTTATAAATGCTTTTTCAACTGCGTCCTCGTCTATAACAACGGCTTTAACGTCGCTGTTTGACGGCGTATCATACATCACCGGCAACATTATCGTCTCCATTATAGACCTAAGCCCTCTTGCGCCGGTACCGCGCTCGATAGCCTTATTTGCTATCTTGCTCACAGCACCGTCGGTGAACGTAAGTTCAACTCCATCCAAGCCGAGGAGTTTTATATACTGTTTCAACACCGCGTTTTTCGGCTCGCGAAGTATGCGTGACAGCGCCGCCTCATCAAGCGAAGAAAGCGTCACGATAACGGGAAGTCTGCCGACAAGCTCCGGTATAAGACCGAACTTCACAATATCGTGTGGAGTAACGTCCTTTAATATTCCCTCCGCTTCCTTTTCGGCTTTTTTCTTCACTTCACCGCCGAAGCCTATTGTGGATTCACCCTGACGCGCTTCTACAATCTTTTCCAATCCGTCAAACGCTCCGCCGCAGATGAACAGTATGTTTTCCGTGTTTATCTGGATAAAATCCTGATTGGGATGCTTTCTGCCGCCCTGCGGAGGCACGTTTGCTATCGTTCCTTCGAGTATTTTCAGCAATGCCTGCTGAACGCCCTCGCCGGATACGTCGCGAGTGATAGATCGGTTTTCACTGCGGCGTGATATTTTGTCTATCTCGTCAATGTAGATAATGCCCTTTTCGGCAAGTTCTATGTCATAATCTGCCGCCTGAATGAGCCTGAGGAGTATGTTTTCAACGTCCTCACCTACATATCCCGCCTCAGTCAACGTCGTAGCGTCCGCTATTGCAAACGGAACTTTAAGAGTCTTTGCAAGCGTCTGCGCCAGAAACGTTTTTCCTACGCCCGTGGGGCCGAGGAGCAAAACGTTGCTTTTCTGAATTTCAACACCGTCGTCGGAATCTCTTTTCTGCAAAATGCGTTTGTAATGATTGTAAACCGCCACCGAAAGCGCGATTTTGGCGTCGTCCTGACCGATAACGTATTCGTCGAGAACGGCCTTTATTTCTCTGGGTTTCGGCAACTTATCGATCCTTTGCAATTCGACGTCTTTTTGCGATTTTTCATAATCGTCAAGCAACTGCTCGCACGCAAAAACGCAATCGTCACAGATGAACGTTCCGAGCGGGGACGGTATAAGAACACCAACCTGGTCTTCACTTCTTCCGCAAAATGAACAGCGGTGTAATTTTTTCGTTGAATTGTTATCCGCCATTTTGATCTCCGTCAGTTGTGTTTTTCGATGACCTTGTCGATAAGTCCGTATTCGAGCGCCTCTTTTGCGTCGAGAAAATGATCGCGCTCGGTGTCCGCCTCGATAACTTCCAGCGGCTTGCCGGTTTCTTTGGCAAGTATCTCGTTGAGAGTCTTTCTTATTTTTATAATACGATCGGCGTGGATCTTAATATCCGTCGCCTGCCCTTGCATTCCTCCGAGAGGCTGATGGATCATGATCTCACTGTTGGGCAGCGCGTATCTCTTGCCGGGAGCGCCGGCGGCGAGAAGAAACGCGCCCATGCTGGCCGCCATTCCGATGCACGTTGTGGAAACGTCGCATTTGACGAAATTCATCGTGTCATATATAGCCATACCCGCTGTGATAGAACCGCCGGGGCTGTTTATATAGAGCGAAATATCTTTGTCGGGGTCCTGCGCTTCAAGGTAAAGCAGTTGTGCCACGACAAGAGACGCTGTCACGTCATTTACCTCGTCTGCAAGGAAAACTATTCTGTCGTTGAGCAAGCGCGAATAAATGTCATACGACCTTTCGCCTCTGCTCGTCTGCTCTACTACCATTGGTACAAGTGCCATAAATTATCTCCTTTCCAAAGTCAAGTCCGGAGCGTTAAAAACACTTACTCCGCCTTGCCCTCGTCTGCTGTTTCTTCTGCTTTCTTTGTTGTTTTTCTGGTTTTTTTCACGGGTTTCTCTTCCGTTGCGGCGTCATCCGTCTTTTCTTCGGATGCAGCCTCTTCCGTTTCAGCTTTTGCGGCTTTCTTTGTGGTTTTTTTCGCGGTTGCTTTCTTTATTTTTATGTCTGCATGAGATTTAATAAATTCAAGCGCTTGTGCCACAACCACGTCCGCTTTTATGTCAGCCTCGGCTATGGCTTCTTTGACCTTTTCAATCTCTATGTTATAAGCATCCGCGATTTTTTTGTATTCTTCCTCAATTTTTTCTTTTGCCGCTTCAAGTTTTTCCTGTTTTGCTATCGTTTCGAGCGCAAGACGAACCTTTACGTTTCTTTCAGCCTGGGGGCGCATCTGCTCGCGGAGTTTTTCGATTGTCATGCCTGTGTATTTCATGAACATATCGAGATCCATTCCCTGATAGCGCAAACGGTTTTCATAATCTCTTACGCAGTTTTCCGTTTCGTTTTCATACATAGCCTCGGGTATATCTGCGTTGAGTTTCTCAACGAGCGTGTCGAGGAGTTTTTCCTCAACTCTTGTTTCGTCGGCTTTTTTCGCGCTATTTTCGAGTTTTGCCTTAATATCAGCCTTGTATTCATCAAGAGTGTCAAAACCGTTATCCTTGGCAAACTCGTCGTCAACTTCGGGAAGCTCGTCGAATTTGATTTCGTGAAGTTTGCACTTGAATACCGCGGGCTTGCCTGCGAGGGACGCTTCCTGATATTCGGTCGGGAACGTTACGTTTACGTCAAATTCGTCGCCGGGATTATGACCGCAAATCTGGTCTTCAAATCCGGGAATAAACTGGCCGGAACCGAGTTTAAGAGAGTATTTTTCAGCTTTGCCGCCGTCAAACGCTTTGCCGTCGCAGAATCCCTCGAAATCGAAAACAACTTTGTCGCCGTTCTGTGCGGGTCTGTCGGTTACGTCGATCTCACGCGCGCTTCTCTCTCTTACGCTCTGAATTTCGTGTTCAACGGCGTCGTCGGTAACTACGATGGGCTCTTTTTCAACTTTGATGCCTATATAGTCCTCAACTTTGCATTCGGGTTTTACATACACCTTAGCCATAAGAACTACGCCGTTTTCGTCGATTGTTTTTACGTCGTATTCAGGTGCTGAAACGACTTCAAGTCCAGATTCCTTTACGGCGTCCGAGTACGTCTTTGGAACGATGTCGTTTAATGCGTCTTCATAGAAAACGCCCTTGCCGTACATTTTTTCGATGACGGAACGGGGAGCATGACCCTTACGGAAACCGGGAACGTTTATCTTTCCCGCATTCTTTTTAAACGCCTCTGTTACTGCCGCGTCAAATTCTGCTTTTTCTATTTGGATTTCAAGTTCTTTGCGGTTTGTTTCAACGTCACTTACATTGATGATCTTCATTGATGTGATTCCTCCAAAATTGTTTATTATCTGTTTGCTTTTCGCTATCGCATACATTTGATATTATATCATTTATATTTTTCACTGTCAACAAAAATCTTTGCTCAAATAAAGTATTTTTGCCGATTTTTCAGCGGTTTTTTGTTTTTCCCGCCGCGACGTTTGCGCCATAGGCGCAAATTCGCGCGCCCGCCTATGGTTTTTCATCTCTCACCGCCGGTTTCCATGCGGCGGGCGCGCCCGCGCGCTTCGCGCGCCGTCGCGGCGGGTGCAATAAAAAATTACATTTTTTTCTCAGGCAAAATAAGCATTGGTTCAAAAAGTAAATAATCGGACGAAACAAGAAAGAAATCTATGCCGGAATATGTTATTTTGGAGGGGGCCTCGTAGTTACCGTGAATATGTCCATAAAAACAGCGCCTCACCCCGCCGGCTTTTAACGCTTCCACTATTTCGTCACAGACGTAATCTTTAAACACTGCCGGGAAATGCAAAAATGCAAGTATCTCTTTTTCTTTTCCGGTTTGTGCTGCCGCTTCTTTAAGTTTTTTTGCGTCGTTTATGCTCATATTAAGCCGCATCACTTCGCGCGCTATGATTTTTTTATTATCTGCACCGCGTAATATAATTTCTTTTTCTTCCGAATACCATCCGCGTGAGCCGCATATGATAAAATCGTCGGTTTCGGTCGAATCATTATGCAAAAAATGCATAGATTTATATCCGTTCTCGCATAAAAAAGCATCGAGCTTTTTCTTTGTCTGCCAATAATAATCATGGTTGCCTTTAAGAATTATTTTCTTTCCCGGCAAAGCCTCGATATAGTCGAAATCCGCTTTGGCTTCTTCAAGCGTCATTGCCCATGAAATGTCGCCCGGTATTACCACCGTGTCATTATTCTTTATTGTTTTTTCCCAATTTTCTTTGATTTTTCCGTCATGTTCCTGCCAACGCTTGCCGAATATATCCATCGGCTTTTCCGTAGAACGAGAAAGATGCAGATCTCCTATTACATATAACAAAAAAACGATCTCCTCTCAAGTAATGTATAATATCTTTTCAAACACAAAAAATAATATCACCGATATGTTTATCGGCATAAATTTGTGAAAGGTTGATTTTAAAAATGGATCACAAAAATTCGTTCGGTACAGATAAAAACCTGTGCAAAACCGTAAAAAAGAACGACGGCATCAGATGTGACGTTTCAAATTGCGTCTATCATGACGGCGACTGCACTTGCCGCGCCGAAAAAATCAGCGTTGGCCCAAGCTATGCCACATCATGTACGGATACAGTGTGCGCTACGTTCAAACAGAAAGAATTATAATAAAATCATCTAATCAAACGGGCAAGCCGAGTATGGCTTGCTCTTTTTATAAAAAGAACCGTCAAAATTCAACGTAGCAAAAATACAAAATCTTTTTGTTTAAGAATATTAAATTATCAAATAAGGCGTAACGGGTAATCAACGTATAATACTTTAAAAATTCAAATCGCGCTCGATACTTTTTTTAAAAATTTTTCTCCGTTGTAAAGAACATATGTACTATAATGATGCTCTCAATAATTGTTATAAAAATTTTAAAAAGAATTTTTCGGCGTTTTGGAAAAACACTTTTTCAAGCGTGTTGTCGTCTATCCCGTATTCGTGCGCCGCGTCATGTATTTTGTAAACGTCCTCGATACCGTTTATTCCCAATGGCAGATCGGTGCCGTCAAAATCGGAACCGAAGCACACGTTGTTTTCAAGCCCCAAATCGAGATAATGCGCCATGTGACGAATCACGTCATCGATCGTCGCCTCTCCTCTTGCTTTCAGGTGATTGTCGCACAGGCTTATGCCGATAATCCCGCCCGCCGCTGCAATTTTCTTTGCCTGTGTATCGGTCAGGTTTCGGCTGTGATCTCGGCACTCGCGTGAATTTGAATGAGTGGCGATCGCGGGAACACGATATGACGAGCAAATCTCCACCGTTTCTTCGGTGAGTTTATCGGAGCCGTGTGAAACATCGGTGATGATACCGAGCGACTCGCATTTTAAAACCACTTCGCGTCCAAAGTCCGTAAGTCCGGTCTTTGTCCCGTGTGCTCCGCCAATGCAACTCTCCCCCGCCCATGTAAGCGTAAGTATTCTTACGCCGGATTTAAAGAGTTCATAAAGCCTATTTATATCCCCCGCCAAAAGATTAGCCCCCTCAACGCCGAGAAGCGCTGCCTTTTTGTTGTTTTCAAGCGCATTTTTCATATCGTCGGCACAGGTACAAAAAGCAAATTCCGACGATGCTGAAAGCTCATTTTTAAAGTTTTCGTAAATCTTAAAAAAGTCGGAAAACGCATCGTTGTCTGAAAGTTTATTATCAGACCATACGTCAAAAACTTGAACATAGTTTTCAAGCGCCGCCGTCTTTTTCGCCGTTATATGCGTGTTTCCGTCGGAAAAACGCATGTTTTTATGATAAATTTCAAACGGCGTGTCGCAGTGTAAATCAAAATAATTCATTCTTCACCCCGTAACGTTTTTTATATGGTTTATACCTTTTTCCGACGTCGTAATTATTCCGTTTATCTCGGCCAAATACACTTCGATAACGTCTATTCTCGGCTTTTTCGTTATATGATTTTCAAAAATATATCTTCTTGCCCCTTCAAGCATATTCGCAAGTTTTGTTTTTGTTACGGCGGAAGCCGGTCGTCCGTATTTCAGCGAAAAATCTGCGTCTGTGCGCGTTTTTACCTCAACAAATAAAATTGTTTTTTCATCTTCGCAAATTATATCCGTTTCAATATGCCCGAAATGATAATTGCGCGCCGTGATACTGTACCCGCCTTTTTCAAGATATTTACTCGCGATCTCTTCTCCTATTGCGCCGTATTTTCTGTTGTTTTTCATGGCTTAATTAAAATTTTAGTATTTTTCCTCCGATGAAGCTAATCCCGCGTTTATTCCGCACGACAAATACGATTTGTTTGAATTTGCAAATTATTTTTCTTTCGCTTTTTCAACAAATGAAAGAAAACTGCGGCGATGTTCCGGGCACGGTCCGAGGTCGATCACCTTTTGCATATGTTCTTTTGTGGGGTAACCCTTATGTTTTGCAAAATTATACTGCGGATATTTTTTGTCAAGCTCAACGCATTGTCTGTCGCGCGTCACTTTTGCAATAATTGAAGCCGCGGCAATCGACGGACTTTTGCCGTCGCCGCCTACGATGGTTTTTGTGGGAATTTCAAACCCGCGCGAACAGTTCCCGTCGATAAGTGCAAAATCAGCCTTTTCGCCAAGTCCATCGACTGCTCGATGCATAGCGAGCATTGTTGCACCGAGAATATTCAATTCATCAATTTCCCCCGGTGTTGCCCATGCAACCGACCACACCGTTTTTTCGGTTATTTCTTTATACAACGCCTCGCGCTTTTTTTCACTCAATTTCTTTGAGTCGTTAAGACCGTCGATCAATACTCCGTCGGGAATTATAACCGCCGCCGCTACGACGTTACCCGCAAGCGGGCCTCGGCCTGCTTCATCTATGCCGCAAATATGACGGTATCCGTTTTGTTTTTGTTCGTTTTCAAATTCATATGTAAGCATTTTTCACCTTTGTATGCCCCGCGGCGTTTGCGCCGAAGGCGCAAATCCGCGCGCCGCGCTTTTAAATTATTTATCTTTTTCACCTTACCCGGCGCGGCGCGCCGCGCGTGCAAAGCACGCGCCGCCGCGGGGCATAATAAAAATATTATGGAGCTTCAAACGTTATCCTACCAATTTTTCCATCTCTAAGTTCACCCAAAATCATCTTTGCGGCACGGTCAAAATCAACCTCTCCTCCTTTGATTAAAAACCCGCGCTTTTTTCCGATTTCTTCAACTATTTCCCAGTCTCGAAGTTCATTTAACTTACTTTCATCAAGCTTGTATCTTTCGCACAATTTTGTCGGATAGAGTTCTCTCAGCCGTGAGCAAAGCGCTGTTGCAAGCGCATCGGTATCCATTATATCGTCTTTTATTGCTCCTGTAATAGCAAGGTTTTCGCCTACTCTTCTCTCATCGAATTTCGGCCACAGCACACCCGGTGTATCAAGCAAATCTATGCCTATTGATGTATTCACCCATTGCTTGTTGAGCGTAACACCGGGGCGATCTTCAACTTTTGCCTTTTTGTCGGCAGCCAATCTGTTTATCAACGAACTTTTACCGACATTAGGAATACCGACTATCATAGCGCGAAGGTGTCGTCCATCCATACCCTTGTTTTCCCAATTTTTCAGTTTTTCGGCACAAAGTTTTCTTGCGGCCGGGGCTATTTGGTTTATTCCCTCGCCCGTTTTACAATCATAAAATATACAATTTTCACCTCTGTCGGCAAAGTGTTTTTTCCATAATTCCGTTATTCTTTCATCAGCCTGTGAAGCCTTGCTCAACAGCACAAGCCGAGGTTTTGCATTTGTCAGTTTTGCGATTTCGGGATTTCGTGAGCTGAGCGGTATGCGTGAATCAAGTATTTCTATTGTTAAATCGACCTGTTTTAAATTTTCGTCGATCAATCGACGGGTTTTTGCCATGTGCCCCGGAAACCATTGTATTTGTGTTGATGGCATTTGCTATTTTCTCCTTTTTCAGCAAAACGTCTTTTTTAATAAATTTCAAGTTTTTTCTCGACTGCGTGCTTTTTTATTCGCGCCCCGCGGCAAACGCCCTTCGGGCGTTATATCGCGCCGCATATGACAAGTTTTTTCTTCTCGATTTAACCCGTGAATATGCGGCGCGGCGCGCGCGCCTGCGCGCTGCCGCGGGGCGCACAAACTAAAATTTCTGCTAATTTATATTTTTGAAGTTATACAGATTATTTTACAAACATCACTTTTAAAATCATTTTACCGCGCCGATCCTGTTAAGCGGCATCATGCGGAACACAACCTTGCCCAACACCTCGTTTTCTCGCACAAGCCCGACAAGTCCGGAACGACTGTCGGACGAGTGATTGCGGTTATCGCCCATAACAAATAAATATCCTTCGGGTATCGTCATTTCATATGAATTGCCGTTTTTCGTTATTGTCCCGCTGTAAATGGAGAGAAAATCGTCATATTTCATTATTTTTCCCTGCTCAAAATTCACATAATCTTCGTTAAATAACACACCGTCAACCCAAACCTTCCAATTTGTAAAATCGATTTTCAACGTCTGTCCACCGGTTGCGATTACACGCTTTACAAGAGGATATTCAAAAAAACTGTTGAGTTGCTGAACAACGACGATGTCGCCGCCTTTTGGCATGTAATTATTTTGTATAACGAGCAAATCACCATCAAGCAATGTTTCGTTCATAGAGATACCGTCTACATGCGAAATTCTGAAAACAAACGTAAGCGCAAGAATAACAATAGCGGCTGAAACGGCTATCACTTCCAGCCAATCGTATATTTTATCAAACGCCGTCTGTTTTTCTTCTTGTCTTATTTCTTTTGCCTTCTCGTTTTCCGGTTGCAGAGATGGGCTTGAATTGTTGCCGCTTTCCTCCGCTTCTTTGTTCAAATCGAGATCGTCACTCATGATAATTCCCTCCTGATCGTCATTTTTCGGCTTCTTCTTTCAGCTTTGCCGAAAGCGACGCCGTAGATACTATATATCCTATCGCCACGGCACTACGCAAAACCCACGCAAGCGCAAACAGGTCGCTTTCGCTGTCAAATGGTTTTACCGCCGCACATAAAACAGATACCGCGCAGTATATAATACCCCAAATATAAACTGCCTTTATTTTTTTATTTATTTCTTCTTTTATAGCTTCGCTAATTTCAGCTCTCCTCGGTGAGTCGTCATCTCTTCCTACACACGCCTCGCATATGTCGCGCTGTGCATTTTTCAACTGCCCGAAAACGAGTAAAAGAAAAATCATCGTCACGGTTTCCGCCGCGATGAAAGGCACATAAGCAGCTGCAAACCCTTTTTCCGAATATGCAAAAATCATCCCGCCGTATTTGTCGGCATAGTTTATCATAAGAATAAATGCGCCGATGCCGGTAAATGTCGCCAAAGCGGATAAAAACGTTATCTTCTTGCGATTTTTTATAAGATCTTTTGCAAGTGCCGATGCAACAATCGCCGCAAGTCCGAATAATGCGGCAAATGAAACATAATAAATATCGATTGAAAGGCAAATCAACATAAACGTTGCAGGAACAAGCACCGAAAAAAACGCAAAAACGTGTTTTTTACGCATTATATATTTGTCGGAAAGGATCAATTTTGAATATTTTTCGTCAATTCCGCGGCAAAGCTCGCCGTCACGTTTCATCGGCATAAAATACCTGAACACCGAAACGACCCACACAACACCGGCTATAAGCGCCAAGGCAGCGGCGACAGCCGTTACTGTCGGCACGAGTGATTCCGGCGAGATGAATTTCTTTTCACCCACCTTGATCATGCCCGTTTCGTCGACAAACAGGAACGGCATCATCGGCGCCATTGTAAGCAAGCCCTTTGCAACGAAAAACACAGCCGTTATTACATTAAGTTCATCCGAGCCGGCTTCATTTGAATTGCCCGTAATATCGAGCCGCGTATATTCCGTGTCCGCAGTTAGTTCTTTCATCGCGGGAATAAAGAACACGCAGTCGAGCAGTCCGCCGACAAGCGTAAACACAAGCAACATATATGAATCGAAAAAGTTAGCTCTCAGTGACAAAAGCATCACCGCCAACTTGCCCAAGCTCACCCACATCGCTTTTGTCATAATTTCTCTCGCGCGTCCCGCGTGGGTGTCGATTTCGCTTATTTTTTTAAGTCCGCGCAATATCAGCGTCATGCCGATAAAATCCGGAAATATATCAATTACGTTTATGCACGGGTTGGCAAGCAACACCATGCCTATTATTATCTGTAAAAAGCAGTTGCCGCTTTTTTTCTCGTGCGGAGCACTTCTTGCCGTCATTTTTCCCCTCCCCGCTTTTTCTTATCTTTATCGTAAAAGTCCATGGGAGTTGTATATTTATATTTTCTTGTGTCGGGCATATCCTCGTCGCCTTCAAGACATATCCACATGTAACACGAGAATGTAACGACAAGCGCAAACACAACAAACACAGCCTCAGCCACAAAACCGCCGACAGACAACCAATATGCCGTCTGACTTTCAATGGATGGAATAATATCGCTGAGTATCTGCAATATTCTGCCGACAAACAGGAACACAACGCTGAGTATTATGCCGACAGCCCCCCTGCGGCGGATTTTTTCCACGCCGGTTTCCGTCGCTATCATTATCACCGATTTCATAAAGCAAATGAAAAATCCGAGTAAAAATGCGGTATACAGCAAATATACAAGCGCTGAAACAAGCGGCGAAACGCTGAGCGCGCCGAACCCCAGCGCGAGCTGAAATGCAAAATATACAGCGGAAAAGATGATGCCGAAAAGGCTCATGCGGCGCGTAAGGTCAAAGCAAGTGCAATGTTTGTATGCTTTTGAACACCCGAGATATATAAGCAAAAAGCCGACCGCCGCTTTTGCCGAGCCGCCGAACAACACAAACGCCGTTTGCACGGATTGCGATACCTCGGCGCCGGAAAACGCACCGTTAGGTATTGACGGCAACAGAAAAAACAAGCCTAAAAACATCAAGCCGAAGCCCATCTCAAATCTTCCTTTCTTTTATTCGTCCATTCCCTTGTTGCGCCCACAGCAGTTTTTATACTTTTTGCCGCTGCCGCACGGGCACGGGTCGTTTCTTCCTATTTTGTCCGACGCTTTTTTGACAACAGGCTGTTTCTTTTCGCCCTTAGCGCCAATATCGCGAAGCGACTCCTGCCTTGCCTGTGCAAGCTGCTGGCGTTTTACCTCTTGCGCGGGACGAACGGTAAGCAAGAACTTGACCGTATCCTCACGTATCTTCTCAATCATCTCGTCAAACATTTCACTTCCCGCTATACGATATTCGGTAAGCGGGTTTCTCTGCGCGTATGCGGAAAGCCCGACGCCGTCGCGCAAATCGTCCATGGCGTCGAGGTGTTCTATCCACGCCGAGTCAACGGCACGAAGCAACGCTATGCGCTTGATTTCGCCGAATTTATCTCCGAACACCTTTTCCTGCGCTTTATATGCCGCCTCTACCCTGCGGCAAAGCGTGTCTTCCAGCTCTTTTCTCGATATACTTTCGTAGTTCATCTCCGTCGGGGAAAGTATCCAGAACAGGCGTGAGCGCACCTCGTTCATGTCAAGCCCGCCCTCACCTTCGCAAAGCGAAAGCGCGGATGGAATTGCGTCGCTTAACATCTCGTTTATCGTTTCGCTTATATCGTCGCCGTCAAGCACGGTGCGGCGCTGTTTATAGATGACTTCTCTCTGCTGGTTCATCACGTCGTCATAATCGAGCACCGTCTTTCTGCGGTTGAAGTTCTCCCCTTCAAGCCGTTTCTGCGCGGACTCAATCGAATTTGTGATAATGCTTGCCTCTATCGGTTCGTCCTCGGGAAGCCCAAGTCGTTCCACCATTCCCATTACTCTTTCCGAGCCGAAAAGTCTCAGCAGGTCGTCTTCAAGCGAGAGGAAAAATCTGCTCTCGCCCGGGTCACCTTGTCTGCCCGAACGGCCGCGGAGCTGGTTGTCGATACGGCGGCTTTCATGGCGTTCGGTGCCGAGGATAAATAATCCCCCCGCCTCGCGCACACGGTCTGCTTCGGGCGCTATCTCGTGTCTATGCTCGTTTAAACGCAGTTTATAAAGACGGCGTGCCTCGCGAACACTATCGTCGATATTTTCGCTCATACCAGTGGCAAGAGAGATCTGCTCCTCGTCATAGCCGGCTTTTTTGAGATCGTTCTTTGCCAAAAATTCCGCGTTGCCGCCCAGCATTATATCCGTTCCGCGCCCCGCCATGTTAGTGGAGATCGTCACAGCGCCGAGTTTTCCCGCCTGTGCTATAATCTCAGCCTCTCTTTGATGCTGCTTTGCGTTGAGCACGTTGTGCGCAATACCCTCTTTTTTAAGCAGAGTCGAAAGATATTCCGATTTATCGACCGACACCGTGCCGACAAGCACCGGCTGACCTTTTTGATGACATTCCTTTATTTGATTTATTATAGCGCGATATTTGCCTTTTTCGTTTTTATACACTACGTCGTGGCGGTCGGCTCTTATCATCGGTTTGTTCGTCGGAACCTCAACTACGTCAAGGCCGTAAATCTCACGAAATTCGTTTTCCTCAGTCAAAGCCGTGCCCGTCATGCCTGAAAGTTTTGAATAAAGGCGGAAGAAATTCTGGAAAGTGATAGTTGCAAGCGTCTGGTTTTCGTTTTGAATCTCAACACGTTCTATTGCCTCTATCGCCTGATGAAGCCCGTTTGAAAAACGTCTGCCGGGCATGATACGCCCGGTGAACGAATCGACGATGAGCACCTTGCCGTCGGAAACGATATAGTCTACGTCGCGCTTCATTACCCCGTGCGCGTGAAGCGCCTCGTTTATATAGTGGTAAAGCGAGTTGTTCGACGCGTCGGAGAGGTTTTCTACTTGGAAGAATTCTTCTGCTTTTGCAATTCCGCGCGCGGTAAGCGTCGCGCGCTTGCCTTTTTCGTCAACGATATAATCTTCAACGACGTTCTCGTTGTCGGACTTTGTATCCATCTCCTTTACGACTTTCGCGCGCAAGCGTCTGACGAACGCGTCCGCTTTTTTATAAAGCTCGTCGGATTTCTCTCCCCTGCCTGAAATTATAAGCGGCGTTCTTGCCTCGTCTATGAGTATCGAGTCCACCTCGTCCACTACGGCGAAATTGAGTTTCCTCAATACAAGGTCTTCTTTTCTCAGCGCCATGTTGTCGCGAAGATAGTCGAAGCCTATTTCGTTGTTTGTGCCATATGTTATGTCGCATGCATAAGCCGCCTGCTTTTCTTCCGAGCTTTGCCCGTTTACTATAAGTCCCGTCGTAAGCCCCAAAAAGCCGTAAACTTTGCCCATCTCTTCGCTGTCGCGGCGCGCAAGATAATCGTTTACCGTGACGATATGAACTCCGTTTCCAGTCAGCGCGTTGAGATATGCCGGCATCGTCGCCACAAGCGTCTTGCCCTCGCCTGTTTTCATCTCGGCTATTCTTCCCTGATGAATTATGATGCCGCCGAGCAGCTGCACTCTGAACGGACGTTTGCCGATTGCGCGCGTCGCCGCCTCTCTTACTACCGCGAACGCCTCAGGCAGAATATCGTCAAGCGTCTCGCCGTTTGCAAGCCGCTCTTTAAAATCTTTTGTCTGCATCGAAAGGTCGTAATCCGACATTTCCTCATATTTTTTCGCAAGCGATTCTATTTTATCAACCGTCGGCAGAAGCTTCTTTATCTGCCGTTCGCTGTACGTTCCGAAAATCTTTGTTACAAGTGACATTTTTTCTTCTCCTATGCTGTTTTTTGAGCCAAAAACATATTTTGACAATTTAACATCTTATATTATACTATAAAAATTTAATAATTACCATATTTAATTGTTAATAAATAAAAAATTTTCAAGTAAAATCCCTTTCCCGACGGCACGTTTTGCGGATATACTAAAAACCCAAAGAAACAACCGCTAAAAAAGCAAGCGACAGTTTCATTTCGGCAATATATGAAAAACTCGACGCAAAATCGAACAAAAGTTCGTTTTTTCTATTTACAAATGGCTTCAAATGTGGTATAATATATACGCGGCACGTCCGCTCTGCGTATAACTCACCGGCATACGCAGCGGGGAATAAAAAATGAAAGGATGTGTTTTTCTGTCAGAGGAAGACTACGGTGTTGAGTTCACACCTTCTGCCGCCGAGCGACTTTGCAAGGTCGAAGAGAGAGCGAAAAGCAATTCCAGGCGCATCTCGAAATTCGAGGATCTTGCAAACGCGATAAACAGTCAGAATGAAAACATAGCGCGGCTTGTGGCACAGCTTGAAGCCGCAAACGAAAAATTGCAATCTCAGGACGCGCGCCTCAGCGCCATGGAAAAACGCCCGAGCGAACGGGTGGAAATTGTGGTGAGAAGTGTGCTCTCGGCAATAGCGGGAGCACTTGCGGGTGCGCTTGCCGGGATGATATTCTAAGAGAAAGGAGCTTGCTCCGATCTCTCGGAGCAAAACAAAAAATGGAATTTATTAAATCTCATATAGTTGAGATATTGCTTTCTGCGGCGGCTGTCGTCTGCGCCTTTATACTTATTAAACGCGGCTACAAGCAACGGGCAAAGGACATTCTGCTATCGCTTGTGGCGGCGGCGGAAAGAAAATGGGGTGCCGGCACGGGAGAGATAAAATTCTCGTCCGTCATCGGTGCGATATACGAAAAACTTCCGTTTGTAAAGTTGTTTTTAAGCGAAAAGACGCTCTCGACGCTTATTGAAGACGCGGTCGACGCGCTCAAAAAATATCTTTACGGCGAAAGCAATGAAAAAAACGGCGATTTGCCGTATTGAAAGATGCAAAAAACGGCGGTATCCGCCGTTTTTTGTCATATACGGCGCGGGGCGGCTTTGTCATTTGATATTTTACGACATATTATGATATGGGGGTGAGGGGACGATGTCAAATATCAAGGCTGTAAAATTCGGCGGCAGCTCGCTTTGCGACGCACAAGCGATAGAGCGTGCGGCGAAAATTGTTTTGAGCGACGAAACGAGGAGGTATATCACGGTAAGTGCCCCGGGGAAGCGCTTCCCCGGCGACGAGAAGATAACCGATTTACTTTATTCTTGTTTTCGGGCGACATACGATGAATTTATGTTCTTGCTTGAAAAGATCAAGGCGAGGTTCGACGCGACGATAAGAGATTTGGGGCTGAGAATGTCGCTTGACGACGATTTCAGCGAACTAATTTACGGGCGACGAAACTATTTCGGACGCGACTATTTTGTTTCACGCGGGGAGTTTTTCTGCGCGAAGATTGTGGCCGACTACCTCGGCTTTGACTTTATAGACGCGAGTCGCTGCGTTTGCTTTGACGAACGCGGCGCGTTTCTCCCCACCGAAACAGCCGCAAAAACCTCGCGGGAGCTGTCGTGTTCCGAGAATGCCGTGATTCCCGGGTTTTACGGCAGTATGCCCGGCGGCACGATCAAAACATTTGCGCGCGGCGGCTCCGACATTACGGGTGCGATTGTTGCGGCAGCGGTCGGCGCCGACGTATATGAAAACTGGACTGACGTTTCGGGGTTCATGTCGGCAGATCCGAAAACGGTTCACGAGCCAAAAAAGATCGACGTAATAACTTACGACGAGCTGCGGCGTCTTTCGTTTATGGGCGCAAACGTACTTCATGAGGACGCCGTCCTGCCGTTGCGTCAGGCGTGCATACCCGTAATAATAAAAAACACCCTCTCCCCCGACGAGAAGGGCACGCGCGTAGTATACAAGCGCACGGAAGTCGGCGCAGACGTGTGCGGCATCGCGGGGCGCGGCGGATTTGCGATATTACAAGTCGGAAAGGACAGGATAGGCTCAGGAACTGAGGAAAGAAAAAGGATACTTGAAATTCTGGGCAGGCGCGGGGTCGGCGTTTCGGGAATATACAGCGGAATCGACTGCGTGGCGTTTGCCGTTGAGCGCGAGGGTTTTTCCGAGCGCGCCGATTATATTCGGAACGAAATATCTCAATATGCCGAGCCGAGATACGTCACACTGATACCGAAATGCGCGCTTATTTCAGTTGTGGGCGCGGCGCCTTGCAAAGTGCTTACAAAGATATTTACGGCGGTAAGTGAAACGGGCGCGAAAATTCTTTGTATCGACGCAGGCGCGGGCGAGGAAGGCGTTACGATAGGCGTTGCGGAGGAAAAGATTCAGGACGTGATAAGGGCGTTATATAAAAGATTGATAGGCGAAACAGAGTAATTTATACTTTTGTATATAACGCAAAAAGCCGAGGCGATGCCTTGGCTTTTTGCTATTCACATCAACAGCTGTGATACAGACACGAACTCATACCCCTCCTCCAACAAATAGGGTATTATCTTCTTCAATGCCTCCGCTGTGTGTGCGCCGTTCGTCGTAAAATCGTGAAAGAGAATAATACTTCCGTCGCACACGTTTTTCTTTACGTTTTCCAAAATCGACTCAACGCCCGCCTTTGCCCAGTCGCGCGTGTCAACCGTCCACAGCACTATGTCGCTTCCGCAGTTTTTTGCCTCTTCAACGTTCTTTTCACAAAAAGCCCCCTCGGGCGGACGGATAAGCGTGGGGCATCTGCCCGTCAGCGACACTATAATATCGGACGTTTTCCTAAACTCTTCCGTCGCGTCGGTACAGTCTGTCAGGCGTCTGTGGCTGTATGTGTGATTGCCTATCTCGTGCCCTTCCGCCGCCTCTCTTACAACTATCCACGGGTATTTTTCCGCGTTCATTCCTATTACAAAAAAAGTCGCCTTAATATTATATTCGCGCAGTATATCGAGAATCACGTCGGTTTTTTTAGGGTGCGGACCGTCGTCGAACGTAAGTGCAACACGCTTCTCTCCTACCTGAGATCCTGAATGTATGACTTTGCCGGTGGCTGTTGAATTTAAGGAAAAACAGAGAAAAAACACGACCGACAAAGCAAGCGACAGCACCGCCTTATAACGAATTTTATTCATTTGTATAAAAACCGATAGTCCTGTTATTTGCTGAATATTTCGTCGAGTGTTCCGAATCGGTACCCCTGATCTTTTAAGCTGTCTATAATGTGCGGGAGAATGTCGGCGTTTGTTTTCGACGTCGGATGCAGAAGCAATATCGCGCCGTTGTGGACGTTGTCGAGAATAAGTTTTTCCGCCTTTGACGAGTCGGGTTGTTTGTTATTATCCCAGTCGGCATAAGCAAAACTCCACATCACGGTGTTATATCCAAGCTGACTTGCCCATTCGAGATTTTCACGGTTAAACCGTCCCTCGGGCGGACGATAAAACTTTGCGACTTCAACGCCTGCCTCGTCGCGCAACACCTGTTCCAGCTTGCTCAGTTCCGCTTCAAATTCCGCTCTGTTGAGTTTTGTCATATCCTTGTGACGACAAGTATGGTTGCAAACAAGATGCCCCTCTTCCGCCATTCTTTTCACGAGCGCCGTGTCGTGTTTTACAAGATTTTCAAGCACAAAAAACGCTCCCGACACATTCTTTTCTTTTAGTGTGTCGAGTATGCGTGCGATATTTCCGTTCTCATAGCCCGCGTCGAACGTCAGATATACCACCTTTTCGTCTTTTCCGATATATGCGCCGCCGATCTCCTCAATAAACCGCATATCCGCATCCGCCGCGGGACGTGCGTGATCTTTTTTTCTTACGCAATACCAGCTGTAACTTCCCCCCGCTAAAACGTTTGTTTGCAAAAGAACAAAAACGGCGCAAATCAGCGCTGTAAACTTAATTTTTTTCATACTTTCTCCTTTATCGTTTTGTTACGGCGTTATTTTTTGCCGCGGCAAAAAAATTATGAAAGTTATATATTTCCTTTGATTGAAAATAAAAAAACGGCAAATCATAGCTTATATCAAAAAGCAAAGAATCGCACGTCAAAGTCAACGCAAGGCGGCGCCTGCAAAAAAGCAAATAGAAACGACAAAACAAATTGTTGTTGCAAAAGTTTGCCGCGTGAGTTATAATTATCAGGCGAAAGTGAAGTGAGAAAAATGATAAACATTGTTTTGGTTGAGCCTGAAATTCCGCAAAACACGGGCAACATAGCGCGAACATGCTCAGCCACCGGCGCGGCGCTCCACCTTGTAAAGCCGCTCGGATTTGAGATTGACGACAAAAAAATGAAGCGTGCGGGGCTTGACTATTGGTATGAATTGCCGATATACTATTATGAAAATTTAGACGATTTTCTTCAAAAGCACAAGAATGACGAATTATGGTTTTTCACGACAAAGGCGAGCAAAAATCACACCGAGCCTGAATACGGAGACGACCCGTACCTTGTTTTCGGAAAAGAAACAAGGGGCTTGCCGGAAGAGCTTATTCGCGACAATGCGCAAAGGTGCGTAAGAATACCAATGGCTGAAAACAAGCGAAGTCTTAACCTTTCCAACAGCGCTGCTATCGGCGTTTACGAAGTATTGCGGCAAAAAGATTTCGTTCACCTTATCTCTGACGGAAAGCGTCTGGATCTGCTTGTGAGGGGTGAGGAACAATGCAGATAAAGCACACCGACATTCACAGAAAAAACTGGCAGCGGGTAATCGAGCGAACACAGGTGTTTTCTCCTATCGAAAACGGTCGAGGGGTGGCTTCGCTTATGCGGTTCGACAAGCTCACCGCCCCTTTTGTCAAAGACTACGGCAACGGCGAAATAATCCCGATAATTTTCGAGGGCGGATATTGGCTTCAAGCCGGAATTGACGGAGAGCCGTATTTTTACACTGCGATGTTCGACGAGAGAGGGACGTTTAAGCAAGTATACGTCGATATTACGGCGGGCAATATATGCTCCCCTCCCGACACCGCGCATTTTGACGATCTTTTTCTCGACATCGTCTATACTGCCGGCGGAAATATATATGTGCTTGATCGGGATGAACTCGACGAGGCACTGAAAGAAAATGTGATAGACAAAGCGACGTTTGACCGAGTGTTAAGTCTTGCCGACGAGAAAATTGCGAACCTGAAAAACAACGGTGACAACGTGACTTTGCGTTTTATACAATTATATAAATCATTGAGAGAATTGTTTTAGCCGACGGGAATATTGTGTTTTTTCGGTGCCTTTTTGAATTACATAAAACCATATATTTTTTCGCATATTAAAATGCGTCGCCGATCGATCGGCGACGCATTTTTTTATTTCGTTTCTTTTTTTCTCACTTCTGCCAGCGGGTTTGCGTTCACCGCCTCTTCAAGCGATTTGTTGCTTACGTGGGTGTATATCTGCGTTGTTGTCAGTTGTTCATGCCCCAATATTTCTTTCAAAGCAAGCACGTCGACTCCACCCTCCTGATACATAAGCGTCGCCGCCGTGTGACGTAATTTGTGCGTCGAATAATGCTTGTTCTGCAACCCCGCCTCTCCGAGATATTTATACACGAGCCACTGTACCGTTTTGTTACTTATACGTTTATGAAAACGCGATATAAACAGCGCGTTTTTATCTTTTATTTCACCGTCTTTGGCGCGAACGGCACGATAGTCGTCAAGTGCCGCGCGGCAGGCGTCGTTGAGATATACTATCCTCTCTTTGTTGCCTTTGCCGAGCACGCGAAGCGACCGTCCCTGCCTGTCGATGTCGGTCAAGTTTATGCCGACAAGCTCCGAAAGTCGCATGCCGCAGTTGAGAAAAAGCGTCAGTATGCAATAGTCACGTTCTTTCGTCTTTGAGTTTTCATCCGCGTAAACGCTTGCGAGCAGGTCTTTGCTTTCGTCAAGCGAAAGATATTTCGGTAGAGCTTTTTTCAGCTTCGGCGCCTCGATGTCAGCCGCCGGATTTTTGTCGATAACCTTTTCAACGGCGGAAAGATATTTAAAATATGCTTTTATAGCCGAGAGTTTTCTACTGCGGGCGGATGTAGCGCAACCGCGGTCTTTTGCGAGATAAGCCATAAATTCAAGAATATCAAGCGTCTTTATACTCCGCGAGAAATCTTCGTCTACACATGAAATGTCGATCTCGCCAAACTCTTCGCTTTCAACGTTTATTCCGCTTCTGCGAGCTATGATGAAGCGAAAAAACAACCTGAGATCCAGGTGATATTCCTCGACGGTTTTCGGTGACCTTCCCTGTATTACGAGCTTGTATCTTAAAAACCTCTCAATAAGCTCCGACGTTTCATTGTCGGCTCGTTCTCTCGCTTTGCTCATGCTTTTCTCCCCTTTCGCATGCTTTTATCCAAACCTTAAAAAACGACATTAATCCGGTCTTGCGTTTTGCCTCGACCGAAAAAGACGCCGTACGTTTTTCAACGCTAAAACAGAACGTATTATCACGCCATATTTTTTCAATTATCAAAAAAATTAAATTATACAAAAATATTATATCACAAAAATAATTAAATGTAAACTTTTATATAAATAATCTCATTTAATATTGAAGAAATTTAAAAATAAAGTTATAATAATAACGTATATTCGACAGACGATTATAAATATTCGGAGTATCGCACAAAATCTCTTAAAGCATCAAGCGTTTTTTTAGGTTCGGCGATTTTGTGCCAAGCGAAAATCCACAAAAAAGCGGACGACAAATATGATCAGCCGCCGAAACCGGAATTAAATAACATAAAAAATATCCAAACGCATAAACGAAAGGAAAAATCATGACTTTCAAAGAAAAGATCTCAGAAGCAAAACAACATGTCGGAAAGCTGATACAAACTCATGCGGTAATGATGATATTCGGCATGATGGTATACCTGCCGATAGGTATAGAAACTCCGACAAGGCGAACGTTTTCCCTTCTCATCGGAATTGTCACCATGCTTTTTTACTATTACCTCATCGATCTTTATTTGTGGGACGTAGGCGCAAAAGACGCGCTTAGAGTAAAAGCGGGGTCACAACCCGATTTTAAATCAAAAGGGCTTTGGGCCGGGCTGATCGCCGCAATACCGGATCTTATCCTCGGAATACTTCACGCCGTCTTTTATTTAAACCGCTCATACAAGGGTTTCAATTCTCTGAACACAATTTTCACCCTAATCACGCGGACGTGGGAGGGCGCGTTTGCGGGATTTGAGCGTGCTGTGTTCGGCACGGGTGCGTCGGCGTCGGAAACGAGTTTTGTATGGTTTTATGTCATTACGCCGTTTATCGCGGCGGCGTTCGCGGGACTATCCTATTACTGCGGAACAAAGGAATTTACGATAATCCCACGACCGAAAAGAGCAAAAAAATAAGCCATTTTTGCAAGTACAATTCACCGACAGAAGAAATTTGTAAAACATAAAAAAAGCCCGCGCGGCATATCATTCCTTATGAAAATAAGGGAGGATGCCATGAAAAAAACAGAATTTTTACAGTGGGTTAAGTTTACGATTTGCTTTTTGCTTATTTCAGCCGCACTTGTCGGCACGTCGTCGGTGGCGTCAAGGGTGGTTCTTACGTCGGCAACTTCTGCGGAAAACACCGTTGAGCCTTTGACGGTCATTATCGACGCCGGACACGGAGGGATCGACGGAGGAGCCGTAGGAGATGACGGCACAATGGAAAAAGAGCTGAATCTTGCCGTCGCAAAAAAACTTGAAGCAATATTTGATGCCGCCGGTATAAATGTGATAATGACTCGGCGCGACGACGTTTCGCTGGGCGAGAGCACATCGTCACACAGAAAACTCGACGATCTCAAAGCAAGAGTAACCCTTACAAAACAGCACGGCAAAGTGATATTTATCAGCATACATATGAACAAATTTCCCGTCGAAAAATACAGCGGGCTGCAAGTTTACTATTCAAAAAACGATGGATTTTCCAAAGTGCTTGCCGAAAGTATTCAAAGTTACTCGGCGGAATATATACAACCGTATAACAGTAGAAAAGCAAAAGCCGCCGGCAGTGAAATATATGTGCTCGATAACGCTCTCTGCCCCGCGGTGCTTGTTGAATGCGGGTTTATGTCAAATCGCGCAGAGCTGGATAACTTAAAGAACGAAAATTATCAAAAGCAGCTTGCCGTCTGCATTTTTGCAGCGTTCATCAATGCAGTTGAAAATAAAAATACAAATGTATAAAAAGAGGACAAAATGAAAAACAAGACAGTTTACGTCTGTAAAGAATGTGATTATCAAAGTGCAAAGTGGCTTGGCAAATGCCCATCATGCGGCGCATGGAATACAATGATCGAGGAAACATTCGAAACGCCGTCGGCACCCGTAGACTCCAAAAATGCGCGCCAAAATATGCTCGTCCGAGCCGAAAGCGAAGAAGGACCGGTGATGCTTGGCGAGGCGGTTTTACCCGAATATTTAAGATATAAAACCGACATATCCGAATTTGACCGCGTGCTCGGCGGCGGAGTTGTGGCAGGTTCTGTAATACTTCTTTCGGGCGAGCCGGGAATCGGAAAATCCACCCTTCTTCTTCAAATCTGCGCCGCCGTGGCAGACGAGAAAACCGTGCTTTACGTTTCGGGCGAAGAATCATCGGCACAAATATCAATGCGCGCAAGAAGGCTTGGAATAAAGAGCAAAAACGTGTTTTTACTCACCGAAACAAACGTTGAAAAAATACTGCGTCATGCGGAAAAAATAAAACCCGACGTAATCGTCGTCGACTCAATACAAACGATGTATCACACCGAAAGCGCCTCAATCCCCGGCAGCTCCACCCAAATACGCGAGTGCGCGTCGATGTTTATTAACGTCGCAAAAACAGACTCTGTCAGCGTCATACTTGTTGGTCACGTTACAAAAGAGGGTAGCATTGCGGGGCCAAAGGTACTTGAACACATGGTTGATACAGTGTTATATTTCGAGGGCGACCAGCGTCAGAATTGCCGCCTTATACGCGCGATGAAAAACAGATTCGGGTCGACAAATGAAATCGGCGTGTTTGAGATGACCGACTCAGGACTAAGCGAGGTTGAAAACCCATCGGCTATGCTTATCGCCGACAGACCGAAAGGTGTTTCGGGCAACTGTGCCGTGTGCGTGATCGAGGGCACACGCCCGCTTATAGCTGAAATTCAAGCGCTTGCCACGACAACCGTATTCCCCTCCCCGCGACACACCTCAACAGGACTCGATTACAACCGCTTAGCACTTATATTAGCTGTACTCGAAAAAAGACTCGGACTTAGATTTTCCTCGTGCGACATATATTTAAACGTAATAGGCGGAATTAGAATCGAGGAAACGGCGTCAGACGTCGGCATGGCTTTGGCGCTGATCTCTACCATAAGAGATATTCCCATTCCCGACGAGCTCATCTGCATAGGCGAGCTCGGGCTTTCGGGTGAGGTGAGGACGGTATCGAGAATGGAAACAAGAGTGGCAGAGGCGGCAAGGCTCGGCTTTACCGAGATCGTCATTCCGTCAAGGTCGCAAAAATCAATTAAAAAAATCCCCGACGGCGTAAAGCTGATTCCTGTCAAAAATGTTTTCGATCTTCTGCCGTTGCTCAAAGCTCCTCAGTCACAAAAGACTTGACAATATCAAGGTTTTCAGCATATTATTCAAATGTATAACATCCTCGGCGACATATTGCCGAGGATGTTTTTTATTAAATGCAAATTTGCTTTTTCAAAACAAAATCCCGGCTAAGCCGGGATCTCTTTTTTAAACTGATTTTGATTCTATTATGTCGTCTGGAATGTTTATTTTTCTTATTCTTGCGCCAACCAAGCGGAGTTTTGACACTATATTGTCATAGCCTCGCTCGATGTAATGGATGTCCTCAATTTCGGTTCTTCCGTTGCACACAAGCCCCGCAAGTATCATAGCAGCCCCTGCCCTAAGGTCAACCGCGCGAACGTTTGCGGGTGAAAAATTTTCACCGCCTTCTATCGTCGCTTGCTTGCCGTCGACTTTGATTTTAGCACCCATTCTTCTAAGTTCATCAACGTATCTGAAACGCCCGTCCCAAATCGTTTCCGTTATTTGGCTCACTCCGTTTGCCATGCACATAAGCACGGCTATCTGCGGGTTCATGTCTGTCGGAAAGCCGGGATACGGCAACGTTTTAACGTTTGCGCGACAAAGCGGCTCTTTTCTCGAAACAATTATCGCTTCGTCGAGCTCCTCCACCTCGGCGCCCATCTCGCAAATTTTCGCGGTTATGGCTTCCAAGTGCTTCGGGATTATATTGTTTATGTAAAGCCTTCCTCCCGTTGCCGCTGCCGCCGCCATAAACGTTCCCGCTTCTATCATGTCGGGAATAATAGCGTATGTGCAACCGTGAAGTCGGCTTACTCCTTTTATTTTTATAACGTCGGTACCTGCCCCGGTTATATTCGCGCCGCAGTAGTTTAAAAAGTTTGCAAGATCTACTACATGCGGCTCTCTTGCGGCGTTGTCTATCACCGTCATACCGTCAGCCAGAACCGACGCAAGTATTGTGTTTATCGTTGCGCCAACCGTTACGCAATCAAAGAAAATGTTGGCGCTGTGTATACCGCGCTCGGTTTCCGCCTCTAAATATCCGCCGTCGATACTGACCTCAGCCCCAAGAGCCTCAAACGCCTTTATGTGCTGGTCTATCGGGCGCGAACCGAAATCACATCCGCCCGGAAGTCCTACTTTGGTTCTGCCGAATCTTGCGAGTGACGCGCCGGCAAGATAATATGACGCGCGCATTTTTCTTGCGATAGCTATCGGCGCCGCAACGTTTTTTAAATCTCTTGTGTCTATTTCAACTGCATTTTTACCGACAATTTTTATTCTCGCGCCGATAGAACGGAGCATTTCAAGCGAGAGTTTGACGTCGCTTATCTGAGGAAGGTTTTCTATAACACAAACGTCGTTTACGGCGACAGTGGCAAAAATAACAGCCACCGCGGCGTTTTTCATGCCGCTTATCTCAACTTTTCCGGACAGTTTCACTCCACCGTCGATTACTATCTTTTCCATTTGACGTGATACCTCTTCATATTTCGGGTCATTCTCATTATATTACATAAAACGGCAAAAAGCAACAGTTATTTTATTTTTTCCCCGTTTGTCAAAAAATACCCGTGCAGTGTACCTTCCGTATAAAGAATGTTGCACACCGGCACATAATAAACGCTCTTACCGTCGGAGTATTGCGCATAGGTGTAATAAACTCTTGAAACTTCCATTTGCGGCGCGTCCGGCGACACGCGTGCTTCGTCAGCGATTCTTTTTTCTTTGAAAAGAAGATCGAGCAAGTCTGCGTTTTCGGTTTTAAGTTCCTTTTTCGGAAGCAGAAAAATAAGTTCACCGTCGCACGACATAACCTCACTGCCGTCAAAAACCACATACAGCCTGCCGGAACCAGTAAGCCCGCCGAAGTTCTGGGTAAATACGGCGACATATCGCCCGCCGTCCTCTGTCTGCATCAGTCGGTAAAGCGACAGCGACGTTTTAAGCGCACCTCTGTTTGTTCTCGCCTTTGCAAATCGTTTTATGCTGAAAAAGTCATTTATTAACGATTCATATTCTTTTCTTGATTCTTCAATTTGTATAATTTCTTTAAGCCGTGTCCCGCGCATAAATTCCGTCGGCAACTTTTCTTTTTCGCGCGCAAATTCAATGTCGCCGTCGGGCGATATTGTCATCTTTCCCGACATATATTCAACTTCTACTTTTCCCTCGGATAGCTCAACGTTTTCACGCCCGAAAACATATGCGGCTGTTTCTTTAACGTCGTCCGCTGAAATATCTCTTGAATATGCCGAAAAATTTTTCTTTTTTGCGCTGAGAATACCCGGGGGAACCGTTATTCCGCTTTCTTTTAAAAGCTGCGTCGCAAGTGTTCTTTCCTCGCTCGAATAATAATTTGCGTTTGAATACCTGACGGCGACTCCCACGCCGAATATGACATTGAGCAGAACAAGTATTACGAGCGCAAGAGTTTTTAAGTTTTTCCAGCTCATTCTCTCACCCCCACATTAGCCGTCAGCGCTCTCCATTCGGCATATACAGCCTTGTCATCTCCGTTTGATTTCAAAACAAACACGGGAAGAAAATCACATTCTCTTTCCGACATGGCTGCAAAAACGTTCAAGTCCCACGCCTGAGGGATATACTCATATTTTTTTCCGTTTAAAGAAGAAAGCAGCGTCACCTTGGCCTTCATCAATTTGCCTGAGTTGAATTCAAACCTGAACAAATCTGTCGTTTGGTCGCACACAACGGCAAGATTAAAGCATGAATACCCGAGTGTAACGACGATGTTTTCACCGTCGGCGTAAATTCCGTTCAGTTTGAGTTTAAGCCCGCCGTGGTCGTTTTCCATCGCCTTAATCAGTTTAAGCGAGGCAAAGGCGTAATCCGAAATTGAGTATGCGCTCTCGCCCGGTACTCCGAGCGAATCCATCATAACACCGCCGGAACTTCCGGTGACGTTATAATACAAAACGCCGCCCCTCGTCACCCTGACGTTGTGTCCTTCTTCGAGAAAAGTAATCGAACTGTCGTAATCCATATATCGCGCCGCCTTCTCATAATGAAGTCCAAAGGCGTTTACGGCGCTTGAAATATTATCGGAAATATTTGCCAGCGGCAAGGATATATTTGCGCCGGCGCAGGTAAGATCATTTGTAATGACGGTCGTTTGGCGAACGTAGGAGTCTGTGTAATCGGCAATATCAGCCGCAAATTCAAACTGCACAGCCCCCGTCATATTATATGACGATATTTTGCTTTTGCCAAAATACACGTCGGAAAGGTTCTGAGGAACAAAATCGGAATAATAAAGAAAATATTCGCCCGCGTCGTTTCTGCCTATTGCCGAAAAAGCAAAAAGTTCTATCGTTATCGGCTGCCCGTAAATATCCGTATCGACTATTCTCGTCGGAGACCCCGACGGGAAAATAACAAGTTCGGAAATATATTCGTCTGAGACGTCGTCCGACATATTTTGAGGAAACGTCATGTAATATATTACAGACTTCGGAAGTTCCGCAAAATAAGAGATATATATGAATCTGCCCGACAAAGCCGACGCAAATTCCCGCCTGCCCTCATCTTCCGCAAGCGCCCTTACACTGCCTTTCGCAAACAGCGTCGGGAAAAACTCCGCCACCTGTTCGTAAAGCGTTGAGATTGACGAATTGTCTGTGTCGGTAAACACGCCTTGTTTTTCGCCGTCAATACTCACGCCGATAAAGTACGGCGTGACAAGCGACGGAGAAAATTCGTCGAGATATACGTTTTTCGACGAACGAGAGATCAGCGACGAAAGCATCGACGCCGTAAACTGCGGCGCGGTGTTCCGCTCGAAGCTGAACAAGTAAACGGTGCAAAGACAAACGAGCGATACAAGCAAAACGCATACCGCTATTGTCTTAATTGTTTCCGTCGCGTTTCTTTTCATATCGCCCGCCCCTTTCTTTGCTTATTTGATTATTATACCCGTCGTTTCCATTCCCGGGTTTACACTCAGCTTCGTAACGTAAGGGAGCTTGACCGAAATCTTAGTCCCTTCGCCAACCTTCGATTCTATCCATATCTGCCCGCCGTGGGCGTCCACTATCTCTTTCGCTATCGCAAGACCGAGCCCCGTGCCTCCTGCGTCCGACGTTCTCGACTTTTCCACTCTGTAAAATCGCTCGAAAACCCTCGGCAGATCCTCCTCGGGTATTCCGACTCCGTTATCGGTGACGGTAAGGAGCACGCTGTCGGCTTCGCCGTGTGCTTCAAGCGTTATTTTGCCGCCGTCAGGGGTGTATTTTACGGAATTTGCAACGATGTTTATCATCACCTGCTGCAATTTTTCCCTGTCGCCTTCGACCTGCGGTATGGCGTCGTCGCAATTACAAACAAGCGTATGCCCGTGATTTAATGCATCAACCGTCATCACGTCGCATATTCTGCGGCAAAACTGTGAAATATCAAACGTTTCTATTTTCCAAGCGGTGCGGTTGTTGTCAAGGCGCGACAGAACGAGCAATTCACTTACTATTCTCGTCATTCTGTCGCATTCCTCTACCGCCATCTTCAAAAAGCCGTCGCGCGACTCAGCGTCAAGATCCGGATATTCAAGCACCGTTTCAACCGCGCCCTTGATACTTGTAAGCGGGGTTCTCAGCTCGTGCGAAACGTCGGCAACGAATTCTCTTCTCGATTTGTCAAGCTCATATCTGCCGGTATTATCATGGATAACGCACATTATTCCCGTGCTCTCGCTCTCGCCTTGAACGTATCTGAACTCCGCAAAAGTCACATCCAGCGCCTTGCCTTCAAAAATAATGTCACTTATAACATAATTTCTGTTTTCGCGATATTTTTGCGATACCTCGTGATAATCTATTTGAAGAATCCGCATCATTCTTGAAAAAGACATCGCGCCGTCGTCGTTTTCACCTTCAAGCCCGAAAAGTTTCTTTGCGGTTTTGTTTATATGCATAAGTTTTCCGTGACTGTCAAACGCAAGCACGGCGTCGTTTAGATACAAGAACAGCGTTTCAAACTTTTGCCTTTCGCCAGATATTTCGTCAAGCGTACTTTTCAGCACGTTTTTCATGTGGTTGAACGTAAGAGAAAGCGTTCCTATCTCGTCGTTGGAATTCACCTTGACTTCCTCTGAAAATTCCCCCTCGGCAATTCTTCTCGCGCTCGACGTAAGCTCGCTTATCGGCGACACTATGGCTTTTGCGAGGAAAAACGAAAGCACGATAGCAACAAGCATTCCGAAGAATATCGCCTGAACGGTTATTTGGAATATCATCTCGGCGAAGTTTCTCGCCTCTTCCTGTGAGTCTTTTATATAGATAATACATTCGTTGCCGTCGACGGACATCGGATAGGCATAATCCATATAGCTTGTCCAAAATTGTGTTTTATCGCCCACCTGCCCCGATATTGCCGAAAGCATATTCGGCGTCACTTCAAGAGCGGCGCCGAGGGTTGCGTCCGAGCCGTCGAGCATTTTGCCGGAAGTATCGAGTATATAATAGTTTCTGTATTTGCTTATTCCTAGCATCCCCGAATAAGCGCGCAATATTTCGCTTTGCTTTGATGAAAATCCCGCGCCGTTCATCGCCTCGCTAAGTTCTGCCACAAGGCTTGAACCGTCGGAAAACGACGTTTCCATTTCATCGAGAAAGTCGTTGCTGTAAAAGTTGTAAGCGTTCGTCAGCAACACCGCGCTTATCGCCGTCATAAGAACGATTGTAAATATGACGAAAATAAGAATTATCTTGAAATGCAGATTTTTATACATTTGCGTTTCCTTTCACGGCTCACGCCGGTATGTAATATCCCTTTGTTCTCTTTGTAAGGATATATTCGGGCTCGGCGGGCTGGTCCTCTACTTTCGAGCGAAGCCTTGACATCGTTACGTCCACCGTCCTTATCCCGCCGAAAAAGTCCTCGTATCCCCACACCTTTTCAAGCAGTTCTTCCCTTGAAAAGAGCTTGCCCGGGCTTGAAGCCAAAATAAGCAGCACCTCAAATTCCTTGCGGGTCAGTTCTATCTCTTTTCCGTCCTTTTCAACGCGGAAGTTTTCCGGATCTATCACAAGTCCGCGAATAACAATCGTCCCCGCCGAGTGCTGCACCGGATGATGAAATTCCACAACTTCGCCCGACGAGCGCCTTATGTTAGCCTTTATACGCGCAAGCAGCACCTTTATCGAAAACGGCTTTGTAACGTAATCGTCGGCGCCGAGGTCAAGCCCCATTACTTTATCTATCTCCTCTTCTTTCGCCGTAACCATTATTATAGGCGTAGAGAGTGTTTTTCTCACTTCTCGGCAAACGGAAAACCCGTCGCGTTTAGGCAGCATTATGTCGAGAAGAATAAGATCGTAATTTCCGCTTTGCGCCTTTTGAAGCCCCTCTTCTCCATCAAACGCGGTATCGCACATATACCCTGCCATAAGCAAGTTTATTTCAAGCACTTTGGATATTGTTTTTTCATCCTCTACCACAAGTATACGTTTTTTTGAGTTGTTTTCTTCCATAAGTAAGGTTGCCCTCCCTTAAAAATTATTTTGCGGCTCCGTCGCCGTAAAGCATATACGCGCATAGCAAGTCTACGACAAGCCCATAGCTTTTAGACCCGGCCTCTTGCCCGTGTATAGTTATATACGTGTCGTTTATCTTATCCGAAACCTTTGCCACCACGTTTTCCTTTTTCGCGTATTTTGCGAATTTCACGGCAAAATCATTTAGTTCCCCTATTATCTCATCGGGAACGTGTGAAACAAGGTCGTTATACAGTTCTTTGTCCGTACCTTTTAGCTTGTCCCTCACCTCACGGTACATATCGAGATACCCGCTGTAACGTAAATACGCGTCGTCGCTGTTTATGCACACAAGAAACGAAACGAAATTTGCTTCGTCTTCTCTGCCTACTCCACGCTGATGCGACATCTCGTGTGCGGCTGACGTTGCAATAATAAAATCGGGATAATTCACGTTTACGTTAGCTTCGCCGGTGAAAAAGCTGTAAACGCCGGCGATCTGCGTATACGACCACGGCTCGCTGAGCAAAACGGGCTTTGTATTTGAATAGAAATGCTGAAAAACTCCGGGATATTTCTCGCAGACTTTGTCCCACGCTTTGTTCAGCTCACGGTTGAACTCTGTATAAGAATACGGCATTTTCGAGCATGTCCCCTCAGGAAAGTTGATATTGTCAAGCTCGGCTATCGCGCCGTCAAGCAAAAGCATCGCCGTGTCATACAGCTCCTCCGCCGTAAGATCGGCCCGCTTCATATTGAGCTTCTGATCTATCTTCTTTCCGTAATATCCCGTGCCGTATCCGAAAACGAAAGTCGAATATACAACGGCGACAATAGAAAGAATCACGGCGGCAACTCTTATAAGCGCTTTAAGCGAACGCTTGCCGGCTTTTAGCATCAAATAAACCAAAATACCAATGATAACGGGTGAGCAAATTATTATAGTTTCTGCAAAAGAAAACGGGATCCAGCTTGTCGCTTTGGCAAGGATAAATCTTATAATTCTGCCGCTTCCGTCGTTTATTGCGTCCGCCAACGCCATGTTATTTCTGGAAACAATCTCAACAATCGCCGCGGCGAGCGTGATCAAAAAAATTATCATACAGCCTATCGGCAAGTATTCTCTCAGTTTAAATTTTTTCTTTTCAGCGTTCATTTCTTTTTCTCCATACAATTATACATAATAAATAATATCATATATTTTGGCTGTTTTCAAGTATTTTCGCCGCTTGAAAATGAATTTGCATAAAATTGCTTTACTTGGGCTGTTTTTAACAAAAAAATAATTTCCGGCATACTTTTATCCGCTTTTTTTGTATTGAATTAAATATGAAAATATGGTATAATAAATAGAAATATAATATTCATCTTTCACTATTGAAAAAAGCGATAGGCAAAACGAAAAGAAGACGTCGCGCACAAAAAGATTTTAAGAGAGGAGCAAAGTATGCACGAAGATCACAGAAAACGCACAAAAGCGCGCTTCCTTGCGGAAGGGCTTGAAAATTTCGAGCCGCATAACGTGCTCGAATTGCTCCTGTTCTATACAATTCCGCAAAAGGACACAAACGAGATAGCGCACACCCTCATAAACCGTTTCGGTTCGCTTTCCGGAGTGTTTGACGCGTCGTTTGAAGATTTAATTTCGGTAAACGGCGTAAGCGAACACACAGCGACGCTTATAAAGATGATACCGCAGCTTTCTCGCAAATATATAATGGAGAAAAACGCAAAAGCGACGACGCTCAGAACACTTGACGACATAGGCAAATATCTTGTTGCACGATATGTCGGTGTAAACGAAGAAACGGTGCTTATGCTGCTGCTTGATAACAAGTTTTCGCTTATCGACTGCATCACCGTTCACGTCGGTTCAGTAAACTCGTCCGCAATTACTATGAGGAAACTTATCGAAACGGCGTTGTTCAAGCGCGCGTCAATGGTGATCCTCGCACACAATCATCCCTCAGGCGTCACGATTCCGTCGTCTGACGACATCGCGACAACAAAAGCGGTCAAGCGCGCCTTCGACCTTGTGGGAATAGGAATGCCCGCGCATATTCTCGTCGCGGGCAACGAATATGTAAACATACTTGACAAATAACGACAGGATAAACATATGGAAAGTATTTTTAAACTTAAAAGCCCGTTTTCTCCCACGGGAGATCAGCCCGAGGCGATAGAGGCACTGTCGCGGGGATTGCTTCGCGGCGATAAGGAGCAGTCGCTTATCGGCGTTACCGGTTCGGGCAAAACGTTCACTATGGCAAATATCATAGCGCGGGCAAACAAGCCCACGCTCGTTTTGGCACACAATAAAACTCTCGCCGCCCAGCTCTGCTCGGAATTCAGAGAGTTTTTTCCCGACAATGCCGTCGAATATTTCGTAAGTTACTACGACTATTATCAGCCGGAGGCGTACATTCCCGGCAAAGACCTGTATATAGAAAAAGATTCGCTTGTCAACGACGAGATCGACCGTCTGCGCCACAGTGCGACGTCGGCGCTGTTCGAGCGCCGCGACGTAATTATCGTAGCCAGTGTTTCGTGCATATATTCTCTCGGCGATCCGCAGGAATACAGTTCGCTCATCGTCGCTGTGAGAGAAGGAATGGCGGTAAGCCGCGAGGAAGTGATGCGGCGGCTTGTTGACATAAACTACACACGCAACGACATGAGTCTTGTCCGCGACAAGTTCCGCGCGAGAGGCGACACGCTTGAAATTATGCCGGCGTCAAGCTCGACGGCACTGAGAATAGAGTTTTTCGGCGACGAGATCGACCGCATAAGCGAAATAAACACCGTAACGGGCGAGGTCAAGCGAGACCTTTCCTACGCCGCCATATATCCCGCATCTCACTATGCCACGTCGCAAGAAAAGCGCGACGCTGCAATAAACGAGATATATGACGAGATGAATGAGCGCGTGGAATTTTTCAAGGCACAAGGCAAGTTTATAGAAGCTCAGCGCATTGAGGAACGCACCAAATACGACATGGAAATGATACGCGAAATGGGATTCTGCTCCGGCATTGAAAACTATTCGCGCGTAATGTCAGGGCGAGAGCCCGGCTCAACACCGTTTTGCCTGCTTGACTATTTCCCAAAAGATTATATTATGTTTGTTGACGAATCGCACGTAACGCTCCCGCAGGTAAGAGGCATGAGCGGAGGCGACAAAGCAAGAAAGACAAATCTTGTGGACTACGGATTCAGACTTCCGTCGGCATTCGACAACCGCCCGCTGTTCTTTGAAGAATTTGAAAAGAAAATAAATCAGGTCATATACGTCAGCGCCACGCCCGCCGAGTATGAGAGGAAACATTCGACTCAGCTTGTGGAACAAATAATCAGACCTACCGGGCTTATAGATCCGAAGGTGGAAGTCCGCCCGGTAAAAGGTCAGGTTGACGATCTCATGGGCGAAATACGCAAGCGAGCCGAAAAGCACGAACGAGTGCTTGTGACGACGCTGACAAAGAAGATGGCGGAGGATCTTTGCGAATATTTTGAGATGAATATGATAAGGGTCAGATATATCCACCACGACGTTGAAACGCTTGAAAGGCAGGAGCTGCTCCGCGACCTACGCCTCGGCGTTTTCGACGTGCTCGTCGGAATAAACCTTCTCAGAGAAGGTCTCGACATTCCCGAGGTTTCCCTCGTCGCAATTCTCGACGCCGACAAAGAAGGGCTGCTCCGCTCGGAAACGTCGCTTATACAAACGATAGGCCGCGCGGCGAGAAACGTTGACGGAACGGTAATAATGTATGCCGACACGGTGACGGATTCTATGCGTCGTGCAATAGACGAAACCGAACGGCGCCGCTCGATACAGCAAAAATACAACGAGGAACACGGCATAACGCCGCATACGATAGAAAAAGAAGTGCGCGACGTAATAGACATTGCGTCGAGCAAAGAAATAAAAGACGCAAAATCAAAGAAAAAGACGATGTCTCAATCTCAAAAGGAAAGTCTGATCGCCCGAATGACGAAAGAGATGAAAAAGGCGGCGTCGGAGCTCGATTTCGAGCGCGCCGCGTATTTGAGAGACAGCATAGCACAAATAAAAGGTTCGGAGAAATAACAAAATGAGTTCGGAATTTATCCGCGCAAGCGGAGTAAGAGTACACAATTTAAAAAACATAGACGTAAAGATCCCGCGCGACAAGCTCGTGGTTCTCACGGGTCTTTCAGGTTCCGGCAAATCGTCGCTCGCCTTCGACACTATCTACGCTGAGGGGCACAGACGGTTCGTCGAGTCGCTCTCGTCATACGCAAGGCAGTTCCTCGGTCAACTGGACAAGCCCGATATAGACTTTATCGAGGGGCTTTCACCGGCTATATCGATTGACCAGAAAACAACGTCCAAAAACCCGCGCTCGACTGTCGGCACGGTGACGGAGATATATGATTACCTTCGTCTGCTTTACGCCAGAATAGGCGTGCCGCACTGCCCCGTTTGCGGAAAAGAAATACGCAAAATGCCGACGGACACGATAGTAGACAAGATAATGTCGTTTCCTGATGGAACACGTTTCATGGTGTCGGCACCGGTTGCGATGGGCAAAAAAGGGCAGTTTGAAAAAGTATTTGACGACGCAAGAAAAAACGGCTTTTCCCGCGCGAGGATAGACGGGGTGGTATATCAAATAGACGAAATACCGAAGCTGGAAAAGAACAAAAAACATGATATAGAAATTCTAGTCGACAGACTTATACGGAAAGACGGCATCGAGCAACGCCTGACAGACTCGCTTGAAACGGCACTGTCGCTCGGAAACGGCGTCGTATCCATCATCGACGCCAAAACCGACGAAGAGCAAACGTTTTCGCAAAACTACGCGTGCGAGGAGCACGGCTTTTACTTGGGCGAGCTCGAACCGAGAATGTTCTCGTTCAACAGCCCGTTCGGCGCGTGCCCCGAATGTGCGGGCCTCGGCGAGATGCAGACAATTTCTGCGCAGAAGATAATTCCCGACACGTCGCGTTCACTCAGAGAAGGCGCGGTTGACGTAAACGGTTTTAAATCTCTCGGCGGTGAAAACTCGTGGTCAGGGCCGCTTGTGGAAGAAGTCGGAAAAAAACACGGCTTTGACCTCGATATGCCGATATGCGACTATTCCGACGAAGCGTTAAGCGCTCTGCTTTACGGCACAGGCGGCGAAAAATATCACGTAATACGCTATTTTGACAACAAAGAATATGATCAGATGGCAAAGTGGGACGGGCTTGTAAGCATCATTCAATCGCGTTTCAACATGATGCACAACGAATATTACGAGGAATTCCTCGACTTTATCCCATGCCCCAAATGTCACGGAAAACGCCTTAAACCCGAAATACTCGCCGTAACCGTCGGCGGACTTAACATAGACGAGTTCTGTTCGCAAAACGTGGCAAAGGCGCTCGATTTCGTAAATTCTCTCGCGCTCGAAGGCGCGGACGCCCAGATAGCGCGCGAAATATTGAAAGAGATAAAATCGCGCTTGGGATTCCTCTGCAACGTCGGGCTTGAATATCTTACGCTTGCAAGAAGTGCCGGCACACTTTCCGGCGGAGAAGCTCAAAGAATACGGCTTGCAACGCAAATAGGTTCGTCGCTTGTCGGCGTGCTGTATATACTCGACGAGCCGAGCATAGGACTACACCAGCGCGACAACCAAAAGTTGATAAATACTCTGAAAAAACTGCGTGACACGGGAAACTCCGTCATCGTCGTAGAGCACGACGAAGAAACGATGATGTCATCCGACTTTATCGTTGACGTCGGCCCCGGAGCCGGCGTTCACGGCGGAGAGATCGTAGCGGCGGGAACTCCGCAGCAGATAATGGAATGTGAGCGTTCCATCACGGGTCAGTATCTCTCGGGGAAAAAATATATCCCCGTGCCGGATACTCGCCGCGAAGGCAACGGAAAATATCTCACCGTCGTGGGAGCTGCCGAGAACAACTTGAAGAGCATTACAGTCAAGTTCCCGCTCGGAAAGTTCGTGTGCGTCACGGGAGTTTCAGGCTCCGGAAAATCGTCGCTTGTCAATGCCGTGCTGCTTAAAACTCTTCAAAGAAAACTCAACCGCGCAATAACCTCACCCGGTAAATGCAAACAGATTGACGGCATAGAAGAGCTTGACAAAGTCATCGCTATCGACCAAAGCCCGATAGGCCGCACGCCGCGTTCCAATCCCGCGACGTACACGGGGCTGTTTACCGACATAAGAGAGCTGTTTGCCTCAACTCCGGACGCAAAAATGCGCGGGTATACGTCGGGACGCTTTTCGTTCAACATCAAGGGCGGGCGCTGTGAGGCGTGTCAAGGCGACGGGGTAAGATGTATCGAGATGCACTTTTTGCCCGACGTTTACGTCACATGCGACGTGTGCCACGGCAACAGGTATAACCGCGAAACGCTTGAAGTAAAATATAAGGGCAAAAGTATTTTCGACGTTCTCGACATGACGGTTGAAGAAGGGCTGAAATTCTTTGAAAATCTACCCAAACTTCGCCGCAAACTGCAAACGCTCCATGACGTGGGACTTGGATATATCAAGATAGGGCAATCGTCGACGACGCTCTCCGGCGGAGAGGCGCAAAGGGTAAAATTGGCGACGGAGCTCGCACGCCGCGGCACCGGAAAAACGATATATATTCTCGACGAGCCGACAACGGGGCTCCACACCGATGACGTAAAACGACTTATCGAGATGCTTTCGCGCTTGTGCGAAAACGGTAACACCGTGGTGGTGATAGAACACAACCTCGACGTTATCAAAACCGCCGATCATATAATCGACCTCGGTCCCGAGGGCGGCGACGGCGGCGGTACGGTGGTATGCACCGGCACGCCCGAAGAAGTGGCTGAAAACGACGCTTCATACACAGGTAGATTTTTAAAAAAAGCGCTGGAAATGACGCGACGTCTGCAATCGCGCGAATAGTCGGGCGCGCGTGTACATAAAATATTTACAAAAATTCAACACACGCACCGATAAACTTTGATATTATTATAAGTGTTAAAAAGCAAACGATGCAAATATCAATTTAACAGCCGCGGCGATATTTACGTCGGCGGCGGGAGGATACAGACAGACAATGAAAAGCAATCTGAAAACGATATTGATGTTCGTCGCGCTCGTGCTCGTATTCGGGGTTACGGCGGCGCTGTTTGTTAGCGCAAACAAGCCAAAGACAACATACAACGAAATTATAGAACTTTTTAAAGAGGGCAAAGTTACCGAATTTTCGATTTCGGAAAATAATACCCTTACCGTAAAAACGACCGCCGATGAAAAGATAGAACTTATCATTCGCGACGCGGAGATGTTCTTAAACAACAAATACGTAAGCGAATATATCGACGCGCAAAGCGAATTGCCGCAGGATCAGCGCACGCTTCAAAAATGGGATTTAAAAACCGCGCACAATTCATTCTTCCTTACGACAATTCTCCCGATGGTCATTTTGGGCATATTGATAGTAGGTTTCTATCTTTTCATGATGAACCGCATGAACAAAATGACAAACGGTATGGACGGCAAAATGAATGCATTTTCTCGCGCGAGAATACAGTATGGTCAAGATGAAAAAAACAAGGTCTACTTTACAGACGTCGCCGGTTGCGACGAGGAAAAAGAAGAACTGCGCGAAGTGGTGGATTTCTTGCGCGATCCCGAAAAATACAGAAAACTCGGAGCTAAAATCCCACACGGCGTATTGCTTGTCGGTCCTCCCGGAACAGGTAAAACGTTGCTTGCGAAAGCCGTTGCCGGTGAAGGCGGCGTGCCGTTCCTTTCGATTTCCGGTTCGGATTTCGTTGAAATGTACGTAGGCGTCGGCGCTTCAAGAGTAAGAGATTTGTTTGAAACAGCGCGCAAATCGCCCGCAAGCATCGTATTCATCGACGAAATAGACGCCGTAGGTCGTCGCCGCGGGGCAGGCCTCGGCGGTGGACATGACGAGAAAGAACAGACGCTCAACCAGCTTCTTGTTGAAATGGACGGTTTCTCCGTTCACGACGGAACGATAGTTATAGCGGCGACAAACCGCCCGGACATTCTCGACCCCGCGCTTCTCCGCCCCGGTCGCTTCGACAGACAAGTGACCGTCGGACTTCCCGACATCATCGGACGAGAGGAAATTCTTAAAGTTCACGCGCGCAACAAGCCGTTTGAAGAAACGGTGGACTTCCGCAGAATTGCGCAGATGACAGTCGGCTTTACAGGAGCTGATCTGGCAAACCTTCTCAACGAGTCGGCGCTGCTCGCCGCAAGAAAAAACAAGCATCTCATAGGCGAAGCGGATATTGAAGAAGCGATGATCAAGGTCACCGTAGGTAACCAGAAACGCTCGCGCAAGATGAAGGATTCCGAGAAACGCAACACCGCTTATCACGAGGCGGGCCACGCTATCGTAGCATACTGCCTGCCCACTCAGGACCCCGTAAGACAGATTTCAATTATCCCCAGCGGCAGGGCGCTCGGATATACGCTCACACCGCCGACAGAGGATAAATACAGCGAACACAAACAAGAGCTTAAAGAAACGATAGCGATGATGCTTGGCGGAAGAGCAGCCGAGGAGATAATCTTCGGCGACGTTACGGGCGGCGCGTCAAACGATATTTTGCGCGCAACGCAGGTGGCAAGAAAGATGGTCACCGTTTACGGCATGAGCGAGCTCGGAACGATCCGCTTCGGTTCTGAACACGATAGCGACGAGGTATTCCTCGGCCGCGATTTCAACACGACAAAGGATTATTCCGAGAAAACAGCGGCTGAGATTGATGACCAGATAAAGAAATTTATCGACGAAGGCTATGCGCTCGCGCTCAAAACGCTGAACGACAACCGCGACAAGCTCGACCTTATAGCAGAATTTTTGCTTAAAGACGAGATAATGGACGACAAACAGTTCGAGGCGGCAATGAAAGGCGCTTCGATTGAAGAGATCGAAGCCATAGGCGAGGAACGCCGCAAGAAGAGCGCGGAAGAGAACGCGTTGCGCGAAAAAGCGGAAGAAGAAGCCCGCCGCCGCGACGAGGAAGCTCGCCGTCGCCGTGAGGAAGAAGACCGTTATCGCCGCGACAGCGAAACTCCGGGCAGATTCTGATATTAAACAATTAAAACGCACCTGCATGGGTGCGTTTTTGCTTTTCAAATATATTCGGATGTTTTATAAAAATCATTATCAGGCAAAAAGCAAAACATTACTCAATCACCGTATTTTGTCCGCCGACATATAATGATTTTGAAAGGAGTGATCCTTTCAGACAAATAAAACGGAGGAAAAAACATGGCAACTTTTTATAACCAAGCAACACTTTCATACAACGGCATTTTCAGAACGTCCAACGTAGTTGTTGGTGAGGTGATAGGCTCTCTTACCGTAACGAAAACCGCGGTAGGTGACACATACTCGGCAGGCGGCAACGTAACGTATGTCATAAGTATAATAAACACAGGCACAACGCCATTCACCGGTCTTTCACTCACCGACGATCTCGGTGCATATCAAGTGGGCGACACAACGGTTTATCCGCTGGAATACGTTGAAAACTCGGTGCTCTATTATATCGACGGTGTGATACAGCCCACACCGACTGTCACCGCGACAAACGGTATAGAGATCACGGGAATTTCCGTTCCCGCAGGAGCCAACGCGACGATAATATATAATACTGCCGTCACGGGATTTGCCCCACTCAGCGAAGGCGCGACTATCGTCAATTCCGTAACCGTCACCGGTGACGGCACAACGCCTATTACAGCCACCGAAACCGTAACCGTCGAGGGCGGCGCCGTTCTTTCCATCAGCAAAGCGATAAGCCCCGCCACCGTCAGTGAAAACGACAGAATAACGTATACTTTCGTTATCTCCAACACCGGCAACGCAGAGGCTACCGCTGCCGACAACGTTATAGTCACCGACACGTTCGACCCGATCTTGTCTGACATCACCGTCACTCTCAACGGCGTGACTGTAACCCAGCCGGACACTTACACCTATGATGAAACAACGGGCGAGTTTGCTACTGTCGCGGGAGCTATCACCGTTCCTGCCGCAACTTACACCCAAGACCAAACAACAGGCCTTTGGACGACTGTCCCCGGTACCGCAACGCTTACCGTCAGCGGAACAATCTGAAAACAAAAACGCACCCGCAAGGGTGCTTTTGTTATGCAATGGCGACGGCTTGACAAAAATTTTTTTATAATATAAAATGGAATAAACAAATCCGTTTTTATTTTCTTGCCACTTATATTGTGAAGTTACAAAGGAAAGAGTGATGTTCAAATGGCAAACGCCGACGTTTTTGCGAAAGAATATTTGAGCAAGATATTCTATTTCTGTTTGAAAAAGACGGGAAACGAAACGAGCGCGGAAGAACTTTCAAGCGATATAAGTCTGGAAGTGCTACGTTCATTGGGCAGAGGAATTACACCCGAAAACTTCGACGCGTGGGTATGGACTATAGCGCGTCGCCGTTGGGCAAAATTTGCCGCGGCGTCATACTACAAATCTCCCGAACAAGTCGACATTCGGGAATATGAAAATGACCTCGCTGGCGAAGATAACGTTGAAAATTCCGTTCTTCTCGAAGAAGACCTCCGCTTGCTGCGCCGTGAACTCGCCTTCGTACGTTCCGAATACCGTGATATTCTGGTTGCACATTACATTGATGAAATGAGCGTTTCCGTTATATCGAACAAACTTCATATTCCTTTGGGAACTGTCAAAACCCGACTGCAAAACGGTCGGAAAAATTTGAAAGAAGGTATAAACATGGCAAGAACATTCGGAAAAAGAAGCTATAAACCGGAGCAGATCGCGTTTGTTACCTCCGGAAATCAGTCCTCGGGACTACCGTGGAGTGTAATAAGGAGAAAAATACCGAAAAATATACTGCTCGAAGCGAGCAACAACCCCTCGACGATAGAGGAACTCGCAATGGAACTCGGCATCGCCGTTCCGTATATGGAAGAAGAAGTCGGTATACTCGAAAATAGCGAACTCTTAAAAAAGGTTGACGGCGACAAGTATCTTACAAGTTTTTTCATCTCGCCGAGAGAATGCACCAATGAAATCGATGAAATATCGTGCGTATTTTCCGAGCAGAATTATGAACTCGTCTGGAATCTCGCCGGCAAGGCGCTCGAAAAGGCAAAGACGCTCGGTGTTCTGAACGGAACGATAAGCGAAAACGACGCGCAGATGTTTTTCGCGTTCTACTTTGAGCAAAAAGCGGAGTCGGAAAGTGTTTTCGGCAACATTGATTCACAATTCAAAAGAGCAAACGGAGAAAATTGGGGGATCATCGGTTTTGAAGACGGCTCAACGTGCCGCCTGCCCGCTAACTTTTTTAGCAACAACGGCTCCGAATTCGATGACGACATTTACTCAAACGGTTATCATTCAAACAGACAATCATTCGGAAAAAGAATATACAGCGGGGAAGGTGTTCCCGATGGCATCGACATTCCGGTATTAAAAGCGCTCGCGGAAAACGGCGGGGATATCAATGCTCTGTCGGAAGGAGAAAAGATTTCTGTTGAACGAATCATCAAAAACGGACATTTGATTAAAACCGGCGACGGCAAAGTTATTCCGCAAATGCTAATTTTCAAGGGCGACGCAAAGAAAAATATAAACAAATACATTTTCTCTTTGCCCGAATTTAAGGAGCTAACGAGCAAAATGAAAGATTATTTTGCAAATGTCCGCGAAATAGTGGCGCGGTACAGCGTGCCATATCTCAAAGACGATTTCGGTTATTATGTCGCAATGTCGGCGGATATTCGCTCGATAATCGCTTGTCTGTGGAAAGACAAGGGGCTTTACACAGGCGGCAACGCGCAATTTATAGGGCTTTATTATTAAACAAAACGCACCCCGCGGGGTGCGTTTTATGTTATGCCGTTTTCTCTTTCTTCTCTCTGAAAATCAACTTATACACCACAAAATACCACATTATCGAAAGCGGTATGGATGCTATTCCGTCGAGAATGGAATGTTGTTTTACAAACACGGTAGAAACGCTTATAAGTACGGCGACGATAATTGTAATAACATCAAGCCAAATGTGTTTGCGCAGGTTTTTGTTTTCAAACACGCCGATGGCAATGGCAAATGATCCGAAAACATGACCGCTCGGTAAAACGTTTGTATATGTATCCGCGGTATATATTCCCTTTAAAATACGTGTAAAAACGTTCTCGTTTCCCGTAATGTCCGGGCGCATATCCTGGTAATTCGGGAAAAGTGCGCATACGATAATCATCGTAAAAAAAGTAACGCCCACGTACGTCATATAGCGTTTAAATCCACCAACGTCACGTACCATAAGATAAGCGCCTACGGCGAGCAACCCCGGATACCATGCGAAATAAAAAATTATCATCCACGGCAAGAACGGTATTTTGTCGTCAAGCGGAATGTGCGAAAGAAACATTTTATCGTGCGGGTAGTCGTTTGGTATGAAACGCTCTAACACAAAAAATGCAACTAAATATGCTATGGCTATCACCAAAAACCACAAATGCTTATAATGTTTATATTTAAACGGTCTGTCGTTTACCTGTTGGGAAATCATTTTTTCCTCCGATGTCTTTTTTTACTTATATGAATATATCATTTTATTTGCATAAAGTCAATAAACGTAACATTTTTTTAACAAACGCGGCGCGGAAAACCGCGCCCCGTGGTTTATATCAGCTATCGAAAACGGACTTCATTGCGTCCTCTTCGTATTGGCGTGTATAAAGGTTGTAATAATAGCCCTTCTGCGCGAGCAGTTCTTTGTGCGTGCCACGCTCAACGATTTTCCCGTCATGAACGCAAAGGATTACGTCCGCGCCTCGAACAGTAGACAGACGATGTGCTATCATAAGCGACGTTCTGCCCTCTATCACCTTGTCAATCGCCCGTTGAATGTTCTGTTCGGTTATCGTGTCAACAGACGCCGTCGCCTCGTCGAGCACGAGAATTTTCGGGTCGGCGATAATTGCTCTGGCAAATGAAATCAGCTGTTTTTCTCCCGTTGACAGAAGGTCGCCGCCCTCACCCACGTCGGTGTCAAGCCCGTTTTCGGCTTTCTCTATTATATCCATTGCAGAAACACGTTTAAGCGCGTCATAAATCTGCTCTTCCGTCGCGTTTGGATTTCCGTAAAGGAGATTATCTCTTATCGTTCCGGAGAAAAGATGCGGCGTTTGCAACACATAGCCGATGTTGCTGTGAAGCCAAAGTTGAGAGCGTTCTCTCGCGTCGCGACCGTCAATAAGTACCTGCCCCTCGGTCGGCTCAAAAAAACGACATACAAGGTTTACAAGCGTCGATTTTCCGGCGCCTGTTTCACCGACGATGGCAACGTTTGACCCTTGCGGTATCTTCAAATTGAAGTGTTCGAGAATATACTCGTCGCCGTCCGGATATTTGAACGTGACGTCTTTAAACTCAATGTCACCTTTGAGTTCTTCCCAATTTTCTTTTTTCGGTTCAAATGTGTCGCCGTATTTTTCAATTACCTCGGGCGAGTCGGCAACGTCAGATTTTGTGTCGAGAAGGTTTGTCAATCTTTCAATGTTCACCTGCTCTCGGATAAGGTCTGAAATCATATCCACGATCCAACGTATAGGTTCCATTATGCCAAGCGCATATGACATAAACACGGATAGCGTGCCTATTTCCATCGCTCGCTCGACGGTGAGATTGCCGCCTTTCCAAAGCACGATCGCAAGCGCAAGCGACGATGAAAACGTGATAGTAGACGAAAGAAGCGAACGGTATCTCATTGCGCGAACGGCGGTTTTACGCATTTTTGTCGTGTCGTCAATGAAATTCTTTTGCATTTTGTCTTCTACCACAAGCGTTTTTATAGTTTTCGCGCCCGTGATGCCTTCGTTGAAGTTGCCGGTAATGCGAGAGTTTATCTCTCTTATCTGTCTGTTAGCTGTGATAAGTCCTTTCTGGAAGATAGCGAACAATACGGTAATAACCGGGATTATCGTCATTATAAGCAGCGTAAGTTTTGCATTTATCCTCAGCATTACCACAAGCGCCCCGACGAGATACGTCAGGTTCCACACGCCCTGCATCATGCTCCACGAAACAAGCTCGCCGATATGGGCAGTGTCGCTCATCACACGCGCGTGGATATATCCCACGCTGTTTTGGTTGAAATAAGAGAACGAGAGCGTTTGAAGATGGTTGAAACTGAGGGTTCTGAGATCTCTCAGCATAGAAAGCTCCACCTTGCCGGCGAGATAACTTGCGGTGAAGTCGGTGATGATCTTAAACGCTATTGTGAAAATATACAGCGCGATAAATCCGCCCAGAGTATTTATAAGCACCCCGTCCGTTATGTGGTTTAAAGCGTATCTTTGAAACAGCGGGATGACAGTATCCCCCACCGAGCCCGCCACTCCGCAAACGATCATCACGACGAGCGTCCACTTATATTTTTTTATGTATTTTATCAGTTTTCCCAAGCCGAAGAACGGGAGAGCGGTATATTGTTTTTTTGTTTGCGTATCGTTCATATCAAACCGCCTCCTCAGCGCCCATGCTTTGAATATCGTAAATCTTTTTGTATATTCCGCCGAGCTTTATCAGTTCTTCGTGTGTGCCCTCTTCGGCAATTTTGCCGTGGTCGAGCACGATTATCTTTTCGGCGTGCATAAGCGTCGTTATTCTGTGTGAAATGAGTATCACCGTGCTTTGTGCCGACGTTTCTTTAAGTGCGCACCTTATCTTGCTGTCGGTTTCCGTGTCCACAGCCGAAAGCGAATCGTCAAACACCATGATCGGCGTCTTTTGCATGACAAGCCTTGCTATTGCGGCACGCTGTTTTTGCCCGCCCGAAAGAGTTACGCCGCGCTCGCCAACGAACGTGTCGTATCCTTTTGAAAAGCTCCCTATCGTTTCGTCAAGGCAAGCTATCCGCGCCGCCTGACGTATTTCTAAGAGTGTCGCATCATCTTTTGCGATACCTATGTTTTCGGCTATCGAACGTGAGAAAAGGAACGGTTCTTGCAACACCATTCCGACGTGTTCCCTCACCCACGCGGCATTCATATCGGCTATATCCACGCCGCCCACAGTTATCCTTCCGTTGCCTTCGGGTATGTCATACAGGCGATTGAGCAGATACATAAGCGTCGATTTGCCCGAACCCGTACCACCGAGTATGCCGAGAGTCGTACCGACTTTTATCTCAAAATCTATGTCGTCAAGTATCACGGGGCAACCGTCGTAGTTGAAGGTGACGTGCTCAAACCTTATATCTCCATTCATATCCGGCTTAATAGCACCCGGCTTGTCATGTTCTTCCTCGGCTGACATTATCTCGTCTATTCTTCCAAGCGACACCCCTGCTTTGCTCATTTCTGAGATCATCCTTCCCAGCTGTCTTATCGGCCACACGAGCATCGCGTTATATGAGATGAACGCTATGTATTTTCCGGCTGTCATTTCGCCGTTTACACACATTATAGCGCCGATTATTACGATAAACATAACCTGTATGGCTACAACAAGGTCGGTCGCGCTCCAATAAAGCGCAAACATACGATGGAGTCTTATCCAAAGTCCTGTGTATTTTTCGTTTTGCTTGTTGAATTTTTCCCTTTCATATCTCTCGCGGCCAAACGCACGAACGACGCGAACGCCCGTCAGGTTTTCCTGCGCCATGGCGGAAAGTATCCCCTCGTTTTCATCGCAAACGGTGAATTGTTTTTCGACTTTCATGTTGAATATTACGGAAAAGATAATTACGACAGGCATGAACGCACATGCGATAAGCGCCATTTTTACATTCATCGAAAACATCATATATATCGACAGCACAAGCATTATCAACGTTCTCAAAAGCGATGTCAGCTGCTCGGAAAGGAAGCGCTTTACAGTGTCAACGTCTGACGTGCACCGCTGAATTATATCGCCCGTCTGGTTTTTCATATGCCATGAAAACGGCAGACGCTCGATATGAGAGAAAATGCTGTCGCGCATGGTTTTTACAAGTGTTTCGGCACCTTTTGTATTGAACACGCGGTTGCAATATTGAAAGACGACCGCTATCGCCGCAAGCAGAATTATGATCCCGCCGACAATATAAAGCCTATCTTTGAAAAACCCGAAACCGCCCGCGGCATTTATCCATTCCGTGACAAATGCCGGTATATCTGCTTCTTCTGTTCCTATCACGTTATCGACGGTGACGCTTATCACCTGAGGGTTGATAACGTCGATAAGAGCGGATATAAGCGCAGAGATGATACTTATTATAAAAAACGCCTTAGACCCACGCATAAAGCTCCACACCAGTTTCAACCGTCTTGATTTATTTTTTCTTTTTATCACTTTTTCTTCTTTTGTCATAATCCACCTTTGAAAAGAAATAACTAACAAACAATAAACGGCGCACCCGATCGGGCGCGCCGTAAAAGCACGAATATCAAAGCGTCTTAAAATCAAAGCGAGGCGCAGTGAATCTTATTCCCGATCGGTTTTCCGTTTTTTCGTATTTTTTCATGATTGCACCTCCCTTTCTTTTTTTATTTGTCGGAAAATTCTAACGTTATAATTATATCAAAATATCAAAATTTGTCAATACAATATATTAACATGAAATATTTTTGTAACACAACGCAGTCTTTTCGGCACCCGCCGGATGCAAACCCGCATTAAATTTTATTGATTATTTATTACTTTTTGCAATAAAAATTACGCAAAAAAGCAATTTACCCTTGAATTAAGGCAGCATCGGTAATATAATATATACGAACCGGCAAAGGTCGGAAAAATATAAAAAGGAGCGATCATTATGGATTTTAAGGAAAGACTTGCGCTTACACAACAGAAAATGGATGAGCTCAACAAGAAGATAAGCGAAGCCGCCGATACGGCAAAGAAAGCTCATCAAATGAAGAAAGAGGAGCTTAAAGCGGATATTGAACAACTCGACCGCGAGATAGATATGCTCGACAAAGCGGTGGACAAACAAATCGATGAAGATATTGAAAAAGCCAATGAATTTCTCGACAAAACTGAAAAATCGGTAGCTGAGGAAATCGATACGGAAGCTGACATTATGCAGGGCGATTTAAACGCCGCAAAAGAGAATTTCAGACTCGTAAAAGAGCGCGGACAAAGCAAACTCAACTCTGCCCTGCTTAAAATGCAAATGAGCATAAACGCCGCAAAAGCAAAGCTGAATGAAAAAAAGACAGAGCGCGACAAAGCAAAACAGGAACAGCACATTGCAGACCTTTTGGTCTATGCAGAAAGCTGCCAGCAGATGGCACTTGCGATGGCGCTGGAAGCGGAGCTTACGATACTTGAAGCAACGGCAGAGGCCGAAGATTACGTTGAAAAATACGGCGAATAAGCAACTATATTTTACATAAAGCAACGCATTGAGCGTTGCTTTTTTTCTTTTCGTCGCCATACTCGCGCATACGACCATTCCGGCATAAAATATATCAGCGGAAACTTTCCGCCATAAAACGAAAGGAAACACAAAATGAACAATATACAAATAACATTTGTCGGCGGGGATATGCGTCAGCTTTCATCGGCGAAAGCGCTTCACACAAAAGGCAACACCGTTCAAGTTTACGGATTTGACGGATGCCTTATTCCAAACGGAATTTATCAGCCACCGACATTGAAAGAGGCGCTTTTCGGCGTGCAATGCGTCGTTTTGCCGCTGCCTTATGCGCGCGACGGCAAGATAAACGCACCGATGACAAAAGAAGATATTACGCTTGAATACGTCGTTGATAATTCCGGGGAGGCGATTATTCTCGGCGGAAAATTCGACGGGAAAGCATATAAGTGTGCCGAGGCACATAATATTAAAATGATAGATTATTACGGCCGTGAGGAGCTGTCTATCCTCAACGCCGTGCCGACGGCGGAGGGCGCAGTTGAAATAGCGATGAGGGAACTTCCCACAACCGTTTTCGGCATGGAATGCGCCGTTGTGGGCTACGGAAAAGTCGGGCGCGTGCTTGCGGCAACATTAAATGCTCTCGGCGCAAATGTGACGGTCTTTGCAAGAAGAGCAGAGGCGCGCGCATGGGCAAAGGTTGACGGATGCAAAGCGGAAGATACGGAAAAGCTGGCGACCTCGGCGCATGGGTTTACATGCGTATTCAACACCGTGCCGGCGGTGCTTATCGACGAAAGCGTGATAAACTCGCTTAGTCGCGACGCGCTTATCGTCGATCTCGCCTCATCCCCGGGCGGAGTTGACGTCGGCGCTGCCGAAAAACGAGGTATACGCTGTATCAGCGCTCTGTCGCTTCCCGGCAGAGTAGCCCCCGATTCCGCCGGCATGATAATTGCCGAAACTATCGAAAATATACTTATTTCCGAGGAGATAATAAAATGATAGGTTACTGTTTTTGCGGCTCGTTCTGCACAATATCGAAATCGCTTAAAATCTTAAAATCTCTTGCCGCCGAGGGCAACGACATTCTTCCCGTAATGAGCGAGAACGTCTATACAACCGACACGCGTTTCGGAGATGCCGAAACGCTTAAAAAGTCCGTAAAAGAAATTTGCGGCAAGGATATAGTCCATACGATAGTGGACGCCGAACCGATAGGTCCGACTTTAAACCTCGATATGCTCGTTATCGCGCCATACACCGGCAATACGTTAGCTAAAATAGCCGCCGGTATTACCGACACGTCAGTTACAATGGCGGCAAAGGCGCAACTGCGCGCAAACCGACCTGTCGTCATTGCGCTTGCCACAAACGACGCGCTTTCCTCAAACTTAAAGAATATCGGCACACTCTTGTCACGGAAAAACGTATATTTTGTACCGCTCAGACAAGACGATCCCGAAATGAAGCCGTCGTCGCTTGTGTGCGATTTTTCACAGCTCAAAAACACAATGATGGCTGCCTTTGCCGGCAGGCAAATACAGCCGACGTTTATCTAAAATCCCTGCGGGATAATATAAAAGACAAAAGATCCGAAGAAAACTTCGGATCTTTTGCTTTTTTATTTCATCTCTTCCGCAAATTTTGCCGTGCAAAGCGCGGCGTAATCACCTATATCGTCACCGAGCGATGCGGGCAAAATTTCACATGCGTCAAGCGATTCCCCAAGCGCCTCCGCTTCGAGAGTTCGCCTCATGCTGTGCTCCAACAGATCTCCGCTCCTTGCATAAATGCTGCCTATGACGATTTTTTCCGGATTGAGAATGTCGATCAGCATCGAGAGCGCATACCCGAGTTTTTCCCCGCATTTTTCAAGTATTTCAAGCGCGGTCTTATCGCCTTTTCGCGCCTGTTCACATAAAAACTTTGCGTCGAGCAAATTTATCTCGTCCGCCGTTCTGCAATATGGCACGCACTCACCGCGCGACAGTTTTTCCCGTATAATCGCCTCAGCCGTTCGTTTAATACCGCCTCCGCTGCAAAAGCCCTCAAACGAGCCTGCCTTTCCATATCCGACAGGTCCGTCTTTTTCAAGGCGTATGTGTCCCACCTCGCCCGCCATGCCGCAAGCTCCGCGGTAAAGGCGACCGTTAAGAATAAGCCCCGCACCCATGCCCGTACCAAACGTGAGAAATATCATGTTGGCGGCACCTTTCCCCGCGCCGAATTTCCACTCTGCAAAGGCGCATGCGTCAGCGTCATTTTTCAGATATGCCGTGGCATTTGCCGCCGATGAAACGGCGTCTGTTATGCAAACGCTATCCCAGCCGGGCAAATTCGGGGGAGAAAGAATAATGCCGTTTTTCTCGTCAAGCGGTCCGCCGCAGCTTATTCCGGCTGCAATAATGTCACCGCCTTTTGCAAAATCGGCCACGATTGATATTATCTTCTCTATCGTGCAATTCAAGGCTTCGGTCGGGAACTTTTCTTTTTTCAGTATTTTCATTTCTTCATCCGCCAGCACGACCGAGCATTTCGTGCCGCCGATGTCAACGCCTATATATTTTTTCATTTCGCCATACCCCAAATGAACCACCCGCCCATATTGTCGGGTGAAACGTTTATGTCGGTGAAGTTTTCCGGGAAAACAAGCTCCCCGTCTTTTGCTGTTTGACGAGAGATAACATAGTTTTGGAATGTGTAAAACTCGCCGGGTATGAACGACTCGACATATTCTTCAAGCGTTATGTGCGAGCGATGTATTATCTGCGCGTGTGGAAATCCCACATATCTTATATGCCACGGCTCATACTCCACGCCCGTCTTGTCCTCGCCCCAAAACGGGTATCTTATGATAAAGCCGTATTTATATGCATTTTCGTTCACCCATCTGCCGACTTTTGAAAGAACGAACCGCTTTTGCGCATACCCGTCGATTTTAAGATCTGCCGCAAGTCCCGTTTCATGCTCGCTCGTCCCGGCGGGAACGGCATAGGGGTTAGTTTTATAAATCGCCGCTTGAAAATCGCGCGTTCTATATGCGCTTGTAATTATAAGTTCGTTTCCGAACAATTCTTTCACATCACAAAAAAGCTTGTCAATGTCTGCCTTTATGTTGGAATTGAGCGAAACGTTTTCACTTACCTCACATATAAACGGAATATCGTCGGGGGTGGGATTTGAAGCGTTTACAATCCACATTATATTGCTGTATTTTACACTTTCATCATTCTCTATCCCGACTTTTCTCAACTGCTCTTCCGAATATTCCGCCTTGCTCAAAAGTCCATTTTCGCCTTTCCTCAGCGAATCTAAAATTCCATAAACCACCCAAAAACGATACCTTGCCACAACAAACATTCCCAACGGGAAAATAATGATTATGGCGCATATCAACAGTATAAGCCAAATCCGCTTGCGGCTTACTTTTTTAATTGCGTTTTTCATTTTTACCACCCGGTCTTTTTAGGCGTCATGGCAACCGCCACCGCCATAACTTTTTCAGCGCCAATCTCCTTTGCAAGCGAGGCACACCGCGACAGCGTGCTTCCGCTTGTTGTCACGTCGTCAACAATAACCAACGTTCCGGTGGCTCCGACGCCGTTCTTTGCACTGTAACTGTTTGACGCGTTATCTTTTCTGTCTTTGGCGGAAATTTCTTTCTGCGTCTTTGTGTTTTTTGCATGAACAAAAAGTCCGGCGCACCTCATATCCGTCAAAGCAGCTATCTTTTCCGCCACAAGTTTCGATTGGTCAAACCCGAAATCGCGCACACTTGCAGGGTTTCGCGGCACAAATGAAATCGTAAATTTTTCTCCGCATGACTCTTCTTTTAACGTATTCACGATCTCCCCCGCCAACTGCCGTGCAAGAAAATTCTGCAAATACTTGTCGTTTCTTCGTTTTAATGTATAAATTATATTTCTTGAAAGCTCCGATGAAAATTCAAACAAATGAAGGCTTATCTCGGCCCCGTCTATTTTCTCGCAACGGCAATACTTCTGTCTTTGCCCGCAATGCGAACACTTTTCCTCGCACAACATTGAATATTTAAGCATACAGTCGGGGCAAAGGGCGTCGTATTCGCCTGCGTCCGCCATAGGTGTGCCGCAAAGCGAGCATTTTCTCGGAAACAAAAGCGAAAGCAACTTACTCATCTTCATATCTCCTTAAAATATATTCAAGCCCGGTATAGCGTTTTGTCTGGCGGTTGTTGTCCACCATCGCGTCCGCGACCTGACCGTCACCGACGAGGATAACCATCTGTTGAGCTCGCGTTATAGCCGTATAAAGCAGGTTGCGCGTAAGGAGTTTCGGGGTATATCTGTAAAGCGGAATAATAACTATCGGGTATTCACTGCCCTGACTTTTGTGAACGGTTATCGCGTAAGCAAGCTCGACCTCGTCAAATGCGGCAAAGTCATACCTTGCAATTCTGCCCTCGAAATCTATCGTCACTTCTTCTTTTTGATAATCTATTTCAAGTATAACCCCTATGTCGCCGTTAAAAATACCCATGCCGTCCACACCGTCCTTTTGCCATTCAACGGCGTAGTTGTTCTTCACCTGCATTATCTTATCTCCCTCGCGAAAAACTGTGTTTTGTCTTTTAAGCTCTTTTAAATTTTTCGCCTGAGGATTTATCGCCGCTTGAAGCGCCGCGCAGAGCGCCTCTGTGCCGCATTCGCCTTTTCGGGAAGGAGTTATAACCTGTATACCGTTAAAGATGCTTGCGCCATAGCTTTTCGGCAAACGTTTTTTGCACAAGTCAACAACGGTTTGAAGCGTCTGCATATCGTCCGTTCTCGGAAGATAGAAAAAGTCACCGTCCTTACTCGTCAAGTCAATATGTTCGCCGTGGTTTACGGCGTGCGCGTTTGTAACAATAAGGCTCTGCCTTGCTTGGCGGAAAATGTGTGTAAGTTCAACCGTATTGTATCGTTCAGATGAAATAATATCACGGAAAACATATCCCGGTCCCACAGGCGGCAACTGGCTTGCGTCGCCTATAAATATTATTCTCGTTTTCGCACGCGTCGCTTTAAGTAATGCTTCCATAAGAAAAACGTCAATCATCGACGATTCATCAACGATTATCACGTCGTCGTCAAGCGGATCGTTTTCATTTCGCAAAAATATCAACTCGTCGTTGCCGTTGCGCTGAGTTTCAAGCATTCGGTGAATCGTCTTCGCTTCTCTGCCTGTCGCTTCGCTCATTCGTTTGGCGGCTCGTCCCGTCGGCGCACAAAGCGCAACTTTAAATCCCATCGATTCAAAAATGCGTATTATCGCCTTTGAAATCGTCGTTTTACCCGTTCCGGGACCGCCCGTCAACACAAACACGCCGTTGTTTATAGAATCTATTATCGCTTTCTTTTGCAGTTTAGCGTAAACAATGTCGTTTTCAATCTGCATTTTTTCGATAAGAGCGGAAATATTCATCGCGTCGACTTTGTGTTCCGTTTCTTCAATTATGTCAAGTTTGCGTGCGATATATTGCTCTGCGTCGTGCATACGTTTTGTGTATATGCACTTTCTCCCGTCTATTTTTTCAAGCACCAGCCGCCCTTTCATCACAAGCGCACCGAGCTCATCCTCAGCCGTTTCTTTTTCACATCCGAGCAACCTGCATGACGTATCAATCAGCTTGTCCATCGGCAAATATGTGTGCCCGTTTTGATTTTCATTATATGTCAAAACAAACTTTATTCCGGCTCCTATTCTTTCTCTGCTCGACCTCGATATACCGAGAGAACGCGCGACAGCGTCCGCTTTTTCAAAACCGACGCCGCCTATCTCGTCGCAAAGAACATAAGGGTTGCGCTTTATTATATCGACAGCGCCCGACCCCCACCTTTGATAAATTTTCACCGACGTACTCGGCCCGAAATAATCGCGGCAGAACATCATCACCGTTCTCATTCCGAATTGCGCTTTGAAACTTTCCCCGGCTTCTCTCGCTTTTTTAGGCGAAATACCGCTTATTTCAGAAAGCCACTCGGGGTTGTTTTCAAGCACGTCGAACGTGTCAAGCCCGTATTTATCAACAATTTTTTTTGCCATCGCGCGCCCGATGCCCTTAATTGCGCCCGAGGCGAGATATTTCATTATCGCCGTTTCGGTTGCTGGCAGTTGTTTTTCATAAACTTCTATTTGAAACTGCCTGCCGAACTGCGGGTGAGAAGTCCATTTGCCGGAAGCCTGAATCGTTTCTCCCTCACACAAATACGGCATAATGCCCACCGCCGTTATCAGCTCCGCGTCATTAAGCGACAAGTCACACACGGTGTATCCGTTTTGCTCGTTTTGATATATTATCGTTTCAACAGTTCCGTTTATCTCTATAAGCTCTTCCCCGTGTGTTTCCATATAAACGTTCCTTTCAAATAATATTTATCTCTGTATTTGAGTGTTTTTTGCAAAATGCTTTGGCAATGAACAGACTTTCCGAATAGTCCGCGTCGGATGCGCGGATGTTTACCTCTATCCGCTTGCTTGTCAAATTGCGTTCAGCCTCAGCCGCGCGCAAAAGATATTCAAGCGTGTTTGCCTCAGCGAAAATTACTATCTCGCGGTCGGTCAAAATACAGTCGTGCTCTATAAGCGTCCGCTCGCCCCATATTGAGCGCACGGCGCAAATTATCATATACACGCCGTATAAACCGCAGCAAATCGCTGAAATTTGAAGAAAAATAGTCATAACGGGCTCCTTTTTTGCTTTTATCATATGATATGTTAAAGGTAGCCCGTTTGTTATTTTATTTTACTTTTACTCCGCCGACCTTGTCAGCCAAAACAGCCGCCACATCTGTTTTCTCCCAACGAACACCGAGCTCTTCTCTTCCGAAATGACCGTATGCTGAAAGCGGCGCATAAATTGGCGAGCGAAGCCCGAAATATGAGATTATAGCCGCCGGGCGGAAATCAACGGTTTCTCTCAGCGCCGCGGCGATTCTCTCGTCGGACGTTTTCCCCGTGCCGAATGTATTTACGTTTATGCAAAGTGGGGTCGCTACGCCAATGGCATAAGCTATCTGAACTTCGCACCTGTCGGCAAGTCCCGCCGCCACGATATTTTTCGCCGCGTATCTTGCCGCATAGCATGCGCTTCTGTCAACTTTTGTCGGGTCTTTACCTGAAAAAGCCCCGCCGCCGTGGCGAGAATATCCGCCGTATGTATCAACAATAATCTTCCTTCCCGTAAGGCCGCTGTCGCCCTCGGGACCGCCGATGACAAATCTTCCGGTTGGATTAACGTATATCTTGGTGTTGACGTCGATGAGCTTTTTATCGACAATGGGAAGAATGACGTTTTCGATCACGTCTTCTCTTATCTGTTTTTGGCTTACGTCCGGGTCGTGCTGAGTGGAAACGACGATGTTATCAAGACGCACAGGCGTGTCGCCGTCGTATTGAACGGTAACCTGAGTTTTGCCGTCGGGTCTTAAATATTTAAGCGTTCCGTCTTTTCTCACCTTCGTAAGACGTTTGGAAAGATCGGTAGCTATTGAATATCCCAGCGGCATAAGACGCGCCGTTTCGTTCGTTGCATAGCCGAACATCATCCCCTGATCTCCCGCGCCGATGTCAAACCCGTCGCCCTCGCCGTCTTTGGCTTCAAGCGATCGATCCACTCCGAGCGCAATATCGGGCGATTGAGAATGAAGAAAATTTAAAAACTTCAAATTCTCACAGTCAAAACCGTATTCTTTTTTTGTGTAGCCTATGTCCTTCACCGCAGCGCGAACGATACTCTCAACGTCGATCTCAGCCGTGGTTGTGATCTCGCCCATTACGACGACTGTTTGTGACGTTGCCGCGCTTTCGCAGGCGCATCTCGCCTGCGGATCTTGTTTTAACAATGCGTCAAGTACGCTGTCTGAAATTCTGTCGCAAACCTTGTCGGGATGTCCCTCCGTCACCGATTCGGTTGCAAAAAATCTTTTTGCCATGTTGTTTATCCTTTATTTTTCGTATTTCTTACAGTCCCGAAAAAAACTGCCTCGGTCGTCCCGAGGCAAGTTGATCGCAAATTCAGCTCTCATCTGTCGGGAATTGGCACCTTGCATATTTGCAGGTTGCCGGGCTTCACAGGGCCAGTCCCTCCGCCTCTCTTGATAAGATGATTTATTATATCACATACAGTGTATTTTTTCAAGTGGTAATATAAAAATTATCCGAATATCGTCGCCACTCCGTATGAAATAAACGTCATAATAACTCCCGCGCTCATAACTCCGATGAGCGTTGAGAGCATAGCGCGCCAAAACGGCATATGAAGCATCGCCGCTACGAGCGATCCCGTCCACGCACCGGTGCCCGGCAGAGGTATCATAACAAACAGCGTAAGTCCCCAAAAACCGTATTTTGTTATTCTGTCTTTGTTCTTTTCGCCTTTGCTTTCAAGCCACAGTGCAAATTTGCCGAACAATTTCGTTTTCTTCATCCATTCAAGAATAGCGCGTATGAACAGCAATATAAACGGCACGGGAAGCATATTGCCCAGCACCGCCACAAGATAGCAGAGAAACGGATTAAGTCCCATTCCCGCGCCGAGCGGTATCGCTCCGCGCAATTCTATAAACGGTATCATCGAGCAGATGAAAACGCTTATGCGCGCGCCGACTTTTTCGACGAAAAAGTTCCATATTCTTCTTGACAAGCTCGGTTTTTCGTTTGTTAAAACCTCAATTTGTCCCGCTTCTTCGGCGGTATTTGTCGTATTTGAACAAGCAGTAAGCGCAAACAATGCCATTATCAAAGCGACGGCAACTGCTGCAACAACGATTTTTTTCATCGCATTTTCCTTTCAATTATCCACTTGCGTCAATCTATCTTTTCGGTCAAACGACCTTATTTTTCTTATTTTTTCCCCTTTATCACGGGAGATAGTTTTTTATAAACCACAAACGTTATTACAACACACACAAGTCCCTTTACAAAAGTAAACGGCACGTTAAATATAAGCAGTGCCTTTATAAGCGTATCCGCCGCCGGCACTATTGCTTTATATGCCCCGATTATCGCATCCATGGGCATAAAGTTCGTGTAAAACGGATATGTAATAAAATAGTTTACGGGAACACTAACAAGCGCCGCGACAAACGCACCCGAAAGCGAACCGATAAGCGCGCCGCCTCTGTCTTTTTTCAGTTTATAAACAAGACCGGCGGGAAAAACGAGTAGCGCTCCTATTATAAAGTTCGCAAGTTCCCCTACCCCGCTTGTTTGTGTAAAAGGGAGATGTATCAGGTTTTTGAGCAATTCAACTATCACACCCCACACGGGGCCTACCGCGAAAGCGGTTATCACCGCAGGAAGATCGGAAAAGTCAAATTTCAAAAACGAAGGAACTATCGGCACGCTGAATTCCAAAAACATAAGCACCGCCGATATAGCCGACATTATCGCGGTGACCGTCATTTTTCTTACACTTATTTTTTTATCTTTCATTATTTTTCACCTCAAAAACATCATTTTTAAGGGGAAAGAAAAATCCCCGAGCGGGGATAAAAACAATCTTTTCCCTTCCGGACTTTTACCGTCGGCGCAGGAATCTCACCTGCTCGGCTTGCGCTCGTGGGCTATACCACCGGTATGGAATTACACCATTCCCCAAAGATATTATATTTTATTTTGCCTGATAAAATGCATTTTCGGGGCGGGAAACCCGCCCCGAAAAAGAGTTTAGAGTAAATTACTCAATGATGTCAGCAACAACGCCTGAACCTACTGTTCTGCCGCCTTCACGAATAGCGAAGTTAAGTCCCTTTTCGATAGCGATAGGAGTGATAAGTTCAACTGTCATATCAACGTTATCACCGGGGCGGCACATTTCAACGCCTTCGGGAAGATTGATAACGCCTGTAACGTCTGTTGTTCTGAAATAGAACTGAGGTCTGTATCCCGGGAAGAAGGGTTTCTTACGGCCGCCTTCTTTTTCGGTAAGAACGTAAACCTGTCCTACGAATTTTGTGTGAGGATGAATGGAACCGGGTTTGCAGAGAACCTGTCCTCTTTCGATTTCATTCTTCTGAACGCCACGGAGGAGGCATCCGATGTTGTCGCCTGCTTCTGCCTGGTCAAGAAGTTTCTTGAACATTTCAACGCCTGTAACAACGGTGCTTCTCTTTTCGTCGGAAAGACCAACGATTTCAACTGTGTCGTTTACTTTAACTGTACCACGCTCAACTCTACCCGTAGCAACCGTACCACGACCTGTGATGGAGAATACGTCTTCAACAGGCATAAGGAACGGGAGGTCGGATTTTCTCTGAGGAGTGGGGATATATTCGTCAACAACCTTCATAAGCTCGATAATGGAAGCATATTCGGGAGCGTTGATGTCGGTGCTTGTGCTGGTGAGAGCATCTCTTGCGGAACCGCGAACGATGGGAGTATCGTCGCCGGGGAAGTCGTACTGATTGAGAAGGTCACGGATGTCCATCTCAACGAGCTCGATAAGTTCGTCGTCGTCAACAAGGTCTGTTTTGTTGAGGTAAACTACGATAGCGGGAACGCCAACCTGACGGGCAAGAAGAACGTGCTCGCGAGTCTGCTGAAGCGGGCCGTCGGAAGCAGCAACAACGAGGATAGCGCCGTCCATCTGAGCTGCGCCTGTGATCATGTTT
>JAFSRI010000007.1 GCA_017446155.1 Clostridia bacterium | reverse complement strand
GCCTTTAGTCGCAAAATCTCTTCTTCATATTCACTGATATGTCGATAACTTCTTGCCATAAAAATCCCTCCTATGATACTTTCTTCCATTGTATCATAGGAGGGTTCTTTTTTCAATGTCCGTTTTTAACGGACTTGTGCATTCTACCATAGGAGGGTGTTTTTTTTCAATTGTCCGTTTTTAACGGACTTGTGCATTTTTTTGATTTTGTTTTTCTCGTATAGTTTTGCGGTTCTTTATTCGCTTACGTCAATTTCCTCGATTTCGCAAACATACATTTTATGTAAGTTGTTTTTATCGTCGATACATGACGTGTCGACAAAATCCTCGGGTTTAAACGCCGAGGCGTAGAGTTTTCTCGCCTTTATCGTTATTTTTGCTTCGTCGAATACGGGACAGCCGCCTTCAAGGAAAACATGAAAGCCGCATTCTTCGGCTTTGTCATACTCTCTTCCGCTTTTTGTGCCGCAAAACGCAAGTTTACTGCGATAATCCGCATCGAAAAACGACAAAGAAACGCGTGACGACGCCTCAATAAACTCATATGTATAGCGCGACGGACGAACGAAAATGAAGCATACGTTCTTGCCCCAAAGAACACCTACCCCACCCCAGCTTGCCGTCATGAAATTGACTTTTCCGTCGGGCTTAGCCGCCGAAACAAGCATCCATTCGTCACCTATCAAAGAAAAAGGACAACAGTTGAATTTATCGGGCGATACCCGTCTATAATTTTTCATAAGCATTTTACCCCCTTGTTCAATTATATATTATAACTTTTACACACTTTTTGCAACTTTTTCATTATAAATTTGTTTAAATAAAAATTCGCTTTATACTTGACTTAACAGAATAATAAGTATAAAATATTATGTACCGGATATTTTTAATCCTCAAAAAACGGGAAAGGAGAAAGACATGGATCAAAACGACAAGAATCTTCCTGAGAACATAAACGAACCGGCAGAAAACGAACCGGCAGAGCTTCATGAAGACGACAGCCAGCCGCGAAAAATATCGTGGAACAGAAAATATACGACAATCGCCGTATATGCGCTTATCGTCATTCTTTTTGCCGTTTTCTGCACTTTCTTCTTTTTAAATTACAACGATTTCGGAAATTATATTTCAAGTTTTCTTTCCGTTTTCAACCCGATCTTCTACGGCATACTGTTTGCATATATTTTAAATAAAATAGTAAAACCGTTGGAAAACAAAGTGCTTAAAAAATTCAGCGCACGCTTTCCGAAAGCCGCAAGAATAATTTGCGTTCTTTTTACCGTTATCGTTTTCGCGGCGATTATACTTCTTATCGTGTGGACGATAATTCCTCAGGTAATAAGCGGCTATAACGACCTTGAAAGCAAAATGGAATTTTATATTGCGAGCTTCCGCGACTGGTTGCAAGGGCTCGTTGACGACGGCGGTGCATTTTCAAGTTATGTTTCGTCAATTCTTGAATATGTAAACAACATCGTAGACAAATTTTATGAATTCTTAAAAGACCTCATCCCGCTTATAACGTCAGCCGCGCCGAAGATCGTCGTAACGCTCAAAGACATTCTGCTCGGGCTTGTGTTCTCCATATATTTCCTCATTGCAAAAGAACACCTTTGCGCGCAGATAAAAAAGCTCACCCGTGCCATGTTCGGCGAAAAGTTCTATTCAAAATCAATCAAATTCTCGGCGCTCGTCGACGAAAAATTCGGATCGTTCCTCAGTGAACGCCTGCTTGAATCGTTCATCATAGGGCTCATAACCTTGCTCTTCGGCGTTATCATCGGGATTCCGTATTATCCGCTTATAAGCATTGTGCTAGGCGTATCGAACATCGTCCCGCTGTTCGGACCGATAGTCGGTATATTCGTGTCGAGCTTTATCATACTCATTTCATCGATGAACATTTGGATGCTCATCGGATTTATCATCTTCGAGATAGCGGCGCAGATTGTTCAAGCGGCTATTTCCCGTAGCCGCGCCGTCGGAAGAAACGGTCTTTCTGCAACGTGGATCTTCGTGTCGATCATCCTTATGACGGGACTGTTCGGCATAGCCGGCACCGTTATAGGCGTGCCCGCGTTTGCCGTGCTGTATGAGATAATCTCCGACTGGACAAAGAAAAGGCTTGCAAAGAAAGAAATGCCGACCGAAACCGAAGATTATATGTCGGAAGAAGACAGGGTTCGAATGGCGGAAGAGGATGAAGCGAGCAAGCAAAGAAAAGCCGAGCGCAACGAAAAATATAAGGCTCTCATCGCACGTATCGGCAAAAAAAGAAAAAAATAAACGGGCAAGCATTTGCCCGTTCAATATGTTCCCGTAGCTCAGCAGGATAGAGCGACCGCCTCCTAAGCGGTAGGTCGGGTGTTCGAATCACCTCGGGAACGCCAAAAAAAGCCGCTTTCTTATTAGGAAAACGGCTTTTTTTATTCGTTATGTTGTCGAGCGCAACGATTACTCTTTCTTGAGTAGACTTAACAAAATAAACAATTTAGAGCAAAATAAAGTAAACTTTAGAAAACTCGGAGACTTGTCGAGATGTCGTATTTGAAAAGACAAATGGAGGAGTCGATTTAATAACTTTTCGTGCAACATTTTAAGCAAGATTTAAGCAAGATGATTGATTTTTTCAGTAATTTATGGTATAATAAATTTAGATTTGAAAGGAGATTCAATTATGTACAAACCGCCTTTTTCGATTTCCAACTATATGCTTTCTAAAACCATTTCCATTACGGAGAAAATAGGTCAAATTACTACGTTTAATTCCTTAAAACGTATGCCCACACTAAGGCGAAATAATAAAATAAGATCCATTCATTCATCATTGGTTATTGAGGCAAATTCATTGTCTCTCAATCAAGTAAGAGACGTTATTGCAGGCAAGCCGGTTATAGGACCTCAAAAAGAGATACAAGAGGTCAAGAATGCTTATAAAGCCTACAATATGATAAATGAGTTCGATGGATATAGTGAATCGGACTTGCTCAAAGCACACTCGATTTTGACATACCTTATTGAGAATGATGCCGGCAAGTACAGAAACCATGGCGAAGGAGTATTCGACGGAGAAAAAGTCATCTTTGTTGCCCCGCCGGAAAATCTTGTACCATCGCTTATGCACGATTTGTTTGATTGGCTAAAAAACGATAAAGATACGCACGTTTTGATAAAATCCTGTGTATTTCACTATGAATTTGTTTTTATTCATCCCTTCAGCGACGGAAACGGCAGAACTGTCAGACTTTGGCAAAACGTGCTACTTACAAAATGGAATCCGTTGTTTGAATATATTCCGATTGAATCACAGATTCAAAAATACCAGACTGAATATTATGAAACAATAGCGAGATGCCATCAGGAAGGAAACTCGAATGCTTTTGTTGAATTTATGCTCAAGATGGTAGACGAAGTTCTTGATGAAGTGATTGTCGGAGTAAAACAAGAATCAGAAAACATTTCCGAACAAGTCAATAGATTGTTGGATGTTATGGAGCCTGATATTCCTCTATCTGCCAATGAAATTATGGAGCGACTGGGAATAAAGTCTAAAGAAACTTTGAGAAACAGTTATCTGAACCCGGCTATTGAAAACGGACTTATAAGAATGACTTTGCCCGACAAACCCAAAAGTAAGAATCAACGGTATTTTAAGTAAGATGTTGGGCAAGATTTAAGCAAGATAGCTTTAAATGTAATACGCATAGGATATAGGCTTAGCTTAATAAGGTGTAGTTCTGAGCCGGTATTATTTTGTTATTATTTTTGTTTGAATGCTATTTCGTTTTATGAAAAATACTAAATGCAACACAAGAAAAAAGTCCCAAAACACGCTCCAAAAAGCAAAAAAATGCCAAAATGGCAGATATTTTGCCAAATTGACACTATTTTTAGCACCAAAATAAAACTCCTAAGCGGTAGGTCGGGTGTTCGAATCACCTCGGGAACGCCAAAAGCGGTAAGGAATTGCTCCTTACCGCTTGTTTTTTGTAAGCTGTTTAGGCTTTTTTGTACGCAGCCGCACCTTTCTTAGTCGGCTTGTAAAGAAAAAAGAACGGATTGACTAAGCTTATTTCCTTTCAAAACTCGGTCTCCACGAAGCAAATTGTACGAGCTGTGCATCCGTCCTGTTATAGTATCTTACTCCCTTGTCAAGTTTTGCGATTCGTGCCATTTCTTCATCCGTCAGAGAGAAATCGAGGATGTTGAGATTTTCGCGGATGTGGTCGACATTCTTTGAGCCGGGGATGACGACAAAGCCCATCTGCGTATGCCAGCGAAGGATAACCTGCGCGGGTGTTTTGCCGTATTTCTTTCCCAGTTCGGCGAAGAGAGGCTCGTTGATCAGCGATTTGTCGCCGTGTCCAAGCGGATACCAGCTCATAAGACGGATAGCGTATTTATCAAGAGTCTTGCGAAGCTCTGTCTGCGTGAAATAAGGGTGCGCCTCTACCTGGATAAACTGGGGTACAATCTCCCATTTCGTTTCAAGCTCTGCGATGTATTTGCCCTCGAAATTGGAAATGCCGATCGATTTCGCTTTGCCCTCTTTGTACGCCTTTTCAATCTGACGGTAACCTGCGAGCCAATTCCCGGCAGGCTGATGGATATAAAGCAGATCGACGTAATCGACGCCGAGGCGTTCGAGCGTTTCGTCGACAGCGTTTGAATTATCGTATTCACTCGGCCAGAGTTTGGTCGAAAGGAAAACTTCTTCACGCTCCACGCCGCTCGCATTCAGTCCGCGTCCGACGGCGCGTTCATTGACATAGGCGTTCGCCGTGTCAATCAGGCGGTAGCCCATTTTCAACGCCTCGCGCACGCTGTTCTCGGCATCCGCGGGAGAGAGCATAAACGTTCCGATTCCCACGACCGGGCAGGTGATTTGGTTGTTAAGTTTTACGTTTTCCATAATATTTCTCCTTATCGTTTTTGCTTTTCAGGTTTTTTGTCGGGTTTTATATCAAAACCCCAGATCAATCAGCCAGTTATTGACGCTATCTCTGACGCTGTCCTGCCTTTTCTGAGCGTCGTTGCCGCGGATCGCTATTCCCTTTCCGACCGTTGCATCGGGAACAGTCGAACCAAGCTTTTTGTCAAAGCCGGAAAGTCCGGAGCCCTCGTGAGTGGAAAATGGAATCAGTTTTTTACCAGCGAGCGCGTCGCTGTTCTGCTCAAAAAAGGTGTACATGATCATCGGCCAGTCGCCCCACCATACGGGAGCGCCGATAAATACTGTCTCATATCCGGATAAATCAGGCGTCGCCCCTTTGTACGCCGGGCGAGCCTTGTTGTTCTGTTCTCTTTTTGCAACATCGGTGAGCGCGCCGTAGGTCATCGGGTAGTGATCGTCCACCGGAAGCACTTCCCACAGGTCGGCGCCTGTCTTTTCCGCAATCATCTCCGCGACGATTGCTGTATTGCCTCGGTCGATCACACCGACGGTATACTGCTCTCCGGTGCGAGAGAAATACACGACGAGAACTTTGCTTTTCGAAGGCTTCGCGGTTTCATCCGTGCCGCTTTCAACGTCTGATTCGGTTTTGACGAACGGCACGGTCGTGTTTTCGGTTTTTCTTTCCGTTCCGGAAGACATCCACGCCGTTTGGCTGCCGCTTGTACAAGCGGCAAGTGAAAAGATCATAACAATCGCCAGCATCGCTGATATAATGTGTCTTATTTGTTTCATGTTTTCCCCCTTATCCGTTTACGGCGATCCACTGACCGCCGCGCATCTCATAATGATGTGAGCCTTTCATTCTATACGTTCCGCGCGCGCCGTAGGCGTTGGCGTTCAGCACCGAAGTAAAGTTCACCGTCGCTTTGTCGCTGTCGACGCGGATTACCGGGTCTTCGATCCCGATCGTGAAATATCTGAGTCTTCCGTCCGCTATATCGGCGAAATATTCCTCGCGCGTCTGCTTCATCCCGCTCATGTGCGTGAATGTCATATCCTCCGATACGATCCCGCGCATCGCGCCAATATCCGCGTCGGTCATCGCCTGACAGTATCTAGCTTGAACGTAGAGAATAGAAAGTTCGTCGTCAGTCAGCCGTGAAAAATCCACGCCGGTTATTTTTACGTTTGTAAATACCGAAAAATCATATTTCATAACTGTTTCCTTCGCCGTATCAAGCACAACGCTTTCTGTTTGATGCTCGGTCGCATGAATGGAACCTATATCCGTTTCGGTCCATGTTTCCGGGCCGCATGAGCATAGGACCAATATCATGATGCAAGCGAAAAACGAAGCGGTCCTTTTCATACTTCTTTCTGTTCGCCGGGATCCTGCATCCGGATAATTTTTGCCGGAACACCTCCCACAACGGCGTAGTCTGGTACGTCTTTCGTAACGACCGCCCCCGCCGCAACGACGGCATATTTACCGACGGTCACACCGGGGCAAATTGTTGCCCCCATTCCTATCCAAGCGTTCTTTTTGATAAGGACTTCCCCGTAAGTATATTTTGTGTGGCGCTCGTTCATATCGTGATTGATGGTTGCAATGTGCACTCCGGGCGCAAGCATAACTCCGTCCTCAAATTCGATTCCACCGGATGCGGAAAGAATGGCGGAGTGATTGATAAACACGCCTTTGCCGAATTTGACACGGTTTCCGAAATCGCAGATAAACGGTGTCAGAATACGCACGTTGTCGAGTTTTCTGTCAAACAGTTCTTCCAAATATCCAACATACGAGGGATCGTCCGGCATGGTCGCGTTTGCTTTAGCGCAAAGGACGCGTGAACGCATCATTTCCTCGACAGCTTCCTTGAAATACGGCTCGCGATTATCGGTCGGACCGCCCTCCTCCATCAGTTTATAGACGTATCCTTTTTCGTACTTCATACCGCGCCTCACAGAAGACCGTTAGCGGAAAGCCAGCGTTTCACGCTCGCGCCGGCATTCGCGGCATCGGAGCCGGTGACAGGCAGACCCTTTTTCACGTCCGCGCCCGGGGCACACTGCTTAATTGTGCGTTCGCTTCCGCCCATTCCGCTGCCTTCGTTGGTGCAGAGAGGCAGGATCGTTTTTCCGGTGAAATCGTAATTTTCAAGGAAGGTCGCCACCGCCATCGGGATTGTGCCCCAGTAGTTCGGGTAGGCGAGGATGATGGTTTCATATCCGTCGATGCTATCCGGATAAGAAATGAGTTCAGGTCTGGCTTTTTCACGCAGATCCTTTTTTGCTTCCTCGATGCAGGTCATATAGACAGGTGAATAAGGAGTTTTCATCTCGATTTTAAAGACGTCTGCGTCAATCATCCCGTTAATAAGATTGCATACGACTTCCGTGTTGCCGACTTTGACGTAGCGCACTGCGCCCGCAAAATAGTTTTCATCAGCTCTTGAAAAGTAAGCGATCAATGTTTTTGCCATAAAAATACCTCTTTCTTTTGATTTCACCATTATTATAACATAAATCTATTGAAAAATATAATTTAAATATGTTATAATTGATTTAAATATTAAATAACCTGGGGGCGTTTATGACAACGAAGCAAATAGATTTTTGTATTGAATTATCGAGAACACTCAATTTCAGCCGAGCGGCGGACAATCAGTTTATCAGTCAGCCTACTTTTTCCTATCAGATAAAGTTATTGGAAGACGAGATCGGCTTTACCATATTCGAGCGAAGTGGTAAGGGAGTAACGCTTACGCCTGCGGGCGCGCAGTTCGTCAGCTATCTTACAGGTATGCGGGAAGAGCTTAAACGCGCTATCGAGCAAGGACAGAATTTCAGCGCCAAATACAAAGACAGTATTTCTATAAGTCTTATGGTAAGGGCGGCCATATATTTCTTGCCCGAGGCAATGAGAATGTTTGCAAAGGATTATCACGATATACAAATCGCCCCGAAGTTCGAATATGAAAACGGAATGGACGGATTCTTGAAAAAAGATACGGATATACTTTTTGCGTTGAAAGAACAGACCAAACAGATACCGGGGATTGCCGTACACGAGCTGTTTGAAAGCCGTATTTATCTGATCACTCGCCGCGACGACTCTCTCGCTAAAAAGAACGTTATTGCCGAAGAAGACCTTTACGGCAGAACGCTTATGGTCGGAGGTGGATCGCCACAAGCCCTTAAAACCGTTCAGCACCGTTTGATTGCGACCAACAAGATAAATTATTTCAACAGCCCAGATCACGACACGACGCTCACCAACGTTGCGGCAGGTCGCGGCGTATGCCTTGCTCCCGGCTTTTTGAACGACCACAGCGGACAGTTTGCCTGGATCCCGTTCAACTGCGAGGAATCTTTTTCTTGCGTTCTTTGCACGCATCGGGAAGACAGCAGAGACTCAAAGGAAGCATTTATTGCCATTCTCAAAAAACTTTATAACGACGCAGTTGCTTTTCCGTTATAATTGTTTGTTCGATTGTGGTTTTGTATGTCATTATATATTGTGCAATCATGTTCCTACTTCAGCCAATGGTTTTTCGTTCTCGAAGACGTTATTTATCTTGTTTCTCTTTGAACTTTTCAAGTTCACGATCAAAGAAATCATCGCCACGCTGAAAACGGCTTTCGTCGCCATATTTTCTTCAACTTTACGGAAAAACGGAGATTATAAAGAGTTCTATAAGGAACTGAACGATTTGTTTCGCACGTACAAAGAGTATCTTGTTCCGCTTGTCTGTGAATCCCGGCATCCGGGATTTGCAAAGTGGTATATGGATAATCAACGGGAAATGTTTAAAGACGATATAGGTCTTGACCGCTATCGCACCGACAAACGGAAAAATCAAATCATCAATATTGCTCTTTCCGGAATTATAGAGGAACAAGTACAACCCTTTGGTTACGGAGAATTATCCATAGATGAGTCGTTCGACTTGGAATACGGTCTATTGCAAAACGGTCTGTTTGAAACACTTGCAGACAGATTTCATATTACTGTTTCATCGGTATAAAATCGGTATAAAAAAGTATAAAAGTTGTTTTGGAAAGCGAAACTTTTTTGAAAAAAACAAAAAAGAACAGGCGTTTTTGCTCGCACAAAAGTGTTTAAAACGAAAGATAATTTGAAGAAAATCAACGGTTTTATATTTTTTTCAAAATCACGGATTGCTCCTAAGCGGTAGGTCGGGTGTTCGAATCACCTCGGGAACGCCAAAACGACCGGATTCCATGATGGTTTCCGGTCTGTTTTTATTATCCGAAAATACCATTTCGCTGTCAACGGACTTCCCGAATTGTTTACAAATACCGCTGAAAGACGTCCGAAAGACGCATAGAAAGACCGCCGAAAAACGCCGGAAATATCTGCGAAAGATTGTGGAAAGACGATCCGCAAAAGCCCTGTAAACACGCGGAAAGATTGCAACATCCGCCCATTTTGCAATGTTAAAAACGTCCGAAAGATCGAGGAAAGATTGCTGAAAAGCCGCTTAAATACCGGCTGAAAGACGCAAAAAAGAACCCGCACAGAATTCTCCATGCGGGCTGACATTGCAACTTACCCCACCCACTGAAAATGTTGCAATGTTGCAACCTTGGAATTACTTTTTGAAAATCTTTTCTATCGTTTCACCGATATCCTCGTCGATGCAGATCGAACGGTCGGCGATTTCATCTATCGTAACCGCTTCTCCGTAGTTGATACAGGCGAATGTCGCGTTCGGGTTCTGCGCCGTCATATTCCAGAACGGGATCTTGATGATTCCGGGCGTGTTGTAACCGACGCCGAGTTCAAGGAACAGTATTCTTTTTCCCTCGTGCTCGCGGATATACTTCTCATACCGCTGTGCCGCTTCGTGCCAGCCCTCGTCCTCAACGAATTTGTTATCGGAACGCAGGTTCAAAGTCAACGGCTCGCCGCAGACCGGGCATTTCGGGATCAGCTCAGTCGGAATACGCATATCATTCTGCTCTTCGACCATGCGACGGACGATTTCTTCATTTTCATAAGTTTTATTATGGCACGGCACGCTGCACTGAAACAGGCCATAGTCGCCCTGCGTGTAAAACAGCCGCTTTTTATCAAATCCCGCCTTTTGGAAGCAGTGGTCGACGTTCGTAGTG
>JAFSRI010000052.1 GCA_017446155.1 Clostridia bacterium | reverse complement strand
GTATATATCGCTTATCGTTCTAACGAAATAAGTAAAATCGCCGTTGCGCAAATATTTGATTATTGCTTTTCGTATGGGATAGTTCATCACAGCGTCCAGCTCGTCGCCGCGAAGGTATTTTCTCCTCACACCGTATGAGATTTTGTTCGAAGCGTCCTCCCATACCTCGCCCACGATATAAGCGTCGGGCTTTTCAAGGCAGGCAGCTGATTTAAGATCTTTCAAAAATCCGTCGGAAACTTCGTCGGCAACATCAAGACGGAATCCGTGCACGCCTTCGCGAAGTCTGCGTCGGATAACGCCGTTTTCGCCGAAAAGATACGCTTTATACGTTTCATCGTCGCTTTTTACGCGCGGCAAAATGTCGATTCCCCACCACGATTCATACTTTTCGGGGTAATCTTCAAAATTATACCACCTGTAATACGGAGAGTTTGGGTCGTTGTATGCCCCGCCTTTTCCGTAGCGGCCGAACTTGTTAAAATAAACGCTGTCAGCTCCCGTATGATTAAATACGCCGTCAAGTATAATTCCTATGCCGCGCTCGTCCGCCGCTTTTACAAGCGCCTCAAACGCTTCTTCTCCGCCGAACATGGCGTCCACTTTATCATAGTTTCCGGTGTCGTATTTATGGTTTGAATACGCCTCGAAAATGGGGTTAAGGTAAATGCACGTAACGCCAAGACTTTTCAAATAATCAATTTTTTCGGCTATTCCCCAAAGGTCGCCGCCGAAAAACACGTTGTTTTTAAAACCCTCACCGTTCTCGCCGTCTTTTACATACGGTGGGATCCCGCCGTACCAGTCGTGATCTATCACCGCGTCTTCGCGGCACGGCTCGTCCCCTCCCCTGAAAAACCTGTCGGGGAAAATCTGATACATTATGCCGCCTTGGAGTTTTTGTGGCAAAATATCACGTTTTCTGTATACTGTCAGCTGAAAAGCGTCGTCAAAAGAGTCGTCGCGGTCCACCACGGCGTCCGCTATCCCTTTCTTTGCTCTTACTATTTGAAATTCTCCCGACGGAACGGTGAAAACGAATTTATAGTATAACAAAGCGTCCCTGTTCTCGCCGCAAAGCGATTCGGCGAGAGCGAAAAACGTGCCGTCTGTCAGATCGTATTCAAAAATATTGCCGTCGTCGTCTGAGAAAAACACAATTTTCGCGTTCGTCGCGTTATTCGGAAGTTCAGCATAAAACGTTACGGATGAGCCGTATTCAACGGCGCCTGACGTGCCGTGAGTCGGAACGGTTTTATGAAGTTTACCGCCGAATGAAAATGAGCTGTTGAATCCCGCCATTTTATTTTTCGTCCTTATCGATAGGAGTTATATGCCAAATATTCTCCGCATATTCTCTCACACTTCTGTCAGACGCGAAATATCCTGCGCCGGCTATATTGATTATCGCGCGTTTTGTCCACTCGTCACGCTTGTCATAATCGTCGAGCGCACGGTTGTACGTTGAGAAATAAGAATCGAAATCCGCCAAGCACATATACGGGTCGGCAATGTTTTGGTTTGTAAGGAAATAGTTTTCGAAATCAGAGAAATCCTCTCCGCCGAACCCGCGGCATATTCTGTCAACGGCATTTTTCAGTCGTTCGCTCTCACGGTAGAACAGCATCGAGTGATACCCGCGTTTCCACAACTCGTCAACCTCGCGAGCGGTAAGCCCGAAGATATAAATGTTGTCGTCGCCGACAGCATCCGCCATCTCGACGTTCGCACCGTCAAGCGTGCCTACCGTCATCGCGCCGTTTATCATGAATTTCATGCATCCCGTGCCGCTTGCTTCTTTTCCGGCAAGTGAGATCTGCTCGCTTATATCGGTTGCGGGCATAAGTATTTCTGCGGTACTTACGTTGTATTCTTCAAGGAACACAACTTTGAGTCTGCCTTTTACGTCCGGGTCGCGGTCTATCTCGTCACCGAGCTTGCAAATCAAGCGAATTATGTCTTTTGCCCTATAATAGCCGGGAGCCGCTTTTCCGCCGAAAAGGAACGTCTGCGGTCGCATTGAAATATTCGGGTTTTGCTTTATTTCATCATAAAGCGCAACTATCTTCAATACGTTCAGCAACTGACGTTTATATTCGTGAATTCGCTTTGCCTGAACGTCAAAAAGTGAGTGAGTATCTATCTTCCTGCCGAACTTTTTAAAGTATGCGTCAGCAAAGCGTTCTTTATTTCTGTGTTTTATTTCTCGAACAGCCTCAACAATACTTTGATCATCTTTAAATCTTGCAAATTCCGCAATCTTTTCGGGGTCTGTTCTGTATGCGGGTGTAATTGTTTTATCGAGCAAAGCTGACAGCATCGGGTTGCCTTCGCAAAGCCAACGTCTGTGTGCGATTCCGTTTGTCACATTTGTGAATTTTTCGGGCGTCGTCTTATAATAATCGTGGAAAACTGTTTCTTTGAGTATCTCCGAATGGAGTTTTGACACGCCGTTTACGGTGTGAGAGCCGACAACCGACAAGTTTGCCATTCTTACCTGTCCATTTGCAATTATCGACATTCTGGATATTCTGTCCCAATCTCCGGGATAAATGTTCCAAAGGTCGGCGCAATAGCGACGGTTTATCTCGCAAACTATCATATATATTCTCGGCAAGCGAAGTCTGAACAAGTCTTCATTCCATTTTTCAAGCGCCTCTGGCATTACTGTATGATTTGTGTATGATACGGTCTTGACGACAGTATCCCACGCGCTTTCCCAAGAAAACGAGTAAATATCCATAAGTATTCTCATAAGTTCCGGAATGCAAAGCGCCGGGTGAGTGTCGTTGATGTGTATAGCCACCTTTTCGGGCAGATTGGAGAGCGTTCCGTAAACGGAGATATGGTCCGCAATAATGTTTTGCAACGACGCTGAAACAAGGAAATACTGCTGGCTGAGCCTGAGTATTTTGCCCTCCTCGTGATCGTCGGAAGGATAGAGGACGCGAGTCAGCGTTTCTGCAAGCGTGTTGTTTTGCACCGCCTGCATATACTGCCCTTGCGTAAAGAGCTTCATGTTGAAATTGCTTAAATCTCTCGCTTTCCAAAGGCGGAGGTTGCTGACGGCTTCGCTGTCGTAGCCGGAGATCATCATATCATACGGCACGGCTTCTACTTCGTCATAATCCGTGTTGATTATTTCAAGACGGCCGTTATCCCACTTTTCGCTGATTTTCCCACCGAATTTGACGGAAAACGTCTTGTCTGTTCTCGGAACAAGCCATGTGTCACCCGTCTGCATCCATGTGTCGGGTGTTTCAACTTGGTTTCCGTCAACTATTCTCTGGTGGAAAAAGCCGTATTCATAGCAGAGCGAAAAGCCGGTAGCGGGATAGTTTGACGTTGTCAGCGAATCCATAAAGCACGCGGCAAGTCTGCCGAGACCGCCGTTGCCGAGCCCCGGATCGGGCTCGTGAGCATAAATCTCGTCGAGGTCGAAGCCCATTTCGGAAAGCGCACTGCGGAACTGCTGTTCAATACCAAGGTTTTGAAGGTTATTTTTGAGCGATCTTCCGATCAAAAACTCCATGCACATATAGTAAACGCGCTTTTTGTGCTGTTTTTTTACTTTTCTTTTGAAAACCGAGCGTTTGTCCGTCAGCATATCTCTGACGCTTAAAAGCACGGCTTTGTATATTTGGTTTTTTGTCGCATCCTCGCAGGTAGTTCCGAAGTGACGCGAAAGTTTACCTGCGAGAATGTTGTGGATGTCTGATTGAGTAATTGTGGTGTTTGTCATTGGTAGTTATCCTTTTATATTATTTTACGGCGATGTTTTTTCGCCGGTCATGTCAAAATTTTGAAACCCTGTCATAAAGCGAAACATATGTTTTGGCTGATACATCCCACGAAAAGTCGATGTTCATTACCTTTTCTACAAGTTCTGCCCATTTTTCTTTATCGTGATAAAGCGACTCCGCATGCCTTACGGTGTTCAGCATATCTTCCGAATTAAACGCCGTGAACGTAAAGCCGTTTCCTCCGGCGGCATACGGTTTTATCGTGTCGTAAAGACCGCCCACCTCGTGTATCACGGGCACCGTGCCGTATCTGGAAGCTATCATTTGCGAAAGGCCGCACGGTTCGCTCTTCGACGGCATGAGGAAAATATCCGCGCCGGCGTATATGCGTTTCGAGAGCGCCTTGTCAAACGCTATCGTTGCCGAAACTTTTCCGGGATGCCTTTGAGCAAATTCTCTGAAAAAGTTTTCAAGTTCCTGCTCGCCCGTGCCGAGAATAACGACCTGGGCGTCGTCTTCGCCGACAAGCATATCGGCTATTTCTTTCACAAGCGAAAAGCCCTTGTGTTCCGCCAAACGCGAAATCATGGCGATGATAGGCGTGTCAGGCGACGCTTTAAGCCCCAGTTCCTTTTGCAGTTCCGCCTTGCACACCGCCTTGCCGCAAATGTCGCCCGACGAATAATTTTTCACAAGTTCTACGTCATGTTCCGGGTCATAAATCTCGGTGTCGATGCCGTTTATCACACCGCCGATTTTAAAATCGAACATATTTGTAATCGTGGCAAGCCCTTTGGCAAAACTGTCGCTCTGAATTTCCTGCGCGTAGCGAGGTGACACAGTCGTGACGTAATCGGCGCAGACAATAGCGCCCTTTGTCAGATTTATATTTCCGTGATACTCCACAATCGACATATCCGAGGCGGAAAGCGAGAAAATATCACCGAGTATTTCCATTCCGTATTCGCCTTGATAATCAATATTATGTATCGTATAAACGGCGCGTATCTTTGCATATTCCTCAATCGACTCGTAACTGCGTTTGAGCTGTATTACAGCGAGCGCGCTTTGCCAGTCGTTGCAGTGTATTATCTCCGGATAAAAGCCGACCGCGCGCATAAGTTCAAGCGATGCCATCGAAAAGAACGCAAATCTTTCGGCATCGTCATATTCGCCGTAAAGACGCTGACGTTTGAAATAATATTCGTTGTCGATAAAATACCATTTGACCCCGTCGTGTTCAAGCGAGAATATGCCGCAATATTGGTTTCTCCAAGAGAGCTTGACGTTTATGCTTTTTTCAAATTTCATTTTCTCACGCCATTGAGGTTTTATCTGGCTGTAAAGCGGCATCACCGCGCGCACGTCAATGTTCGGGTTTTGCGCTTTAACAGCCTTCGGCAGTGCGCCCATGACGTCGCCGAGTCCTCCCGTTGCCGCAAAAGGAAGCGCCTCGCTTCCGATATAAAGGATAGATCTCATAATTTTTACCGTCGCGGCATTACAAAGTTGACTGTATCCGCCGCGCGTCCTTTCTGTTTGAGATATGTTTTTGTCAAATCATTCTGCCCTTGTCTACATAAATTGGCATCGTGCAGTGGCCGGAAAGCGATACTCCGTCGCGCACGACGACGTTCTTGTCGGTCACCACATATTGCAGCGTTACGTTCTCGCCGGTATATGTGTCTTGAAACAGAATAGAGTTCATTATCACCGAATCGCGCCCGACTTTAACTCCCCTGAAAAGAATACTGTTTTCAACCGAGCCTTCGATGACGCACCCGTCGGCAATAAGCGAATTTCTTACAAACGAATGCTCGCCGTAATATGTCGGAGGAGAGTTTCTCACCTTTGTCAGCACAGGTCTTTCGGAATTTTCAAAAATCTGTTTATAAAACTCTTTATCTTCAAGCAAACTCATATTCGTCGAGAAATAATCTCCGAACGACGATATTCCCGCAAAGAAGCCGTCGTATCTGTAAACGCGGTAATTTCTGAATTTAAGATTCTTCTGCAACACATCGCGGGAAAAGCTCGTATATCCGTGAGCCATCGCGTCCATCACTATTTCCTGCAAATATTTTCTGCTTATCACAACAATATTAAGGTCAACGTCAGCCTCGCCTTCAAAGTCCGTAGGATACGCCGAAACGTCAATCAGTCTCCCGCTTTCGTCAGACTTTGCAAGCACGAGATGTTTTGCCCTTTCACGAGAAACGTTGAATTTTTTTACAGCAATCGTGATGTCAGCGCCGTTTTCAATGTGGTCGTTTATCATGTCGTTCAAGTCCACGTTGCAGATGACGTCGCAGTCGGAGAGAACGACATAGTCGCTTTGAAATGACGAAATAGAATAATTTACACTTTTAAGCGCCTCTAAGCGCGTGTTGTAAAGAGTGTTTATGTTGTTCGCATATGCAGTGATGAAAGGCGGGAGAAAATGCACTCCGCCCGATCTTCTGGCAAGATCCCAGTCCTTGCCCGTTCCTATATGGTCCATAAGCGAATGGTAATTATAATGGGTGATGATTTTTATGTCGCTGATATTGGAATTTACCATATTTGAAAGGGCAAAATCCACCAAGCGGTATTTGCCGCCGAAAGGTACGGAACCGAGCGAACGGACGCGCGTCAACTCAAAAACGTTCGAGTCATGTATATTTGAAAAAATGATACCTGTTACCGTCATTTCACTTTCCCTCCTTTTCGAGTTCATCCAGTTTTTGCCCGTCTACCATAAGCCCGCCGTCTATTTTAAAATTCGGCTTGATATTGAGCTCCGCCCCTATTACAAGCGGTTTTTCCGTGTCGGCAAACGGAGAGCCGACAACGGCGTTCTCGCCTATCACAGTGTCATGGTCGATCACAGCGTATTCTACCCATGCGCCTTTACATATCTTTACTCCGCTCATAATTACGGAATCTTTTACTGTTGCGCCCTCTTCCACCGTAACGCCACTTGACAGCACGGAATTTTCAACATATCCGTTCGTGTCGCAACCCTCGGTGATCATTGAATTGATAACCGTGGCTTTTTCGCCCGTTCTCTGGGGCGGATCGGCGTTGTGTCTGAAATAGATACGCCAACTGCGGTCGTAGAGGTCAAACAAGGGGTTCTTTCCGAGAAGATCCATGTTTGCTTCCCACAGGCTCTGAATTGTACCGACATCTTTCCAATATCCTTCAAATTGATATGCAAACATACGTTTGCCGTCGGAGAGCATTTTGGGAATTATATTTTTGCCGAAGTCGTTTGATGAGGTCGGGTCGGCTTCGTCGGCAAGCAAATATTCTTTTAGCACTTTTGTGCTGAAAATATATATGCCCATCGAGGCTTTGTTGCTCTTGGGATGTGCCGGTTTTTCTTCAAACTCGGTAATGCGCAGGTCGGCGTCGGTATTTAGTATGCCGAATCTGCTCGCCTGATCCATCGGCACGGAAAGCACGGCTATCGTGCAATCGGCATTGTTTTTCTTATGCTCGGAGAGCATTTTGGAATAATCCATTTTGTAAATGTGATCGCCGGAAAGAATTATTACGTAATCGGGATCATATCTCTCGATAAATCTTAAATTCTGGCAAATGGCGTTCGCCGTTCCCTTATACCATTCGGCGCCTCCCTTGCCCTGATACGGAGGAAGCACCATTACCCCACCGCTTGAACGGTCGAGATCCCACGGTTCGCCTTTGCCGATGTACTCATTGAGAACAAGCGGTTGATACTGCGTCAAAACTCCAACGGTGTCGATTCCGGAATTTATACAGTTCGACATAGGAAAGTCGATTATTCTGTATTTTCCGCCGAAAGGTACTGCGGGTTTTGCCGTTTTATCGGTAAGCGCATAAAGACGGCTGCCCTGTCCTCCGGCAAGAAGCATGGCTATACATTCCTTTTTTTTGAACATTGATGATTTGCCCCCTTTTTCCTATCCTTTTTTTCTGTATATTACAGCGCCGTAGGACGGAATATCGCAGGTTATCTCATGCACCCAACGGCCGTCCTCTCTGTGCGCTTTTGTTTTTAATTTTTTATCAAACACACCGTACCCTATCCCGCTGTCAAAGACTTTTTCATATTCGGCTTTGCTCGGAACGCGAAGTACATATCCGCGATGTTCTGCCGGTGAAAAGTTTATCACTATCATCAGCTCTTCCCCGTAGCGGCTACGTCTGAAATACGATATTGTGTTGCCGTCCGCGTCGTTTGGATTTATCCATTCAAATCCCGCCCAGCCGTCGTCTATATCCCACAGCGGTCTGTTGTCGATATAAACGTGGTTAAGAGCTTTTACATAGTCGCGCATCTGCGAATGCTTTTCATATCCGAGCATAAACCATTCGAGTTGGTCCTCGTAGTTCCACTCTCTGAACGGCGCGTATTCGCTGCCCATAAAGAGCAGTTTCTTCCCGGGCAGTGTCATCATATAAACGAGAAACGCCCTCATGCAGGAAAATTTCTCGTCATACGGACCGAAGCATTTGTCAAGCAATGATTTTTTGCAATGAACGACCTCATCGTGCGAAACCGGCAGTATGTAATTTTCCGAGAACGCATACACAAGCGGGAACGTCAACTTCCCGTGAACATATCTTCGGTAAAGCGGGTCGGTTTTAAGATATTCAAACATATCGTTCGCCCAGCCCATGTTCCATTTGAAATTAAACCCGAGCCCGCCGCTGTATACAGGCTTTGTGAGTTTATCCCACGAGGTGGACTCCTCAGCTATCATGAGTGCGTCCGGAAATTCCCCGAACACCGCCGTGTTGAGTTTTCTGAAAAACGCTATTGCTTCAAGGCTCTTGTTGTCGCCGTAAACGTTCGGCGTCCATTCGCCCGGTGCGCGGTCGAAATCGAGATAAAGCATCGACGCCACCGCGTCTATTCTCAACCCGTCCATATGGTATTCCCTAAACCAGAACAGCGCGTTTGATATAAGAAAAGACTGCACCTCAGGTCGCCCTACGTCAAAACAACGCGTGCCCCAGTTCTTATGTTCCATTCTGTTTTTGTCTTGATATTCGTAAAGCGGGTAACCGTCAAACTCAATCAGCCCGTGCTCGTCTTTTGAAAAATGCGCCGGCACCCAGTCGAGTATAACGCCGATGTTTGCACCGTGCATTTTGTCGATAAAATATTTAAAGTCTTCAGGTGTTCCGAAACGCGACGTCGGCGAATAATATCCGCAAACCTGATACCCCCATGAGCCGTCAAAAGGATATTCGGAAATTGGCATAAGTTCAATATGTGTGTAGCCCATGTCTTTTACATATTGAGAAAGCTCGTCGGCAAGTTCTCTGTATGAAAGGTATCTGCCGTCTTTTCTTTTCCAAGAGCCGAGATGAACCTCGTAAATATTCATCGGTGCGGGATAAAAGTGTTCCGTATCTTCAAATGGTTTCTTGCGTTTTTTCATCCATTCGCCGTCGTGCCATTCGCCGCCGAGGGTATGTATCATCGATGCGGTTTCGGTAAGCGTTTGATTGTAAAACGCATACGGGTCTGCTTTCATGGAAGTGCGGGTTTTGGAAACAACTTTATATTTATATCTCTGTCCTTCTATCGAATCGGCGGTGTTCAGTCTGTATGACCATACCCCGCTTTCAGCGTCCTTTTCCATAGGCATATTTTCACGCCAGCCATTAAAATCACCTACAATAAATATTGCGTCGGCTTTCGGCGCCCATACGCGAAATATATATGAATATCCGTCAGACGGTTTCTCGCTGTGGCCACCGAGCCATTCGTATGCATGGAAGTTTGTTCCCTGACAAAAAAGGTATTTTGCAAGATCATTGTTTTCTTTCATAACGTTCCCCCGCCCTTTATCGAAACTATCCCAACTTATATTTTT
>JAFSRI010000006.1 GCA_017446155.1 Clostridia bacterium | reverse complement strand
TGTCTTTCCTTCTGCCTTTAGTCGCAAAATCTCTTCTTCATATTCACTGATATGTCGATAACTTCTTGCCATAAAAATCCCTCCTATGATACTTTCTTCCATTGTATCATAGGAGGGTTCTTTTTTCAATGTCCGTTTTTACCGGACTTGTTCAAACACTACATCTCGGTTTTTGTGGTGACCCATCGGAGAATGCGGTCGCGGCGCATGATGCGCCTTGGTCGGCCGCGGTCGAAACAGTCCACAGGACTGTTTCTCAACACCGCTCTATTCGATTCTCCGAATAAAGAAAAATCCGAACCTTGCGGTTCGGATGTGCTGAGATTGGTGACCCATCGGAGAATCGAACTCCGGACACCATGATTAAAAGTCATGTGCTCTACCGGCTGAGCTAATGAGTCAATTTTTGGCGCTTGAATATAATATCATAAAAAATCGGCTTTGTCAATATTTTTCTTGAATTTTCTGATATATTTTTCACATAAACAATTAAATTTATACCAAAATGAAAAAAGTCCGTCATTTTTGACGGACTTAAAACGGTTAATTTTTATTTTCCGGCGTAAACTGAGAAGAATATTCTTTATTGTTGTTTTCTTTTTTTGCCAATGCCGTGCGAATAAGACAGTAAACCGTCATAATTAAAGCATATATTACGGTAAATGCCAAAGCTAAAACAAATATTTGTGAACCGACAGCCGTTCCCGACAAAATGCAAAGAACGAGGATAAAATCCAAAACGGTTATAATATAGTGAATTATCACTTTCAATGCAAACACGTGTATTATTTTAATTGATAAAATCAAATCCGCCAACGCCAAAACGAAAGAAAACAGCAAAGCAAACCACAAAAACGATGTGTTTATCATAAATATTTCTTTCGACGGGGAAAGAAGCGTGATGAATGTTGAAAACAACAATATCACAAACATAAAGTATGTTGCGGTTTTTCCGATAATTCCTTTAATTTTTTCAAGCCCTTTTTTCACTTTGCCGTCCTCCGTTTTAATTTCCTTATTTCAGTTTATCATAAAAAGCTCGTTTATTCAATATGTTGGCGCTTTTTGCTTTGTAAATATTTTTTTCATCCACATATATTCTTCGCGCCCCAATGTTCCCGTTGCGCCGAGGAAGAACGCATATAAAGCGATTGTAAAAAGTATTCCGACGATAAGATATACTGTTTGCGGAAGGGCTGTTGGGCGGAGTATGATTGCCGTTACGCTGTATGCGCCCGCCATACATATTATCGGCATTATTACGCGCCGTAAAACGTTTATCTTTGCCCCGGTTATTTTTATCAGCCGCCACAGCGACAACGCCGCGTTTATAAGCTCTGTCGCAAATATACACACGATATAGCCCATAATACCCATTTTCGGCAACAGAAGATATACAAGCAAAATGCTGAGCGATGCGTCAAGAATGTTTACTCTCATCGAATAAAGCTGCTCTCCCAAACCTTTAAGCATTCCGTCTACGCATGTGTCAAGATACATCACCGGAACGAGCGGAGCAAGTACGGCGATATAATATGACGCGTCGGCCGATGAATAAATCATATCTCCGAGCGGAGAGGAAAAAGCGAGAAAAATTCCCGCCGTTCCGATGCCGAAAATAAGCACGGCGCCGATTGACCTTTTGACTATGTAGTTTATTTCCGCCACGCCTTTTTTGGTTTTATATTTTGCGGCAAGCTCCGACATTTCGGGAATGATAAGCCCGGCGAATGTGGAACTGACGGCGGCAGGAAAGAGCAGCACGGGCAACGCCATGCCTGATACCGTTCCGTATGCGGCAAGCGAGAGGGAATAGTCTTGGCCGAATTTTCTGAGTCCTCGCGGTATAAGCATATGTTCAATCGTTACAAGCCCGGATCTTAAATATGCCGATAACGCGACGGGAAGCGCGATTGCAAACATTCTGCGTGAAATCTCAGACGGCGGCGGATACGGTGTTTTTGAATTCAGATATTTCTTTTTGTCAGCAAGATAGAATAATAACAGGTATGAAAAAGAAAGTCCCTCTGACACGCTTGTGCCGACGACAAGCGCCATACATGCGTATTCGACCCCGCGTGGTGCGAATATCCACAAAAGCGTACAGGTGACCGCAATTTTGACAAATTGTTCGATTATGTTCGACGACGCGCTTTTAAACACTCGTTTTACGGCATAAAAGTAGCCCGAGAACACGTTTGACAGCGCTATAAACGGCAGTCCCGCCGACAGCGCTCGAAGAGAAAGCGTCATGCGCTCGTCGCCTATCGCTTTTTCAGCAAGAAGCGGCGCCGAAACAAATAATGCACACGCCGAAAAGCACCCGAAAGACAGCGCGTATATTACGCATTTACTCATTGCCTTTATCGCGCCGGCGTCGCGCCCCAACGCAAGCTCTTCTGCCACCAGCCTCGTTACCGCCAAGTTTATTCCCGACGTTGCCACAGTTACGGCAAAAACGTATACGCTCATCACAAGCGAATAAAGCCCCATGCCCTCAGCGCCTATTTTGTTTGCGGCGTAAGCGTTGAATATCACGCCAACCGTTCGCATGATAAGCGCGACGGCGATCAACATCGCGGCATTTTTTGCAAATTTTTTTAATCGGCTCATAAAATATTGCTTCTTTCGGAAAAATAATGTATAATAGATGTGTATATTGTATGCGCGGCGATAAAACGCATATAATAAAGAGTAACGGTTTTGCTTCATCGGCCGAGAGAGAACACGGTTTATAAACGATTGCGGCCGATATATTTTGTTAAATATTATTCGGATGAAGTCAAAAAAATACATCATTGTTTCGGAGCGTGTGACATGAAAAAACAAAAGATAACATCAATTTTGACAGACGCCGTAACGTTGCTTGTCGGCAGTGTTTTGTTTGCCGTGGCGTATAATATGTTTTTTATACCGGGGCACGTTTTCATCGGCGGCGCGGGAGGAGTAGCCGAGGTGTTGAATATCCTTTTCGGATTGCCGACGGGTCTTGTGATAATAGCCATAAATATTCCGCTTGCACTTGCTTTCAGTTTCTTTTACGGTTGGAGATATGGGCTTAAAAGTCTTGTCGGTATAGTGCTTACGTCCATTGCCATCGACCTTTCAAGTGCGCTCGACATCGTGCCGTCGGCATTTCCTCAACCGGAAGAAAACGCATTCCTTTGCGCCATATTCGGCGGATTATCGCTCGGGCTTGCGATAGGATTCATGCTTTATCGCGGATATACGACGGGCGGCTCGGATTTTGTGGCGTTTTTGATTAAACTCAAAATAAAAAATCTGTCAACGGCAAAGCTCATAGCCGTCGTTGACGCCGTGGTTATAATAACGGCGGCGGCGGTTACGAAAAATTTTCTTTCGGTTTTCTATTCGTTTATTTCCGTGCTTGTGTGCTCCATGACGATAGAGGCGGTGACGGGCGGCTTTGAAAAGACGAAGATCGCATATGTTTTCTCCGATAAATTCGAGGCGGTAGCGGACGCTTTCTCACAAAAACTCGGGCGCGGTGTGACGATACTCGACGGCGAGGGGTGGTATACGAAAGACAAAAAACACATCGTTTTTTGCGTTGTTAAAAAGAATGAGCTGTTTTTGCTTAAAACAATAGCAAAAGAAACAGACCCTTCGGCGTTTATTGTGCTTGGCGATGCCACCGAAACAATAGGCGAAGGGTTCAAGGCGGGACTCGGCGACACGGAGATCGAGCCGCGCAAATTCAGAAAATAATTTCGTCATAAAGAAAAAAGCTCTTGCATTGTGAAAACACATAGCAGGGGCTTTTTTTGCGACGTTATTAAGTTGAGAAAACGCGGTTGTCGGGAAAATCGGCGGTCACACGTCGATTTTGTAATGTCGGAAAATTATCTGTTTTTATCGTAATTAAAATATGCGTCGGTTTTCGGCTTTGATGGTGATGTTTCATCGAAAACGCACGTCAAAAACGCCTCGGCCATCATCTCGCGAACTCGGCTTCCCGTTGTGAACGCGCCCATGCAGGCTATGTTTGCGTTGTTGCTAAGCACAGCTCTTTGCGCCGAATACACATCGGCAACAAGCGCCGCATACGCGCCCTTTACTTTGTTTGCCGAAATCGACATCCCGATGCCCGTGCCGCAAATAAGTATGCCTCGGTCATATTCGCCCGCCGCCACCGCTTCCGCCACACGTTTGGCAACGTTAAAATATATCGTGTCGTCGTCACCGAAGTCGGTGACGTCGCCCAGAGCTTTCGATTTTATGAATTTTATCAGCGCCTCTTTTGCCTCTTGCGCGTTCGGGTCGCATCCTATTGCAATTTTCATGTTTTTCTCCATTGTTTTTTTATAATTTTATCACGAATTGAAAAATAAATCAAGCGTCTTGTCTTTCGGCTGAATAGACGCCTTTTGAATATTTGGTGTTTGCACAAAAGAGCGATGTGCCGAGTTACCGGAGTTTCATTCGGGGGATTTTCACATTTGCAAACTCAAAATATGCGAAAGACAAACTGCTTCGATTAAAGCATACGCAGGCGGCGGTAATATCCGGATTTGTCCGTCGAGCAGTGCGCTATATCACAATTATCCCGCCGCGGTCATAAAGCTTGCCGAAAGACAGGCAAACAACGTCAAGCCCCGATCCCGACAGAAACTCAACGATCGTCTTGCCGTCGGGGTGGTTTTTCACGTCGCCGAAGAACACGGCGGTATTGGCTATTTGTCCGCACGCGCCGCCGATAAACCCGCAGTTATATCCGTCGAGCAAAACCCCGTCCGGCGAGATTTTAAGCGAATTTATCCCGTGCTTTTGAATCGCGCGCCAAATGCCGTCATCGGCGGTGATGACGCCGCCGTCAAAAACCGCCGTCGCGCAGTGCGCATATCCCTGTTTCACATCGCAAATTGACCCCGAAACCGATATGATCTCCTCGGCTAAGCTCTTCTTTCGCCCGAACAGTACGCCGTTATATTCAAAACAGTTGAGTTTTACGTCGTGGGGGTAAACGTTCCCCGCCGAAGAGGATATTTTTTCAATATTTATTCCCTCGGCTTTCAATATTTCAGCGCCGTCGGTATAATCGGCGTAAGTAAAGAGTTTTTCGCCGACGCGCGCGATGAGCGTGTCGGGGTGAGAGTTTATCGGCGAGGGAAGGGAGAGGAGCGGCGGCAGTCGGATTATTTTGCCGAAATGGGAAAGGGCGTCGGCTTCTTCTTTTGAAAGCTGACTTGAAACGAGTAGTTTTTTCATTGTCGTTTTTCCTTTTTTATTTAATTACGCGGCAGTGACCGAACGGTTCCGCGGAATAATATCGAGCATAATAGCAGTCGCCCGATCGATTTATCTTCACGGAGAAGAAAAAACTGCCCGTAATATGCAAAATCCCCTTCCTTTTGGGAAGGGGCTCTACTTGTAAAGCTTATCTGAGGTGTTTAAGCTCTTTCTACCTTGCCGGAGCGCAGGCAACGAGAGCAAACTGTAACGGTTTTATGAGTTCCGTTGATGTTTGCGCTAACCTTTCTGAGATTGGGCTTCCAAGTTCTGCTTGTTTTGCGGTTAGAGTGAGAAACGTTGTGACCGAACACAAGCGCCTTTCCGCAACATACACATTTTGCCATATTCACACCTCCTGTCAGTATTTTTGAATATATAGTACAAATAAGGCACGCACCGCGTGTCTTACGACCTGATAGCGATACAGCGCTAATCATTATATCACGGGTTTTTCCAAAAATCAATAGTAAATTTATTTTTTTGTAAAAATTTTCTCAAAAAATATTTGTTTTTTTATGCGGCGTCATGCTTTTATGGCTACTAAGCGGTTTATCGGTGTTCCTTTTTGCGAGAAATTTTTTTCGTATTCTGTTTCTGTGTCGCAACCGAAATATTCGCTGTTGTGCAGATCTCGCGTAAGTTCTCTTATCTCAAATCCCGCCGCTTCAAATTCGGGCAGTGAATACTCGAACAGTCCCGCGTTGTCGGTCTTAAAAGCTATGCACCCTCCGTCGATGAGCAGGGGCTTGAATTTCAACAAAAATTCCCGGTATGTCAAGCGCCGTTTTTCGTGCCTTGATTTAGGCCACGGGTCGCAGAAGTTTATATGTATTCTTTCAAATGTTCCCTCGTCAAACAGTTGCGGCAACAGCTTTGCGTTTGCGTTTACGAATTTTACGTTATCTCGTCCAAGCTCTATCGCCGCCTCTGCCGCGTGAATTATAACGTCTGAGACAAGCTCGACGGCGATATATGCAACGTCCGGGTTGCGTTCGGATTCGCCGCAGACGAATTTACCTTTTCCGCAGCCTATTTCAAGTCGAAACCTTTTAAAACCGGGGAACAGCGCATAAACGTCGATTTTTTCGGGATTTTCTGCATTTGGTTTTATTATCATGTCGCCGCAGGCGGAAAAGCGCGCCGCGCCGTTTTTCATTTTTCTTACTCTCATTTTGCCTCTGTATTTGTTTGAATTTTATAAACACATTATACCACATTCCGCCGAATAATGCGATAGAAAAATATAATTTTAATATGTTTTTATGTTTTAAAAAAAATCTGCTTTTTGCTATTCTCTCGGTGAAATGCGATTTTGCCGCCGATTTGAAATAATTGTTTTGAAAATAATGTATAAATAAGCTGAGTCATGCGAAAAATAGACAATGTCCGATAAGACAAAAAAGGAGATATTTTTATGATCATGGACAGGATAGCGCTTATCGTTTCGATAATCGGCGCTTTGAACTGGGGAAGCATAGGACTTTTCCAATTTGACGTTGTTGCGTGGATATTCGGCGGACAGGACACGACGCTTGCGCGCGTGATATATACCGTCGTTGCACTCGCGGGAATATGGTGTATCTCTCTTCTTTTCCGCGAGAGGGACGAAGTCGTTGAAACATCGCATACAAGGTAAAATACGCCCCGTGCTTGTCGCGGGGCATATTTTCTTTGTCGCCGAAATATATATTTATTATATTTTACGGCATTCCTGCTCAAAATGAGGGAGCTGAAAAACCATGAAAAGCGTTTCAAATGAAATAAAAAGAAAATTACGCGCCCAAACCGCGTGTATAAATTGGACTACCGTTGCCATAGCGTGCGGAGCGGCGATTTTGGTCGGTATACTTTTTGCAATAAACGGCGTAAACGCAAAACTGTTTAAAGATATGATAAAACCTGCGTGCGCACTGCCGGCGTGGCTTATTATACCGCTGTTTGCAATAGCGGTGTGCGCTTTGACGTTTTCGTGCGTGTGCGTGCTCTCTTCCCCCGCAAAACTTCGTCCGAAACAGCAAAAAATCATGCCCGTCTTGTATTTTGCGGCGTTGGCGCTGAGCTATATTTGGATCCCGCTTACATATAAAGCGGCGGCGTTTTTTGCGTCGTTTATCGTGTGCGTCATTTTGCTTGCCATTCTCTGTGTGATATATACTCTTATCGCACGAACGGAAAAGCTGGCTTCGGTTATGCTGATAGTGTTTGCCGTTTGGGCGGCGTATCTTACATATCTTTCAATAGGATTGTTTTTCGTCAACTGAAATGTGAAAACAAATTTATCCCGCGCAAACGAATAGTATCTCCGCTTGTATATATCTGTTTGCCTTGCCGGGCTGTTCGTCGGCGGCAAAATTTTATTATTATATTGACAATTTCGATAGGTTTTGTTATTATATATACATAAAAAATAAAACATCGAAAGGAAATAATATATAATGAAAACAACAAAGATACGTCTTTCATCAATAGAAGCGGTAAGAGATTTCGTCGAGATCGTTCGCAAATATGATTCCGAGATCGACCTTTCAAGCGGCAGATACGTCGTTGACGCAAAATCCATAATGGGTATTTTCAGCCTCGATCTTCTTCAACCGATTACCCTTACTGCTTACTCAGACGACTGCACAAAACTCTTTGATGAGTTGAAGGATTACGTCGTTGAGTAAAATTCAAATAAAGAATTGTTAAAATGCCGGTCATCGCATGACCGGTGTTTTTCTTTTGAAGAAAAAATTTTTGTAAGGAGATGAAAAAATGACAAAACTCAGCGAAAAAACATTGAAAGATTTCAGGCGGAGTTTGGAAAAAGAAGAAAAAAGCCGCGCGACGACGGAAAAATATTTGCGTGACGTGCGGGGATTTATGGCGTTTGTCGATGGGAGAGGTATAAACAAAGAGAAAGCGATAGCATATAAGCGGAAGCTTGTCGACGACGGGTTCGCCGTGCGGAGCGTAAACTCGATGCTGGCGTCGGTGAACAAGCTATTTGCATTTCTCGGACGTGATGAATTGAAAGTTAAGTTTATAAAACAGCAAAAAGAAATATTCCGACCGGAAGAAAAGGAACTTACAAAGGCGGAATATGAAAGGCTATGCAAAGCGGCGCAAAGAAAACGCGACGAGAGGCTGTCGCTTGTGATACAGACAATATGCTGCACAGGGATAAGGGTGAGCGAGCTTGAATATATCACGGCGGAAGCGGTAAGGCGAGGCGAGGCGCGCGTAAGCTGCAAAGGGAAAACGCGGGAGATTATAATAGTAAAAGATTTGCAGAAGAAATTGATGAAATATATGTCGCGCCGCGGGATCATACACGGATGTGTGTTCGTCACTCGCACCGGAAAACCGATAAGCAGGATAAACGTTTGGCGAGAGATGAAATCATTGTGCCGTGAAGCCAACGTTTCGCCGAGTAAAGTATTCCCGCACAACTTGCGGCATCTCTTCGCGCGCGTATTCTATAAAATAGAAAAGGATATCGCAAAACTTGCGGATATCCTCGGGCACAGCAGTATAAATACTACGCGAATATATATTATGTCAACCGGCAAAGAACATCGCCGCCGTATGGAAAATATGCGATTGATACTATAAAAAAACAACATAATCGGCATTATGTTGCAAAAAGATTCGGATATTACAGCCGATTATATCAATACATACTAAATTTTACATTGCTCAAAATAATTTGTCAATAGTTTTTTTCGTTTTTTCATAAAAATAGGCGCAAAAACAAGACCCATTTATCGCTCTTTCTGAAAACGGAAGATTAAATGGGCTCTTTGACGCGCCTTTTTTCTTTATTTATTCGGTAGTTGGAGATTTCTTGGCATTTTAAAAACAAAAAGGCAACATAATGCCGATTATGTAATAAAACATGGAGGGAAAACATGAAAAAGACATTTGCTGACACAATGAAAAAAGTTGTGGCGTTGATGGTGGTGGCCTTTATGGTATTTTCACTTGCGGCGTGCACGACAAATGACGTAGAGAAAGAAGTGGGATCCGGCGTTGCCGCATATGACGAAGCGGTAAAGAACGGATATACGGGATCACTGCAAGAATGGATAGTAAGTCTTGTAGCGGAAAACGTACCCGCGGGCAAAGACGGAGAGAACGGCAAGAGCGCATATGAACTTGCAGTTGAGAACGGATATAGGGGAAGTGAAAGCGAATGGCTTGCGTCCCTCGTTGGTAAAGACGGCGTAAACGGAAAAGACGGAGTCAACGGTACAAACGGAAAGGACGGAGTTGACGGAACGAACGGAAAGAACGGTCGTGACGGCGAAGACGGAGAGAACGGCAAGAGCGCATATGAACTTGCGGTAGCGAACGGATTTAAAGGTACGCTTGCACAGTGGCTTGATTCACTTGTAGGAAAAGCAGGCGTAAACGGAACAAACGGAAAAGACGGCAAATCTGCATATGAACTTGCAGTCGAGAATGGCTTTGAAGGTACTGTTACCGAATGGCTTGCATCCCTCGTTGGTAAAGACGGCGCCGCTGTTGATAAAGGCGACAAAGGTGACAAGGGCGATAAGGGTGATAAAGGTGACAAGGGCGAAGCAGGCAAATCCGCATATCAGCTTGCGGTAGAGGAAGGTTACGAAGGAACCGTAAATGAATGGCTTTTGTCTCTTATCGGTCAAACAGGCGCTAAGGGCGATAAAGGTGACAAGGGCGACAAGGGAGAAGACGGTAAGACACCTTACATAGGCGAGAACGGTAACTGGTGGATAGGCGCAAGCGACACCGGAGTTAAAGCCATGGGACCTCAGGGTGAAAAAGGTGAAACCGGCGCAACTGGACCCAAAGGAGACAAAGGTGACACCGGTGAAAAAGGTGCTGACGGTACTACACCTCACATAGGTGAAAACAACAACTGGTGGATAGGAGATACCGACACAGGAGTTAAAGCAACAGGCA
>JAFSRI010000051.1 GCA_017446155.1 Clostridia bacterium | reverse complement strand
CCTGAGCCAGGATCAAACTCTCTAAATCTTGTATATTATCGCCTTCCGGCGTTAATACCTTATTTAAAGCTTTTAATTCTTTCTTGCTCTTCTTTACTTTTCGAGTATCAAAGTTTCTTAACGAGATTCTTTGTTTCTTTGCTTCGTTGTTCAATTTTCAAGGACCGTTTTCGCTCCGCTCTCTCGCGGCGCTTGATTATATTATCACAACTCAACTTTATTGTCAAGTGTTTTTTTAAATTTTTTCAAAAAATTTTGACATATTTTTCGAGAAGCCGAAAACCCATATGTGTTTTTTCGCATTTATGTCAAAATATTCCTAACCGTTTCACTATTTTCTGTATATGCTTTTTCATCATTAAGCGTTTTTACAAGCAAATTTCTTTTTTCGGCGTCGTCTATAAGTGTTTTCAATCCCCCGTAAATACCGTCCTCGGATATTTCAACTATCGCACCAAGCGCACAGGATCTCAGTTGTTCTTCGGCAGATGTGAACGCTGTTACAACAATCGGCTTGCACAGTATCTTCGCTTCTTCTACCGCTATCGGCTTTCCTTCGTGACGCGACGGCTGAAAGTATATATCGCTCGCGCGCATATATTTATACGGATTGTCGGTCGTGCCGAGGAAAATCACTTTTTTCACAAGTGCGCCGTCCGCCGAAACCTTCCTTTTCAGTGTTTCATAATACTCGCCTTCGCCTTGACCTATGATATACCATTTTATATTATATCCCTCGTCGAGCAGTCGTTTTACTGCCGGCATCGCCATATCATAACCCTTTTGTTCGCATATTCGCCCAACCGTCAATAGCTTTATCGCTTCTTTTTCTCCGTCAAGCAAACACTCCTCTTCCGACAGACGTCTTATCTTTTTTTCATTGATAAAATTTTCCACCGTCATCACTATGTTTGAAATTGACGGTATCTCGTCAACAAGCGTCTGCTCGATGCGCTTTGAAACGGTGACGACTTTGTCGAACTTCAAAAAATACTTTTCATAAAGTTTTTTTTCGCGCGGCGGCTCGTTAAAATCAAAATGAAGCCACGTTATTTTTCTTTTCGCGTTTACCTTATCCGCCGTATAGAACATCGTTCTGTCGCCCCAATAAGCTATCGCAGCGTCGTATTCGCCCGTAAATTTCGGCATTGTTTTCATGACTTTCAGCCACAGACGGTTTTTTGCATATGTTCTTTTTCTCCCGCGGGAAAACAATATTTCAAGAACCGAAACGCCGAGCGGAAAAACTCTTAATGGGTTCTTCTTTATATAATTATTGAAGATTATTTTTTTCGCGTTGCTTCTATCGATAAGGAAAATCTCGCCGCCGTCCATTTCCTTTACGTTTATTTGTTTCGGCACGAGATGCATAAACTCGCCCGCTGCTTTTGCAAGCAGCAGCGTCACGTCCCATTCTGAATAATCTATGTTTTCGGCAAATTCAAGAAACGACCTTTCGCTTCCCGCCGCGTTCATCGTTATCCCTACGATTAACAATTTTCTTTTCATGTCCCGCGCCTCCTTTCGTCGATATGTGAAACACGAGCGTTTACAAATCGAATTTTTCTTTTATCATTCTTGCCGCTTCCGCCGCGGATATTCCGGAATTTTCAATTCTGAAATAATTATCGAATTTAATTTCGCCTTCGTAGCTTACGCAGCGATATTTTTCGTCGTCGCCGAGCAGTCGTTCGCGCGATTCTTCGATGTTGCGCTTCGACGGTTTGTTTTTAAGCCGATTTTCGCTTACGTTGCGTTCGAGCCGAACGCTTTGCGGAGCAATAAGCTCGACGTAATAAAATTCGGTTCCGTAAGGCGCGAATATTTCTTTTACGTGTTCGATATAATCCCAATCGCTTTGCATATCGAACGCCCACATATACGTAAATATCATTCCGTAATTATCGGACGCGGCAAACCCTTTGAATATATCCTCGCGCAAAGCGAATATCGTTTTCGGCTCGTAATAGCCGAATATTTCGATGACCGGCTCTATCGTCATGTGATTATGGAACAATCTCAAATCCGTTATTTTCATAAGCTCCTGCCCCACGGTCATTTTGCCTACCGCCGCGTCGCCTATCAGAAAAACAAGCTTCATATCATTTTTCCCCGCTGAACTTTTTAAGTTCCATATACGGCATCTCTTCAAAGCCGCATTTTTTATAAACACGTATCGCGCGCTCGTTTTCAGCCTCGGCTTCAAGCCTTATAAGAGCCCCCGGATATAAACTCTCGACATGTTTTATCATTTTCGTTCCGAGTCCTTCCCCGCGATGCCCTTCCTTTATAAACAGATCCTCTATCCAAACGCACCTTCGGCCGAACTCGGTCGAATAACTCTTCGCAACCATCGAATAACCGATGATCTCCCCTTCGTCCTCTATAACATACCCCTCAGCATATGGACTTGATGAAACACATTCGTCAACGTCAGCCGAAAATATCTCCTCAGATCCGTTCGTCAAAACCGCCTCCGACGCATAAAACCCACGCATCATATCTATTATTTTTTCTTTGTCATTTGCGTTCATTTTTCTTATTATGGGCATTTTTTTCGCTCCTTACGTTTTAAACGTAAAATTTCACTTCATTTTTTCGCCGCCGCTTTTCATTTAATTGCTTCTTCCGCATTTTTCCATGCGCTTTGCCGTTGCTTTTGCGTTTTATTCCCGCTCTGTGATAAAAGCTGCTTTTTGCCGTTACCGCATTTGAAAAACTCATTTTTTTGTCCGGTTCCATTTCAAAGCAGTACAACCTCTTGGCGATAAACTCATATCGGCGTTTTTTCGTCTTACATTAAATTATATTATAAAACCCATGCCGTGTCAAGCGCGGCAAGCGTTCATATTTTATTTTCCGCGCGCATAGAATTAAGCGAAAACAAAAAAACGGAGGAAATAAAACTATGAATCAAAGTATATACAAACCGGAAGGATTCTGCACGGCGGAAAACGAATGCTTTTACACAACGGCAACGATAGAAAAAGCGGCGACAAGCGGACGGATACTTGAAGCGAAAGCCACGGTATGCGACGAAAACATGTCGCTGTCGCTCGATCTCGGCTGTATGAGAGGGATTATCGAGCGAAACGAGGCGGCATACAACGCCGACGGAAGCGAAATAAAAGATATAGCTGTGATAACGCGCGTTGGAAAATCGGTGTGCTTTAAAGTGATGGGGGTAGAGCGACTGCATGGTGAGCAGGTAGCGATGCTTTCCCGGCGCGAGGCACAGATGGAATGCCTGAATAATTATCTGCTTCTTTCTTCCCCCGGCGACGTGATAAGCGCGGGGGTAACGCATCTCGAACCGTTCGGGGCGTTTGTCGACGTCGGATGCGGTATTGTGTCACTGCTGTCGATAGACTGCATCTCCGTTTCGCGCATATCTCATCCGCGGGACAGATTCTTCCCCGGAATGTTCATCAAAACCGCGATAAAAAGCGTCGATCGCGACATGAATCGAATCTCCGTCACCCACAAAGAACTGCTCGGCACTTGGCGCGAGAACGCCGACAAATTTCAGATAGGGCAAACTGTACCCGGCATTGTGCGAAGCATCGAACCATACGGAATATTCATAGAACTGACGCCGAACCTTGCAGGCTTGGCTGAATACACCGACGGCGTCAAAGTCGGGCAAAACGCCACCGTTTACATAAAAAACATAATACCCGAAAAAATGAAAATAAAGCTCGTACTCGTTGACAGTTTCACATCTCCCGTCGAGGTACGCCCGCCCGAATACTTCTTTACCGGCGACCACATGGATTCATGGCTCTATTCGCCAGACGTTTGCCCGAAAACCGTCGGCACGGTGTTTGAATAAAATCTGCCCTAAAACGCGTATTGACAAATCTTTTTTCGCGATATATAATCAAAAATGTAAATACATTTTACATTGAGGTGGCAAAATGACAGGCGAAAAAATTAAAAACCTGCGCCGCGGGCTCGGCCTTACGCAAGCCGAAATTGCGGGCGAAGAGATTACGCGCAATATGTTAAGTCAAATAGAAAACGGCGTCGCAAACCCTTCCATCTCTACGCTGACATATCTGGCAAAAAAACTCAACGTCCCCGTCGAATATCTCATTTCCGAAACGGACGACCTAAGCGCATTTATGCGAATTTCAAAACGAAAATCGATAGATGATGCGTTTTGCTCCGGCGAATATGAAAAATGTCTTGAACTATTGGGCGACGCGAATGACAGCGAGGGCAAGCTGCTTACTTGCATGTGCTGTTTTGCGCTTGGAAAAGCGAGCTTTGAAAAGTGCGAGTTGCTTTCATCCACCGAATATTTTGAAAAATGCGTCGCTTTGTCGGAAGGGTCGCCGTTTGCATGTGCGGTCGCCGACTCCGCCAAAAGATATATTTCTATTTCATCAGCCATTCTCGGTCGCGAGAAAACGGCAATTACAGCCGACGTCGCCGACTATGCCATGGCAATAAACGAAAAATCGTCAGTTACACAACGGCACTTGGAAGCGCGCAGCCTTATGGCGCAAGGCAAATATTCCGACGCCGAAAAGAAACTCGGGACGCTTTTTTCCGAGGCGAAGCAAATCGGCGCCGTGTGCGAATTTTATATTCTTACCGATCTTGAAACGTGTCTTAAACACACAGGCGATTATGAGCGCGCATATGCTTGCGCCGAGCAGCGCATGGAGCTCAAAAACTTGATGACAAAATAAAAAGAGCCGCGCGGCTCTTTTTTGTTTCATATAGAAAAATATTACTTAGCAATGATGCAGCAATTAAGGTTTTTAAAAGCGGGCGCGAAATCGCGCCCGTTATTTTATACATCCGCTTTCACGGCTTTTCCCGCTGTCAGCGGAATGCGTTTTTTTCCTATCACAAGCGTTCCGCCCTCAACGTCGGTCAGCACTTCTACTGTGCCGTTGTTCATTTTAACATCGACGTATCCGTCAAGCACCGGGACTCTGCCGCTTATTTCATTAAGCCCGAGAGTATTCGGGACGACGTCGAACGTCTTATACGCGGCAGATGTGGGCCGAACACCGAGCACATATTTGCCAAGCAAATATATAGGCGAGCTTGCCCAGGCATGACAAAGACTTCTGCCGAATTTGTTTGAATACATCTCAAAATGTTCATTTCCCTGTTGCGTCGGGTCGAATTCCTCCCAGAACGTCGTCGCGCCGAGTTTCACCATTCCGCCCCAGTAACTGTGCAACATATCGGAAAAATAATCCGTTTCGCCTATCTCACACATCGCGTCAAGCTCGAAAAATTCAAAATACGGCGTGGTAATTCTGGGTATTGCGTCATTTTTTATAACGCATTCTATTATACGTTTTTTCATATGTTCGTCGGCGACGCCGTATCTAAGCGCAAAGATATTTGCGTGACGCGTAACTACGTCAACTCTTTCTTCGTTATCTATACAATCAACGAACGCACCTTTTTCCTCACGCCAGAAATCGCGCGTTATATTCTTTGCAAGCTCGTCAGCCTTTTTTTGATATTCGCCTTCGTCTTTTCCGAGAAGCCGGCATATTTTTGCAAATGCACTATATGCCGCGCAAAGCAATATCTGCTCTGCGCAAACCGTTCCCCGATTTGCCGTGTCCGCCCAGTCAACAAACGTCCAATCGCCTTTTTTGGGATTGCCTATAATATATCCGCGTTCATCCACTCTGTCATAAATAAGTTCCCATATTTCTTTCGTTTCAGGGAAAATATCTCTCACAAAGTCTTTATCCCCCGTGAAATAATAATAATCCCAAATACCGATTATCCAGTAAAGCGTATAATCGACGATGGTATTTATATGCTGATACATCTTGCCCGTTCCGCGCAGCATTTTCGTCGTGCGGCGAACAGTATCTTTGTCACCTGTCAGATAAAAATTGACAAAATAACTTTGATATGCGTCGCCCGCCCATATCCATCTGTCGCGCTTGATGCCGTCAAAATACGCTTCTCTTGTATTTAATTCAAACGTATATCGGCTTATCTGCCATATTTTGTTTATCAGCTCGTCGTCACATTCAAATTTACCTTTATACTCTATCGGCAAATACTCATATTCATATGAAACGTCAAGCCCGCCGCAGTCGCCGCCGATATATACATATCGGCAGGCGCGCGAACGCAGCGTCGTCTTTTCGCCGGTAAACTCAAAACGTTCGTTTATCTCGGCATTTTCCGGGTCGAGTGCTTCCGCGCGCGATTCGCCGTAAACGGCGAAAAGCGACTGCGGCGGGCAACCTGCACTTTCTAAGACCAACTTACCCATGAGTTCTTTTCCGAAATCGTATAAAGTCCCGTCTTTCACTCTTTCCGAGGATACGGGATAAACAGTTTTGTATGAAAACTTAAAAACCGTCGGGTCGTCGTCCGGGGAAATATACATTTCATTTGTCCCGACGTTTTTATCCCCTGCTCCGAATGTAGCCGTCATCCAGCTTTCGTCTGAGGCAAACGTTTCACCCTCGCAATAGACGCATGGGAACGTAGCGGGAGCAAAAACGGAAACTTTTATAAAATTTCTCCCGGGTTCAAGTTTTATTTTCTCATTTATCGGGTGTTTTGTGCCGTTTATCACAAGTTCCGTGTCCGGTGAGTTTGCTATTACACGAATAAACTCAGGTTTCTCCAAGACAGCGATTTTATAGAATCGCATATTCCTGTTCGGCGCGTCAACCCTCCACATGGGTGAATAAAACATGCCTCTTTTTTCACGGCGATTATTTACCAGCATCGCATGATACAGTTCAAAATCCCCCGGGTACCAAATCCATTTTGCCATATTTCCCTCCGATAATAATTGCTTTTAAACCGTTGAAGTGAAAAGCTATGCATTTTTCGTCTTTTTCGGTTTTATAAATTTATTTCAACAAAATATTATCATATTACGACGCCTTTTTCAATATCTGAGCCGCACTTTTTTATATTGATTTTAAATCAATGTTTAACTTTTAATCCCCGTAAACATGAGGATTAAAAAAAACAAAAATGTATTTATGCCGTCATATGTAAAAACAGTATTTCAAATAGTTTTGTTATTTATGATAATTTTCTGTAAATTGCGTTGTTTGACGCGTCACTTTCGGTCATACCCTCCCCCGTACATCTTGCCGTCAGCAGATATGCCATTTTTACCGTAAAATAGTCATTCAAATTAACGGTAGATTCTGTCACCGAAAAAGCAAAAGTACCGGACTTATATACGTTATAACCGGTGCAAAAGTCACCGTTTTCCGCGGGATTTGTAATAGTAAGCGTGCTGCCCGAAACCGAGATCGTCGGCGCATGCAGTTTTGCCCCCGCGCCGTAATTCATAATAATCGCGTTTGTCTGTCCTGTCATATGGTCACCTCATTAAGTCGGTATGAGGATAATCGTCGGAACGATAAACGCCTCGGTGTTAACTTTTGAATAAATTGATACAAACAGAGATTCGCTCGATGCAACAGGTGCATAATTGCCGCTTAACGCCTGCTCGGGCGCTAATATTACTATGGGTATCATCGTTCCGTCAGCCATAGAAAGCGGTATCGAGCATTTATACGGATAACCCGAATAAGTTGAATCGAAATGCCACATCACTGTCGTCACCTCTTGATTGTTATATACAAGAATTTTTCCCTGTTTGCTTGAAAGTGCCGCGCTTATCGCGCTGTTCCTCACGGGATTTGAACTTTGATCCGAGATCGCTTGGTCAACCGTCACCGAACTGTCGTTTCCTCGCGGAATGACAAAATCAAGCACCGCCGCACTTGCCGTGCCGGAGTTTGTTACACTTGCCTGCGTTCCGGCGGCTCCCGTCGTCACACTTCCTACCGTAACCGTAGCTGATGTGCCGTTCGCGCCGTTTGCACCGTTCGTCACGTCGAAACTCTGCCCGGATTGATGAGTTTTGTCGGTAATTGTTACTCTGTGTCCGTTTGTTATGCTTGTTATGCTCACCTCGGGAGATACCCCGTCCTCACCGTCCGTGCCGTTCTGCCCGTTTGTGCCCGCCGCGCCGTTTAAAATATCAACGCTTTGCCCCGACGGATGGTCTTTGTCTGTAATCGTCAGTCTGTGCCCGTTTGTAATATCGGCTATCGTTACCGACGGCGAGACGCCGTCTTGTCCGTTCGTACCGTTCTCACCGTTTGTCACGTCGAAACTCTGCCCGGATTGATGAGTTTTATCGGTAATTGTTACTCTGTGTCCGTTTGTTATGCTTGTTATGCTCACCTCGGGAGATACCCCGTCCTCACCGTCCGTGCCGTCCTGCCCGTTTGTGCCCGCCGCGCCGTTTAAAATATCAACGCTTTGCCCCGACGGATGGTCTTTGTCAGTAATTGTCAGTCTGTGCCCGTTTGTAATATCGGCTATCGTAACCGACGGCGAGACACCGTCTTGTCCGTCTGTTCCGTCGTCGCCGTCAGCTCCGCGATCGCCTTTTTTACCTATAAGCGACGCAAGCCACGCTTGTTCGTTACCTGAGAACCCATGTTCCACAGCAATCTCATATGCGGATTTTCCCGTATCACCGTTAAAACTGCCGGACTGTGCCATAGCCTTTATCTCGTTTGCCGTGCTTACGGCACTATCGGCTTTTTCATCAGACAAAGAAATGAGCGTCGTCAATGTTTCATATACGCTCTGCGACGGCGCCTCGGGTGCGTCACCCTCGGCATAGCCGGATTTTTTTACATTTATCTCTACGCTGTCAGTTGTCAAAAGCGACCCGCCGAAAACCGACACCTCCCATTTTCCGTCCGAGAAAACAGGCATGCTGTCAGCATTTATTCCGTCATCTGTAAGAACGACGTTATATACCGTATCGTTTTTTCTGAAAACAGCGGTCTTTACCACACCCGACCAGTCGTTTGAAAATTCAAACTTGCAGCAAATATAGCCGACGCTGTCGGACACGACGGAATTATAATCTGCTCTGGTGATATGTTGACCGTTAATATAAAATTTTAATTCCAAATATACCTCCGAAAATATGTTCGTTTTTTCTGCCAAAAAGTAAAACGTCCCCCTGTTTTACAACTTGACGCACATATATTATACCATATTTTATGCTGAAAGTCAAGAACAAATGTTCTGATTTGCTGATTTGTGTGTGGGGCGCGCCGCGCGTTCCGCCTCCGGCGGAACAGCGGCGGCGTTGCCGCATGCATTTTTTCACCGCATCTACATCTCCCCCGCGGCAACGCCGCCCGCGCAAATGCGTTGCATTTGCGCGGCGCGGCGCGCGACAGCTCAAATGCAAAACACTTTTAAATTTTGTCATTGACACATAAATTGCCGAATGATATAATTCAATTAAATAAAACAAAAAGGACGTAACATATGAAAAAATATTATTTCACATCCGCCATACCGGTTTGGGCGGAAGGAAAAGAATACGAGAAGAACCTTTGGCTTGAATTTTCAACTATCATTAAAAAGCAAAAAAACGTTACGCTTTCAGTCACCGGTTCAAGTGTATATAACATACGAATAAACGGAAAATTCATTGCGTTCGGCCCGGCGAGATGTGCCCACGGGTTTTACCGTGTCGATGAAATTGATATTTCCGAATTATTGACGAATGATGAAAATACGCTCTCAATCACCGTAGCCGGCTATAACGTCAACAGCTTTTATACGCTCGATCAACCCTCTTTTTTATGCGCCGAGCTATGTGCGAACGGCATAATAATCGCCGCCACGGGAAAAACGGGCTTTTCATGCAGAGTAGTTGACGAACATGAACAAAAAGTAGGCAGATATACTTATCAAAGGACATTTGTTGAAATTTACGATTTGCGCGAAATAAAAAACAACGTAACAGACGTTGTTCCGACAGAGAAAAAAACGTTTATTTATCGTGACAGCGCGCTTAACATTTACCCCTATGAGTCTGCCGAGAAAGTCGTGTTCCGCGGCAAATATCACATGGGCGATCACAAGGCGGAACTTAAATATCCGAGGCAGTTGACGATCGTCGATGACGTGATGTACAAAGGGTACAGGCTTGACGAAATAACAACCGACTTGCACCTTTTGTGCAGAAATATAGATATTGACGACGTTGAAGCGGTTGATGAAACCGCTGAAAACGTAAAGATAGCTGACGATAACTACGCCGTTTTCAAAATGAAACATGACACGACGGGTAAAGTGTCACTTGAAGTAACCGCTGACAATCCCGCCGACGTGCTTATCACATTCAGCGAGGTATTGTCCGACTCAAACAAAGTCGATTATCGATTCGGAGGTATGACGCGCGCCATTTTATGGCATATCACGGCAGGCAAACAAACGCTTGAAAGTTTTGAACCGTACAGCATGCAATATATTGCCGTTTATCCGATAAACGGTTCGATAACGGTAGATAGCCTCGGAATAATTTGTTTTGAGGCTGAAAAACCGGACGTAAAATTAAAAAGCGACGACAAAACTCTCGGCTTAATTTTTGACGCCGCAATAGAAACATACCGTCAAAACACATTCACCATTTATATGGATTGCCCGTCGAGAGAACGAGCCGGTTGGCTTTGTGACAGTTTCTTTACAAGCAGAGTTGAAAAAGTGTTGACGGGCAAAAGCGAAATTGAACACGTATTTCTTGAAAACTTTATTCTTCCGGACAGTTTCCGTGCATTGCCGCACGGTATGCTTCCGATGTGTTACCCCGGCGATCATTTCAACGGCTCTTTCATACCGAACTGGGCGATGTGGTATGTTATAGAGCTTGAAGAATATTTCAAACGCACAAGCGATTTGGAATTCATTGCGGCGGCAAAAGAAAAGGTGTTTGCTTTGCTTAAATATTTCGAGAAGTTTGAAAACTCCGACGGTCTGCTTGAAAAACTTGAAAGTTGGGTATTTGTAGAATGGTCGAAGGCGAATGAGCTAACGCAAGACGTAAACTTCCCGTCAAATATGCTTTATGCGAAAATGCTCCGCTCGGTGTCAGCCCTTTACGGAGATAAATCATATTCCGAAAAAGCCGACAAAATTGCAAAAACAATTAACGAAACGGCAATTAACGAAAACGGTTTCTACTGTGACAATGCCATACGGCAAGAGGACGGAAAACTTACTCTTTCGGGGGAATGTACCGAAACATGCCAATATTATGCATTTTTCTGCGGCGTGGCAACGGTTGAAAAAAACAACGAACTGTGGCAAAGGATGCTTTACGATTTCGGTCCGCAACGTGTAAAACCATATGATTGGCCTAACTTCACCGACGACGCAAAATGGAAAGAAATTTACCCGTCAAACACGTTTATAGGAAACTATTTGCGACTTGAACTTTTGTTCATCAACGGTGAATATGAAAAATTGATGGATAATATTCTCGGCTTTTTTGCAAAGATGGCAAAAGTTACGGGTACTTTATGGGAAAACGAAAACCCGAACGCAAGCTGTAACCACGGATTTGCTTCTCATGTTCTTTATTGGCTTGACGGCATGGGGTATATCGAACATTGACAGGTGCGCGCCGCGCTTTCCGCCTTTGGCGGAATGCCGCGGCGTTGCCGCGTTATTGCGGGTGAAATCCCACGCGGCACTTCCCCGCGGCAACGCCGCGCGCGCAAATGCCAACGGCATTTGCGCTGCGCGGCGCGCTTATGCAAAATCTCCGCCTGTATAACAGCCATATGTTTCAATACAGCTTTCACTATCTCGATCCGCCGACTTCACAAAAGATTGTCGGCGGATTATTTACATTTGAATTAGAATGCCATAACAGCCCCATGTTTAAAAGTCTTATTTATCAAAGAAATACTCATCCCGAAATTTCCGGTGCGTTAAAAAGTATGCGTCAATTTTAAAAATTCGGTATTTTTATATCGTTGAATAACGCCTGCCATGGCGCTTTGATTAAAGTCTGTTTGTTTTTTTAAATATAAATAAATTTTTATGCATTTTCGCTTGCATATTTTATTTGTACATGATATAATATAATACACTTATAAAATTTGCATAAAAATTTGTTTCGGATCCCGAATTTACATTTTTTAAACATGGAAAAACCATATGAGAGCAGACTTATTTCCTTTTTCTCACGGACTTGCCAAAAGCCGTACACATGCGGCGGCACTGATAAATTCAGGCGTCAGCATTGACGGCAAACAAATATCCAAGCCATCAGAAAATATACCCGATTATACGCCGCTTGAAAATATAACGATATTAAACCCGTCGAAATTCGTCGGGCGCGGCGGATATAAACTGGAAGCGGCACTCGACGTTTTTAAACTCGACGTAACAGGCATGACGGCGCTCGACATAGGCGCCTCCACCGGAGGCTTTACGGATTGCCTTCTGCAACATCATGCCGCCAAGGTCTATGCCACAGACGTGGGTCACGGTCAGCTCGACCGCACTCTGCTTTCAGACAGACGCGTAATATCCATGGAAGGTATAAACGCAAGAAATATATCAAGAGATATGTTTAATGATAAAATAGACGTTGTCACCTGTGACGTGTCATTTATCTCTCAACGGCTCGTCTATAATGCTGTCTCAGATGTGCTCGACAACGGAGGAATATTCATTTCACTCATCAAGCCTCAGTTTGAAGCGGGAAAAAAGCACTTGAACAAAAACGGCATAGTCAAAGATCGCAAGATACACGGTATTGTAATAGAAGAACTTTTCTCATCTGCCGCCTCTTGCGGGCTTTATCCGCACGGGATCGCCGCTTCACCGATAGAGGGAGGCGACGGAAACCGCGAATATATTGCATATTTTATAAAAAATAAACCTTATGCCGTTTCAGCAGAAGAAATAGCAAAAACGGTAAGATAAAAGGAGAAGCATATAATGAAAAAGATAAGAGCCGCCCTGTTTGTCAATCCCGAACGGGATCCGGATTTTTCATATTCGAGAAAAGTTGTAAAAACGCTTCTTGCGTTTGATATAGATGTCTGCGCCGACAGAAGATACCGTGGTGTCCTCGGTGAATCGAAAGACGACGTCTTTTATTATACATACGTCGAGGAACTGTTGAGAAACGTCGATATGATGATAGTTCTCGGCGGCGACGGTACAATGCTTGAATATTGCGAAAAAGCATCGACGCACGACCTGCCGGTTCTCGGCATAAATTTGGGACATCTCGGGTTTCTGACGACGCTCGAACGTGACGAAATAAGAAAACTGTCTGAAATTGCGGACGGCAACTATACAATAGACGAGCGCATGATGGCAAAGGTAAAGATAATAGACTCCGGCATTTCACATGAATTTTATGCATTAAACGATGTGACGGTGACAAGCGCGACGCGTTCCAAAACCGCCGATTTCAATATAAATTGCAACGGCAAAGCCGACATAAGTTTTCGTGCGGACGGCGTTATTATTTCAACGCCGACAGGCTCCACGGCATATTCGCTTTCAGCCGGCGGCCCCGTTATTGACACTTGCACCGAGCTTTTCTGTATGACTCCCATCTGCCCACACTCGCTTACTTCTCGTCCTATCGTGTTTGCGGCGGATTCGGTAATAACGATCTCCGGCTGTTCCGGCGGTGCGGAAAGCGATATATGCATCACCTCCGACGGACACGGCTCGATACAGGTGTCAAAAGACGCGGCGATAGAGATAAAAAAGGCAGAGTACAAAACAAAGATCGTACGTATAGGCGACGACAATTTCTTTAACATTTTAAGCAAGAAAATGTATGTGATGTGAGCGGGTTTTCAAACGCGATATATGTCCGTACAGCCTACATAACCCGATATTTTGGCAGAACGGAAACCAAAAAAATACCGAAAGGAATCAAATATGAAAAGCATAAGACATTCAAGGATCCTTGAAATAATAGCCGAAAAAGAGATTGAAACTCAGGACGAACTTATCGAGGAACTTAAAAAGCACGGGTTTAACGTTACCCAAGCCACAATATCGAGAGATATAAAGCAGTTGGGGCTTGTAAAAACCACGTATGAGGGCGGCAAATATAAATATATTTCCCCCAGAAAAGAACCGACGGGGACGGAATCGAAATTCCGCAACATTCTCGGCGAAACGGTCATTTCCGTCGCAAGTGCGGAAAATATCATCGTCGTAAAGACATTTTCCGGAATGGCAAACGCAGCCGCAGCGGCGATAGATTCGCTTGCCGGCAACAAAATAATCGGAAGTCTTGCCGGTGACGACACAATATTTATCGTTGTTAAAAATCAGGCGGTAGCGGTAGAGGCCGCCAACATGATAAGGAATATTTTGGGGATAGTCTGACGGCAAAAAGGAGGATGCGTTTATGCTCAAAGAGCTTTACATACGCAATGTTGCGATAATAAAAGAACAGCGCATAACGTTTTCTCCGCGTTTCAACGTTTTGACAGGGGAAACGGGGGCCGGTAAATCGATAATAATCGGTTCGATCGCTTTGATATGCGGCACGCGTTCGTCAAAGGAAATGATTCGTTCGGGGGAGGACAGCGCGTTTGTTTCCGCGCTTTTCTCGCAAATACCCGACAGCGCCGAAAAGAAGCTCATGCAGCTCGGCATAAGCTGTGACGGTGGCGAGGCTATGCTTTCGCGAGAGCTGAACGACGGCGGCGGCACCGCAAGAATAAACGGGCGCGCCGTACCGGTATCGCTTTTACGTGACGCGGCGATGATACTGATAAACATTCACGGTCAACATCAAAGTCAAGCACTTTTGTGTGAGGAAAATCACATAGATTATCTCGACGCATTCTCAAACGCGGCACATGAACTTGAACAATACTCCGCTTTGTATAACGACGCGCTCCGCATAAAGAGCCGAATCGCTTCCCTCACACGCGACGAACGTGAAAAACAACGGCGCATCGAAATTCTGAAATTTCAGATAGACGATATAAACTTCGCGGCGCCGAAGGAAAACGAGGAAGAAAATCTTATCGCTTTGCGGATGAAAATTCAAAGTGCGGAAAAGCTCTCAAAGATCGATCACCTGATAACTCGCGCGCTTTACCGTACAGAAAAGGGATATACCGCCTCTGACTTAGCAAAAAAAGCAACGGAAGCGCTGACGGACCTTGTTGAGATAATGCCGAAAGCAAACGAATATATCGATTATCTTACGGAATTTACGTATAAATGCGAAGAAATAGCCGACGAGGTGTCGAAAGAATGTGACACGGGGGTGAAAAACCCGACGGACGCACTCGATAAAATCGAAGAAAGACTTGACACACTAAAACGACTCCAACACAAATACGGAACAACGGTTGAAGAGATACTCAAATTCCGCGACGACGCAAAAGCGGAGCTTGAAGAGATCGAAACCTCCGACGAGAAAATAGAAGAGTTGACGGACGAACTTAACGGAATAAGAAAGCAAATGTCTTCCATTGCCGGTGAGATCACCGCAAAACGCAAGACCGCCGCCGAAATGTTGGAAGCCCGCATGGAAGCGGAGTTAAAATACCTTGAAATGATAAAAGTAAGATTCAAGGTCGAAGTTGAACGTTCAGAGACGTTTACACCGAAAGGTGTGGATCAAGTCCGTTTTCTAATATCCGCCAACGCCGGAGAACCGTTGGCACCGCTGTCAAAAATCGCATCCGGAGGGGAATTATCAAGAACGATGCTGGCGCTTAAATGCGCGCTTGCTGACAAGGAACAGACGCCGACTCTTATATTTGATGAAATAGACACCGGAATTTCAGGCAAAACTTCATATAAAATCGGGAAAAAACTCGTCGATTGTGCAAAAACATCGCAAGTTATTTGCGTAACTCACTCGCCGCAAATAGCGGCGCAAGCGGATATGCACTTGCACGTTTCAAAACATGAGGTAGACGGCAGGACTCAGTCAACGTCGAAAATACTTGACCGAGAAGGTAGAATAAATGAGATAGCGCGTATTATAGGCGCAGAAAAAATAACCGACAAAACTTTGACGGCGGCAACGGAGATGCTCGACGAAGCAAGCGGAAAATGATTTTGCGCAGGCGCGCCGCGCCGCTCAAATGCCCGGCATTTGAGCAAGCCGCGATGCCGCGTGCTCATTTACTTCTCACCACGGCTTTGCTCACCGCGGCATCGCGGCGCGGTTCCGTCTGCGACGGAACGCGCGGCGCGCGCATGTTTACGATAACCCGCAATTTGTTCAGGCAAAACCGTTAGTATTTTTAAAAAAAAGATAATTAAATTTTTCACATATTACATATGACAGAAAGGATAAAAAACAATGCAAATTTATGAAGAACTTCAAGCTCGCGGCCTTATAGCACAAGTCACCGACGAGCCCGAAATACGCGATCTTATCAACCGCGGCGGCGCAAAATTCTATATCGGTTTTGACTGTACGGCAGACAGTCTTACGGCAGGACATTTCATGGCGCTTACAATGATGAAACGTCTGCAAATGGCAGGCAACCAGCCGGTTGCGCTTATCGGCGGCGGCACAACAATGATAGGCGACCCCTCAGGCAGAACCGATATGAGAAAAATGCTGACAAAGGCGGACATCGACCACAACGCCGAATGTTTCAGAAAACAAATGGAAAAATTCATCGAATTCGGCGAAGGCAAGGCGATGATGGTAAACAATGCCGATTGGCTGCTCGATTTAAACTACGTCGAGCTTCTCCGCGAAGTCGGAACATGCTTTTCCGTAAACAATATGCTTCGCGCCGAATGTTATAAACAGCGCATGGAAAGAGGACTCAGTTTCTTTGAATTCAACTATATGATAATGCAGTCATACGACTTTTATCATTTGTTTAAGGAATACGGCTGCAATATGCAGTTTGGCGGAGACGATCAGTGGTCGAATATGCTCGGCGGTACTGAGCTTATCCGCAAAAAGCTCGGCAAGGACGCATACGCCATGACAATAACGCTCCTCACCGACTCTCAGGGGCACAAAATGGGTAAAACCGCGGGCAACGCCGTATGGCTCGATCCGAACAAGACCTCCCCGTTCGACTTTTATCAGTATTGGAGAAACGTAGGCGACGCCGACGTTATGAAATGCATCCGCATGCTCACTTTCCTGCCCATTGAAGAAATTGAAGAGATGGACAAATGGGATGAAAGCCGCATAAATGAAAAGAAAGAGATTCTCGCATATGAGCTCACTCAGCTCGTTCACGGCAAAGAAGAAGCCGACAAGGCACAGGCGTCCGCTCGCGCGCTTTTCTCGGGCGCGGGAGACGTTGAACATATGCCCACCACTTCCCTTTCGGAAGCCGACTTTACCGACGGCAAAATTTCCGTTCTCGATATGCTCGTAAAAAGCGCGCTTGCTCCCTCAAAAGGCGACGCCAGACGCCTTATCCAGCAGGGCGGAGTTCTTCTTTGCGACGAAAAAGTAACGGACGTATATACTTCCGTCGAGCGTGAAAAATTCAACGACAACGTCGTAATCAAAAAAGGCAAAAAGAATTACCAAAAATTCATCGTTGAATAATTTTTAACATACGGGCGCGCCTTGATATATATTAAGGCGACAATCGTTTTAAAACAAAACCGACAGTTCGTTTTTTTGCGAAAACTGTCGGTTTTTTATATGTTGACAAATAATTGTTTTTGTGCTATCTTATACTTGCAACACAATTGAATAAAGAATCTACAAAAACGGCAATAATTACTATTGCCCATTTTGCATTTCCCTCTATGTAATAATACGGAGATGCATTTTTGTGATTCTTTGTTTTATTCAATTGTGTTGCAGCAAAAATATGAGGGAGTGCATTAGTGGGATGTGCGCCTCATATTGAGGTGCACATTTTTTATATAACACTGTCGGTTTTTTATATGTTGACAAATTTTTATTTTTATGTTATCTTATACTTGCGACATATCTAAATAAAGTATTGTATGATCGGTAATACTATAATATTGCCCGATTCGTGCCTTCCCTCTAAATACGAAGGTGCTTATCAGCAATACTTTGTTTTATTTGATATGTCGCAATATTCAATATGAGGGAGTGCATTATTGGGATGTGCGCCTCATATTGAGGTGCACATTTTTTATATAAAACAAAGGAGAAAATAATATGCGTGACGTTGACTACAAAATAGAAGAATTTGAAAAATGCATGAGTTTAGGGCGAAACGAAATAAGTCCGGACTCGACGCGGTATTCGGAACTTGAAGACGAAAGAAAAATGATCGAAGGAAGATTTTTAAGCATACTTGATGAAAAACAGAAAAAGCTATATAATAGACTTGTTAAAATCAATGATTCAATGAATACGATTTCCGACCGTATGTCCCGCCGCATAGGTGAAGTTACGGGAATGTGTAAAATGATAGAGGTCGCGTCTTTCAAAAAAAGTGATACATAATAGAAAAAATCCCGCCTCGGCGGGATTTTTTCTATTTTATGCTGTTTAAATATTCTGTTATACGTTTTTCAAGCGAGCGAAGTCCGTCGCGGCGTGAAACGGTAATAATGCCGCGCTTAAAGCACTCGTCGGCAAAACCGATGTACCCGTTTTTATCTGCTTTCACGCCGGATTCTTCAAGCGCCTCACCAAAAACGATAATAAGCCCCTTTACAAACAGCGAATCGCTTTCGCACAACAGCTCAATTTTGCCGTCTGTGTTCTCTATTACGCACCACGACGCTGTCTCGCACGCGGGAATGCGGTTTTCAACCGTTTTTTCACTTTCCGGAAACGGCTCTGCTTTCAGCGCTTTCATAGCGAGAAAATCAAAACGGTCAAGGTCGTTTTCGATTGAAAAAAGCTCTTGCACGGCGCGGCTTTTCATAAGTTCACCGTTTTCCATATTTACCCCGCAAAAATCTGATTTTTTCTATCAACTCATATGCGTCGTCCGATGTATTGTATATTCCCGCGGAAACCCTGACAGTGGCTTCAACGCCGAGCGTCTTATGCGCGATATGCGCGCAGTGCTTGCCTGCTCTCACCGCTATTCCCTCTGCTCCGAGAAGTCTTGCAACGTCTGATGCAGAGAGAAACTCAGTCTCAAAAGCGACGACGGGCAACGGTTCTTCTCCGCCGCAAAGAACGTTTATGCCGTCTGTGTTTTTTAGCTCCTCACGGATAATATCCGCCGTTTTGCGTTCACTTTCCCACGCATTATTTATCCCCAAATCGCTTAAATAATTCAACGTCTCGGCAAAAGCTATCACCGCCGCCGCATTCGGCGTGCCCGCTTCAATCCCTCGCACACCGGTAATTCTTGTAAATCCTTTCTCATTCACCTCGGCGACCGTCCCGCCGCCAACGCGATATATGCCATCTCTTCTTTCTTTTTTTCCTGCAATAAGCACGCCCGCGCCCGTCGGCGCATACATTTTGTGGGCTGATAGACACATATAGTCAAACGCAAGCCGCGACGCGTCGATAAACTCATGCGGCGCCGCCTGCGACGCGTCAATAATAAGCGGAATATCTCTTTCGGCAAACGTGCGACATATAAAATCGAGAGGAGCGCGCCACCCGGTCACGTTTGACCCCGCCGTAATCACGGCGGCAACGGTGTTTTTATCGACAATATCGCCTATTTTTTCTATGTCGGGCACCCCGTTTTTCATCGGAATAAAGCGCATCTCCGCCCCTCCCTTTTCGGCAAGCCTCATCCACGGCAAAATGCACGAGTTGTGTTCGAGCCGAGATGCGATAACGTTCGCACCGTCACGCAAAACCTCGCCGCCGACGATCTCAGCCGCGGCGTTGAGCGCGTCCGTCGCGTTGAATGTGAACGCCACGTCGCCCGCTTCACACCCGAAAAATCGCGCGACTGTCTCCCTTGCCTTCTCATATTCCAGCGTAGCCTTTATTGCCGCGGGATATTCTCCCCGCCCGATATTAGCGTTCTCTTGCGATAAAAATCGCGTCATTCTGTCGATCACGCGCGCGGGCATCTGCGTATTTGAGGCGTTGTCGAGCCAAACGACGCCCGGGTTATTTTCAAAAAACGGAAAATCCTGTCTTAAATCACACATTTTTCGCCCTCCACAGCAGCTCTGCGTATTCGGTCGTACTCTTGACGTTCGTCGCGTCGTCCGCCGACAAAGCAACGCCGAGTTTTCTCTCTGTTTCCATCATAAGCAGCGTCTTTTTGCTGACAATATAGCTTGTTTGGTGACAATCCACCGTGGCAAGCCTGCTTTCAAGCGTTTTTATATCTTCGTCGGGCATTTTTATCCTCACGCTGTATAAAACAAGATAATAAATATCCGTTTCTTTTGTGTCGTCGGGCAACTCCAAGCGATTGAGAATATATTTGTACAGACATGAGCAAAACTCCTTCTCATTTTCAGTGGAGCGCATTTTCTCCATTATTTCATCACATATCTCCCTCATACCGCCACCGCCGATTTTTTATCAAATCAAATATAATTCTCTTGCAATACTTTTAAAATACTGCCAACGACATTTGTCAAAAAATTCGTTGTTCCTGATTCCTCTCAAAAACCGATTATTTTATCACTATTACCGAATGAATATCAACCCTGTCGAGCAAAAGTTCAATTCTGCCGTCGACATATGAGAAATTTATCTTCTCTCCCCCGGGCATAAGCGTCACGCTTTTCGGCACTGTCGGATATTCCACCGAAACACGAACGTCGCGCAAAGGCACGACCTCGTCGTAATTTATAAATCTCGCGTCGGTGTGACGCCCCGAAACGTTGAGCAAATTGACGTTAAGCGCGCCGTTTTTCTCGGTAAGAACGACCTGCGCCATGTGTGTGCCGTCTATCTCAACAATTTTTCTGCCGCAAACGCTTTCAACGATCTTGCCTATCATCTCTCTCGCGCCGGCGGTCCTTCCGTGCTGATATGAGCCGTAATTTGCGTAAATTCCTATCCAATGTCCGACGCCGCAGCGGTTGACGGTAACAAAAACAGAGCTTCCTTCACCGGCCTCACCATAGCTGTTTCTGTATTTTGCCTTCACTTCCGCGCCACACGGCTCAACGGTCACCTTTTCAGATGTGAGAACGCCGCTCTTTCCGTTGATTGAAAAGCTCATCTCACCGCCGTCGGTTATATCTCCGATTTTTACGCCGAGCCTGTCCTCAAACAATTTTGTCGAATGAACGCCGCAAACAATGACGTTGCCGCCGTTTTGTACGTATTTATCGAGCCTTTCGAGAATATTCTCTTCTATTACGTCAAGGTCGGCTATTGCAATAAACTTATATTCGGCAAGTTCGCCGTCCGCCATTTCGTCAAACTGTGGGGAGGTCAGGATCTCGGTTGAATAACCTGCGTCGATCAGAGCAAAAAGTATGCCGTGAGTGTCGGAGCCGTAATGGTTGGTTTCCGAATCCCAGCGGAAAAGATTGAGCTTATGAGTATATATTCCCCGGCTTGAAAGAAGCACCGCTCCCTCGTGATAAGGCGTTGCCTTGTGGCAAACCTCCTCGCGTTCACGGCAAAATTCAGCGAGTTTTGCCCACATCGGTATATAATCGGCACGCACGGTGCCTACCATCTGAGTATTGTATATCTGAAATCCGCCTCCGAGCATGATAACCGCGCCCGCTTCGGCGCAAAGCTGCTCATATTCTTTCGTCACATACGGTCTTGATGTAAACCCCCAGCACATAAGATCCCAAGGGGAATGTGAGTTCTGCATGGCTCTTCCCTCGAATATAGCCGTTGAGATGCTGTTTGCGGGTGAGTAGTCGCCTGAAATAAAGTCAACGTCGGCGTTTTTTTCCGCAATCGCATATGCGGTGTAAAGCCAGTTGCTCGCAATTTCAAAATCAGGCGCGGCTTTATGAACTTCGTCGCAATAGTGCGCGACGTATTTCAAAAATCCACGACGGCAGAAATCACGGTATTTTTCCCTTCCGTCAAAGTCGTCCTCGACAGGTGCTTCAAGTCCCGTTTCGGCCTTATACGCCGCCTTTGCCCACACACTGTAATCTTCCACCGTTCCCCAACATTCGCCGTCTACCCATGCGCCGTCGAGTTCATATACCGTTGCAAGTTCGATAAGTTGAGGGATAAGGCGTTCATCTGCGTAAGGAGAGAAAACGGACGTTTCCACTTTATACGGCGTGCCGTCTATCATCACCGCCGCCCATTCGGGATGCTCGACAATCGCCTGAGCATCGAGCACACCGGAATGGTGAGCGTAAAGTGAAACGCCGTGCTTCTTCGTAAGCTCGCGCCACATTTTAAGAATGTCGCCTTTCATTTCCGGCGCCGGAGTGCCAACCTTTGTCGGATAGCTTGATATGCCGTAGTGCCCCTTCGTGTCGCACTGAATATAGTCCGGCTTTACCTCTCTCAGCAGTCGGTCTATCGTTTCATAATCGCAAAATTCACCTATATTTTTTTGATCCGGCTTTGCGTGAAAATCGAAATGCATTCCGAAAAATGCCTCTCTTCTTTTTTTCATCTTTCATACCCCTTAATTCAATGATTTTTATATTGTATCGCCTGCATCTGTAAGAATTTGGATTTGTAAAATAACAAGTAAAAGTTTTATCCGAACATTTTACCGATAAAATAATTTTGCGTCTGTAAATTATTCTGTATTTTCTGTTATACAAAACATTTTTAAGCACACAATTTATTAAAGGCCATAAACGTTTTATTCAAAAAACACCGCTCTCCGCTTTGTTTTAATATAACTTACGTTATTGCGTTTGAGAGATAGCAACAGAAGTATTTTCCTTTTTCCGAAAAAATGTTTTTACGCATTTATGCGGGATTTAAGCAATATTATCTTTTTCATCGCGGCGTTTTTTTCGCCCGAGAGCGTTGGGTCGGACGCAAGTGTGTTTGCCGCCTCATCAAAGGCGGCATAAAGCAACGTCGTGTCTGAAATAAGAGCCGCCGTTTTCAGATCAACCCCGCCCGATTGACGTATTCTTCCGCCCGATTGAACGATGAAATCGCCGGGACCGCGTTGTTCAAGGTCTTTTTCGGCAATTTTATAGCCGTTTTTAGTCGTTCTCATAACTTCCAGCCGCGCTTTCGCCTTTTCGCTGTGCGAGTCGGAAACGAGTATACAATATGATTTTTTACTTCCGCGCCCTACTCTGCCGCGAAGCTGGTGAAGCTGTGAAAGCCCGAAAAATTCAGCGTTTTCAACGATCATAAGCGTTGCCGTCGGAACGTTCACGCCGACCTCGATGACGGTGGTCGAAACGAGAATTTGAATTTTCCCCGCAACAAAATCCGCCATTACCTTTTCTTTTTGCGCGCTCTTCATCTTTCCGTGAATAAACCCGACAGTAAATTCCGGAAATACTTTCTCGGAAAGTTCTTTTGCAAAATCCACCGCGGTTTTCAGTTTCACCTCATAGCCTCTGTCGTCGCCTATCGGAACAATATCGAGCGACGACAACTTTTCGCCGTTCTCTCCCTCGATCTCTTCCTGCTCCTCGACCGCCGGACAAACAATATATACCTGCCCGCCTTCTTCGACGTTTTTTCGAATAAATCCGTTAAGACGTTCGCGGTAACTTTCGCCAACGACAAAAGTCGATATGACCTGTCTGCCGGGGGGGAGCTCATCGATCGACGAAATGTCAAGCCCGCCGTAAAGCACGAGAGCAAGCGTTCGCGGTATCGGGGTGGCGCTCATGGCGAGGATATGACAGTCGCCGCTTTTTTGTGCCAGTTTTTCGCGCTGTGCCGCGCCGAATCGGTGTTGCTCGTCGATGATAACAAGCCCGAGATCGTCGAAAAGGACAGTGTCCTCAATAAGCGAGTGAGTACCGATTATTATGTTTATCTCGCCGGTTACAAGCTGAGAGAGTATCTTCTTTTTCGCGGCGGCAGTCGTGGCGCCGATAAGCAACGCACATTTGTAGCCGAGTTTTTCAAACAGGGGCGAAAGATCAAGATAATGCTGACGGGCAAGTATTTCCGTCGGTGCCATTATAGCCGCCTGCGTGCCGTTCTGAACGGCAACAAACGCGGCATATGCGGCGCAAACGGTTTTGCCAGAGCCGACGTCTCCCGTGACTATTCTGTTCATCTGCATGCCGCCCGTCATATCGCTCTCAATTTCGTCTATCGTTCTTATCTGCGCACATGTGAGCGAAAACGGAAGCGAATTTAAAAACGCTTCTCTTCTCGGCGGATAAAACCTTCTGCCGGAATTTGATTTTTCACCTTTTCCGACAAGCCCCGCCGTCAAGGCAAAACGGTATATCTCTTCAAACGCAATTCTGCGGCGTGCACGCTCGATGCTGTCTGAGTCGTGCGGAGAATGAATTGAATATAGCGCATATTTTATATCGCATAAGTTGTATTTTTTCTTTATTTCAAGCGGTAAAACGTCGGTCAAAGCGTCTTTGGAATTTGCATCAAACACAATTTCAAGCGCAGCTCTGACGGCTGTCGCCATCAGTTTTTGCGTGATTCCCTCAACAAGCGGATATACCGGCACAAATGCCCGAAGCGGCACGTTTCCCGACACTATGTCATACGCCGGCGACGTCATCGAAACACTGCCGAGCGTGCGTTTTATTCTTCCGTAAAAACGAACTTCTTTTCCCGTTGTAAGCTGCTCGCGCAAATACGGCTGATTAAAGAACGTTATCATACATCTGCCCGTTTCGTCAACACCGACGAGTTTCGTTATCGACATTCCGCGGCGGACGTTCGCCGTGTGAGGCGTTGACGCCACTGTTAGCATAAGCGAGCAAACCTCGCCGTCCTCGACTTCGCGCACGGTTTTAACGTTTCCTCTCATCTCGTATCCGCGCGGAAGATGATAAACAAGGTCGAGCGCGGTCATAATTCCCGCTTTTTCAAGCGCCTGCGCCCGCTTTTCGCCTATTCCGTAAAGTTTCGACACCGGCGTGTTCATTCCGCCGGCAAGTGAATTTGACCGCATAATAGCGCCCCTTCCCCGTTTTATTTTAAAAAAATTATATCATAACTGCATTTTTTAGTCAACAATACCACTTAAAATTATTGAAAAACAGAAAAAATATGTTATAATAATATATCATAAATATAATTCGGCGGATAATACGTTTCGCTGTGGTTTTTTCTTATAATAAAATTTCCCGCAAGCAAGATGATCGCGGCGTTTGCCGCATAAAACCGTACCGCCGATATGCAAAGGAGAAATAATGGAACAGAAGGTTACTCCTAAAATACTTCAAGGCTTTATCGAACTGCTTCCGGCAGATCAGATAGCGTTTGAAGAAATAAAGGGCAAAATCGAAAAAACATATCGCCGTTTCGGCTTTGTACCGCTCGACACCCCGACGCTGGAATATTCCGAGGTGCTTTTGGCAAAAGCAGGCGGCGAAACTGAAAAACAAATATACCGCTTTCAGCATCATGACAGCGACGTGGCGCTCCGCTTTGACCTTACCGTGCCGCTTTCAAGATACGTCGCTCAGCACTACCCTGACTTGTCGTTCCCGTTCAAGCGCTATCAAATCAGCAAATCGTTCCGCGGTGAACGCCCGCAAAAAGGCAGATACCGCGAGTTTTATCAGTGCGACATCGATGTTATAGGCGCGGAAGAGCTGGATTTAAGCTATGACGCGGAAGTGACAGCGGCGATAAGCGCGGTATTTTGCGAGCTTGATATAGGCGAGTTTGTTATAAGAATAAACAACCGAAAGATCCTTTCGGGCTTCTTTTCAGAGCTCGGCTTGGGCGATCTTACGGCAGACGTTATGAGAACGATAGACAAGCTGCCGAAGATAGGACTTGAAAAAACACACGAGGAATTGATAAAACTCGGCGTAAACGAAGCTCAGCTTGAAAAAATAGACGCGTTTGTCAAAATTTCCGGCAGCAATAAAGAGAAAATCGCGGCTTTGCGCGCGCTCTGTTCAAATGAAAAATTTACGTTCGGTGTAGACGAGCTTGAAAAAGTCGTAAATTTGGCGCACGGGCTCGGCGTTAAAGAAAAAAACATGGAAATAGACCTTTCCATCGTCCGCGGACTCGACTACTATACCGGCACCGTTTATGAAACGTTCATCGTCGGGCACGAAAACTTCGGCTCTGTATGCTCCGGCGGCAGATATGACGACCTCGCCGGCTTTTACACCGACAAAAAACTCCCCGGCGTCGGCGCGTCGATAGGGCTTTCCCGTCTTTTCGCTCAGCTGAAAGACAACGGAATGATAAACACCGAAACAAAAACTGTGTCAAAAGCGCTTCTGCTTCCAATGGGCGAAGAACAGTTCCCGGCCGCCGCAAAAACGGCGGAGGCGCTCCGCTCGGCAGGCGTTGAAACGGACGTATACTGGTCGGCTAAGTCCCTTAAAGCGAAGTTTAAATACGCCGACAGATGCGGTGTGAAATTCGTCGCCGTAATCGGCGAAAGCGAAGCCGCCGAAGGAAAGGTAAGTTTAAGAAACATGACGACGGGCGAGCAGACCTCGGTCAGCGCCGAGCAAGCCTCTCAAATAATAAAGAAAGATTAACCGAAAGGATAATATAACACCATGGCTGAATTACTTAAAAAACAAGACCGCCGCACAAAATACTGCGGTGAATTCACAAAAGAGGACGTAGGTAAGCAGGTTTGCGCTATGGGCTGGGTAGCCAAAGCGCGCGACCTCGGTTCTCTCATTTTCATCGATCTGCGCGACCGCACGGGCATCGTTCAGCTCGCGTTCGATCAGGAAACGGACAGCGAAATATTCGATAAAGCCTTCAAGACAAGAACCGAATACGTCGTCGTCGCTCACGGTATCGTTCGTGAAAGAGGCGCGGGCGCTGTCAACAAGAATATGCCGACGGGGGAAATCGAAATTGCGGTAAACGACTATCGCGTTCTTTCCGCCGCGCAGACGACGCCGTTTGAGATTGTGGACGATTCAAACGTCCGCGACGAGCTTTCGCTCAAATACAGATACCTCGATTTGCGCCGTCCCGTTTTGCAGAAAAACATCCTCATGCGTCACGAGATTGCCCTCGCCGCACGCGAATACTTCTATAAAAACGGCTTTATCGAAATAGAAACGCCGATGATGATAAAACCCACTCCCGAAGGCGCACGCGACTACGTCGTTCCGTCAAGAATCCATCACGGCCACTTCTACGCTCTGCCGCAAAGCCCGCAGATATACAAGCAGTTGCTTATGCTTTCCGGCTTCGACAGATACATTCAGCTCGCGCGCTGCTTCCGCGACGAGGATCTGCGCGCCGACCGTCAGCCTGAGTTTACACAAATTGACCTTGAAATGTCGTTTGTAGATCAATACGACATAATGAATATGATAGAGGGATTTGTGGCATACTTGTTTAAAAAGGTGCTCGGCCGCGACATTTCAACGCCTATCACACGTCTTACGTTCAACGACGCAATGAACCGTTTCGGTTCTGACAAGCCCGACACCCGCTACGGCATGGAAATAAACGACATTTCCTCAGTCGTTAAAAACTGCGACTTCGTCGTTTTCCAAAACGCCCGCACGTCCGGCGGCTCTGTTCGCGCGATCGTGGCTGAGAACGGCGCCGCAGTTCTTTCAAGAAAAGAGATAGACAAGCTCACCGAACACGCAAAAGGCATAGGCGCTAAGGGTCTTGCATATATCCGTTGGGTCGATGACGAGCCGAGTTGCTCGTTTGCAAAATTCCTTGCCGACGGCGAGCTTGCGGCGATAATCTCCGCACTCGGAATGAAAAAAGGCGACGTCGCGCTCATCGTAGCGGATTCAAACAAGGTCGTTCTTCCCACACTCGGCGCTCTGCGCACAATCGTTGCAAGAAAACTCGGCATTATCCCCGAAGGACAGTTCAACTTCCTGTGGATCACGGAATTTCCGTTCTTTGAGTGGAATGACGAAACGCAAAGCTGGGACGCAATGCATCACCCGTTCACTATGCCGCTTTAAGAGTGCCTGCCGTATATTTAAAGCGACCCGGGCTCTGTGAGAGCGCAGTGCTATGACCTCGTTCTCAACGGCACGGAGCTTCTTTCCGGCTCTATCAGAATTACCGATTATGAACTCCAACAGAAAATGTTTGAACTTTTAGGTCTTACAAAAGAAGAGATAGACGCCAAATTCGGCTTCCTCGTTGACGCTTACCGTTTCGGCGCACCGCCGCACGGAGGTGCCGGCATCGGACTTGACCGACTTGCAATGATCATGTGCGGAGCGGAAAGTTTGAGAGACGTCGTCGCATTCCCGAAGGTTCAGAACGCGTCAGAACTTATGTCGGGCGCACCCGCCGTCGCCGATCCGAAGGCGCTTGAAGAGCTCGCGCTTGCCTTGACGGATGAGGAATAACGGCAAAAAAAAATATCGCAATTTATCCCGAAAAAATCAGGAGGATATTTCCATATGGATGAGGTTGTAACAACGGTAGCTGAGGCAACGGAAACGGCAGTCACTGCAGAACCGGAAAGCATTTCGGCGTTTTTCACGTCGCTTTGGACAAAGATAGCCGAATATGCAACGACGTTCGGCGTAAGGCTCGTCGTCTCGCTCATAATACTTTTCGTCGGATTTAAGCTCATAAAGCTGTTGATGAAACTCATTTGCCGTGGCAAAGGATTTCAAAAACTTACAAAAACCGCGCAGACGCTGTTTAAAGACGTTGTAAAAATACTGCTCTATTTTGTGCTCGTCATCACCGTCGCGGGTATACTCGGCGTTTCCATGACGTCGCTTATCGCCGTGCTCGGCTCGGCAGGTCTCGCCATTGGTCTTGCTCTGCAAGGAAGTCTTGCAAACCTGGCGGGAGGATTTATGATACTGCTGTACCGTCCGTTTGAAGTCGGCGACTATATCTCCGACGGCTCACACGAAGGAACCGTGACCGACATCGGCATTTTCTACACCACGCTTATGACCGTTGACAACAAGCGCATAATGATACCTAACGGCGCGCTTTCAAACGCGGCGGTAACAGATTTCAGCGCAAACGAAACGAGAAGATTAGACCTGACGTTTTCCGTCGCATACGATTCCGATATTGACCTTGTAAAAGAATCGCTTATGGCGATAATGACAAACCACGACCTTATCTTAAAAGATCCCGCGCCGTTTGTACGCCTTTCAAAGCATGACGACAGCGCATTGGTTTTTACAACAAGGGCATGGGTAAAGAGCGGCGATTATTGGACGGTGAATTTTGATATGCTTGAAGCGGCAAAGAAACTGTTTGACAGAAAAGGAATCGAAATACCGTTCCCGCAGGTCGACGTTCACATGAAGAACGAAAAATAATGGAACAAAAGCTGTTTACAAAACTCGATGAGGAGTTCGTATGCCAAAATTGCGGGCTGAAAGTAAAGCCGCTCGGCTATTCGTGCCGCAATCATTGCCCGCGCTGTCTTTGCTCGCTGCATCTCGACATTAACCCCGGTGACAGAGCCGCCGAATGCGGCGGACTTATGAGGCCTATCTCAGCCGAGCCTGACGCAAAAAAGGGATATATAATAACGCACAAATGCACAAAATGCGGCGCGATAAGGCGCAACAAAGCGGCAACGGACGCAAAAGTTCAGCCGGACGATATAAACCTTATAATTAAACTAACGGTAAGGTAACCGCGCCCGTCATCAAACAACAACCGAAAACTCTCCCCCAATTTTTGTCGGGAGAGTTTTTTATGTTTTCTCTGTATCCCGAAAGTTCGCCCCGTTTTTTAACATTTCCGCAGACAGCTCCTCTCTTATATGACAAGATGTGTGTTTCACATGTTTCTCTCATTTTGAATGTTGAGTGGCAACTCCGTTCTACCGAAGATTTTTATGAACTTCAATTTTTTCTTTTCTGTTGCACCCGATAGTGTAATTCACCCTGAAAAGCAAAACAGCCCGCTGAAAGGCGGGCTGTTTGATTATGTTTCATTTTTAAGTGTGCGATTCGATGTAATCAACAATATCCTGCACGGTAATGAAGGAATGGATCTCTTCTTCTTCGATCTCGATGTCATAAACTTCCATTAGCTTTCCGCCGAGCTCATAAAGTTCGAGCGAGCTTATTCCGAGGTCTGCTTCAAGGTTTGCTTCCGCCGTTATTTGATCCTCGGGGATTGAAAGCGTTTCCATCATAATTGACTTAATCTCTTCAAACATTTTATTTACTCTCTTTCCCGGCGGATTTCCCGCCGAATAAAATATATTATTTAACTTTATACCTCATTATCTTCTTCGAGGTCGTTTTTTCAAACTCCGTTTCGCGAATTTCAACATTCGGGATGTGTTTGAATATTGGCAGTTTCTTGTTGACCTTGTCAACCTCACCCTTTATCGTTTCTTCTATCTCTTCTTTGCTCTTCCCCTCAAACTCATCGTAGTTGGGGTAAACGATAGCCCAAATAGCAACGTCGTCGCTGCCCTCGGCTTTTCTGCCGAGCACGACACATTCCGAAATATACTTGCTTTCGCCGAGATATTCTTCAAGCTCTTCCGGGAAAACGTTTTTGCCGTTGGAAAGAATTATAACATTCTTTTTCCTTCCGGTTATAAAAACGAAATTGTCATCGTCAATATATCCGATGTCGCCCGTTCTGAACCAGCCGTCGTCGGTGAACGCTTCCGCGCTCGCCTCGGGGTTTTTATAATAGCCCTTCATCACAGCGTCCCCTTTGGCAACGATCTCGCCCGTTTCATCTTCGGGGTCGGCTTTGTCAATACGAACCTGCATGTGATTTACCACAAGTCCGCACGAATGAAGTTTCTTCCAATGGACAGGGTTTGCGGAGATAAGCGGCGAACATTCGGTGATGCCGTATCCCTCGCAGATATTGATGCCGAACGCGTCGAAGTCCTCGACAAGTTCAGCTCTAAGCGGCGCGCCACCGCAAACAATACCGTGCAACTCCCCTCCGAACGCCGCGAGAATGTCTTTGAACAATTTGCGGCGAACGTCGATGCCGACTTTTTTCAGCGCACGGCTTAATTTCATTGCGGCTTTTACCTGCTTTGCTTTGCCCTTTTTGTTTATTTCCGCCCAAATGCGCTTGTACATCGTTTCAACATAAAGCGGAACGAGAATAAGCATTGTGGGTTTATATTTGGCAAAACTTCTCAGCGTGTTTTTAATCGAGTCGTTTATAAACGTCGTGCCGCCCGTGTTGGGAAGCGCAAGCTGAGAAATTGTGAATTCATATGTGTGGTGGAACGGGAGGACGGAAACGTAAACGTCGTCGACATCAACCTTCATTATCGAGCAGCAGTCGATTGTTGACGTAACGAGATTTCTTTCCGAAAGCATAACGCCCTTGCTCGTGCCTGTCGTGCCTGAGGTGAAGATTATGGCGCAAGTCTTGTCGATGTCCGCCACGTGCTCTTCTGCCGTTCTCACTCCGTCGTCGTGCGCTTTGCGCCCTGCTTCAAGAAAATCCTCAAAGCGAATGAAACGCGGGTCCTCCGGAAAATCGTCGCCGGAATATTCTATACATATAAAATATTTGATATTAGGAAGCATTTTTTCCGCTTCCAAAATCTTTTTGTGAAGCGAAGCCGTGTAAACGATAACTTTTGCTTCGCACATCTCAGTAAATCCGCAGAACGCTTCGACCGAAATGTCTTTATCAAGCGGAACGCTTATACCTCCGCACGCGACGGTTGAGAGATACGTAACAACGTAATACGGGTTTGACTCGCCAGTAATAACGACAGGCTCGCCGGCAAAACCGAATGCGGTTTCCGCCGCCGCTATTGAGTTTACTCTTTCGAGCATTTCATTATATGTTATCGTCTTTTCTTCTTTTGTCGCTTTGTCAATATAAATATATCTTGCCTTATCGCCGTACCGTTCCGCCTCTTTTACGACGCCGTCGTATAGAGAGCTCATATTATATACGGTATGCGTCGGTTGGGTTTTCTTCATATATTACCTCTTTATAAAATAAGATATGTATGCGATTTTTGACTTTATCGATTAGTATTTTATCATACAAATACGATTATATAATTATTTATAACGTTTGTCAAGTTTTTTCTTTTTTTATGCCCTTTTTGCGTCGTTTTTTGAATTATTATCGCTCATTTTTCCGGTTTTATCCGTCACAAAAGCCAATTATCCCCCATTTCGGAAATTTTTTACCGTTTTTTGCCTGTTAAAGTTTATTAAAATGTTATTTATATACCGGGTAAATAAATATTCCGCACAAGTTTTCGGACGGCGTTTTTTATGATTGCATTCCAAGCGTGGATATGATATACTTAAATAAAAAACAAGAACGGAAAACCGAACATGAACGGAAAACTTGAATTTGAAGATTACTTAGAGCCGGCGTGCCCGCTTTGTACAACGTTTTATGACGACACACCTCCCGTTGCGCAGATAAATATCTCGCGCGTAAAGGAAAAACTCGACGAATACCTTTCGCACAACGATTATGCCGGTGGCGAAAGACATCTGAAATATTGGATAGACGAAGCACGCGCCGGACGCGACGGCGGCGGAGAATTGTTTATTCAGAACGAACTTATGGGGCTTTACCGCAAAACAGGCAGAAAAAACGACGCATATGACGCAATGAACAACGCTCTGGCGCTGACAGAGGCGTTGAAACTTCATGAAACGACAACCGAGGCAACTACGTTTGTAAACGCCGCAACGGTGCTGAAAGCCTTTGGAGAATCGCAGAAAGCGATTCCGCTTTACGAGCGTGCACGCGTGTTATATGAAAAACTGCTGAAAGACAGCGACGCAAAACTCGGCGGACTGTATAACAATATGGCGCTTGCACTTTGCGACGCGGGCAGATTTGACGAGGCGACGGAGCTTTTCGGAAAAGCGATAGAAGTTATGAAAAAGGTTGAGTACGGCGAGCTTGAACAAGCGATAACGTATCTCAACATGGCAAACGTAGTTGAGGCTCAAAAAGGACTCGAAGATGGCGAGGGTGACATCGAAGCGTTGCTTGACAGAGCAAAAACGCTGCTTCTCACCCCCACCGTACCTCACAACGGCTATTATGCGTTCGTATGCGAAAAATGTGCGCCGACGTTCGGCTATTACGGGCATTTCTTCGACGAAAAGTTTTTTAAGGAAGAGGCTGAAAAAATTTATGCAAGGGCTTGAACTTTCAAGAAAATATTATGAAGAATACGGGCAAAAAATGCTCGACGGGAAGTTTTCCGATATAAAATGTCAGTTGTGCGTCGGGCTTTGCGGCAGCGGTTCGGAATGTCTCGGCTTTGACGACGATATATCGCAAGACCACGACTTCGAGCCGGGCTTCTGTATTTTCATACCGGGCGAAGATATTATCGACCGTCAAACGGCATTCCAACTCGAAAGAGAATACGCAAAACTGCCGAAAGAATTTTCGGGTTTCAAACGCCAACCGCTTTCAGCCGTCGGCGGAAACAGGCACGGCGTCATTCGACTTGGAGATTTTCTAACAGAAAAACTCGGCCGTAGCGACGGAAAACTTGACACAAGAGATTGGCTGACAATTTCCGAGCAGTATCTTTGCGAGGTGACGGGCGGCGAAATATTCTTCGACGGCGACGGGACTTTTTCAGCCATTCGTAAAACACTTAAATACTTGCCCGATGACGTGCGGCTGAAAAAGCTCGCCTCGAACCTGCTCATCATGGCGCAGGCGGGACAATACAATTATCTGAGATGTCTGAAACACACAGAGAGTGCGGCGGCTCAGCTTGCCGTTGTTGAATTTGTAAAAAGCGCCATGCACGCCGTATTTCTGCTGAATAAAAAATATATGCCGTATTACAAATGGAGTTTCCGCGCTTTAAGAGAACTTGAAAAATTGAGTGAGCTTGGCGAAACGTTCGAGTATTTACTCACCTCACAAAACGACGGCGACACATCGGAGATAAAATATGACGCGATAGAGAGCGTCGCTATGATGATAATTGAAGAATTGCAAGCGCAGAAAATTACCGACGCCATTTGCGGCGACCTTGAAAAACACGCATATTCGGTAAATGACCATATCTGCGACGCAAAAATAAGAAACTTAAACATTCTTGCGGGCATTTGACAAGGCAAATTTTTCGTCTTTTCGGCGAATCGACACTTATCTTTTTCGCCTTGGATGAATAATTTCGGTTCACTGTCAAATTTGCCGGCAATATGAAACGTCATAATACGGCATGCCGAGAAAGCAAACAAAAAACGGCTCTGCTTCCGACCGGAAGCAGAGCCGCATTTTTTTGTTTATGCAAGAAATTCAAGTATATCGTCGAGCAGCTTATGCCATACTTCGTCGTGCGCGCGGAACGTTTCGTGTTTGCAAAGCGCATAAATCACTTTGCCGTTCGGCAAACGTTTTGCAAACTCGTTTTGCGGAACGAGAAGTACGGTTGTGTCGTCTGTCGCCTGAACCATAAGAACGGGCGAGGTGATTTTCTCAACTTCACCCTTTTTCAGAATTTTCTTTGTGACTTTGAGCGATTCAAGCAACCATCTGTAAGACGCGGAATAGTTCTGAAAATCCTCATGCGTCGATTTTATCGCCTCGTAATAGTCAAATCTCGCCTGAGATGAGGCGCATGAATCCTCGAAGTGTTCTTTGCCGGGATACGGCTGCATTACGAACACACGCTTTTTGCTCTTGCCGAAAAGGATAGCCGCACGAGCAATGAGTTTTGTAATTCCCGCAGGCACACCGTTGGTCGAGGGCGCTATCATTGGCGAAAGCAGAACCGCTTTTGCAAAATCGTCGGGGTGCTTTTCAAGATAAAGCGCCGCGACTGCCCCGCCCATCGAGTGCGCAAGCAGATATGTCGGAAGCTCGCTTCCCTCTTTTGCGTGTTTTACGACTGTTTCCAAATCGAGCACATATTCGTCAAAGCTGTCTATGTGGGTAAGAGTTTTATCCTCTACCGCGCGATACGACGTTCCGTGACCGCGCTGTTCGTAAATGATAACGTTATAACCGGAAACAAGCAAATAATATATTACTTCATGATATTTCTCGATCGACTCGGTGTATCCGTGAACTACTACCACCGTTCCGTGAGGCTCGTCCGCCTTAAATGACGCGATATGTATAGGGTTTGAGTCAAACGACGAAACCTGCTCATCTGTTCTGCGCTCTGTTATATAAGGCAGAGCAACGTTTTGCATATCCTGCAAATAATTTGCTTCACAAATGAATTTTTCCATTTTTCAAACTCCGCCGTCAAGCGTTCTCGGTCGTTTCAGTTGTTTCCGTGCTTTCATCCGATTCGGATTTTTGAGCGCGAAGAGCGTTTATTTTGCCGAGAATGCCCTTTTCATTGTAGAAGAAGAACAATACGGCGCCTATAAGGCATGTCGCCGTGGCTATATATGCCACCGTGCGATATTGAGAATCGCTGACAACAGATTCGCCGAGGTCGTTTATCGCGGCAACGGTGACGGACGTGTAGATAAGCATAGAGAGCGCCTGCCCCATCTTCATTGCGAACGTGCGGGCCGCAAAGAACATTCCGCTTCTGTCCTCGCCTGTTTCAAGGGTGTTGAGTTCGGAAACGTCGGCAACGCACGCCTGCGGAAGGATTCCGAGGATAGCCATCGGAATTCCTGCGCTGACGGCGATGATAACGCCCCAAACAAAGCCCTGACCGCAGAGAGCGGTGATAAGGAACACAAGCGAGTAAGTAAAGAAGCCTGTTATGATTATCTTCTTCTTGCCTATCTTGCGGGCAAGACCGTTTACAACGGGATAAAGCACAAGGCTTACGACCGTCATAATAACGGTGAGTGTGAAAGTATTTGACGACGGAATACCCATAAGTTTCGTTTCAAAGTCTGCAAGTCCCGTTTGGAAGAGCGTTACCGCAAAGAAATAGATAACGTCGGAATAAACAAAGCGGCGGAACTGACCGTTCTTGAACGTTTTGATAAGCGAACTGAACGCGGGAGTTTTTACGGGTTTTGAATCGATATATTCTCTTTCTTTTATCAAAAAAGCGGGTATCATCATGGCAATGCAGGCGATAAGCGCCATAATGCCGATGGCGATACGAATAGCGTTTTCCTGACTTCCGGCGATGCCTTGGAGCGGTCCCGCAAGCGAGGGGATGAGCGTCGAGAGCGAGAAGCCCGCGATGTATGTAAATGAAATATACGTTGAAACGTTTATTCTGTTCTTCTGTGTGTCGCCGAGCTCAGCAATAAGGGCGTTATACGGTGTGCAGTAGATTGTCATGAACAGATAGAAGAGCATGAGGAGCACGAAGATGACAACGTCGTTGAGTATTACAGACGAGAACTGCGGAAGGACGAACACAGCTACGGTTGTGAGAGCGAACGGAATAGCTATCGCTCTCATAAACGGTATGCGGCGGCCACCCTTGAAGTTGGCTTTGTCTGACCAGCTTGCGATAAGCGGGTCTGTCACGGCATCGAAGATACGCCCCACAGCGGTAATAAGCCCGAAAAGCGTGAGGGACGCAAGTATCGGGTTTTGCGTGATAAATTGGGCGAACAACCCGTTCGTATCCCCTTCGTTCGTCGCAACGCCTGTGTAAAGATGTACAAGCCACGTTGAAACTATACCGGAAAGCAAGCTCCAACCGAATTGGCCTATGGCGAATATCCACAGAACTTTATTTGTAATCGGTTTCTTTTGCATATGATCCAAGTTCCTTTTTTCAAATATTTTTCATATTCAAAATATGATAAAAATATTATACATTATACATTATTGATTGTCAATGAATTTTTATTTGTTTGTGCGGTTTGCACAATACCCTGACTGCCCGTGTGGACAAATTGACAGTATAAAATGTCCGTTTTTTAATCTGTCGAGCCGAAAGAAACATTAAAAGCAACGCCGCATTATAAATAATGCTTTTTGCAAAAAAAGAAAAAGCAACCAAAGGCTGCTTTTTCATGTTTTATAGTTTTTTTATCGGGAAAAAACTTGTTAAAAAGATTATTGTCTTTTAGTCCTCAATGTCAGTCGCTCTGCCTGAAATTCTTTCAAAAACGATCTTTTTAACTTTGAGATTCTCTATTTCTTGGTCGATGTCGAATTCTTCGTCGTCGGGATCGTATTCGATTTTAGTATCGAAATATACGTCGTAGGTGCAAAGACCCTTTGTCATATAAACGTATTGATCGATGAAGAAGCTGAATCCTTCTGTTTCAAAGCCTTCGTCAAGGAGTTCTTTGCCTGTCTTGCCGACATACTTTGAAAGTTCATCGTCTGACATGACATATTTTGCCATATCTTCGATTGAATTGATTTCTACGTTTTCAAGAACTTTTGCTCTGCGCTCATCTGCGTCGTCGTCGAGAATGTCGATCGAGTCAAGCTCATCGTAAATCTCTTTTGTGAGATCAGCAAAAGCACGATATGATTTGTCGCCATATTCAAATACGTTTACATATTTCGTTTCGCTGTAAGACCACGTCTGACCGTCAAGATCAAGTTTTTCAAGGTCGCCTATCGTTTTGATGGAGTCGAGATCAAGCTCGCCCTTCGGTTTGTTGAACGTAACTGTGCAAGACGCGAGTGTGAATACCATAATTACGCAAATTGCAAAAGCAATAATTTTTTTCATAATTTACCTCCAAGTTTATGATTGTTATTATTATAGCACTTTTTATATGTTAATGTCAATATTTTTTACGAAAAACATTAAAAACGCTTTGTAAACACTTGTATAAATAGGTTTTTTAAATGGCAAAAAATACATATGCACACCGAAAGCTGTTCTGCAATTACGATAATCGCCCCCTCTTCCGAGTAAAAAGCGGGTACTGTATTTCATGATTGTTTTTATATATGAATCGGCAAGCGCGTGCGTAAATGTTTACTGTCGCATCACATATCGATAAAATTTCCAATCTCACAGACTGATTATAGGTGAACCGACCAGCCGGAATCGATTTTTTTATGCACTTTCTTGAGCGTTTCAACGTCAAGCTTCGGCCAATCGTTCACCTTTTGCGCCTTGTCGGTTATCAGGTGTGCCTTTTCCGCGCAAAGCGCCATCGGAGTATCTGCCAAAGAATCCGAATAAAAATTCTCGATTTCCGGAAAGCCCTGGTCGAAGATATACGCCGCTTTTTCACGCGCGTACATCAGGTTATCGACAAACGCGCCGACCTCACGGTCATAGTCGGACGCCATACAGTTCACGCCGAGCCGTTTTGCAATCGGCTCGATAATGCACTTCGGAGAGGCGCTGATGATAAGATCGTCAGGTCTTTTCTGCGCGAGATACCAAGAGGAAACGCGCTTCTCATGTTTGTCCCAGAATTTTTCAATCTGTTTGTCGAAGTCGTCTACCTTGCAGAGAAAGCTGAAAAACGTTCGCTCCATTACATAGCGGGGCACCTTGCCGAGCTTGTGTCCGATCATGCTTTTGATTACCTTCGGAAAGAACGTAAACCACAAAGATGGATGCCGTTTCATGCACCAAAGCGCAAAACTGATCGCACAATCCGGATAATAGATCGTACCGTCAAAATCATATACGTTCATAAGCTTTTACACCCTTCAGAAAAGCGTCTCTCACTTAGCATTGAAAACGGCGTCAAGTCCTGTGATGTTCAGCACCTCACCGAAGCCGGGGCCGACGTTCAGCAGGGTCATTTTTCCTTTTTTCGCCTTCATACTCTTAAATGTATTCAGCAGAACGCGAAGACCCGCAGACGAGACAAAGTCACACATCGCAAAATCCAGAAACAGAACGTTTGATTTGTCGATGCACTCTTCAAGCAATTCCTTGAGTTCCGGCGCGGTCTGAGTATTGAGTTCTCCATCCAAAGCAACGGTGATGGAAGCGCCTTCTTTTTTTGTAGTCAAATTCAGTGCCATTCTATAGTTCCTCCTGTATATCGACTTTAACGATTATTTTTATATTAGTTGCGTTTGTCGCAAAATTTCAATCATTCAATTGTTTGAAGTTTGCGGCGTTGGATTTGTAAAGATTTTTGAACACCTTATAGTTGCGCTCATATATTTCTTTGTTTCCCGAATCGGGAAGATAGGTATGGTTTGCTTTCACAAGACGGCGGGATATGTCTTTCACATCCTCGCCGGTCAGTCCCGCCGCGACGACGATCGCACATCCCATGGCGCCGACCTCCTGAGCGTTATCAACCGTTTCTATCTTTCTGCCGATGATATCGGCGAGCATCTGGCAGATGACAGGCGAAAGAGATCCGCCGCCCACAAACCGTATTACGTCGGACGTTTTCACCTTTTTCGCTTCGCATTCGAGCAACCAGCGCAAGTGATAGCAAATCCCCTCCAGAACAGCGCGGATCATATCACGTTTTTCGGTGTTGATTTTGATGTTGAAGAACATCCCGGCAGCGTTTGCGTCCTCGAAAGGGCACCGATTGCCGTGGAGCCACGGGGTAAATATTACTCCGTTCGCGCCCGCAGGCACTTTGCAGACCTCGGATGACATATAGTCATACAGACTGTTGAATTCGCTTTCAAAATCGTCCGTGACCTCGGTTTTTTCAAGGTAAATATTGATTTCGTCGAGTGCAAGGTGATTTTTAACCCATTCGTAGCACTTTCCCGCCGTTTCCAATTCGGCATAATAGTTGAAGTAACCGTGATTTGCCGACAGCACTCCGGTGATCATCGCGTTGATATCGACCGTCTGGTAGTCTAGACAGGTCGATACCCAACCGGACGTTCCGACGTAGATATGCGTATCGCCGGACATCACGCATCCCGCGCCGATGTTGACGAAGGTCGTGTCGCCGCCTCCGCCGAAAACCGGGGTGCCCTTTTTCAGTCCGAGATCCAGCGCCGCTTCATCGGTCAAGCCTCCGACAAAATCTGTGCAGTCAATGATCGGCGGCAGATGTTCGGGCCTTACCTTGTACATTTTCAGCAATCCCTTGTTCCATCCCTCTCTGCCCTTGCGGGTGTCGTAGAGGAAGGTTGCAAAAGCCGAGTCGGCTGTGCGAATGATTTTTCCCGTACAGCGAGAGACGAGATAGTCGCCAACATCCAGCCATTTATCGACCTTGTCGAATATCTCCGGCTCATTGTTTTCGACCCACTTGTATTTCCAAACCGGGTCCTTAACGCTGGTCGATCCGGCGTAGTTGACCCGCAGATTCCGAATAAGCTTGTAAAGGCTACAACCGGAGACCTTGATAAATCCTTTTCCCATGCAGTCTCTGTATTCGCGCACACCACGACAGTCCATATAGCTCATCGCCGGGCGAAGCGCCTTTCCATCACTGTCAACAAGAACCACCCCCTGCATCTGCGAGCAGAAAGCGATTCCGGACACCTCTTCGGGAGTGACGGTCGATTTTGTAAACAGTTCCCTTGTAGTTTGACAGATCGCCAGCCACCATTCATCGGTGTCCTGCTCGGCGCCGCCGTTTTCAAGAATGCGAAGCCCGTAGGAGGCGTTTGACGACGCCGCAACGGTAATCGTTTCACCCACGTTAAAGAGGCAGGTCTTTAAACTGCTTGTTCCGAAATCATAAATTATAATATACATTATTCAGCCTCCGCAACAACTTTTTCCGGCACCGGAAGCGGATAATATTCCGATTAAAGCCGATTGTCTCAAGATATGTCTTTTCTTTCTGTAATTCCGTCAATCCGTTGCTTGTCAAACTGCTTTGTCCTTCTATAATAAAAGCTCTGAACCGTACTGTCAAACAGTTTTCCGGAATCCCGCTCTGTGACGATCCCGACGCCGATTGACCGCTCCTCACCTGAAAGCAGGATGTCGGAATCGGGCTTCAAGCTTTGAACGTCATCAAGCTCTCTGTCAAGAAAGGCGGACAGCTCAGGCGCGGTCAGCGTGTTTAGTTCACCTTCCGGGCGAACGGTAAGTTCATTTTCTTTTTTTCTTTTGTCAGCGTCATTTTTATGTCTACTGTTCTTTAATGGTCAGAACGACCATTGTGATATCGTCAAACTGCGGAGCACCATCGGCGAAAGCGTTAATGTCGGCAAGGATGCTTTCAAGTACCTTTTCTCCCGGCGCGTCCTTGGTGTTCTCCAATATTTTTTCCAGTCGGTCGATGCCATAGAGCGCTTTCTCCCGGTTGTGTGCTTCCGTGACGCCGTCAGTGTACAGAAGCAGGCGGTCGCCCGGCTCAAGCGTGATCTCACCTTGCTTATACCTCGTGAATTCCATTCCGGCAAGGAACAGCCCGTGTACCTTTTCAATCAGTTCGCACGCCTGACCCTTGCGCTGCAATACCGGATAGTTGTGTCCGGCGTTGGTAAATTGAAGCGTCATCGTTCGGACGTCGAGGATGCCTATCCACGCAGTGGCGAACATTCCCTCGTCGTTGTTTTCACAAAGCCGCGCGTTTACGGCTGTAAAGATCTCAGACGTGGTGCCTTTTGTCAAAGCATAGTCCTTTATCATAGTCTTCGCCGTCATCATAAAGAGCGCGGCAGGCGTCCCTTTTCCTGACACGTCGGCGATCAAAAAACAGATGCGGTTTTCGTCGATTGGAAAATAGTCGTAAAAATCTCCGCCCACTTCCTTGGCGGTGTTCATACTGCCACGCAGGATGAGCTCCGGAAAACCTTCAAATTCAGGCGTTACCGACGGCAGAGCGTCCGCCTGAATTTTTGACGCGATGCGCAGATCAGTCTGTGTGGACGCCAACGTTTTGCTCTTGTCAATGAATATGACGCAGTACATGATGATAAGCGACATCAGCACCATGCCGTACTGAGCGGCGTTGCCGAACTGCCCCCTCATCAGCGTATATTCTATCAGCGGAAACAGGATGAAAGTCAGCGCCGCCGCTTTCTGATTGCGCGGGTTGTGACTCAGAATGATCAGAATCGCCGTAAGAACGGAGGTTACGGCAAGAAAAATATCCTCCAAAAAAGAGACTGATGACGTTCGGAACATTCCTGCATCATCCAAGTAGAACGTGGTAGGATAGAAAATGTTGGATAGCAGGACGAGCGTTTCCAGCGCCATCAAAATTGGAATGATTTTTTCCGCCAGCCTTGCAAGCTTTCCCCCGAAACCGAGCGTAACTTTTACATAGGAGTAGAAAAGAAAGATCATCACAAGATCAAGCAGTTTCGAGACCAGACAAAGGACGAAGCAGATTGTGCTCCGTTCCGGCACTCCCGCTGTATAGTATATTGCTTCATTAATCGCAAAGCAGGCGCTGACCAAGACGATCAGACCTCTTAAAAAGTCGATCCCGTTGCCGTTTTGCTTCATGCATCCGAAAAACAGCGCCGCGCAGAAAAGCGCGCCAACCGAATCCACGCCGGCGTCGAAAAGATAATCCTTTAGTCTCGCGTCCGCAAAGAACGGGACGCTGAGAGCAATGATAAATACGGCTAACGCGATAGTAAAAATCAATCCGAATATCGCCGCATTCGCTTTCAGTTTCTTGATCATCTGCCTACTTATCTCCCTTCACTTCGCGATGGTTTTATAATGAAAGCACTTCGGTTAAAGCTCATGGTAGTCAGGTGCCGCCTGTTCTGACCGAGCCTTTTCATATAAGCGGAGACAGCAAATGCCACAAGCGATGTGACGTTCACGTCCTCCTCGGAAATATCAAAAAGGATTCCGTCGTCCTTGGTAATAATTTTAATTTCATCCGGGTGCAGAAAAACGGTCAGTTCGCTCAGAACCTTTTTATTCCCGTTTTTCTCACGAATTAGCATGTATAATTCTTCGATAAGCAGCTTGACCTTTCCCACATATAGAGTTTTTAAGAGACTGCCGTTTGACATTCTCCGGAAAGCAGTTATTAATATGCTTATGATATTTATAATATTGTATCATGTAAACGGGCGAAAATCAACCTTTTGAGTCGATTTTTCTATTGGCTGATTGAGCTTTCTCATTTCTTTTTTGTCGTTCGCGGAAGTGGGCCTCGATTCTCACGGCTCGTCGCCGTTCGGTCATCGCGGTCGAAACAGTCCACCGGACTGTTTCTCTGCACCGCTCTCTTCTCGCCCCGCTTTTAAACAAAAAAGCAACGCTTGCGCATTGCTTTTTTATTG
>JAFSRI010000050.1 GCA_017446155.1 Clostridia bacterium | reverse complement strand
ATATACCGAAACAATTTGTTGAAATAAACGGTATTCCCGTTATTGTTCATACGGCGCAGGCGTTTGACAGGTGCCCCCAAATAAATGAAATAATAATCGTTGTGGCGGATGACAGAATAGACATGTGTAAAGATTTGTTCTCCGCTTATGAATTTTCAAAACCGGTAAAAATCACAATCGGCGGAGAAAGCCGAGATATTTCCGCAAAGAAAGGCTTTGAGGCAACAAGTAAAGACGCTGAGTTCATCGCGTTTCACGATGGCGCGAGATGTCTTATAAAGCCGGAGGACGTAAGCCGTGTGGTCAAAGCCGCATATGGGTGCGGAGCGGCGATAGCGGTTGCACGTTCTACCGACACGTTGAAGCGCGTTGACGACAGCGGGAATATCAAAGAAACGCTTGACCGCGAGCGCATTTTCAGGGCACAAACACCGCAGGTATTCATGCGTGAAATTTATGAGATAAGCGCATATTCGCCGAGAAAGTTCGGTAGCAAAGTGACGGACGAGAGTATGCTTGCGGAAGAAAAAAAGATAAAGGTAAAGGCTGTCGAGGTCGGCGCGTATAATATAAAAATCACAACGGATGAAGACTTTTATTTCGCAAGGAGAATCATTGAAGGCGGTGATGAAAAATGAGCATGAGAATAGGACACGGATATGACGTTCACCGTCTTACGGAGAACAGAAAACTTATTCTGGGCGGTGTTGAAATACCGTACGAAAAGGGGCTGCTCGGTCATTCCGACGCAGACGTGCTATGCCATGCGATAGCGGATGCGATCCTCGGCGCGGCGGCAATGAAAGATATTGGCCGACACTTCCCTGACACAGATGAAAAATATAAAGGAATTTCAAGTATTCTGTTACTTAAAAAGGTGTGCGAAATGGTGCGTAACGAGGGATATTCTGTCGTTAATATTGATTCCACCGTTATCGCTCAATCGCCTAAGCTCGCGCCTTATATCGATGAAATGCGAAAAAACATTGCAAATGCTGTTTCAACAAGCATTTCCGACGTTAATGTCAAGGCAACGACAGAGGAAAAACTCGGTTTTACAGGAAACGGCGAAGGGATTGCCGCACACGCCGTATGCCTTATTCAAAAGTAATATTCACGATCCGTCGTTTTGCGACGGATTGTTTCTTTTTATTTTTATTGTTTGTTGTTTTTTACTAAATAAAAACGAATTTTTTTGTACCATTATTTTTTGATTTTATATTGCAATCTTTGGCAGAATATGGTAATATGTTGGTGGTAGTTTTTGGAAAAAATGAAAAAACCGACAATAAAAACAAAAAAGGAGAAAAAGAAAAATGGAAAGAAAAATTAAAGTACTTATTTCGGATGAAAATGCCGATTCTCGCGCTGTTATCAAGGAAAACCTCCTTCGCGCAGGTTTTGACGTGGTTGACGAATCAGACACCGGTATCGATACGCTTAACAAGATCAAGCGCACGACACCCGACATTGTGATAATCGACGCTTGGATTCCGAAACAGGATGTGATACAGGTGCTTAAAAGTGCGAAAACCATCTTTTCAAGTGCGTCACAATGCCCGGATTTTATCGTAATATCGTTTGTTTCAAACCCGAATCTGTTTGCCGAGGCAATGGAAAACGGCGCCGCATATTGTATGCTTAAACCGCTTGATTTCCAAACGCTTTACGACAGACTTAACCGTATTTACAGAAACCGTCAAAGTGCGGGAAAAGACCGGGGCATGATTGGCGACGGTGCTTTTTATGACGGTTCCGACCTTGAAAAACAAATAACCGAAATACTCCATAAGGTTGGCGTTCCCGCGCATATAAAAGGCTATCAATATCTCCGCACCGCAATACTTATGACAACCGAGGATAATGACCTCATAAATTCCGTAACAAAGATACTTTACCCTGCCGTAGCAAAGAAATATCAAACGACAGCGTCCCGCGTTGAGCGCGCAATAAGGCACGCGATAGAGGTAGCATGGAACAGAGGCGACATCGATATTTTAAATTCTTATTTCGGGTATACAATTCAAAATGAGCGCGGTAAGCCCACAAACAGCGAATTTATCGCAATGATCTCGGACAATATGCGCTTGAAAAACAGAATATAATGAAAATCGGCACCTCGATCGGGTGCCATTTTTTTATGGTATTTTTGATTATTCATCGGAATTTTGTAAATCTATTTTGCAAATTTTTTCATATATGATCTATTTTGACACGGTAATGTTTTGAGGTGTTTTTTGAAATAAAAAACATAAATACATCAAAAAGCACAGCGGATATTCGCTGTGCCGAAATGTTATTTTTTGCTGTCTGCAATAGCTCTTTCAAGCCAAATCGTGCCTATGTCAAATGCATTGTAAAGGCCGTTTTTCTGCCCTTGTTTTATTATCTTTCCGCTCGTGTCAAGCACTTGAATAAGAATGGAATCCGGTGTTTTGAAGCCGTTTACGTCTTTTTCGGTAAGAATCATAAGAAAGAGATAATAGTTATCTTCCATATCGCCGTAAACGATGACATTCTTTTCTCTGACGAGCGGTTTTCCCTTATACATCAAATATTTTCCTTCAAGCAAGGCTTTTTCTTCCGCCATCGTAAAAAACTTCCTTTCATAAAAACATTATAACAAATATATTATACAGCCGTAAACACGTTTTGTCAAGGCACAAACGGCACAATTTCAAATGCTTACTTTATATCGTTTTGCTTTCGTGACGCATGACATGGCAGCATACGTTGACGGCGACCGGCAAACCCGCAATGTGCGTCGGAAAATATTCAATATTTACGCCAAGTGCCGTGTTCTTTCCACCAAAACCCTGCGGCCCAATGCCGAGGGCATTTATCGCTTTAAGCATTTTTTCTTCTAATTCTGCATATCTTTTATCTGCGTTTGGAGCGTCTATTCCGCGCGCGAGTGCTTTTTTTGCAAGTATCGGAGCATATTCAAACGTTCCGCCTATGCCTACTCCGATAAAAAGCGGAGGGCAGGCGCCGGAGCCTGCGTTTTTTACGGTATCTACGACAAATGAAACAATGTCGTCTATGCTGCTTGTCGGTTTCAACATTTTAAGCGCGCTTTTGTTTTCACTGCCAAAGCCTTTTGGTAAAGCTGTAATCTTTATTTTATCGCCGCTGACGATATTTGTATGAATTATCGCCGGTGTATTGTTTTTTGTGTTTATACGGTCGAATACCGGGTCACAGACGACGGAAGCCCTGAAAAATCCATCGGTATACGCACTTGCAACACCTTCGTTTATGGCGTCGATAAGGCTCCCGCCTACGATATGAACGTCCTGCCCTATATCAACAAATACAACAGCCATTCCCGTGTCTTGGCAGATCGGTATCTGCGTTTCTTCGGCGGCTGAAAGATTTGAAATAATCGTGCTCATCACGCTTTTGGCTGTTTTTTCGCTTTCGCTTTCATATGCTTTTTTAAGCGCATCACATTCTTTTTTGCCAAGCGTTACGTTTGCTGCAAGAAAAAGCTCTTTTACCGTGTCGGAAATTGTTTTTATAGAAATATCGCGCATTTTACCCTCTTTAAGAATTCGGAGCACGTCTGTCGCGCCCCGATTTCGTTCAACCGTTATTTTTAAATACTATTTCGCCGTTTTTATGATAGCCCAAAACTTCCCTTGCATATTTTTCAATGTATTCTTCTT
>JAFSRI010000049.1 GCA_017446155.1 Clostridia bacterium | reverse complement strand
TTATTTTATTATTTTTTTAATTTTAAGAATATTTTTGCCGTCTTTATATCTGTATTTAACGTCGTCCATCGTCTTTTTCACAAGGAACACACCGAGACCGCCTATTTTTCTTTCCTCCGCGGAAAGCGTCGTGTCGGGGTCTTCTTTTGCAAGCGGATCATATTGCTTGCCCTCGTCGATAAACGTTATCGTCACGTTTTTCTGTTCTCTTCCCGTCTCAAATCGCACCGTCGCTTTGCCCGTTCCCGGCGCGTAAGCGTATTGCGCGATATTGCCGAAAAGCTCGTCTATCGCAACGTCTATCTGCATTTGAGCCTTCATCGGACAATCGATCGCTTCAAGTTCCGCGTCGATGAATTCCGTCACCGTCGTTATGTTTTCGACCGTCGCGTCAAGCGTTATTTCTTTTGCGTTGCTTGCCTGCTCACCGATGTAATGAACGCACAACATCGTAAGATCGTCAAACTGCGGCGCGTCTCCGACAAACAACTCCACGGCGTCGCTCACGCTTTGAAGTATCTTCACAGGTTCGTCGTTTTTCGCTTTGTTGAGCGCCTCCACCGTTCTGTCCATTCCGAAAAGCTCTTTTTGAGCGTTTGTCGCCTCGGCTACGCCGTCGGTATAAACGAACAGCTTTGAGCCCGGCTCCAATGTCAGCTCGTAATTCTTATATCTTATGCCGTCCATGCCGCCTATAACAAAGCCGTGTTTGTCTTTTATCACTTCAAAATCGCCGTTCGGATTTTTGAGTATCGGATATTCATGACCGGCGTTTGCCGCCGCGATTTTGCCCGTTTTTAAATCGAGTATTCCGAGCCAAACGGTGACGAACATTTCCTCGTGATTATTTTTGCAAATCTGTTCGTTTACGGTTTCAAGCACCTCCGCCGGAGATTTTCCCGTCAGTGCAACGTTCTGAACGAGTATCTTACATACCATCATAAACAGCGCCGCCGGAATTCCCTTGCCGGAAACGTCAGCCATAACGATTCCCAAATGATCGTCGTCGATAAGGAAGAAATCGTAAAAGTCTCCTCCTACTTCCTTTGCGGGCGTCATCTTTGCGTAAATGTCAAAATCCGCGCGATCCGGGAAAGCGGGATAGATATTCGGCAGCATATCTGCCTGAATGCGTGTGGCAAGCGCAAGCTCTGTTCCGATTCGTTCCTTTTCGGCTGTTACCTGCGTCAGGCTATCTTCAAAGTCTGAAAGGTCTTTTTCCATATCCGCCATTATCAGCGCCAGATTTTCGACCTCGTCGCCCGTCGATATGTTAAGTGAAGAAAAATGGCCTGTATCTTTTTTGCCCAAACGTCTGTCAGCAACATATTTCCCCGCCGCCTCCGCTATGGCGTTTATCGGCTTTACAAGCGCTTTCTTCATATGCTGCGTAAGAAATATAGCAAGCAGGTTTACTACGGCAACCATTGCAATGGCGTATTGCAAAACGAAATTTTTCATTCCGTTGGCAACGTTTCCGAGCGTTACGTCGGCAAGTATAAAGCCGACCGGCTTTCCTTCGGAATTCATTACGGGATACCCGCTTGTGCAAAGCCATCCGTCGCTTTCCGTTTTTGTGATATGATAAAGCCGCCCTTCTCCGTTCCAGTTGAGGAATTTTTCAATCTCTTTTTGCGAAACGTCCTCATAATCGCCCGCGCGATAAATGTCTTCCGTCCTGTCGTCGGGGTCGACTATGAAAACAAGCTTTCCTGTTTTTTCATCGTACATCCCGAAATATACGTCGTCAACGTCGCTGCTTTCCGAGAAATCTTTAAGTATCGAGCGCACCTGCGTGTAATTTTCGCTGTTTTCAACCGATGAAAACCTTGCATAGTAGTTATCCTCTCCTACCTCGGCGCGCTCAGCGTCTGTCATCGATGAATAAATTTTCATCGTCTCCTCAGCCATGGGAGCTATATCGGCAACCTTGTCGATTATGGCGCGTGCGTTTTTTGACACCTCGAAAGCCTCCCCGATGTACTGACCGCTAAGTGCTATCGCATATAATCCGAGCCCGACCAGAAGCGATACGAGTCCGAGGATTATCGCGCCGATAAGCACCGCGTGAAAAGTTCGTGAAGCCAGAGAATAGTGCAGCCTCTCATATTTGTTCATCTCTCTTACGCTTTTTTCAGGCATAGCATATCTCCTTTTGAAAAATAATTGTATCTTTTATTTGTATCGTTTGTTTTGTTTTAATCGTCAACTTCTATGTCGGTTATCAGCTATTTGCCTGAAATTATCCTCTCCGACATTTCGCCCGCTGTCTTTCTTTTAAAGTTTTTCGTCAATTATCCAATCGCATAATTTCTCTTATATGCGGCGAAAACACCGACTTTTTTAGCGATTGATCAAATCTTTCCGCCGTTTTCGATAAGGCCGTGAAAAGTGTAATAGCCCCGTTTTGTTTTTTTAAAACGAGGCTGATAAAACACCGTTATTTCTTCGCCATTATTACGAATTTCGGCTTTTCAGGCAAATATTTTATGCGAAGCTGTGTACCTTCGACAGCCGTGCGCGGAGGATCGGCGAGACGGGCCTCAACGGTTTCTCCCGTTTTCGTCGTGTATTTTACAAAATAACGATACGTCGTCGAGCTCGTGCCGGTCTCTTCGTCATATGAAGTCGATTCCTCGATGCGGCAAACCACAGCGTCGGCTTCGATGCCGTTTTTTCTGATTTTATTTTTGTTTAATATACTGTATATAATGCCGACAATTATTGCAAGCACCACTATGCCGCCGAATATATATCCGATCATTTTTTTCTCCGTTTTTTTGTGTTAAGCATTTTGCTTCTCCGCGCGATCGTCCGGTTGCGAAACCAAATAATTTATTTGCCCTAAATCATCTTTCGACAATTCCCCGTCCGCGCGGATCGGCTTGACTTGTTTTTATTTTCTGAACGTGTTGAACAGCGTCTTGTAGTTTCCGCCGTTGTCGGCGCTCGCGCCGGTTCTTGCAAAGGCGATGAGCGTTACAAACAGAAGGTCGAGGTTTTGCTCTCTCGTCCAAATGCGGAAAAAGCCCTGCACCGGAACGAGCGTTCCGAGTTTGCTCTTCGTTTCGGCGTCCTCTTCATGAACGTTTGATCCCGTGCTTTCAACGCGGGCAATCTCTACGCCGTCTCTGAATATAACGTAATTTGTTCCGAGCAGCTTTCCGCTGCCGCCGCCGTAGCTGGAATCGACCTTGATGCCGTTTCTTTTCAGGTGTTTCCAGATGTCCTCTCCGTCAAACGAGATTGTATAGTGACTGTCGAGAAGAAGCGTTCCCCACTGAGACTCTTCCTCGTGACCGATAAGGTGAGGTGTGGTTTTGCCGTTTTCGTGATTTATAAAGTCAAATCCAAAGGGGGAAGTAAGTGTGAATTTCGTCATTTTTGCCTCTATCAGCACTTTGCGTCTCGAATCCTCGATTCGATGGCCGTATTTCGGTGTGCCGGTATCGGTGATAAAGTAAAGCTCGCGCTCGGCTCCGAGCTCGGAAGGCTGATACGTTGCCCCGTTCTGCGCCGCTTTGACTTTCTTGAGCGATTGCTTTTTTCTTACTGTTGAAAAAATTACAACGGCTAAAATTACGATCCCGACGATGAGAACGTATATTCCCATTCCGCCGCCTTCGTGAACGACCTTCGGATCGTTCGGATCGTAAAGAACGCTTATGGTCTTACCGACCTTATATGACGGGCTGTAACTGCCGAGCTTTTCAGTGTATTGCGTTCCGTCAACCGTGTATTGCACCGTTACTTCATAAGTCGGATCGTCATTTGAAAATTCAGACGGAATCACCTTAATGTCAACGATGGTGGCGTCGGTCTTTACAAAGCCCTTCGACTGGAAGAACGTAAAATAGACGCCCGCGGCAATTGCAACGATAGCAATGATCACGGCGAACACTTTAATTCCAATTCCTTTGAACGACATAATAATTTGCTCCTTATCATGTTTTTCCCCCGCCGCAATTCAGCATATCGCAAAAAAGTACGCATAGAAAGAATAATTGACACTTTTCAATTTCTTCTTTTCGCTTTTTTAGGCAAGGCATTTAAAACGCAAGGCATATTCTTGCTTATATGTATTTAATATATCATTTTTTATTACAAATATCAAGTGGGTATTTGCATTAAATTATGTATTTTATCGTGTTTTTTCAAAATAATTTACCCAAAAGCTTATTTTTTTGCTAAATAAATGCCCCCCTGCCGAAATGAACTGCCCCAAATTGTGCGGGCAGCACAAAAAACACCCCTGTGGTAGAAAATATTAAAAATTAAGCAACGAACTGACATCGCTTTTCGAGTGGTGTCAGTTTTGTTTTAAGTTGAATACGTTCATTATTGTAGAACTGTA
>JAFSRI010000048.1 GCA_017446155.1 Clostridia bacterium | reverse complement strand
GCGATATATACGATAATTATCCGCCGGAGGCGGCAAATTTGCTGATGAACGTCATATCGTCTCACGATACGGAGCGAATAATTACCGCACTTGCGGGAAAAGATCCGAAAGGTATGACGCAGGACGAAAAGGCGGCGGCAAAGCTCTCACACGATGAAGAACAACTCGGCATTGCGCTTGTGAAAATGGCATATTTGCTATCGTTTGTGCTGCCCGGAATACCGTGCATTTATTATGGCGACGAAATAGGTATGCAGGGATACGGAGATCCGTTTTGCCGAAGACCTTATCCGTGGGGCAGAGAAAACGGGGAACTGCTCGGTTTTTATCGCAAGCTGGGCGAGATAAGAGAAGCGCACCGAGAGCTGTTTTCGGGCGAAATGCGCCTTGTCTATGCGGACGCTGACGTGCTTTGTGTTCAGCGCACAAGCGGCGGCAAAATGATTTGCGCCGTTGTAAACAGAAGCGCCGACACTTACGTTTTCTCATCGTCTGCTGAAAGCAAGGAACTCATCGGAGGCGGCATTGGCGAAAGCCATGAAATAAAGCCGCGTTCATGTGTGATGATACTCTCCGACGGAAAAAACGAATATGGAGTGTATAAGAAAATATGAAAAAGCTGATTTGCATTTTGACCGTCTTATGTTTTTTGCTTTGTTCGTGCGGACGGGCGGACGTCAAAGTTCGCACCGATCTTTCCGACGCCGAAATTATGGAATTTCACACTGAAACAAAACAGCCGTATTCGCTTGACGAGGATGGAAAATATATCGTTATTCTCAATAAGGCGTCCGGAATTTTTCATATTTCAGAGGATTGTTACAGCGCGAGTATAATAAAAGACGAAAATAAAGAGATTATCAAGGCAAATGATTTCGCACAGATGTTGGAGGAAGGCTATAAACCTTGCGGCGTGTGCGCGAAAAAATATATAACGGAGGAATCACATGACTGAAAAAACTTTTGTTTTGGGAGACAAGACTCTAAAAATCTCCGCATACGCGGAAAACATCGTAAGAGTATGGGTAAGCCGCGATTTTGCCCCTACGCTTTTCGAGCGTTACAATATTTACCGCAAGCCGGACGAAACAGGCGATGAGATTGAAAACGGTGTAAAAACCGGAGAACTTTCCGTTACGTTTTCCGACGGTAAGCTGAGTTTTTCATCGGGCAAATTTGCGCGCACGATGCAGTTTGGCGAACACGTTGACGAAATGAAAAAATACATGGATGAAAAACTGTGCGGCCTAAGACCAGAATACAGACAGATAATCGGCGACGAAGCAAAGCGCAACTACGGAACGGTGGATTTTGAAACCGACCCGAAATACGTTACGTTCTCGACGGAAGGCGAGAAATTCTACGGACTCGGCGAAAGCAACGACGACAGACTTATCCTCAACGGAAAGACATACCTTGAAAGAGTTATTTATCAGCGTTGTGAGATTCCGATACCGTTCGTTATGACAAAGGCAGGCTACGGCATACTTTGCAACTCTACGTTCTGGCATGGTGTTGACGTTTGCGCAAGAAACGAAAACGAAATAGTTTGGTATTTGCCGCAAGGTGACATCGACTTTATGATTTTCGCCGGCGAAGATCTCAGAGCCTTGCTTGAAAGATTCACATACGTCACCGGCAGACCTATCCTTTTGCCGAAATGGGCGCACGGCCTTACATTTATCGAGCAGTATTATGCCGATCAATTTGAAGTGATGCACACGGCTGAAAAATTCCGCGAGAAGAAATATCCGGTCGATACGATTAGCCTTGAACCCGGATGGATGGCGAAACGTTATGACTTTTCAGTTGATAAAAAGTGGAACACCGAGCGTTTCTTTATAAACGATTGGGCAAGAAAAGATAATCCTCATGAAGCGCATCGCGGATTTTTCTCATCAGCATTGCATCGTTATGGCTACAAATTACAGCTTTGGCTCTGCTGCCAGCATGATTTCACCGCTCATGAAGAAAACCTCGCCGGTAACACGACCGACTTCGGCGTTCCCGCGTGGTTCGACCATCTTCGCGGATTTATGAACGACGGCGCAAATGCGTTCAAAGTTGACCCATGCCACGTTTGCGACAGCGCCGACGAGGGCAGAGTTTATCTTAACGGCAAGGCGGAGCCCGAAATGCACAATCTTATGCAGACGCTTTGCGTAAAAGAGATGTATCAGGGCGCGAAAGCTCACGTCGGCATTCGCCCGATGCACCATTTCTGCGGCGGATATACGTCAACAGGCGCTTATACCGCGGCGACGACGGGCGACAACGGCGGCAGGCAAAAATCCCTCGCATGGATGCTGAACCTGTCGCTTAGCGCATTCTCTTCTGTTTCATGCGACATGAACATTCACGACAAGTCTGCCATCCATTACGGCTTCTTCCTTGCGTGGTGCCAGCTCAATTCATGGAGCGGATTTGAGCATCCTTGGTGGGCAGGCGACGAGATGGAACAGTTCTTTGCGTTCTACGATAATCTCCGCTACACACTTATGCCTTATATTTATTCCACCGCTATCAATACAAACCTTACCGGCACATCTTTCTGTCGTGCGATGCCGCTTATGTTCGACGATGAGGAATGCTCAAACACAGTTACTCAGTATATGTTCGGTGAAAATCTGCTTGTGGGCGCGTTTAGTGATACGATCTATCTGCCTCGCGGAAGCAAATGGATTGATTATTGGACGGGTAAAATATATGAAGGCGGGCAGACGATAAAACTTGAAATCCCGGCAAATCGCGGCGGCGCGCTGTTTGCTCGCGGCGGAGCTATCATACCAACCGAAAAACCCAGACAGTTTATCGATTCGACGGATACGGCAAACGTTATTCTTGAAATTTATCCAGAGGGCACATCGTCATACGATTTTTATGAGGACGACGGTATCACACTCGGATATGAAAACGGTGAAAGAACGCACACGCGTTTTACCTGCGCCGAGGAAAAGGGCAAAGTCACCGTTTGCATTGGAGAAAGAGAAGGACATTTCGACGGTGAGAGCGACGAGCGCACGCACAGCGTAAAAGTTTTCTCGATTTCAAGACCGAAGAGCGTCACCGTTGACGGCGACGAAACGTTCTTTACATATGACGGAACGTTTGTAGGCGCCGATATGGGCAAAGGAAAAGTTCTTGTAATAAATTATTGAGTCAAAAACTCTATGGCATAGTGCCGGAAAAAACCTCATAAACGAAAAAATTAAATATTTCGCCCGCTATGGCGCATATGTTTAATTGAAAAAACGCTTTTTATGAATAAAATTCCCCTTTGTAGCGTAAAATCATTACGTAAAAAGGGGGTTTTTTTATGAAAAAGAACAAATTTTGGACAATACTTATCTTTCTTGCAATTCCGCTCATCGTCGGAACGCTGTCAGGCGTTCTTTTCAGCGCCGGGGAAGAATACGGCGCTATGGTAAAGCCGCCGCTGTCACCGCCGGCTTGGCTTTTTCCGATAGTATGGACGATACTTTTCGCATTGATGGGGGTGTCGTCATATCTTGTATATAAAGAACACGTATCAAGAGGAGAAAAAAAGACGGCGCTATTTATTTATGGCTTGCAGCTTCTTGTAAATTTCTTTTGGCCGCTGTTTTTCTTTAAACTTGAAATTTTCCTTTTCTCATTTATTTGGCTTGTGCTTTTGTGGGTTTTGGTGCTTGTGATGATCGTGAAGTTCAACAAGATAAACAAAACCGCGGGAATGTTGCAAATACCGTATATTCTGTGGCTAACGTTTGCGGCATATCTTAATTTGGCGGTATATTTGCTTAACAGATAACAAAAAAACACCTTCTGCATTTTTGCGGAAGGTGTTTTAAACTTTTGTAAAAGCTTTAAAATTTTATTCGCTTGACCGATGTATCCATCTGAAAAATTGCTGTGCGAAATGCCTATCGGTTCATTGTTTTCCGTAAATGACAACTCAATTTCATCGGCTGTCCGATATTCTCTTAAATTCAACAACGGCGCTTTCTTTTTTGTTTTTTATTTTCACGTCAAAGCCGCATGAAAGCTCTTTTCCGGAAACTTCAAAATATGATATTTCAAGCGTTTCATCGCTGACGGAAACCGAGTAAAGCGAGAAAATGTCAATGTTTTCAAGCGTCAGCCGATATGTATCTTTTTCACATTCTCCGCGTCTGAAAATCGCGGCAAAGCCGCTTTCGCCGAGTGAAAGCTCATATGCGCAAAAATTGTCCTCGGAAAGAGTGGGAGAAGTAAGCGGATAAAAGTCGCCTTTCCAGTATTTTTGAAGTCGGCGGATTTCATTCAACAGCCTATATATTCTTTCGCAGTCAACGTCAGGGCTTAAAATATCAAACGCGCACGCAAGTCCTTGTGTCATGGAGGAGCGAACATAATATGCTTTATCGACCCATGCGGCGCTCGATTGGAAAGGTATATACCCGCTTAGCGCAAGCGTTTGGTTTTGATTTATAACATCCGTCGGATATTTTTCAGACGGTTCAAAGCACGCAACGTCGCTTCTCCAAAGAACGACGGAACGCCTGAGCGTTTCGAGATCGATGCGTCTGCCGCCGCTTGAGCAGTTGTCGATCAGCAGGTGGGGAAAACGTTTCAGCAACATATCCCAAAGCTTGTATAGACCGTTTATGTGCTTTATTTCTTTAATGCCGTGTCTGCCGACCTCGTCGTTTTCAAGCCAAAACGGAAGCGGATCGATATTGAAATCCTGCCTGTATATATCGACACCGTTTTCTTCTATAATTTTCGATACCTCATTGAAAACAAAATAAAGTGCGTCGTCATTGCCGAGGTCAACCAATCGGGCGGAGCTTTCGCTTATCAAAAGAAATTCGGGATGGGAAAGATATGTGTCGCTGTTCTTATATGCTCGCTCCGGCTCAAACCACAAAACGAATCTCATGCCCGCCTTGTGCACGGCGTCGGATATCTTCTTTACCCCTTGCGGAAATCCTGCGGCGAAGCGATAATTTCCAACGCCTGTCGGAAAGCCTCCGTCAAACCACGCGGCGTCAATCCAAAAAACGTCAAATCCACGGCATTTTTCAGCCGCCGCAAGCGTTTTCAACTGTCCTGATTCCGTTTGCCATTCGGGATTCTTACCGTAATAATATCTGTCGAACGGTTGGATCGCAATCGGTAGCGAAGTGAGGTTTTCAGGTGCCATGCGGTTTATCAGCACTCTGCGGAAAAGTTGCCTTGTCAGCCGGGCGTCATCTCCGCAAACATACATGACGGAGGGAAGCGTGACAGACTCTTTTGGATACAGGAAAAAATCGGCGTATCTTATTCCGGCTTGTATCTTAAGCTTTTCATGCTCTTTTTTGAAAGATACCCGCCACTGTCCTGTCCAGCCGATGATAAATATAAACGTTTTTCCGTCACATTCAACCTCAAATACCGGAAAAGCGGTCGTGCTTGACGAGCGTCCGCCCGTCGGTTCAAATATAAGCGAATCGCCTTCTGAAAGTCGGCTTTCGACGGGAAGAAAACTGTACTTTGAACAGTCCTCGCCGCGCAGAGATCTTATAATAACAGAGGTTTTGCATTCAAGCGCCGTATCAAGAATAAGCGGTGCCGATATCTGCTCGCTTTCATTCTCCGATTCATTTGAAACTGTCATTTTTCTGTAGACGAAACCGTCCCGATTTTCGTCAATTAATACGGTTATACTGTTTGACGGACGATAGATGTTCATGCCTTTGCGCGGTATGGCGCAAAAGATATTTTTTCTTGATATGCAAAGAGAAAACGGGTGTTTTTGCTGTTTCATTTTTTGTTGGTATATCTGTTTTTTGAAATTTCAAGTAATTGTTTTTATCTTATCACCACACTTGTTTGTCCGCCGACGGTAAGCGTTGTTCCATCAAGTGACGCATCCTCAACGCCGATAACGGCGGCAAGGGATGTGAAGTCAATGTCGGTAAACGAAGAAATGTCAACCGTGACGGAACTTTTTGACGTGTTATGTATAACAAACACACTTTTTTCTTCATAAGTCGAGATAAATCCGCCGAGCTTCATCCCGGTGAAATTGACGGCTTTATATTCGCCGCGGCAAATTTCAGGGTTGGCTTTTCTTATCATTATAAGACGTTTATAATATGAATAAAGGCTGTCACCGTCGGCTGACTGGTCTTTTGCCGTCGTGTCTATTTGGCTTGACGTGCCGTATGTTGCGCCGACGGGATCTTTAACTGTATCTCCGTCGCCCCAAAGCATCGCCAAACGGCGGTTTGCGTCAGTGTTGGCACCGCCTCGCGAGCCGCGCATACCAAGCTCCTCGCCGTAATAAATAAACGGGGAACCGGCCGACAAAATATAAAGATTTGCGGCTACTTTCATAGCTCCGCCCGCAACCGTAAGATATCCTGCCGCGCGATCCATATCATGATTTGATACGAACGGAATAATTGCAGGGTCTGTTTCGGCTGATTTCTTTCGTGAAACATAGCTGTTTACATATTTTGTAAAATTGTTCACGTTTCCGGCCTTTGCAGTTTCGGCTATGATACCGTTTACCTGAGATGCGGTAAAATCAAAACAGTTCATTACATTTTCATACATTTCGATTATTCCTGCGCCGTCCCAAACTTCACCCACAACGTAAATATCGTTTTTTATCTCTCGAAGCTTTCCGATGTATTCTTCCCAAAAATCGACGGATTTTTTATTATCTCCGAAATAAACATATTTTGCGGCGTCAAATCTGAACCCGTCAATTCCCATATCGAGATAATATTTTGCTATGTCTAGCACTTCCTGTCTTACGTTCGGATTGTCGAAGTTAAGTTCGGGCATATCGCCCGAAAAATTACATTCGTAATAATCGTTTGTACCGGAAAGCTGTGAATATGACCTGCCCGCAGGGGCGCTTTCACCCGCCGAATAATAGCAGTAATAATTATAATATTTGCTTTCCGTATCACCTTGCCTGTGAGCGTTAAGAAAACTTATGAACCATTGATTGAGATAGCCTGTGTGATTTATCGGAAGGTCGATTATGATTTTAACGTTTCTTTCATGGCAAAGGGAAATGAGCTCTTTTAAGTCATCAGCTGTCCCGAATTGAGGATCTATCGTGTAATAGTCCGTCACGTCATATTTGTGATATGACGGAGATTTGAATATAGGCGTAAGCCAAATGCCCTCAATTCCAAGGCTTGTGCCGGATGAGTCGTTTCCGTCGTTTAAATAATCCATACGGTTTATAATTCCGCGTATATCGCCTATGCCGTCGCCGTTGGAATCGGAAAAAGAACCGACGAATATCTCATAAAAAACGCGGTTGTTGTCGGCGGTGGACTTTTCTGACGAGAAAACTACGTCGTCAATTACAGCCTCGCTATTTTCATTTAAAAAATATTTGCCCGATTTATCCCTTGTCTGTTTTACCGTGCCGCATGCCGAAACCATAATCGACAGAACAAGCAAAATAATAACAGAAAACGTTAATTTGCTTTTCATAAAATATCTCCCAGGATTTTTCATTATAACATTATATTACTTTACGCCGTCGGCTTTGTCAAGTTCGTATTTTGCCTCGGCACGTTTTTTGTGAGCATTTTGACGCATTTTTGTGCAAAATACGGCAGTTCTTTTATGAATTTTGCACGTTTTGCGTATTGACATCAATGCTTTTTGCGTGATATAATTTTTACATGAAAAACATAATTGAACTGTATGATACAGCGTCACAATCAAAACAAAACAGAAAACTGAAAGTTGCAAAGGCGGTTTTTTACGCCTTTGTTTTTGCCGCGCTCATTTTTTGCGTGATTCTGTTTCTGCTTACCGACGTGTCAAACGAAAAAACGATGCGACGCATAGTGATAATTGTAAGCGGAGTTGCGGGGTGTGCGGCGATTTATTTTTATTCATTTGCCGTAATCGACGTAAAACACAGCGCCGAACATGCAAAACGAATGATCTCGGGCGAGAGGGAGAAACTCGTCGGCACGTTTGTGATCGGTGAAAAAGATATAAAGATACCGGGGAGCATTATAATACGCCCAATGCGTGTGCAAACCGACGGCGGAGAGCAAAGAATAAACGTAAGCGCGGAGGAGGTGCCGCTTTTGCCGAGGGACGGCGGCAGATATGTTTTGTATACCGTAAACGGTTATTTGGCGGCGATCGGAGTGGAAAATGAAAACGGTTAAAAAGATTTTTTCAAAGGTACTTTTGTGTCTTGTTTGGGTTTTGCTTTCCACTGTAATTTGGAGCTGGCTTTTCAATATAAAAACCGATGTATCTCCGAAAAAAAAGATAACCGTGTTTATTGATGCTGAAAGTGTTCGCGACGATGCACTGGCAGATTATCTCAGCTCGAAAAAGCCGGAAAAGATAATGCTGATACAGGTGCATCCTTTTTCATACGCTATGTTTGACGAGCACGCCCTGACGCATGCTGATATATACATCGTGGGGGCGGACAACGCGGAAAAATATATAGAATCATTCTTGCCGCTCGACAAAACGAATGAAAACAAAGAATGCTTCGTTTACGACGGAGTTTCATACGGCATAAAGATTTATGACGCGCAAACGGGAGACGGTTCGGCCGGAGAATATATTGATTACGGCGGGCAGGACTATTATCTGTTTTACGGGGTAAACTCACCTCACGCGGGTGAGATGAACGGTTCAAACGACGGTTATGCAATCGACATAGCCGATGAAATAATCAAACTGAAATGAGGAAATGACACATGAAAAAGACAGCGTTGATTTTGGCGGTGATAATTGCTTGTTCGCTTATTCTGACAGCTTGCGGCGAGAGCGTTATTCCGAACAAAAAGATAGAAGGGAGCGACCTTTATGTAAAAAAGGTCGAGTCTATCCCCGACGGATTTATTTTCGGAATGGACGCGTCGTCAGTCATTGCCGAAGAAGAGAGCGGAGTCAAATACTATAACTTCGACGGCGAAGAGCAGGACGTTTTTAAAACGTTGGCTCAATCCGGGGTAAACCATATAAGAGTAAGAGTGTGGAACGATCCTTACGACGCTGACGGAAACGGCTACGGCGGAGGGAACAACGATATTGAAAAAGCCGTGGAAATAGGCAAACGCGCCGCCAAATACGGAATGAAGCTGATAGTAGACTTTCATTATTCCGATTTTTGGGCGGATCCCGCAAAGCAAATGGTGCCTAAGGCGTGGGCAAAGATGGACATAGAGCAAAAGACCGAGGCGGTATATGAGTTTACAAAAGACTGCTTAAAAAAGCTGAAAGCAGCGGGAGCTGACGTCGGAATGGTTCAGGTTGGTAATGAAACGAACGGCTCGCTTTGCGGTGAGAAAACATGGTTCAACATTCAATACCTGATGCAGGCGGGCGCTAAGGCGACGCGCGAAATATGCCCGAAGGCACTTGTGGCGGTGCATTTTGCAAACCCCGAAAAGTCGGGCGCTTATGCCGATTATGCGTGGAGGCTTGACTATTATAAAGTCGATTATGACGTTTTCGCGTCGTCATATTATCCATATTGGCACGGAACGCTCGATAATCTTTCGACGGTGCTCTCTGAAATAGCCGAAAAATATAACAAAAAAGTAATGGTAATGGAAACGTCATATGCTTATACGTCGGACGACACCGACTTTTACGGGAATACTATCTCCGACGGCGGTACATATGAGAAAAATTATCCATATACCGTTCAAGGTCAGGCAAATTCCGTTCGCAATATAATCGATACCATCGCAACAAAGACGAAAAACGGTATAGGCGTGGTTTATTGGGAAGGAACGTGGATCACCGTCGGCGGGAACTCTTGGGAGGAAAACAGCGCTATATGGGAAAAGCACGGTTCGGGCTGGGCTTCATACTTTGCGTCGGATTACGATCCCAACGACGCAGGCAAATACTACGGCGGATGCGCAGTAGATAATCAAGCTTTCTTCGACAGATACGGCAAGCCTCTTCAATCACTTCGTGTGTTCAATCTTGTAAAATACGGCAACGAAGTTGAGATTAAGGCGGACGCGATCGAAGACGAAAACCTTATCGTTGACCTCAACGGCAAAATAGTGTTGCCGGAGAAAGTGAACGCCGTGATGAATGACGACAGCAAACGCGCCGTACCGGTTAAATGGGAGATAACGGACGAGATGCTATCGGAAATGTACAGCGGCGGTGTGAAAAAATATGATATAAAGGGAAGTGCCGACGGACTTGAAGCGCATTGCTACGTTTCGATGGTCGAATACAACTTCATGGACAATTACAGCTTTGAAACGGGTGAAATGGGCACATGGGAACTGAACGACATAGGCGGCGCTGACGAACTGTATATAGAAAAGAAAGCGACGGATTCTCTGACGGGCCAGTATCATATGCATTTTTGGAGCGCGAAGAGCAACAGCGTAGAATTTACGTTGGAGCAGAATTTAACAGATTTGCCGGGAGGAAAATATAAATTCTCAATATCTATCATGGGTGGCGACGGAGGCGAACAGGATATATATTCTTATGTCAAAATCGACGGCGAAGAAGTGCAAACATGCCATACGGAGATTAACGGATATAACTCATGGAACACGCCGGTGATACGCGACATAGTAATCGACGAAGGGCAAACGCTGACGGTCGGAATTTACGTCAAGTGCGCGGGCGAGGGCAACGGCGCTTGGGGAAAAATCGACGACGCGTTGCTCAATTCGATGAGTTAAAAAAGCATTTTTGAATAAAATTCACAAAAAAATTCAACATTTTATATATAGACTTTTACTAATTAATGATATAAAATATAAATAGTCTTTGTGAAAAATGTTAAGCGACCCCCAATTGGGGGTCATTCAGTGTGTCTGACACTGAATGATATGCGCCAAACGTTTTTCAATGACAAATGTCAAACAAATTTATTTTTTGGAGGAATCATCATGAAATTCAAAAGCATTGTTGCCGTTCTTATGGTAGCGGCAATGGTTCTCCTTCTTTGCGCCTGCGGCGCAAAAAAGCAAGAAACCTCATACGACATCAAAGTATGGGTTGCTGAGAACGCTGTTGAACTGACGAAATCTCAGATAGCTAAGTTCAACGAAACAAACACAGACGGTCTTAAATTCAACGCTACGATCGAACCCGTTTCCGAAGCTGACGCGGGAACGAACATGGTTACCGACGTTGAAGCAGGCGGTGACATTTACTGCTTCGCTCAGGACCAGTTCGCAAGACTTGTTCAGGCAAACGCACTCGCTAAGCTCGGCGTTGCGGCTGCTAAAACCGTTTCCGAAGCTAACGACGCAGGCGTTGTTGCAGCGGCTAAGAGTGGCGAAGACCTCTTCGCATATCCGCTTACGGCAGATAACGGATACTTTATGTATTACGACAAGAGCGTAATACCGGACGCAGACGTTGACAGCCTTGAAAAACTTATCGAGGACTGCGAAAAAGCAGGAAAATACTTCGCATTTGAAACAAACACCGGCGCTTGGTACACAGCGTCATGGTTCTTTGCAACAGGCTGCGTTTCCGATTGGACGACAGACAGCGACGGCAATTTCCTTTCCGTTCATGACACGTTCAATTCTCCCGAAGGCCTTATTGCCGTTAAGGGAATGAAGAAACTCGTTGATTCCAAAATGCATCTCTCGTCCTCCAAGGGCTCTGAGTTTGCAAGCGGAGCAGCTATCGTCGTTTCCGGTACATGGGACTTTGAAGCTGTAAAGGGTTATCTCGGCGACAATATGGGAGTAGCAGATCTTCCTTCATTTGAAGTAGACGGCAAAACATATCACCTCGGATCCTTCAACGGATGCAAACTTATGGGTGTTAAACCCCAGACAGACGCCGCAAAACAGGCAGCTGTTCACAAACTCGCTCAGTATCTTACAAGCGAAGAATGCCAGATGGAACGCTTCAACACTCTCTCTTGGGGTCCCGCAAACTCCAACGCTCAGAAATCCGAAGCCGTTCAGGCTAACCCCGGTCTTGCAGCTCTTCTCTCTCAGTCTCCGTACTCCGTTCCTCAGGGACAGATCCACGGTTCATGGTGGGATATAGCTAAGGTTATTGCAGACGACGTTAAAGCCGCTACAGACGACGCAGGACTTCAGGCAGCTCTTGATAATTACAAGAACAAGATAGACGCTCTCTTCTCAATGTCCGAAGACGAGAAGAACGCATTCACCGTTATCGGCAGCATCGGCGGCGACACATGGTCGGTTGATATTGCAATGACGGAAGTTTCAACAGGCGTTTGGGAAACCGCACCGATCGAGCTCAAAGCAGGCGAAGAATTCAAAGTTCGTCAGGGCAAGAGCTGGAATGTTGCATATCCGAGCGATAACTTCAAGGTTGAAGCAGACGGCACGTTTGTAATTCATCTTGAAGCAAGCACAGGCGAAGTTACACTTGTAACAAAATAAAATAAACTTTGTCTTAACAGAATTGTTTGGGGCCGGGCGACGGCTCCAAACAATTTTGGATATTAGGAGCTTTTATGAAAAGATACAGCGATTTGGAATATTTGCGCTTGAAAAAGATACAGCGGTTCTTTTATAAGATCGCGCTCTTTTTCGTTTCAATTCCCAACGCCATAAAGAACGCCGTATTTGCCGTGGGAAGGTTCTTTAAAAAGATCGGCCTTGGTATAGCGCATGAAATATCGGATATTGTAAACACATTTGTTTACGGAGATTGGAAAACGAAAATTTCGTTCTTTATAATGGGCTTCGGCTCTATCGCGCGCGGGCAGGTGCTCCGCGGTATATTGTTCCTTTTATTTGAGATAGCCTTCATTGTATACATGATATTCGGCGGCGGATATTGGCTCAGTATGCTTCCGTCGCTCGGAAAGCTCGGCCCTGCCGAGGTATACAATGAGGAATTTGACGCTTACATATATCAATATAACGACAACTCGTTTAAAATTTTGCTCTACGGCGTTTTGACTATATTCTTCATCGTAGCGCTCATCTACACGTGGCGTGTTAATATAAAGCAGAATAAAATAGCCGAGAGTATTATTAAATCAGGCAAAAAATTGAAGAGCGGAAAAGACGACCTTCGCTCTCTCGTTGATGATAATTTCCACAAAACGTTGCTTGCGCTTCCGATGACGGGAATCGTGGTTTTCACCGTGTTACCTATAATTTTCATGATATTGGTAGCGTTTACAAATTACAGCGGAACGAACAACGGTTACACAAATAACCTTTTCCATTGGGTCGGGCTTGACAACTTCAACACGATCCTCAACTGGTCAACCAACTCGTCAGGCAGCGTTCAATCTTATGCGGCAACGTTCGGCGAAGTTCTTACATGGACGCTAATCTGGGCGTTCTTTGCAACGTTTACAAACTATTTCCTCGGAATTTTCGTCGCTATGATGATAAACAAAAAGGGAATACGCATGAAAAAGGTTTGGAGGACGATCCTCGTTCTCACAATAGCGATCCCTCAGTTTATTTCACTGTTGTATGTGTCGAAAATGTTTGCGCTCAACGGTATAGTCAACGGTATACTTAAAGACCTCGGATGGATAAAAGACGCTATCGACTTCTGGGGCAGTACGGCAAACAACGGACTGCTGCCGCGAGTGATGGTAATTGTTATAAACATTTGGATAGGAATCCCGTATCTTATGCTTATAGCGACGGGAATACTTATGAATATTCCGCAGGATCTTTACGAATCATCGAAAATCGACGGCGCAAGCCCGTGGAAGCAATATACAAAAATTACGTTGCCGTATATGCTGTTTATTACAGGGCCGTATTTGCTTACGAGTTTTACGAGCAACATGAACAACTTTAACGTAATATATCTTCTTACGGGCGGTGCACCGACAAACTCGGCGGCTTCCGCCGCGTCCGGCTCGGATGGATATACCGACCTTCTTATCACATGGCTGTTTAAGATTACGACAGGAGCAAATTCCGAATACAATTTGGCGTCTGTCATTGGTATTTTGGTGTTTGCCGTGGTTGCCGTAATATCGCTTATAGTTTACGGACTGTTGCCGTCAGTTAAAAACGAGGAGGATTTCCAATAATGAAAAATGCAGAAAAAAAGCACAGCATGGGATTAAAAACCTCCCGCGCAATAAGCAACACTGTTATCCATATTCTTCTCGTTATCATAAGCGTGATTTGGCTTATCCCGTTCATTTTCATTCTTTTGCAATCGTTCAGAATTGAAAATGCGATGCCGGTGGGGTATGTTATCCCGCAGCAGTGGGGATTTGACAACTATATCAATCTTGCCAAAACGGACTTTTTCCGTTGGTATCTCAATACTTTTGTAGTGGCGCTCGTTGTAGCGGTTTTGCAGACGATAATCGTTCTTTGTATGAGTTATACCCTTTCGCGTTTCCGTTTCAAGATGAGAAAACCTCTTATGCGTTTTATGCTTATCCTCGGAATGTTCCCGGGAATGCTCACCATGATTATTCTTTATCGCGTGCTTGCTGACTTAGGGCTTACACAGGCAAACGCAGTGCCCGGGTTGATACTCGTTTATGTTGCGTCGTCGGGCATGGGATACTACGTTTCAAAGGGATTTTTCGATACGATACCGAAATCTCTCGACGAGGCGGCAAGAGTAGACGGTGCGACGCGCGCACAGGTTCTTACAAAGATAATTCTTCCTCTTGCAAAGCCGATCGTAATTTATACGATGCTCACAGCCTTTATGGCGCCTTGGGGAGATTTTGTGTTTGCAAGATACGTTTCATTCGGAACGTCAAGCGGCATGAATGTAGCCGTCGGTATGTTCAACTGGCTCAACAACGACCAGATCGGTACACGATACACAATGTTCTGTGCCGGCGGCGTCGTTGTAGCAATCCCGATAACGATACTGTTCATGTTCTTGCAGAAGTATTACGTTGAGGGCGTCACGGGCGGCGCTGTCAAGGGCTAAACGAAATCAGAACGAATAAGGAGT
>JAFSRI010000047.1 GCA_017446155.1 Clostridia bacterium | reverse complement strand
TCCAAGATTATCTACATAATCGTCTTCAAGTTTTGTTTTATCTTCTTCGACTTCTTTCTTGCGGAACAGCGATGAGAACAAAGATTTCTTTTCTTTTCCTCTCTTGATTGCGGGATTTGTCGAAAAAGCGTCTATGTTTTTCGGATTTTTCTCCGGCTTATTATCGTTATTATCGCTGTAATTTTCTTCAACGTATGTTTCCGCGTCCTTGATGTCCTTTTCAAGTTCGCTTTCTTCCGCCGTATCTTGCTTTATTGTTACCTTTTCCGTCTTCATCATACGGAAGTATTCGTCGTCATTCTCTTCATCGGTTTCCGGTTCTGCTGCCTGCGGCTGCTCTGCCACAAACGATTCAGCGTCGCGAATACTTTCGGAGGTGTCATCGCTCGGAAGACTCTTTGAACCTTCCTCGCCCTGACGGTCGATTATAAATTCGTGTAACGATTCAAAGTCCGAGCCGCCGCTCTTGTTGTCGCCGCCAAGGTATTTTTCAAACAGCTCGTCATATTTTTCTTCCGAAAGACCGCCCAAGCTCTTGTCGAGTTCTGTTTTGCTGTCAGTCACCGTTGTATTTTCGGCAGGCCGTTCTTCCACGGCGGGAACGTCAAACAGTTCAAGCTGACTTGGCGTGCTTTCGTTGCCGGCGTCCAAAGAAGCCTCCTCCGCCAAAACGACGCTCTCATCTTCCGACGGCAAAACGTCATTCACCTCAAATTCGGCGGTATTCATCTCCGCTCCGTTTTCCTGCTTTTCGACAACCGGATTTTCCTTTTTTGAAGGCTCAAATTGTCCGCTCAGTCTTGCAAGCAGGCTGTCGGCAGACGATTCCAGCTCATTGATCTTGTTTTTTTCGTTTTCAGCCATTATGTACCTCCGCAGAGCTTATTTTTTATATTAAGCAAATTATTTTCCCTGTTTATTTGCCGCTTCGTAAAGCAAAACAGCAGCGGCTGTTGAAACATTGAGCGAATTTACCCCGCCGCGCATCGGCAACGACACGGTATAATCGCACTTTTCTCTCACAAGTTTCGACACTCCGTCGCCCTCGCCGCCAAGCACTATCGCGCACGGACAGTTAAAATCGACCTTGCGGCAATCCTCGCCGTCGGCTTCCGCCGCAAAAGTCCACACACCGAGTTCTTTCAGCTCGTCGATGGCTGACGCTATGTTCTGCACCTTTGCTATCGGAACGTATTCGATAGCGCCCGCCGACGATTTTATCGCCGTTTGAGTTATCGGGGCGCTTCTGCGCTTGCCGATTATCACCCCGTGTGCGCCCGCGCCGTCGGCACATCGTATTATTGCGCCGAGATTGTGCGGATCCTCGACGCCGTCGCAAACGACGATAAGCGGCTTTTCACCGCGCTCGCGGGCAACGTCGAGAATATGCTGAATATCGCAATATTTTATCTTCGACGCTATCGCCGCCACACCTTGATGCGCCGAGCCACCCGACATTTCATCAAGCCTGCGCTTGTCCGTTTCATCGACGATTATCCCCGCTTCGCGAGCCATCGCCACGATTTTCGTTATCGACCCCTCGCGCTCTCCGCGCTGAACGTATATCTTCTCTATTTCTCGCCCACAGCGAAGCATCTCCATCACCGGATTTCTGCCGACCGTGATCACCCCGTCGGTGTCTTGCGCGATTTTCTGTTTTATGTTTTCTTTTCCGTATGCCATATTTTCTAACCCTGATTTTCAAGCCAGCGCGCAAACCCCGACAGCCCGAACGCCTCGTAAAGCGGCGCGTTTTCCGCCTGACTTACGTTTATTACCCATTTGCCGTCCGAAAGTTCCGCTTTCAGCTTGCATTTTTCCGTTATAATGAAGTTCTCTCTCACCGTGCCGTCGTCGATAAGCTCCTCAATTCTCTCTATCGCCGACACGCCGAACACTGACACGTCCCGCGAAACATAACTTGACAGCCCGTCAAGGTCAACCCGCGCGATTTCAACCGGAATATAACATATTCCCCCGTCGAGCTCGTCCTCGCCCGTGTAACTTACCTTTATTTCACCCGCAAGCGCTCGGTATACCGCCGCCTGCTCGTCGTCAAACTCGCGCTCAGCCACTTTCGCCGAATACGCCTCGCCGAAATACGCCGCCGCCTTTTCGTTCTCTCCGCGGCAAACCGCCCCTATGCCTTGCTCGAGCGCCACTCGCGCGCCCGCCGCCCCGCATGAGGTTGCAACCGCTTGTATGATGAGCAACATTATCAACAAAATTATACTTTTTTGCTTCAATCGCTCACCCTCTTAAACACTTTTTCAAACTATTGCTTCCATTATAACACACTTTTTTTCATTTGTATATATTATTTTTCATTTTTTCTCTTTTTATTTTTCCGCGGGATAAAAATACCCCGCGCTTTCGCGCGGGGTGTGTGGGTGTATTTTATTTTTTAATTAGCAGGGACAACACTGAAATATCCATTTTCAATATCGGTAAATACATATCCATCAGAATTGTATCCTTCCATATCAGACAAAGTTGTCGTACCATTGTTGTAATCAAAGAATATATATTTTCCACCCTGAACAGTTTTTTCAAGAGCAACATACAAATATCCGTTGAATGTTCCTCCTTTAATTTCTGCATGTCCTGCTTTCGATGTATCTTCGCCCTGATCTTTTATCCAGACATTTTCATTAAATAATCCGCCATATATGGTCACATACATATTCGAAGCATTCGCTTGCTGATATGTAGAAGTGTTATAATTATACACTCTGCTAAAATCAACTGTAATGTTTGATGGGCCTTCCGCCAAAGCGAGTTCTCCGCTTACAACCTTTTTGGCAGTAGTTTTGAATTCACCGTCGTTAATTATAAGCTGTCCTTTGTTCGCTTTCGAATGGTTAGGATTCTGCATCCACAAAGCACCATATCCCTCAACAATTCCGCCATTAATAACAACGATGTTGTCATTTTGATCGCTATTGCAGAACATACGGAGTGCATTTGTAAAGAAATTATACAAATGTCCGCCGTTCATTGTAAATACAGCAGATGCACTACCGGAATTATTATCTACAGGATATGTTGCTTTACCGCCGGCAGCCATTTCGATTGTACCGCTCTCCAATGTAAGGGTTCCTATGTTTGTTATTGTATTGTTAGCATATCCAGGGCATGCCTGCATATCTGGATTTGTTGCACTTGTCGTAAGTTTTCCTTTGCCGCTACCGTTTTTAGCCGTATCAGTGCTGTCTTTAATAGTTAATGTACCTTTATTTGTGATAAGTGCGGATGATGATGCAAGTGCTGCTGCAGAAGATAATACATGTCCGTTCAAATCAAGAACGATATTCTGTTTTGCATTTACAGTATAACCTGCGTTTGATGTAATACCGCAGTCGCCAATAAGTGTGATGAGTGTTTCGGTTTCGTCAAACGGAACAACTTTAAGAGCGTCATAAACATTGTCAAACACAACAGAGCCTATCATAGCCACGCCGTTTTGAACGGGAACGGGGTCTGTGTTGGGTTTAATAACGCTG
>JAFSRI010000046.1 GCA_017446155.1 Clostridia bacterium | reverse complement strand
TTTCAAGTATCTTTTTATAAATCGCATAGTTGACCGAAACGCCCACGATCCCGATCACGCCGACAACTACACCGAGTACTGTGAAAATCGCGCTCCCGTCGCCGATGACTTTCATCGAAAGGCACATTCCTACGCCTAGCAGAAGCGCCATGGCGACGCCGAACGTATAAGCGAAGATATTTGCAGGGCGTTTGGCGCGGTTATCGAGTTTTTTCAGTGCGACGACCTTTCTCGTCTCTTTGGGAGCGTATTCGCTCGCGATCTTTTCAGCAAAAGTTTTGTCTGTGTTCATTTCAGAACCCTCCTTTGTTTTGTGACGCCATTGTATCACATGGAAAGTTTGAAATGAACAACACAAAAAGGTGGAAGTGTTGATTTGAAAGATGTATGAAAATTCCGATTTGCCGGGATCGTTTTTATATCCGCGAAACGGAATTGTCAGCTTGATCTTTCATTTGTATTTTTTCGTCGATCAAAGCGTATACCAAACCGTAAACTTCATCCGGCACAGGCCGTCCGGGCATCCAGGATTCATACAGTTCACGAAGGTCTTCCGAATCCCCGAAGATATTTTTCGCTTGTTCATATGCGTATTTATTGGCGTCAACTTCATACGGCTGTCCAAGGTAAATATTTGTAAAATACTCTTCGCCGCCTTCCAGTTTACACTCGAAATACTTTCCGTTGATAAGCTTATAACAAGCGCCGTCGTACATAATAACGTATTGGAGGCTGCGGCCGATCGCGCCGCCGAACAATTCGGGGCAGAGATACTGTGAAGAATGCCTCAATTCATGAAAAAGGTAAAACGCTTTTTCGTAATCGGGCGCTTCTTTCAAAATATCCGCGTTTATGAATACCGTTTTTGACTCAAGGTCAAAAGTGCCGTTGGCGGTTTCATATCCCGCCGGCATATTGAATGATAATTTCAGGTCCGATCCATTATCATCGCGATATTGATTGAAATATATTTTGTAGTCAAACATCTTAACGTCCTTACATATTCCGTCCGTCGGTTTGTTCCCGCGTTCTGCCGGCGGTCCCGCGTAAAAGCGGCGGGCTTAGCGGGACGCCCTTTCCTCCTGATATCCGCCCTTCCGCCTGCTATTCGATTATATAGTAAAAGAGGCTCATAAGTGATGATTGCCGCTTATGCGGCAAGTGATGCGACGTGTTCCGCTCACGTGCCGCAGGCACATATCACGCCCGAAGGGCACATCACTTGGCGAAGCCAAACATCACGTTCCGCAAAGCGGAACACATCGTTGAAAAAAATAGCCCAACGGCAAAAATGGTATAAAATTAAGATTTTAGACGCTATTTCAATATGCTCGAAAATTATAGCTTTTACACCAACAAAATAGCCCAAAACAGCACATCATCAATCCGTTTGTCCCGACAAACAGGAATTTGTCGATTTTACAGTCCAAGAAATCGCAACGATTATATCATTGAGCCCGGTACTCAGACAAGAATATACCCTCTGAACCCGCGCACAGAATAGTATGAATCCGCGCCGTTGTGAAAAGTGAACACGGTATCATAGCGCCGTTCACAG